>CANJPU010000016.1 GCA_947476285.1 Comamonadaceae bacterium | reverse complement strand
GGCAAGCCCGCTGGCGGCGTTGCTCCTCCTTGCAGGCATTAGCCTGCGGCGTCGTCACGCCTTGCCATCGGGCTTGCCAGACACCCACTCGAGCGCGTCCAACTGCCGTTTCTAGGTTGAACTGAGGTACGCCGCGAGCCCTACAAGGCTGCGCAAGGGCGGTCTTAGAATCCAGGCTTCCCCATCGTGCCCCCGCACCAGGAGTCCTGGATGTCCAAAGCCTTCGCCAGTCAAGCCGATCTGGCCGACAAGAAAATAACTTTTGAACAACTCAGCCCCCATTGCTGGGCCTACACCGCCGAGGGTGACCCGAACTCAGGCGTGATCATTGGCGAGAAGTTCATCATGGTGTGCGACACCACCGCCACGCCCGCAATGGCACAAGACCTGATCGCCCGCATCCGCCAAGTGAGCGACAAGCCGATCAAGTACGTGCTGCTGACCCACTACCACGCTGTGCGGGTGCTGGGCGCCGCAGCCTATGCAGCCGAGGGCGCAAGCGAGATCATCGCCAGCCAGGGCACATTGGAGCTCATCATCGAGCGCGGCCAGCAAGACATGCAGTCGGAGATGGAACGCTTCCCACGCTTGTTCCGCAACGCAGAGAGCGTGCCCGGGCTGACCTGGCCCACGCTGGTGGTTGGCGGGGGCAACCCGGCGCAAGGCGAAGTGCCGGGCCGCCTCACGCTGGACCTGGGCGGTGTCAAGGTGCAGGTCTGGCACCCAGGCCCCGGCCATACCCGCGGCGACACCATCGCCTGGGTGGCAGAAGAAAAAGTCTTGTTCTCAGGTGATCTGGTCGAATACGAAGCGGGCGTCTATACCGGCGACGCGCAACTGGAAGAATGGCCGGCCACGCTGGAAATCTTGCGGGCACTGGGCGCGCAAGCCATCATGCCCGGGCGTGGCGAAGCCATGAAAGGCACGGCCGATGTGAACAAGGCGCTGGACTACACCAAGCGCTGGGTCGAGACGCTCTACGCGGCGGCCCGCGAGGCAGCCTCGGCCAACATGGACTTGAAGGCCGCGATGGCCCACACCCGCAAGACCATGGACCCGATCTTTGGCCATGTGTTCATCTACGAACACTGCCTACCCTTCGACGTGAGTCGCGCTTACGATGAAGCCAAGGGCATCAAGAGCCCTCGCATCTGGACAGCCGAGCGGGACAAGGAAATGTGGGATGCCTTGCAGGCTTGAGAGCTGATGCCCGCCTGGCTGCGACCTCAGGCAGCCGCATCCCTCACGTGTGCCTCGTCGCGGGCAATCCGCCCATCAATCAGCTCCACCTGCCGATCACATCGCGCCGCCAGCCGCGGGTCGTGCGTGACCACCACGAAGGAAGTGCCGCGCTCTGCATGCATGCGCCGCAATTGCACGAACACTTCGTCCGAGGACGCGGTGTCGAGATTGCCGGTGGGTTCATCGGCCAGCACCAGGGGCGGGTCCATCACCAATGCACGCGCAATGGCCACCCGCTGCTGCATGCCACCCGATAGCTCAGCCGGGCGCTTGTCCATCGCTTTGGCCAAGCCCACGGCCGACAGCAGTTCGCGCGCCTTCTCTCGCTGTTTGTCGCCCACCCGCCCTTGCGCCATCAGCATGGGCATGGTCACATTCTCCAGGGCGGTGAAGGCCGGCAGCAAATGATGAAACTGAAACACGAAACCCAGCATGTTGCGTCTGCGCAGTGTGAGCCCCGCATCGTCCAAGGTCTGCACTTCTTCGCCCTGCAGACGATAGCTGCCCGAAGTCATGCGTTCGAGCAGACCGACAATGTTGAGCAGCGTGCTCTTGCCCGATCCTGATGGCCCGATCAGTGCGATGAATTCGCCCACATCCACCCGCAGCGACAGGCCATGCAACACCTCGGCCTCGCTGGGCAAGCCAGCGTTGTAGGTCTTGCGCACCTCGCTCAGTTCGATCAGCGCAGCTTTTGAGGATGAATCGGCCATGGCTTCAGATGCGTATGGCCTGGGCTGGGTCCATGGCTGCGGCGCGCCGTGCCGGCGCGATGGCGGCCAATACGCCGCACACGGTGGCCACCAGTGCAACTTGTAGCGCCAAGGCAGGTGCCAGCGTGATGACAAACAGAGGCAGTCCGTCTGAGCCCCTCACGAAGTTGGAGAACAACCAGATCATGGCCACTGCAAGAGCCAGCCCCAACACCGAGCCCAGCGCACCCACCACCGCGCCTTGCACCAGAAAGATTCTCAGCACCTGGGCACGGGTGGCGCCCATGGCGCGCAAAATGCCGATCTCGCGGCTTTTTTGCACCACCGACACCACCAGCACACTGGCAATGCCAAGCACGACCACCGCCAGCACCACACCGCGAATCAGTGCGGTGCTGACCGATTGCGCATTGAGCGCCGAGACGAGCTGTGCATTGCTCTCTTGCCAGCTCTCCACCTTGTAGGGCAATTGGCGGCGCAATTCGTCGGCCTGGGTTTGCGCGGTCCATACGTCCGTGAGCGCAAGGTCAATCGTCGTCGCGCCGCCGGGCAGTGCCAGCAGGTTCTGCGCCGCGCGCAGCGGCACGATCACGGTGCGCCGGTTCAACTCGCGCACACCCAGGTCGACCAGCGCAGTGACGCGAACGAAGTCGCTCACGCTGGCGGTCTGCACTGTCATGCGGTCACCCACGCGCAGGCCCAGGTCACTCGCCAATTCGCGCCCGACGATGGCCTCGCCCGGGCCCAATCTGGCCACGCCACTCACCACCTTGCCACGCAGCCCGACGATGCGGTCATAGCGGTCCAGGTCCACTCCCATCAGCGAGATCGCCTGGGTGGCCTCGCCGCGCAAGGCAAGGCCTGCACCCGCCATCATGGGCGAAACCGCTGCAATACCCGGCGTGCGTTCAAGCAAAGGCACCAGCGCCTGCCAGTTGGCCACCGAGCGCAGCCGCTGCGCACGCGCCTGGGTGTCGGTGAGGTAGTTCGTGCCTGATGCGACAGCAGCGGCGGGGATGACCACGTTGTCGGGGGCGCGCAATGTCACATGGGCTTGCGCACCCAAGGTCTTGTTCAAGGTGTTGCTCTGCAGACCGTTGATCAGCGCCGATATGTAAGCGATGACGGCAACCCCGGCGGCCACGCCGACGATGATCAGCACCGTCTGCATACGCCCTTCGCGCAGAAAGCGCAGCGCTACGCTTCGTTCGAAACCGAGCCAGGACATCATCGCCGCGCCCGCATCAGCGACCCATCGCGTTGCTGAGAGCCGATCCGGCATCCTCGCGTGTGGCGCCCGATGCGGCGCCTTGGCCGGGTTTCCAAGGCAGCACGCGCACCCGCACTCTCTTGCCGGGCGCAAGGGTGGCGTCCATTAGCACCTCGTCGCCTGCGGCGAGCCCTTCCAGCACTTCGGTCGCGTCCAGCGTGCGCAAGCCCAGGCGCACCGTGCGCGACTGCGCTCGCCCCTGCTCATGGACCAGCACACTCATCCGCGCCTGCGGCCCAGGGCTGCGCAAGGCCGCCAAAGGCAGCACCAAGGCACGCTCACGGCGGGCGGTCTCCACCTCCACCGACAAGGTCATGTCCTCGCGCAGATAAGCTGGGGCCTGCCCGGCTAATGCGAACTTCACCTCAATGGCGCCACGCTGCGCATCCACCGCCGGCGCGATCGACAACACCGTGGCCGCAAATCGCAGCGCCGGAAATGCATCGGCCACCACAGCGGCGCTCTGGCCGGTTTGAAGCTGGTCAAGAAAGCGCTCATCCACCTGTGCGACCAATTGCGTAGGTCCGGCCAGCGCCAGGCTCATCAGCGCCTTGCCTGGCTGCACGATCTGGCCCGGCTCGACCAGGCGCGTGAGCACCTTGGCATCGGCCGGCGCCGTCACCACCGCTTGCGCCAGCCGCGCGCGCGCCGCCCGGGTGGCCGCGCGTGCCAGCGTGAGCTGTGCCTGGGCTTGCACGACATCGGTACCGGTGTCTTCGTTGGCCTCATGCTGCGCACGGGCCGCCGCCTGCTGCGCGCGGGCCACGTCCACCGCACGCTTCGCGTCGTCCAGGCGCGAGGCGCTGACAAAACCCTGAGCGACCAGTTGTTCATTGCGGCGCAACTCAGCTTGCGCCGCAACCAGAGTGGCATCGGCCTGGGCCAGGCTCGCGTTCGCCGCGCCACGCCCGGTGCTGCGCAGACCGGCCAGCCGAGCCTGTGCCTGCTGTTCGGAAGCGACCGCCTGCGCCACGGCAGCGGAGAGCTCGTCGGACTCCAGCCGCAGCAGAACTTCGCCCTTGCGCACCTGCGCCCCTTCGCGCAAGAGCACCTCGCCAACGCGGCCAGTGATGGTGCTTCCCACATCCACCCGCGACAAGGTGGCCACCCGCGCCGAGAATTGCAGGGTGCGCACCAGCGGCGCCTGTTGCAACACCACGGCGTCAGACGGTGCATGGCGCAAAGACAACCAGGCAATCAGCGCGGCTGCCACCACAATCACCGCCCCCACAATCCAGACCCAGCGGCGTTGAATGGGAGAGAGTTTCATGAGTGAATGTCAGTCGCCAGACTCGAAGAGCCCAGGGTGTGCCTGCGGCGGCGCCACACCCAGATGGCGGTAGGCCGCCAGCGTGGCGATGCGCCCGCGCGGTGTGCGTTGCAAAAAACCCTGCTGAATGAGATAGGGCTCGATCACGTCTTCGATGGTGTCGCGCTCTTCGCCAATGCTGGCGGCGATGTTGTCCAGGCCAACGGGGCCGCCGTCAAAGCGCAGGATCACCGCTTCAAGCAGCTTGCGGTCCATCACGTCAAAGCCCTGCGGGTCCACATCGAGCATGGCCAGCGCCTTGTTCGCGATGTCCTGCGTGATGTGGCCTGTGCCCTTGACGTCCGCGTAGTCGCGCACCCGGCGCAGCAGGCGGTTGGCAATGCGCGGCGTGCCGCGCGATCGCTGAGCAATCTCTACGCCGCCTTGTTCGTCCATCGGCGCCTTGAGCAGGCTGGCGCTGCGCCGCACGATGCGGGTGAGTTCCTCAGAGGTATAAAACTCAAGCCGCGCCACAATGCCGAAGCGGTCACGCAAGGGGTTGGTGAGCATTCCCGCACGCGTGGTGGCGCCCACCAAGGTAAAGGGCTGCAGGTCCAGCTTGATCGAGCGCGCCGCCGGGCCTTCGCCGATCATGATGTCGATCTGATAGTCCTCCAGCGCCGGGTACAAGATCTCTTCGACCACCGGCGAGAGTCTGTGGATCTCGTCGATGAAAAGCACATCGTTCTTCTCCAGGTTGGTCAGCAGCGCCGCTAAGTCCTTGGGTTTTTCCAGCACCGGGCCGGAAGTCTGGCGCAGGTTCACGCCCAGCTCATGCGCGATGATGTGCGACAGCGTGGTCTTGCCCAGCCCGGGTGGGCCGAACAGCAACACATGGTCCATGGCCTCGCCGCGTTTTCGTGCGGCGCTGATGAAAATCTCCAACTGCTCGCGCGTCTTGGACTGGCCCACATATTCATCCAGCAGTTTGGGCCGCAGCGCTCTTTCAATCGCCTCTTCGTTGGGCGATGCCGGCGCGGCCGACACCACCCGCTGAGGCGGCGGCATGTCAAAGTCGTCGGTCTTGATGCTCATGGCGGGCTCACCTGGCCAATGCCTTCAAGGCGAGCTTGATGCCCTCGCTCACGCCCACATCGCGCGGTAGCGCCTTGAGCGAAGCGGCGGCTTCTTTGTCGCTGTAGCCCAGGGCCACAAGGGCTTGCAGGATGTCGACCTGCGAATCGCTGGTGGCGGCGCCCGAAGGCAGGCCCAGATCGGGGCCGAATTTGCCCTTGAGCTCCAGCAGCAATCGTTCGGCTGTTTTCTTGCCAATACCCGGCACCTTGACCAAACGACCCGCGTCCTGCGCGGTGACCGCTTGCGCGATGTCGGCCACGCTCATGCCTGAGAGAACTGACAAGGCTGTGCGCGGGCCCACGCCCGATATTTTGATCAACAGGCGAAAGGCCTCGCGCTCGCCGCCCGTGCCAAAGCCATAGAGAATCTGCGCGTCCTCGCGCACCACGAAATGGGTCAGCAGGCTGACGCGCTCGCCAATGCCGGGCAGGTTGTAGAAGGTGCTCATGGGCACGTCCACTTCGTAGCCGACGCCATTGCAATCGATCAGCACCTGGGGTGGGTTTTTTTCGGCCAGCAGGCCCTGGAGTCGTCCGATCACGGTGCGCTATTCCTTGGTATCAGTGGGATGGTAGCGGATTGCATCGCCCGCACTTGACGGGGTGCGTGGCCGAGCACGGCAACGGCCACGCCATGCGCCGGCGGTTTGGCCCGACAATGTGAGGCAAAACCGACCCGGAAAGCCCACCCCTTGATCCTGCGCCACACCTTCTCCCCGCCCAACAATAAGCGCCTAGCCCACCTGTGCGGCCCCACAGATGAGCATCTGCGCACGATAGAAGCCGCTTTGCAGGTGAGCATTGCGCACCGGCATGAGCAGTTCAAGATCGACGGGGCCAAGGCGCGCGCCCAGCGTGCGATGGAGGTATTGCAGGCACTCTATGAAATCGCTGCCCGGCCGATTGGCGCGGACAAGGTGCAACTGATGCTGGCGGGCGACGCCTCGATGTCCGAAGATGAAGCAGGAGCGCAGGTGTTGCACACCCGGCGCAGCGACCTCAAGGCCCGAACACCCAACCAGAGCGTGTACCTGGAGAACATTGCCACGCACGACATCACCTTTGGCATTGGCCCTGCCGGCACCGGCAAGACCTATCTCGCGGTGGCCTGCGCGGTCGATGCCCTGGAGCGCAGCGCGGTGCAGCGCATTGTGCTCACGCGGCCAGCGGTGGAGGCGGGTGAGAAGCTGGGCTTTTTGCCGGGCGACTTGTCGCAAAAGGTCGATCCTTACCTGCGCCCGCTGTACGACGCGCTGTATGAGCTGATGGGCTTTGACAAAGTGATCAAGGCCTTTGAGCGCCAGGCACTGGAGATCGCGCCGCTGGCTTTCATGCGTGGTCGCACGCTGAACAATGCGTTTGTCATCCTGGACGAGGCGCAGAACACCACGCCCGAACAGATGAAGATGTTCTTGACGCGCATCGGCTTTGGCGCCAAGGCAGTGGTCACAGGCGACGTCACTCAGATCGACCTGCCCAAAGGCCAGCTCTCGGGCCTGGTGGAAGCCGAGCACATTCTCAAGCGCGTCAAGGGCATTGCTCACACGCGTTTCACGAGTGCCGACGTGGTGCGCCATCCGCTGGTGGCGCGCATTGTGGATGCCTATGATGCAGCGCGCCAACGCGATGCGAAGTGAAGCAATGCGAAACCCTGTGTTGCCCGCACTCGACCTTTCACTGCAGTTTGGCGTGTTTGCGGGCGTGGCCGCCCACCGCGCCACTCTCAGGCGCCCGGCTGTAGCGCGCTGGATCGCACATGCACTGGCCCAGCCGGGCGAGCTTGCAGTGCGCATTGTGGGCGAGGAAGAAGCACGCTCGCTCAACCTGCAGTACCGCCACAAGGACTACGCCACCAATGTGCTGACATTCGACTATGCACGTGCGCCCACGGTGATGGCCGATCTGGTGCTGTGCGGGCCGGTGGTTGAGCGTGAGGCGCAAGAGCAAGGCAAGAGCTTGCAGGCGCACTATGCGCACCTGCTGGTGCACGGTACGCTGCACGCGCAAGGCTGGGACCATGAGAGTAACGAGCGCGCTGCGCTGGAGATGGAGGCGCTGGAGATTTTGCTGCTGGGGGCGCTGGGGTTTGAGAATCCGTATTGACGGCTGGCTGCTATCTCACAGTCAAAGGTATGGTCACCGGCCCATCATTGACCAGATGCACTTTCATGTCGGCCGCGAATTCGCCGGTCTGCACCAGCGGATGCGCTGCGCGTGCCTGCCTCACCAGATACTCATACAGCCGGCGCCCTTCTTCGGGCGGCGCGGCGTTGGTGAAGCTCGGACGGTTGCCACCCGCGGTGGCGGCGGCCAGCGTGAACTGACTCACCAGCAGCAGCCCGCCTTCCACATCCTGCACGCTGCGGTTCATCTTGCCTGCCTCGTCGCTGAAGATGCGCAGCTTCAACAACTTGGCCAAGAGCTTGTCGGCTTGCGCCTCGCCGTCGCCGCGCTCAGCGCACACCAACACCAAGAGGCCGCGCCCGATCTCGCCGATGGTGATTTCATCGACCACCACGCGCGCCTGGCTGACCCGCTGAATCAAGCTGATCAAATTAGGTCCTTGTGGTCGTCAAAATGCGCCTCTACATCGGTGGGCAGCAACTGGATGGTGGCCCTCAGCCCCGGCACCGCGCTCATCAGCGCCTGCTCTACCGAGGTGCGAAGCGCCGCAGCGCGGCCCAGCGTCCAGCCGGCCGGCATGTGCATGTGCATGTCGACAAAACGCCGCCGGCCTGAGCGGCGGCTGGAGATGTGGTCAAAGCGGATGGTGTGGTGTTCGAAGGATGCCAGCGTCTTGTGGACTTCGTCCATGACTTCCGGTTCCAGCGCCTTGTCCATCAGCCCCTGAGACGACTTCCACATCAGCGATGCGCCTTCGCGAAGAATGTTGATCGCCACGCCGATGGCCACGGCAGAGTCCAGCCACTGCCAGCCAACCAGTGCCACCAGCCCAATGCCGAGCACCACGCCGGCTGAGGTCCACACATCAGTGATGAGATGCCGTGCATCGGCCTCCAATGCGATGGACCGGTGCTGGCGGGCCGACTGCATCATGACCCAGGCCAGCGCCCCGTTGAGGGCCGAGCTGATCACCGACAAGGCCACGCCCCAGCCGAGCTGATCGAGCGGGTGCGGATGCAGCAGGCGCTCGACTGCCGTCCAGACAATACCCAGGGCGGCCACGATGATCAGCAAGCCCTCGAACCCTGACGCAAAGTATTCGGCTTTGTGGTGGCCGTAAGGATGCCCAGCGTCGGCCGGTCTGTGGGCGACGGTCACCATCGCCAGCCCAAACACGGCGCTGGCCAGATTCACGAATGACTCCAACGCGTCCGACAACAAGCCCACTGAGTCGGTGATCCACCAGGCCAGTGACTTGAGCACGATGGTCACCACCGCCACAGCGATGGAAACCCGCAGCAGCATCATCGGCGATGCCTTGCGAACAGCGGCAAGCAAGGTCATGGCATCAGCCAGTGAGTGTGACCTTGGCGAATTTGCGCTTGCCCACTTGCATGATGTAGCTGCCGGCTTCAAGCTTGAGCCCCTTGTCGCTGACCACGGCCGAGTCCACCCGCACACCGCCGCCTTCGATCAGGCGGTAGGCCTCGCTGGTGGAAGGCGCGAGGCCCACCTGCTTGAGAACCTGGCCGATGCCCAGCGGCGCGCCTGCCACCTGCACCTCGCGAATGTCATCTGGCACGCCGCCCTGGCTGCGATTGGCGAAGTCCTGCTCGGCTGTATCGGCGGCAGCGTTCCCGTGAAAGCGCGAGGTGATTTCCCGAGCCAGCATGACTTTGGCGTCCTTGGGATTGCGCCCGCCTTGTATCTGTGCCCTGAGTGCCGCGATCTCGGCCTCGCTCTGGAAGCTGAGCAACGTGTACCAGCGCCACATCAGCTCGTCGGAGATCGACAGCACCTTGGCGAACATGGTGTTGGCGTCTTCGTTGATGCCGATGTAGTTGTTCTTGCTCTTGGACATCTTGTCGACGCCATCGAGCCCCTCCAGCAGCGGCATGGTCAAGATGCACTGCGGCTCCTGTCCGTACTCGTGCTGCAGGTGCCGACCCATCAACAGGTTGAATTTTTGATCGGTACCGCCGAGTTCCAGATCGCTCTTCAATGCCACCGAGTCATAGCCTTGCATCAGCGGATAGAGGAACTCATGCACCGAGATCGATCGCCCGTCCTTGAAGCGCTTGCTGAAGTCGTCTCGCTCCATCATGCGCGCCACGGTGTAGCGGGAGGCCAGCTGGATCATGCCGCGCGCGCCCAGGGGATCACTCCATTCGCTGTTGTAGCGAATCTCAGTCTTTGCGGGATCGAGCACCAGGCTGGCCTGCTTGTAATAGGTTTCGGCGTTGGCCTTGATTTGCTCTGCCGTGAGCGGCGGGCGGGTGGTGTTGCGACCGGAAGGGTCACCGATCATGGAGGTGAAATCGCCGATCAGGAAAATCACGCAGTGCCCCAGATCCTGCAACTGCCGCATCTTGTTAAGCACCACGGTGTGGCCGATATGTATGTCGGGCGCGGTGGGATCGAGCCCTAATTTGATGCGCAGCGGCGCGGCGGTGGCCTCTGATCGGGCAAGCTTGCGCACCCATTCGTCCTGCGGTATCAGCTCTTGAGTACCACGAAGGGTGACAGCCAGGGCCTCACGGACCCGATCAGTAACCGGAAAATTTGTAACAGTGGCTTGATTCATAAAGGTTTTTCCGGGGCTGGACAAGCCAGTCCTTCGCTATACTCGCCTGTTCTTGCAGGATGCCGATTCTAGTTCCGGCCACCCTGCTCTGTTTTTTTCGGTCTGTGTGTATTGGTCAGGAAATTGCTTGACTGCCTGTGGCGCGAGCAAGCCCTTAAAAGGAATGATCATTGAAGCATGAATGGATAGCAGCAGGCCGCAGTTTGGCTTTGCGCGCGGCTGACGCACTCAAGAACCACCCCAGGCATGTCACCGCCCTGGTTGTGGCGCTCATGCTGGGCGGTGGCGGCGCTGCCTTTGCCGTCGCGTCGCTCGATATCGACCCGGAGTCGGTTCAAGTCCGTCAAATTCTCGAATCGGTATCCATGCCGCCCATTGGCGATCAAATTGCTGCGCTTGAAGTCCACAGCTTCAACCTCTTCCGATCAGATGTTAGCCGGCCCCATGACAGCGCCGAGACTTTGTTGGCTCGCTTAGGCATCGACGATGCCGCCGCCGTGGCGTATTTGCGCCGGGACGCGGCCTTTCGTACCCATGTGCTGGGCCGCACCGGCCGCAGCGTGACTGCCGAGGTCAGCGAAGACCATGATCTGCGCAAGCTGAGCGTGCGCTGGGCGCCGCAAGACAACGGCAATTTCAAACGCCTGGTGATCGAACGCGGCGAAGGCGACGCCTTCAGTTCCCGCGTCGAATCCGCGCCACTCGCGCCCGCCACCCGCCTGGGCAGCGGCACCGTCAGAAGCTCGCTCTTCGCAGCCGCCGATGAGGCACGCATACCCGACAGCGTGGTGATGCAGTTGGTGGATATTTTCGGCAGCAACATTGATTTTCACCGCTCATTGCAGCGCGGCGATCGGTTTAGCGTGGTGTACAAGTCGCTCGAAGCCGACGGTGAGCCACTGCGCGCCGGGCGGGTGCTGTCGGCTGAGTTTTCGAACCGCGGCAAGCTGCACCAGGCGGTCTGGTTTCGCGAAGCTGGCCAAAAAGGCGGCTACTTCGATCTGGACGGCAAGAGCATGACAAGCGCCTTCCTTGCCTCGCCCATGGAGTTCTCGCGCGTCACCAGCGGCTTTTCCATGCGCATGCATCCGATCTTGCACCGCTGGAAAGCCCACCTCGGGGTGGACTATGGCGCCGCGACCGGCACGCCGGTGCGCAGCGTTGGGGAAGGCCTTGTTGGCTTCGCCGGTGAGCAAAACGGTTTTGGCAAAGTGGTGATCGTCAAACACAACAGTACCGACGAAACCGTGTACGCGCACCTCAGTCGCATCGAGGTGCGCCAAGGCCAGCGGATTGCGCAGGGCCAGCACCTCGGCGCGGTGGGCTCCACTGGCTGGGCCACCGGGCCGCATCTGCATTTCGAATTCCGCGTCAATGGCGTCCACCGTGACCCCACCCGGATGGCCAGGCAAGGGCAGACCATGCCACTGACCGCGCAGGCGCGCCCCGAATTCGACAAGCTGGTGCGATCGATGCGCGCTCAATTGGCTGTTGCAGCATCCTCGACGCTCACCGCCAGCGCAAACTGAAGCGATTGCGCGGCTGGCCGCATGCCTGAGCTCTTTATCGGCTTGATGTCCGGCACATCGCTGGACGGCGTTGACAGCGTGCTCTGCGACTTCGCAGGACAAATGCCCATGGTGCTGAGCCATGCCAGCGCGCCCTTCTCGGCCGCGCTGCGTGCGGAGCTCTTGTCCCTCAATTCCGAGGGACACAACGAGCTGCACCGCGCAGCGCTGGCAGGCAATGCGCTCATGAAGGTGTACGCACAGGTCGTGACCGAGTTGCTGACCACCAGCGGCACCCTTGCAAGCTCGGTCAGAGCCATTGGCGCGCATGGTCAGACGGTTCGGCACAGGCCGCAGGAGTTCGACGGCACCGGGTACACGTTGCAACTGTGCCAACCCGCGCTTCTGGCGGAGCTGACAGGCATCGATGTAGTGGCGGATTTTCGCAGCCGCGATGTGGCAGCGGGTGGTCAGGGCGCACCACTGGCACCCTTTTTCCACCGGGCCATGTTCGCGCAGCGGGGCCAAACCATCGCCGCACTGAACATTGGCGGCATCTCCAACCTCACGGTGCTGCGCTCCGATGGCTCTCTGATGGGCTTTGACTGCGGCCCCGGCAATTGCCTGATGGACGCTTGGACCGTGCAGCACACCGGTCAGCCCTACGATGCGTTGGGCGCCTGGGCGGCGTCAGGTCGGGTACTGCCTGCATTGCTCGATTCGATGCTGGCCGAACCCTACTTCGCCAAGCCGCCACCCAAGAGCACCGGCCGCGATCTGTTCTGCCCGGCTTGGCTTGATCCGCATTTGCGCATGGCAAGCAAGCCTGATGCGGCTGACGTCCAGGCCACGCTGACCGAGCTGACGGCCCGCGTCTGCAGCGCCGATGTGCTGCGTCATCAGCCGACCTTGGCCGACCTGATCGTCTGCGGCGGCGGTGCGCTCAACTTGCATCTGATGAGCCGGCTGCAGCAACATTTGCCCGGCACCCGCGTCGCCTCCAGCGAACGCTGGGGCCTGCCCCCGGTGCAGGTCGAAGCTGCAGCGTTTGCCTGGCTGGCGCGCCAGTGCCTCAGACGCGAAAAGCTGGATCTCAAAAGTACAACGGGCGCCAAAGGCGCCCGAGTGCTGGGATGTGTGTATCCGGCCTAGCCGGTGTTTCGCTTCAGGTCGAAAAGCTCGATCCACAGCCGCAGGTGGTCGTCGCGTTGGGATTCTTGATGACGAACTGAGCGCCTTGCAAGTCTTCCTTGTAATCGATCTCGGCGCCGACCAGGTATTGATAGCTCATCGCGTCGATCAGCAGGGAAACACCGTTCTTGGTCATGACCGTGTCGTCTTCGTTCGTGATTTCGTCGAAAGTAAAGCCATACTGAAAGCCTGAGCAACCCCCGCCTTGCACAAACACGCGCAGTTTGAGCTCGGCATTGCCTTCTTCTGCAATCAGGTCAGCGACCTTGGCCGCCGCGCTGTCGGTAAAGACCAGCGGTGCTGGCATCTCGGTCTCAAGGTTTTCGGCAACTGCGCTCATAGGTACTCCCAAGAAAAGCTGGGGCAATACTACTGCAAATCGCTCGGGAATTAAACCGCTTGATTATTTGACGCCAATTTAAGTAAGGGCTTTTCTTCACCATCGATGGGCTTGAGCTGACCGGTGATCATGGCGCCCTGGTGCATTTCCAGGGCTTTGTAGTGCACGTCGCCTTCGATTCGGGCCTTGGGCTGAAGCTCCAGCAACTCCGTTGCATGGATCGGTCCGCGCACGGCCCCATTGACAATGACATGGTCAGCGCGGATCTCGCCCTGGACCACCGCCGCCTCCGAAATCACCAGGATGCTGGACTGCTCAGGGCTGGCGCTGATGTTGCCTATGACCTCGCCGTCGATGCGAAGACCTTCGGAGAACCTCAGATTACCCTCGATACGGCTGCCTTGAGCGATCAGGCTCTTGATGGGGGGTTGCGCTTTTTTGCCGAACATAGGGACTCCTGAGACATGGCTACAGCTTGATGCTCTGCACGGCGCGGGTGGCCGCGCCCTCCACCACCTTGGCGGATACGTTTTTTACCACGGCTTGGGCCGGCAAGTCGACCATTCCTTCAACTCGCCGGTATTGTTTGAACTGAAGCAACTGTGCGCCGCCTGGAACCGCCATCACCCATGGCTTGCCATTTAGGGTGCCACTCAGGCTCACTTCCAGCTTGCCGTGAAACTCGGGCGGGTTCTTGGTCGGCTGGATGACCAGCAGTTGCCACTTCAATTGGGTGCCGCCCAGCACTTCGGCGTGAAGCGCACGAATGGCCACGCTTTCCCCGCCGCCGGTTGGAATGAGCTTCTCGAAGAAACCCAGATCGTCGCGCATGGATCGGTTTTCTGCCTCCAGCGCCTTGATCTGGGCAGCCAACCTCTCCTGCGCGGCCTTTTCGGCCGTGATGAGACTGGCAGAGGTGTTCAGTACCGACTGCACCTTGTCGCGCTCCTGGCGCAAGCGCACCACGTCGGTCCGCAGCCGGGTCAACTCTTCCTCGGCACCAAGGTCCAGCCCAGCGATGTTCTTGCCAAACTCAAAAGCCCAGAGACCGATTGCGGCGCAAAACCCCAACACGATGGCCACCATGGCCCAGCGCAAAGGCCACGGCAAGGCACTGCGCACCGACATCCGCGGTGCGCTGATTGTCAAGCGACGGCGAAGGAGCTTGAACCGCATCTCTCAGCCACACAACAAACAAAAGCCGCCCAAGGGCGGCTTTTGTTGCACTCGCGATGCGAATACTTGCTTGGCGACGGACCGCAGGGCAAGGCGCAAACCCAGACAAGACTTGAGCCTTGTGATGATTTGCAACGCCGCCATGCGGACCCGAGGTAGCAAGTGTCAGCGCTTGGAGAACTGCTTGCGACGGCGAGCGGAATGCAAGCCGACCTTCTTACGCTCGACTTCGCGCGCATCACGCGTCACGAAACCGGCTTGCGACAGCGCGGGCTTGAGAGCCGCGTCGTAGTCGATCAGAGCACGGGTGATGCCGTGGCGCGCTGCGCCGGCCTGACCGGACTCGCCGCCGCCGTGGACATTGATCTTGATGTCAAAGGTCTCGACGTGATGGGTCAAAAACAGGGGTTGCTTGACGATCATGATGGAGGTTTGGCGACCGAAGAACTCTTGAATGTCCTTGTCGTTGACCGTGATCTTGCCGGTGCCTTTTTTCATGAAGACCCGCGCGACGCTGGATTTGCGACGGCCAGTGCCGTTGTTCCATTCACCAATCATTTGGCCACCTCTTTGGACAGGGCCGGGATTTCCAGGACCTTGGGCTGCTGTGCGGTATGCGGGTGCTCGGCACCGCCGTACACCTTGAGTTTTTTGATCATCGCGTAGCCGAGCGGGCCCTTGGGCAACATGCCCTTGACAGCCTTCTCCAGCGCGCGGCCAGGGTGTTTGGCTTGCATGTCGCGGAAATTGGTGGCGCTGATGCCTCCGGGGAAACCAGAATGGCGGTAGTACACCTTGTCCTGGTTCTTCGTGCCCGTCACGCGGAGCTGCGAAGCGTTGACGACGACAATGAAGTCGCCAGTATCGACGTGAGGCGTATAAATGGCCTTGTGTTTGCCGCGCAAACGGAGAGCAACTTCGCTGGCTACTCGTCCGAGCACCTTATCGGTGGCGTCAATCACAAACCACTCGTGCGTCACGTCAGCGGGTTTGGCGCTGAACGTTTTCATGAGTATCTTTCGATGTGGTTTGCCCAGCCAAAAGGCTGGTTTACTCGGGCTCTTTCCCACGGTCGGTGTTCCTCTTCTGGGAATCTCTTAGGTGGGTTTGCACCCGTGAGGGCGCTTCTGCCGCGGAGCCACAAAAGCGCTGCAGAGCCGAAGATTATACGAAGAATCAGGAAGTTGGCGCAAGCTGGGCCCGTCCGAGCCGCTTTTGCCGGGTTACCATCGGACCATGTTCAGCTACCGTCACGCCTTCCATGCCGGCAGTCACGCCGACGTGCTCAAGCACGCGATGCTGATTGCCATGGTTCGCCATCTCACGCAAAAACCCGCCGCCTTGACCGTGGTGGACACGCATGCCGGCGCTGGCCTCTATCGTCTGGACGGCGACTATGCCGGTACTTCGGGTGAGGCAGCCGATGGTGTGGTGAAGCTATTTTCCGCGCTGGCACCTGCAAGTCCTGCCAAAGCCGCTATCAAAGAAGTAGCGCCCCTGTTGCAGGACTATCTGGAGACGATCGCTGGCTTCAACCCTGGCGGCCAGTTGAAGATTTATCCGGGCTCCCCCTTCATCGTGCAGGCCTTGCTACGGCAGGAGGCGCGTGACAAGCTCAAGCTGTTTGAATTACACCCCTCCGACAGCAAGGCTCTGGCTTCCAACATTGCTCAGCTTGAAGCGGGCAGGCAGGTTGCTGTGGCACGTCTGGACGGTTTCGAAGGGCTCAAAGCCTTCTTGCCACCCCCATCGCGCCGCGCTCTGGTGCTGATCGATCCCAGTTACGAAATCAAATCTGATTATCAAAAAGTGAGCGCCTGCATACAGGACAGCCTAAAGCGCTTCGCCACTGGCACTTACGCGATCTGGTATCCGGTGATTGCGCGGCCCGAGGCCCACGACCTACCGCGTCGCCTGAAGACATTGACAACTCAAGCTGGCAAACCATGGCTGCATGCCACTCTGGCCATTGGCCAGGCGCCAGAGCGAAATGTGCTGGGCGAACCCGATCAGCGGCAGGGCCTCACGGCCAGCGGCATGTTCATCATCAATCCACCGCACACACTCAAGCCAGTGCTGGCCGCTGCCCTGCCTCAGTTGGTGACGGTGTTGGGCCGTGGCCGCGGCCAAGCTCACACGCTGGAATCGGGCGGCTGAGGAAGCGGTTGCGCCGCAGCCTCAGCCAGGTGCCCACTGATCTCAGAAGTGATATTCGACGCGCACCATGGGCGTCTTGGCCAGTGATCCAGGCACGGTCGACGGATTGCCGAACTTGTTGCGCCAGTACTGATACCCCACACCGGCCCGGAAGGTGTTCTTCGGAGCACCGACGACCGAAGCGAGGTCGTACATCAGTGCCATGTCAATATTGGTTTCAGGTGCCGTCGGCCCTCCGAACTCATTCTTGCCCTTGGAGGCGATGTAGTTCATGAAGCCCTCAAACGCGAGCCCGCTGCCGCCCACAGGGATGCCCCAGGCCAAATTGAGCATGGCATGGGAATCGTAGGTATAGCGGGTAGCGATGGCCGAGGGGCGATTGCTTTCATGCAGCAGCAGCAGGCTCACGTTCAGGAAGCCTGGCACGTCCATCATGAGGGTTGGCCCCAGCACCAGCATGCGCTTCTTGGAGCCATAGCCAGGGTCGTTCTTGGTGTTGAAATCAAAGCCGGCCGTAATGCCGACACCGCGCACCGGTCCGAAGGCAAATTTCTTGTCTGTCACCTTGCCCAGGTCCAGCGTGTGACGGTAGACGACGTAGACTTCCTGCGCGCCACTGTCCTTGTTGTCGGACATCAGCAAGTCGGCATTGAGAAAGTTGGTGCCGTACTTGTAGCCGCTTACATGGGTGAGGTTCACGATGCTCTTGCTGATGTCCTTGGTGTTGAAAGGCTCGGCGAATTTCGACCCCCACCGCAAACCGATCGAAGTGTCGCTCCAGTCAGCTGCACCCACCTGTCCGACACCGGCCAAGCCAGCTGCCAGCGCCACCATCAATCCGAGGGTCTTGAATTTCATAATCTACCTTTCGTTAGTTGAGATCATTTTATGAATCGGGACGGCCACACGACCGCCGAGCCGGCCGGGGACCGGAGACTCGACCGTATGCGTAACGCAAGTCATGTGCCAATGTTTATAGCATCCGCAAGCACTTGATTCGCACCAAGGGCGGTGCTTTCAGCCCCTTTATGCGTGCGCGATGCACCACGAACGAGAACCGGCCGCCGCGCCAATCCATTGAAAAGGCCCACTGGGTGCGGCCTACTGCGAAAACAAGCGTTCGCAAATTTCCATCGTCGCACCGGCCTGGTTCATGGTGTAGAAGTGAAGCCCCGGTGCGCCACCGGCGCGAAGCTGTTCGCACAACTGGGTGACCACATCCAGGCCAAATGCCTTGATCGAAGCGGGATCATCCCCCATGCTTTGCAGGCGCAGCCGAATCCAGCGCGGTATCTCCGCACCGCAGGCATCGGAAAACCGCATCAACTGGGTTGAACTGGTGATGGGCATGATGCCAGGCACGATGGGCAGATGCACGCCCAACCGGTCAGCATCCTCGACGAAACGGAAGTAGGCATCGGCGTTGTAGAAGTACTGGGTGATTGCCGAATCGGCACCGGCGCGCACTTTGGTGGCAAAGGCCTGCAAGTCGGCCTCAGGTGAGCGTGCCTGAGGATGGATCTCGGGGTAGCAAGCCACCTCAATGCGAAAACTGTCACCTGTCTCGGTGCGTATGAAGGACACCAGATCACTTGCGAACTGAAACTCACCGCCCGTGCCAAAGCCGCTGGGCAGATCGCCGCGCAAGGCGACCAGGCGCTTGACGCCCATGGCCTTGAGCTGCGCCAACTCTTCGCGCACCTTGTCGCGCGTGGCGCCCACGCAGGAAAAGTGCGATGCAGCGTCCATGCCCTCGGCCAGGATCTCGGACACCGTGCCGAATGTGCCTTGCTGGGTGGAGCCGCCGGCGCCATAGGTGACAGAGCAAAACTCCGGCTTGAGCGTGTACAGAGTCTGGCGCGCCAGACGCAACTTGGTGGCGCCTTCGGGCGTCTTGGGTGGAAAGAATTCGAGGCTGATGGGAAGGTTCATGACTGGCCTTCTTGGGGTTTGATCGCGTGCACAAAAAATTCCCGGTTGCCGTCACCGCCTGTCACTGGGCTGTCAAACCAGCCTCGCACCTGCAAGCCCAGCGACGCACAGCAGTCCCGCAGGCGCTTCTCGACCACCGCGTAAAGCGAGGTATCGGTGACGATGCCGCGCTTTCCCACCTGCCCGGGCTGCAACTCGAACTGAGGTTTGACCAGCATCAGCAAGTCGCCGCCGGGCTTGAGCAAAGGCACCAGAGCCGGCAGCACCAAGGTGGAGGAAATGAACGACAGGTCAGCGGTGATGAAATCGAAATCCCCGCCCACATGCTCGGCAGTGAGCTCGCGCGCGTTGACCTTCTCTATGGCCAGCACGCGGGGGTCATGGCGCATCTGCTCGTGCAATTGCCCCTGCCCCACATCCACGCCCACCACCCGCGCGGCGCCCGCCTGCAAGAGGCAATCGGTAAAGCCGCCGGTGGATTGCCCCACATCCAGGCACAACTTGCCCTTCACTTGGACGCCGCTGGCCTTCAACGCGCCTTCCAGCTTGAGCCCCCCGCGCGAGACATAGCGCGCCTCGGCGGTGTCCAGCAACTCGATGAGGGCCTCGTCCGGAATCTCGTCGCCATTCTTGGCCACTGCCCTCCATTCGCCTCGCTCGCGCCAGCGCACGCCGGAGGCGATCAGGCGCTGGGCCTGCGAGCGGGAGCTTGCGAGGCCGCGTTCAACGAGAGCTTGATCAGCGCGCATTTCTGGTAGTGCTTGTCAGGCCGGACTTGATCCGGCATCCACGCTGGCACGCCAACATGGATTGCGGGTCTGGCCCGCAATGACAGTGCCTGTATCAATAGCGGTAGGAGTCCTGCTTGTAAGGTCCCTGCTTGGGCACACCGATGTACTCGGCCTGTTCATCGCTCAGCTCGGTTAGCATGGCGCCCACCTTCTTTAGGTGCAGGCGCGCGACTTTCTCATCCAGATGTTTGGGCAGCACATAGACTTTGCCTTGCTCGTAGAAATCGCTGTGGGTGAACAGCTCGATCTGCGCGATGGTCTGGTTGGCAAATGACGAGCTCATCACGAAACTGGGGTGGCCGGTGCCGCAGCCCAGGTTCACCAGCCGGCCTTTGGCCAAGAGGATGATGCGCTTGCCATCAGGGAAGATGATGTGATCGACCTGCGGCTTGATTTCTTCCCATTCGTACTTTTCGATCGAAGCAATGTCGATCTCGTTGTCGAAGTGACCGATGTTGCAGACGATGGCCTGGTCTTTCATTTTGACCATGTGTTCATGGCCAATCACCTGCTTGTTGCCGGTGGCCGTGACGAAGATGTCGCCCTTGTCGCAAGCGTATTCCATGGTCACGACCTTGAAGCCCTCCATGGCGGCCTGCAAGGCGTTGATGGGGTCGATCTCAGTCACCCACACTTGGGCCGACAGCGCGCGCAAAGCCTGGGCTGAGCCCTTGCCCACATCGCCATAGCCCGCCACCACGGCCACCTTGCCCGCGATCATCACGTCGGTGGCGCGCTTGATGCCGTCCACCAGCGATTCGCGGCAGCCATAGAGGTTGTCGAACTTGCTCTTGGTCACGGAGTCGTTCACATTGATCGCGCGGAACAAGAGCGTGCCCTTGGCACTCATTTCCTTGAGTCGGTGCACGCCGGTGGTGGTCTCCTCCGTGACGCCGATAATGTGCGCGCCTTTGCGGCTGTACCAGGTGGCGTCTTGCGCCAGCTTGGCCTTGATGGACGCAAAGAGGCAGGTTTCCTCTTCGCTGGTCGGGTTGGCGATGAGCGAGGCGTCTTTCTCGGCCCGCTTGCCCAGGTGCATCAGCAAAGTTGCATCGCCGCCGTCGTCCAGGATCATGTTGGGGCCTTCGCCCTCTTGCCCTTTGGCGCCGAATTCAAAGATGCGGTGGGTGTAGTCCCAGTAGTCGGCCAAGGTCTCGCCCTTGATCGCGAACACCGGCGTGCCGCCCGCCGCAATGGCAGCGGCCGCGTGATCCTGGGTGGAGAAAATGTTGCACGACGCCCAGCGCACTTGCGCGCCCAGCGCCTGCAGCGTCTCGATCAGCACCGCCGTCTGGATGGTCATGTGCAGCGAGCCGGTGACGCGCGCGCCCTTGAGCGGCTGCCTTGCGGCGAACTCTTCGCGAATGGCCATCAGGCCGGGCATTTCGGTTTCGGCAATGCGGATTTCCTTGCGGCCCCACTGGGCGAGGGAAAGGTCGGCAATGGCGCAATCCTGCGTTGAAACGGGTTTGAGAACGGCGTTCATGGTGGCTCCAGCAACAAATATGGATGACCACTGCGAGCGCAAGGGGAATCGCCTGACGGCGGAGGCTCACCTCACGAAACAGTGGGTGAGCGTCGTTGCGATGATTTCCGAGCCTCACGCCTGTACGGCGCTGCAACGCTCCTCGGATGGGGGAAATTATAAACCAGCCGATATTTGGTGCACCGTCAAAATTGCCCGCGGCTGAATTTTCACATCAGCTATCGAGTACGTTTTTTTGGGGGCAAGGTCATTAGGGCCAGCTAAATGTCGGCATGTCATGTACGGACGATTGGCGTACAATGCGAGTGTGCCGAGTTTTGGCTTTGGAGGTTAGCATGCAAACCAGTCGTGATGTGCCCGCTAGAACCCGTGGTGCTCGCCTGGAAGCGCGTATCAGCGCGGAACAAAAGGCGTTGTTTCAGCAAGCCGCAACGCTGTCCGCACGCACGTTGAGTGAGTTTGTCGTGGCGAGTGCGCAGGAGGCTGCTGCCCGAATCATCCAAACCCATGAAATCATCGCCCTTACACGCGACGAGCAGATCCGGTTTGTTTCTGCTTTGCTTGCCGCACCCGCTCCCAATGAGCGTCTTGGCAAGGCTGCACGGCAATATCGCGCACAGACCAGGGTGTGAGTCAGTTGGTGCCCGTCGCCTGGCGTGTCGAGCCACTACAAAAAAGTCATGGTCGCGACACTTTCAGTTGCGGGCAGGCAGCCTTAGACCGCTATTTACAGCACCACGCGCGGCAAGATGCGCAAAGTCAAGTTGCCGCCGTATTCGTGGCGGTGAGGCCACCCGATTCCACGGTTCTGGGGTTTTATAGCCTGTCGGCATCCAGTATCCACGCTGCCGATCTGCCGCCTGAGTTGGCCAAGAAGTTACCGCGATATCCTCATTTGCCAGTCACTCTGATGGGACGCCTGGCCATAGACCAGCCTTACAAAGGGCGAGGACTGGGGCAGTTCTTATTGCCGGATGCCCTTTATCGGAGTCTGCAAGCAGCGGCCGTCATTGCCGCTATGGCTGTGGTGGTGGAGGCCAAAGATGCGGCAGCCGCGTCGTTTTATGAGCGCTACGGCTTCATGCAGCTGTCCGCGTCCGAAGGCAGGATGTTTCTGCCCATGAAGACGGTCGCAGCGCTGTTTTAGGTTTCACCGGTGACCTTGCCCCCGCTGTCCGCACTCCATCGTGCCGCCCATTGTGCACAAAACTCATTCATGCTCTCAGTCGCAGGTCCCGCTGACCGTTCGGCCAGCCGGACAGACCCGCGACAATAGCGGGTTGGCATCCCAAGTCTGGGAGGCTCCCCGACCCATCAATACCGTGTACATAAACGTGTACATACTTGCGAATTCAGCCCCATGGCAACCCTTTCACTCCTAGAAGAGACCCGGCGCCGCCGCACCTTCGCCATCATCTCCCACCCCGACGCGGGCAAGACCACGCTCACTGAAAAGCTGCTGCTGTTCTCCGGCGCGATCCAGATCGCCGGGTCGGTGAAAGCGCGCAAGGCCACGCGCCATGCCACCTCTGACTGGATGGAGATCGAGAAGCAGCGCGGCATTTCGGTGGCCAGCTCGGTGATGCAGATGCTCTACCGCGATCACGTGATCAACCTGCTGGACACCCCTGGTCACAAGGACTTTTCGGAAGACACCTACCGCGTGCTCACCGCGGTGGACTCGGCCCTGATGGTGATCGACGCGGCCAACGGTGTGGAGGCGCAGACGCGCAGGCTCATCGAAGTGTGCCGCCAGCGCGACACGCCCATCATCACCTTCATTAACAAGATGGACCGTGAGGTGCGCGAGCCACTGGACATTCTGGACGAGGTCGAGCGCGAGCTGGGCATGCCCTGCGTGCCCATGACATGGCCGGTGGGTCAGGGCAAGACTTTCGGCGGCATCATGAACCTGCGCACCAAGACAATGACGGTGTTCGAATCGGGCAGCGAGCGCCGGCCGCAGGATTTCGAGACGATTGCCTTGTCCGATCGTGACGCCCTCATCAAGCGCTTCGGCCATGAGTTCGAGACCGCAGAGCAAAGCATGGAACTGGCCGTGGGTGCATCGCCCGAGTGGGACCATGCCGCCTTTCTCGCCGGCAAACAAACACCGGTATTCTTCGGCTCGGGCGTCAACAACTTTGGCGTGATGGAGGTGCTCGAAGCCCTGGTTGATCTGGCGCCCTCGCCCGGCCCGCGCATGAGCCACCTGCTGGTCAACCGCCAGATCGTGGACAAGCAGATCGAGCCCGATGACGCCAGTTTCTCCGGCGTGGTGTTCAAGGTGCAGGCCAACATGGACGCCAACCACCGCGACCGCATTGCCTTCGTACGCATGGCCTCTGGAAAGTACATGCCAGGCATGAAGCTCAAGGTGCAACGCACGGGCAAAGAGCTGCGGCCCACCTCAGTGGTCACCTTCCTCTCGCAGCGCCGCGAAGCGGTGGACGAAGCCTACGCCGGCGACATCATCGGCTTTACCACGCACGGCGGTGTGCAGTTGGGCGACACCATCACCGATGGCGCCAACCTGCAGTTCACTGGCCTGCCCTTTTTCGCGCCAGAGTTGTTCATGACGGTCATCCTGAAGAACCCGCTGCGCACCAAGCAACTGCAGCAAGGCTTGGCTCAGTTGGGCGAAGAAGGCGCGATTCAGGTCTTCCGGCCCGAGATCGGCGGCCCCATGCTGCTGGGTGCGGTGGGGCAGTTGCAGTTTGAAGTAGTGCAGCACCGCTTGAAATCCGAGTACGACGCCGACATCCGACTGGAAGGCTGCCAGTACACCGGCGCGCGCTGGATCACTGCCGACACACCCACCGAGTTGCGCGCCTTCACCGACGCCTACCCCGCGCGCATGGCGCTGGACGCAGCCAATGCACTGGCCTACCTGTGCACCTCGCCCTATGACGTGCGGCTGGCGCAAGAGCGCTTCCCCAAGATTGCCTTCCACCCGCTGCGCGAGCATGCGGGCCTGGCGCTGCACCAGCAAGCTTGAGCCCATGCGCCCGCTCTCGCAATGGCCACTCGCAGAACGTGCGCGTATCGCGGGTGTGTTCACCGACATCGACGACACACTCACCACCGAAGGCGCCATCACTGCCGATGCGCTGGGCGCTTTGGCTGACCTGCATGCCGCGGGCATCCATGTCATTGCCATCACCGGCAGGCCGGTGGGCTGGAGCGAGCCCTTCGCGCTGCAGTGGCCAGTCGATGCGATCGTGGCGGAAAACGGAGCGGTGGCGCTGGTGCGCGATCAAGCGGGCCAGCTGAGAAGGCTTTACCAGCAAGCGCCTTCTGTGCGCGCCGCCAACTTTGTCCGCATGCAGAAAGTGGCGCAGCGCATTTTGAGCGAAGTACCCGGCGCCACCCTCGCACGCGACAGCGCGGGGCGCGAGACTGACATCGCCATAGACCACAGCGAGTTCACCCACCTGCCTGCTGGCACCATCGCGCAAGTGGTGCAACTCATGCAAAGCGAAGGCATGAACGCCACCGTGAGTTCCATCCACATCAACGGCTGGTATGGCCAGCACAACAAGCTCTTGGGCGCGCGCTGGATTGTGCGCGAGTTGCTTGGCCGCGATCTGGATGCGCAGATTGCCCAATGGGCCTATGTTGGCGATTCGACCAACGATGAGTTGATGTTCCTACATTTTGCGCACAGCATCGGCGTGGCCAACATCCGGCGCTTCGAGGCGCAGCTCGCTCACCCGCCCAGGTACATCACCCCGGGCGAGCGCGGCGCGGGGTTTGCGCAGGTGGCACAGGCCCTGTTGTCTCGCGGTGCCTGAACCTCGAATTCAATTGCGCCCGCGCCCCAGCCTGTGTTGCGTGCAGGCCTGTGCGAAGTCCTGGAAACTTCTTTCATAAAAAGGGTACGCGGCGTGATGCCACTCGGGGTGCCACTGCACGCCGATGGCAAATGTCTGCGCCCCTGTGGCACGCACGCCTTCGATCAGCCCATCGGGCGCGTGCGCCTCTGCACTGAGCCCGGGTGCAAGCCGCCGGACGCCCTGGCCGTGCAGAGAGTTCACACGCGCCGTGGCGCCATCGGCCCATCGGGCAAAGACACTGCCGGGGGCCAGCCTCACTTGATGGGCCAGCGCGAATTGAACCGCCGGGTCTTCATCGTCCGGCTCGCGGTGGTTCATCAGGCCCGGCACCTCATCCACCCGCTGATGCAAGCTGCCCCCCAGGGCCACGTTCATTTCCTGCATGCCTCTGCAAACGCCGAACAAGGGCGTGCCCGAGGCTATGGCAGCGGGCACCAGCGCCATGGTCAAGGCATCGCGTCGGGGGTCCAGCAAGTCAGTGGCAAGCGCCTGGCCACCAAAGCGCGAAGCATCCACATTGGACGGCGAGCCGGTGAGCAGCACACCATCGACCAGAGACAAGAGAGCCGGCACGTCATCGGCCTGCGCCATCGGGAACGAGACCGGTTGCAGCCCCACGGCCGTGACGGCGCTGGCATAGCGATCGGCCAGCACCGAATAAGAACCCGGGTCGGACAGATCGAGGTGGCGGTGGCAAGCTGGCAGCCACACAAGAGGTTTTGTCGCACGCATGACGGTATCGTGCACCGACTCCATTGCGCCTATCGATCCTGCGCAATGGCCCTTACTGGGCCTTGCCCAGGCCCAGCTTCTCCACCAAGGCTTTCTCTGTGGCGAAAGTGTCTTGCGCAAATTTTGTGTAGCCTGCCGAGCTCATGTACATGGGCAGCATGTCGTAGCGGGCCAGGGCCTGCACATAGCTGGGCTCTTCCATCGCCTTCTTGAAAGCATCGTGCAAACGCCTCACCACATCGGGTGGTGTGCCGCGCGGCGCGCCGATGCCAAAGGGTGAGTTCTGCACGATGTCGATGCCCAGCTCTTTCAGCGTGGGCGCGTCCGGAAATTTGGCCAGGCGTTGTTCGCCCCAGGTGTTGAGCACACGCAGCTTGCCCGATTCAACCAGCGGCGCGAAACCGGTGGAGTCGGCCGCCGACATCACATGTCCGCCCACAATGGCTTGCGCAAGCTCGGCGCTGCCCTTGTAGGGAATGTGATTGAGCTGTATGCCCAGGCGCTGCGCGATCAGCTCGGTGGTCAGATGCGGGCTGGTCAGGGTGCCGGTTGATCCATAGCTGAGCTTGCCGGGGTTTGCCTTGGCATAGGCGACGAAGTCGCTCCAACTCTTGATGGGGCTGTCGGTGGGCACGACGATGCCAAAGGCATAACCAGTGACGTTGAGCACATAGCTGATGTCCTTGACCGGGTCCCAGTTGATCTTGGTGGTGTAGGGCAGGCGAAACACACCCAGTGGAATTTGCGCCAGCGTATAGCCATCGGCAGGAGAGGTCTGCAATTGTTGCGCGGGCAGGCTGCCACCCGCGCCGGGCTTGTTCTCCACAATCACCGGCTGGCCCAGCACCTTGGAGGCGTTGTCCGCCAGCGAACGCATGGTGATGTCGGTGGGCCCGCCCGCTGGGAACGCGATGATCAGCTTGATCGGCTTGGCTGGAAAGGTCTGGGCCCGCGCGCCCAGCGACGAAATGGCGAACGAAGCTGCGGCAAGTTGGATGAGATGGCGACGGCGCATGGATGCTCCTGCAGTTGGATTCAGCGATTCAAGCTCAAAGCGGGGGATGAATCAATACGGACTGTCCCGCGCGGCACATCCAACCTTGACGAGCCGCCGGCCATTCAGGCTTGTCCGGCTGTGGGTCTGCCGAAGTCACCCACTTCGATGTCTTCGATGAGCGGCGCAAAGCACGCGCTGAGTGCATCCATCTCTTCCCCGGTGGCGCCTTGTTCCTGCAGACAGGCGCGCCAGTTGGTCGCCACCGTCGCTTGCACTTGGTCAATGATTGCCGTGGCGTCGCGGGGCCGAAGGTCGAATGACTCGCAACTGCTCACCAGATTTTCTCGTGTGACAAGGGCGCCCGCATCACCTATGCCCAAAGCCTGGTAGCGGCGCCGGGTCTGGTGCACGCGCGGGACGATATCGAAGGCGGGCGAAAGCCGGTAGTAGCCGGGCTCGTCGCCAGCCAGCAATCCGTGGTTGCGATCGTGATCGTCGGTATTGGATACGCAGCAATTGAAAACCATCCGCCGGAACAATTCATGGCGGTCCTGGGTCACAGCCTCGCTGCAACGAGCCAACTCCGTAGCCAGACGCGGATAGCTGCCGGTTTCGGCCGTGCCCTGCACTGCTGGATCTGCGTAGAAGACGGTGCGCGCGCTGACAAAGGCGTCGCGTCGCCATGCGGCCGCAGCAGCCTGCGAGCCCGGTGTGTGCACCCGCGCGCGGTCGAATCGCTTGACGAGCAAGATGTCCTGGGCGACGACCTGGGCCTGAACGGTTTGAATGCCGCACAGGCGGGCGAGCGCAAGCATGGCTCCTTCCAATTTGGCAACAGCCAGGCCATGGTCATTGCGAGCGGGAAACTTGGCCATCCAGAGGCTGCCTTCGTGTTCGATGGTCAGCTTGGGCCGGGCACCACCCATCGCCGTGTTGGGCTGCACCCAATGCGCAAGTTGCTCGTCGATGGGGCGATCAAGCTCAATGCCCCGCAGGACGCCGCGTGCTGGCTCCAGAACTTCGATGCCAGGAAAGCTTTCGCACTGGGGCTGCTCACCCGCAGAACTGGAAAAGACGAGGTTGCCCGTACGGTCGTCGCGAGCCAGAAGCAGATACGCGGTGATGGGCAAGCGACCGCCATGCAGGCGCTCAATCACATGCCGCCCCCAGTCGTCGGGCATGGCATCTTGAAGTGGACCGAATACACCCTGCAGGGCGGTGGTTTCGTAGGTCCTGGGAGAGAGCCGAAGCTGAAGCGGATCGAGCGGCAAGGCGTCCGGGTTTTTCAGAAAGCGCTTGCCGTAAACGAAGCGCCCCAATGGCAGGCCGGCCGGCGTGTTCGCATGCACGAAGTGGCCGCACAGCGTGGGCTGAGTATCCGAGGGCAAGTAGCTCCACACCCACGCATCAGAAGTCATTGCTCAGGCCTCGGTTGACACGCACGCGCTTGGTCTTGGCGGAAAATTCCAACGCCAGACCTTCGCGGTCGAGGCCTGGGTCGGCGATCAGCTCAATCTCGTTGTCCAGCCCCATGGCCCAGAGCACCCGCAAATAGGCGCCCAGCCCGGTGCTCAGGTCGCCGCGCTCAATTGCCTCCAGTGTCGAGCGAGAGACCCCGGCTCGCTGGGCCAGATCGATCTGGCGCAACTTCCGATGTGTTCGGGCAGACTTGATGCGCGCACCCAAGGCGCGGGACCGAACCATGACTTGTTCCGGGATAACTGAGCTTGCCATGGAACGCATTATGGGACTTTGCGCGTTCTATGGAAAGCATTTAATTGGGCCGCAGTGCCCGGTCATGTGCGCGCCAACACATGCGCCAGCGCCACGCCGGTGTGCGTCCCGCGCGCGACCACCTGCTCGGGCGAGGCGGCCGCCACCACCTTGCCACCAGCGTTGCCGCCCTCGGGCCCCAGGTCTATCACCCAGTCGGCTTCGGCTATCACGTCCAGGTCGTGTTCGATCACGATCACGCTGTGGCCGCCATCGACCAGGCGGTGCAGCACCCGCACCAGTTTCTCCACGTCGGCCATATGCAGGCCCACCGTGGGCTCGTCCAGCACGTACAAGGTGTGCGGCGCCTTCTGGCCGCGCCGGGTGATGTCGTCACGCACCTTGGACAACTCGGTCACCAGCTTGATGCGCTGCGCCTCGCCGCCCGAGAGCGTGGGCGATGGCTGGCCCAGGGTGAGGTAGCCCAGGCCCACGTCCTTGAGCAATTGCAGCGGATGGCTGATGCTGGGCATGGCGGCAAAGAACTCCACCGCTTCGTCCACTTCCATCTGCAGCACATCGCCTATGCTCTTGCCGCGCCAGGTGACGGCCAGGGTCTCTGGGTTGAAGCGCGCGCCGTGGCAGGATTCGCAGGGTACTTTCACATCGGGCAGAAAGCTCATGCCGATGGTGCGCAGGCCCTGGCCTTCACACGTGGGGCAGCGGCCTTCGCCGGTGTTGAAAGAGAAGCGTCCCGCAGCATAGCCGCGCGCCCGCGCTTCGAGTGTGTCGGCAAACAGCTTGCGTACGGTGTCCCAGAAGCCAATATAGGTGGCTGGGCAGGAGCGGGGTGTCTTGCCAATGGGCGTCTGGTCGACCTCCAACACACGGTCTATCACCTGGTAGCCATCCACACTCTTGCAACCGACCCACACTGGGTGCTTGCCCTTGTCATCGGCATCGCGCCCGGCCTTGGTGTAGCGCTGCTGCACTGCCGCCTGCACGTTGTGCAGCAGCACGTCGCGCGCCAAAGTAGATTTGCCGGAGCCGGAGACGCCGGTAACAGCCACCAGGCGACACAGCGGAACATCGACATCGATGTTCTGCAGATTGTGCAAATCCGCCCCGCGCAAAACCAGGCGCTGCTGCGTATCGGCCTTGGACACCGAACGCCGCGCCTTCACCGGATGCTTCATTGCGTGCAGCAGATACCGCCCGGTGACTGACTCATCCGCAGCGCAGATGTCGGCCGCCGATCCCTGCGCCACCAGCCGCCCGCCGCGCTTGCCGGCGCTGGGGCCGATGTCGATGATGTGGTCGGCGCGGCGAATGGTGTCCTCGTCGTGCTCGACCACCACCAAGGTATTGCCCTTGCCACCCAGCTTGTGCAGCGCGTTAAGCAGGATCTGGTTGTCGCGCGCATGCAGGCCGATGGTGGGCTCATCGAGCACATAGCACACACCTTGCAGATTGGAGCCCAGTTGCGCGGCCAGGCGGATGCGCTGCGCCTCACCACCCGACAAGGTGGGCGCGCCGCGGTCCAGCGTGAGGTAGCCCAGCCCCACTTCTTCCAAAAACTCCAGCCGGCTCTTGATCTCGGGAATCAGATCACGCGCAATCCCTTCTTCGCGCGTGCTCAGCACGCCCTTGACCTGAAGCGACTCGATCCAGCGCCGCACATCGACCACCGACAGCGCCGCAATCTGCGCAATGCCGGTCTTGTCAAATTGAACATGGCGCGCCTGCAGATTGAGCCGGGCGCCATGACAGGCCGGGCAGACTTCGTCGGCCACGTCGTCCACTTCAGGTTCACCAAACGTTTGCTCGCGGCCTTTGTTGTCGTCGGTCTGCACCGTGTCGTCAAAAGCTTTGCGCTGATCGCGAGTCAGCCTGACACCGGTGCCCACGCACTCGGGGCACCAGCCATGTTTGCTGTTGTAAGAGAACAGGCGCGGATCCAGCTCGGCATAGCTGGTGCTGCAGATCGGGCAGGCGCGCAGCGTGGAGAACACTTCCACACGGCCAATATGCTGGTGCACCGCATGGCCTGCCATCATCGCGCCGCGCAGCCCGTCAAGCGGCGCCAGCACATGCAGCACACCCTTGCCATGCTCCAAGGCCAGAGTGAGTTTCTCGCGAAGCAAGGCTTCGTTCTCGGGCTTCACATGCAGGTCGCACACTGGCAGCTCTATCGTGTGCTCCTTGAAGCGGTCGATGCGCGGAAAGCCGGTGGTCGGCAGAAAATTGCCGTCCACCCGCAGGTGCGTGTAGCCACGCGGCCGTGCCCAATCGGCCAGCTCGGTGTACACGCCCTTGCGGTTGATGACCAGCGGTGCCAGCAGCCCGATGTGCTGGCCGCGATAACGTTTCATCAACTGCGCGGCAATGCTGTCGGGCGTCTGCGGCTGCACCGGTGCGTCGTCTTTCACACAGTGCTGCACACCCAGCTTGACATAGAGCAGACGCAGAAAATGCCAGACCTCGGTGGTGGTGCCCACGGTGGATTTGCGCCCGCCGCGCGAGAGCCGCTGCTCAATGGCCACCGTGGGCGGAATGCCATACACCGCATCGACCTCGGGCCGACCTGCCGGCTGCACGATGCTGCGCGCATAGGCGTTGAGCGACTCAAGATAGCGCCGCTGCCCTTCGTTGAACAAAATGTCAAAGGCCAGCGTCGATTTGCCCGAGCCCGACACGCCGGTGACCACGCTGAATTTGTTGTGCGGAATATTGACCGACAGCGACTTCAGGTTGTGCTCGCGCGCATTGACGATTTGTATCGAATTTGAATTGGGGTCAGATTCCAATTTCTTCTTCGCAGCCGCGGCTCGTCCCCAACCGGGCAGCGCATCCACACCTTTTTCTGCAGCGATGTAGTTCAGGCCCAGCGTGCTGTCATAGTCGCGCAGCGCCCGCGCGGTGTGCGAGCTTGCGTGCAGCTTGACTTCCTCCGGCGGGCCCTGCGCCACCACAAAGCCACCGGCATCACCGCCCTCGGGGCCCAGGTCGATCAGCCAGTCGGCCGCGCGTATCACGTCCAGGTTGTGTTCGATCACGATCAGCGAGTTGCCGCCTTCAAGCAGCTTGCGCAGCGCGCGCATCAGTTTGGCGATGTCGTCAAAATGCAGGCCGGTGGTGGGCTCATCGAACATAAAGAGCACGCCACGCGTCGCAGTGGCTTGCCGACTGGATGTGGCGCTCTTGGCCGCCTGCGCCAGAAAGCCCGCCAGCTTGAGCCGCTGAGATTCTCCGCCCGAGAGTGTGGGCACGGGTTGACCGAGCTTCACGTATTCCAGCCCCACATCCACGATGGGTTGCAGTGCGCGTATGACGTCGCGGTCATTGGCAAAGAGGTTGGCCGCCTCACTCACCGTCAAGTCCAGCACGTCGGCCACATTCATCGCGCGCGGACGCAGCGCGCCAATGGGCTGGCGTTCGATCTTCACTTCGAGTATTTCGGGCCGGTATCGCTTGCCATCGCAATCAGGGCAGCGCAGATACACGTCGGAGAGAAACTGCATCTCCACATGCTCGAAGCCCGAGCCGCCACACATGGCGCAGCGCCCGTCGCCGCTGTTGAAGCTGAACTTGGAGCCGGTGTAGCCGCGCTGGCGTGCCAGCGGCGCCGTGGCGAAGATCTCGCGGATCGCATCCCATGCGCCGACATAGCTCACCGGGTTGGAGCGCGCGGTCTTGCCGATGGGCGATTGGTCCACGAAGACCACATCGCAGAGGTGATCGGCGCCCAGCAGTCTGTCGTGCAGTCCGGGGGTTTCGGTGGCCTTGCCGAAGTGACGGGTGAGTGCGGGTGCCAGCACATCCTGAATCAGGCTGGATTTGCCCGAGCCGGACAGGCCGGTCACGCACACCAGGCGCTGCAGCGGAAACTCCACCGCAATGTTCTTGAGGTTGTGTTCGCGCGCACCTTCCAGGATGAGGCGCGGCGTGGCGTCGGTTACCGCACGCTTGAAACCCATGCCCACATGCTTGCGCGCACCTAGGTAGGCGCCGGTGAGGGTGTCGGCATGGCGCAAGTCCTGCGTGCTGCCATCAAACACGATCTGCCCGCCGCGCTCGCCCGGCCCGGGGCCCATGTCGATGATGCGGTCGGCCGCGAGCATCACCGCTGGGTCATGTTCGACCACCACCAGCGTGTTGCCGGCATCGCGCAGCCGCATCATCGCCTCGGTGATGCGATGCATGTCGCGCGGATGCAGGCCGATGCTGGGCTCATCGAGCACAAACAAGGTGTTGACCAGCGATGTGCCCAGCGCGGTGGTGAGGTTGATGCGCTGCACCTCGCCGCCCGAGAGTGTGCGGCTTTGACGGTCGAGCGTGAGATAGCCTATGCCCACATCGACCAGGTATCTCAGACGCGTGGTGATTTCTTCGAACAAGAGCTTGAGTGCCTGGTGTTCGCCATGCCTGGCGGCATCGCCTTGCGCGCTGCGCGCAGCAGTTGGAGAAATCCGATCGAAGAACCTGCGCAGCCGATCGATCGGCATCAGCATCAGATCGTGCAGACACAAGCCGGGCAAGGCCTCCAGTTGCTCACGCGTCCATGTGGTCCCGGCCGGCATGAATCGCCTGGCGGGCTCCATCACCGAGTCGGCATCTTCCTTGCCGCCGATGCGCCACAGCAGGCTGTCGGTCTTCAGGCGCGCGCCGGCGCAGGTGTCACACGGGGTGTAGCTGCGGTACTTGGACAAGAGCACACGAATGTGCATCTTGTAGGCCTTGCTTTCCAGATAAGCGAAGAAGCGCTTGATGCCGTACCACTGCTTGTTCCAGTTGCCTTCCTTGAAGCCGGGCGTGCCATTGATGACCCAGGCCTTTTGCTCGGACGTGAGTTTGTACCAGGGTGTGTCGCGCGGAATGCCTGCTGTCTCGGCATGGCGCATCAGGTCCTCCTGGCACTCGGCCCAGGCCGGTGTCTGTATGGTCTTGATCGCGCCGGCGCGCAGGGTGAGCTTTTCGTTGGGAATGACCAGACCGTAGTCGACACCGATCACGCGCCCAAAACCCCTGCAGGTTTCGCAGGCGCCCACGGCAGAGTTGAAGGAGAACATCGAAGGAATGGGGTCTGCATAGCGCAGATCGCTCTGCGGGCAGTGCAGGCCAGTGGAGAACTTCCAGATGTCCATGCCTTCGCCTTGGCTTGCGTAGACCGACATTCGCCCCGCACCGCGCTTGAGCGCCACCTCGATGGCTTCGACGGCGCGCACTTTCTCTGTGCCTTGAATGCGAAACCGGTCGGCCACCACGTCCAGCACCTTGCGCGGCCCGGTGGGTGTGGCCACCTCACGCTGGGCCTGCACGCGGGTGAAGCCGCTGGCAGCCAGCCACTGCTCCACTTCTTCGGGCGTGGTCACGGCGGGCAACTCCACCGGAAATGTCAGCACCAAGCGAGGGTCGTCCGCTGCCGTGTGTGCCATCAACTGTGCGTAGATCGTCTCAGGCGTGTCATGGCGCACCGGCAGCGCCGTCTTGCGGTCAATCAACTGCCCAGCCCGCGCGAACAAGAGCTTCAAATGATCGTTCAGCTCTGTCATCGTGCCCACAGTGGAGCGCGAAGAGCGCACCGGGTTGGTCTGGTCGATGGCAATGGCTGGCGGCACGCCTTCGACCTTGTCCACCGCCGGCTTGTCCATGCGGTCCAGGAACTGCCGCGCATAGGCCGAGAAGGTCTCGACATAGCGGCGCTGCCCCTCTGCATAGAGGGTGTCAAACACCAGGCTGGACTTGCCCGAGCCGCTGGGCCCGGTCACCACCGTCAACTCACCGGTGCGCAGGTCGAGGTCGATGTTCTTGAGGTTGTGCTGCCTGGCGCCGCGGATGCGGATCAGTCCCTGAGTCATACGGTGTGAATTTTCGGAGTTGGGCCGAACATTCTAGGGACGAATGGGTGGCTGCGCCTCTGAATGGTCTCTCCGTGCGGGCTCAACCGGTCGAAAGCCCGCGGTGAACGCCAGTGCTACTTCACAGCGGACGCAGCCGGCGCGTTGGCGACGGCTGGCGCATGCACCGCATCGGCGCCATGTTTTTCACCGGACATGTCCAGGTTGTCCCCGCCTTTGAGAATGACAAACATCGCCAAGCCCGCAAAGGCTATGAATCCAAGGGCAATCTTCCACATATGCTGCTTTCTAAAGACATTGAACCACTCTACAAAGAGCCCCGAGCAATGCCGGGGCTCTTCATGCAGTGCTTCAGGCGCGCTCAGTCTCGGGCGTAAATGTCCACGTCCTTGGTTTCCTTGATGAACAGCGTGCCGATGACGAAGGTCGCGGCGGCGATGACGATCGGATACCACAGGCCGTTGTACATGTTGCCAGTCTGCGCCACGATGGCGAAGGCGGTGGTTGGCAAGAGACCGCCGAACCAGCCGTTGCCGATGTGATAGGGCAGGCTCATTGAGGTGTAGCGGATGCGCGTGGGGAACAATTCCACCAGCATGGCAGCGATGGGGCCATAGACCATGGTCACCAGAATCACCAGGTAGGTCAGGATCAGGGTGACCATGAACTTGTCCATCTTGGCCGGGTCGGCCTTGGTGGGATAGCCTGCGGCCTTGAGGTCACTGGCCACCAGCTTCTTGAATTCGGCGTCACGCTTTTTCACATCGTCGGCGCTGAGCCCCTTGGAGCTGTAGCTGGGGATCGCTGTCTCGCCGATCTTGATGGTGGCCACCGAACCGGGCGCGGCCGCCACGTTCTCGTAGCTGACCGAAGCACCAGCCAGCACCTGCTTGGCGATGTCGCATGAGCTGGTGAACTTCACGGTGCCGGTCGGGTTGAACTGGAAGGAGCACTCAGCCGGATCGGCCGACACCACCACCTGGTTCTTCGCCTGAGCGGCAGCCAGATCAGGGTTGGCAGCCTTGGTCAGCGCGGTGAACACCGGGAAGTAGGTCAACGCGGCCAGCAGGCAGCCGGCCATGATGATGGGCTTGCGGCCGATCTTGTCCGACAGCGAGCCGAAGATGACGAAGAAGGGCGTGCCGATCAGCAGCGAAATAGCCACCAGGATGTTGGCAGTGGCGGCATCAACCTTGAGCGCCTGCGTCATGAAGAACAGTGCGTAGAACTGACCCGAGTACCACACCACTGCCTGCCCGGCCGTCAGGCCGATCAGCGCCAGGATGACGATCTTCAGGTTCTTCCACTGGCCGAATGATTCGGTCAGCGGCGCCTTGGATGTGCGGCCTTCGGCCTTCATCTTCTGGAACGCGGGCGACTCATTCATCGACAGGCGAATCCACACCGAGATGCCCAGCAGGAACACCGAGCCGATGAAGGGAATGCGCCAGCCCCAATCGGCAAATGCCTCTGCGCCCAGAAGCGTCTGCGTGCCCAGGATCACCATCAGCGACAGGAACAAGCCCAGCGTCGCGGTGGTTTGGATCCAGGCCGTGTAGGCGCCGCGCTTGCCGTGCGGCGAGTGCTCGGCCACATAGGTGGCAGCACCACCGTACTCACCGCCCAGGGCCAGGCCTTGCAGCATTCGCAAGGCGATCAGGATAATGGGCGCGGCCACACCAATGCTGGCGTAGTTGGGCAGTATGCCCACGATGAAAGTGGACAGGCCCATGATCAGGATGGTGACCAGGAAGGTGTACTTGCGCCCGATCATGTCGCCCAAGCGGCCGAAGAAAATCGCGCCGAAGGGCCGCACGATGAAACCGGCGGCGAAGGCCAGCAGCGCGAAGATGAAGGCCGAGCCCGCATCCAGCCCCGAGAAAAACTGCTTGGCGATGATGGCCGCCAAAGAGCCGTACAGATAGAAGTCGTACCACTCGAACACGGTGCCTAGCGAGGAAGCGAAAATCACTTTTCGCTCTTCCGCCGACATCGGGCGGGGGGCTGTTGCAGTAGCCATGGGCTGTCTCCAGAAGTTGCTGTGCCCGAAATGAACACGTGCCCCAATTCTTGAAGATCGCTCTGACCCAGCTCTGACGCGAAACCAACACAAGCTTGCGCGAAACTGAACGGGTTCTGACGATTTAGGGTGAAACCCTCGTTGTTGTTTTCGCAATGCGGAGAATGAAGCCTGCGGCGCCCGGATCACGCCTTGGGCGCGCGCGAGGCGCCGGTAGGCAATAGATGTGCCGCATCCCAATCACCGCTTGCAAACCACGCATCTCCTTCGAGATACGCACGCAGCATGGGAAGCGCATCCAAACCCCAGAACAGTTTGTCGTCCACAGAGAAGGCAGGCACGCCGAACAGACCACGCGCAATTGCGTCTTCGGTGTTGGCCTTGAGTTCGGCCTTCACTTCGTCGCTGGCGGGATCGCGCTCTGGTGCGAGCAGGTCCTTGAGCAATTCGAAGCGCTGCGCGTCAGCCGCATCAGCGCCGCCCCGCCACACATGGCGAAACACGGTCTCGCAGACATAACGGTTGGCCAAGCCTTTGGCGCCACAGGCCAGCGCCAGGCGCAAGAGATGCAGCGGGTTGAAGGGATGGGCCGCCGGTAACTCCAGGGGAACACCCAGCTTGCGCCCCAGCCACAGCACTTGACGGTAGGTCCAGTCTCGCTTGGGCGCGATCTCGGCTGGGCCCAACTGGCCGTGGTGCTTGAGCAATGCCGCGAACAGCAGCGGCTTGTAATCGACGCTGTAGCTCAGGCCTTGCAAGGCTTGCGGCAAATTCTCGAATGCCAGATAGGCAAATGGAGAAATGAAGTCCAGGTGGAAGGTGATGTGTTTCATCGGGCTTGTCCTGCCGGCATGGTGCGCTGTGCGATCAAGCGCCAGACCCCGCGCTTGCCGGTGTCGTCCAATTGCGCCCAGGCAGCGACTTCATCGAGCGTGCGGTAACAGCCCTCGCACAGTCGGCTCACCGGGTGAATGCGGCAGACCGACACGCAAGGCGAAGGCGACGCACCCGTCTCAGTGCGGATCACCGAGAGCGCAAGCCGGTTCAGTCGGTCGATGGCTGCCATCAGAAACTCTGGAGCGGCGCCGGGCTCAGCCCGCCCGCTTGTTCAAAATGGCCGTCGAGGCGCGTGAGTTGGGCTTGCGCTGGAGAAAATCGCTGATGTACTTGCCCGCGTCGATCAGCTTGTCCAGATCGATTCCGGTGTCTATGCCCATGCCTTGAAGCATGTAGGCCACATCTTCGGTCGCCACATTGCCGGTCGCGCCCTTGGCATAGGGGCAGCCACCCAGTCCGGCAGACGATGAGTCGTACTGCCAGATGCCCATCTCAAGTGAGGCCAGGATATTTGCCAGCGCCTGGCCATAGGTGTCGTGGAAGTGGCCCGAGATGTCGTTGATGTCGTAGTGCTTGAGCGTTGCCTCCATCGCGCGGCGCACCTTCAGCGGCGTGCCCACGCCGATGGTGTCGGCCACGCCCATGTGCTGCACGCCGATCTGCTTGAACAGCTTGGCCACGTACTCGACGCGCTCGGGCGCAATCTCGCCTTCGTAGGGGCAACCCACCGCGCAGGAAATGGAGCCACGCACGAAGATACCCTTGGCCCGCGCGGCACTGACCACGGGGGCATAGCGTTCGATGCTCTCGTCGATGGAACAATTTGTGTTGCGTTTGTTGAAGGCCTCGCTGGCCGCGCTGAACACCACGATCTCATCGGGGTGGCTGGCCACCGATGCCTCGAAGCCCTGCATATTGGGCGTGAGCACCGAGTAGCGCACATCCTTGCGCCGCTCGATGCCGGCCATGACCTGCGCGTTGTCGGCCATCTGGGGCACCCACTTGGGCGAGACAAAGCTGGTGACCTCAATGTCCTTGAGCCCCGCGTCTTGCAAGAGATGCACCAGGCGTATCTTGACCTCGGTGGGCACCGGCTCTTTTTCGTTTTGCAGACCGTCTCGCGGGCCGACGTCGACGAGTTTGACTTTGCTGGGTAGGCTCATGATTGCTTGTCTCCTTGCCTCACAGGGCAAACGGGTTTGTGCACGGCAGAACGCAAGTATCCTCGCTTCGGGTCAACCATGCGGGTTGGGGGCTTTCGTCTGGCACCGATTAGATCTAAGCAGCAGCCAGCTTGAGCAACTCCGCCCCTTCGGCCACCTGGTCACCCGGCGTGTACAGCAGCTCGGCCACCACGCCGTCTGCGGGCGCCGCGATGGTGTGCTCCATTTTCATGGCTTCCATCACGGCCAGCGCCTGGCCTTTGTGCACTTTGTCGCCGGCCTTGACCGCGAAAGACAAGACTTTGCCCGGCATCGGCGCTGTGAGGCGCCCGGTGTCGGCTGCACCTTCGCCCGCATGTGCCAACAGGTCGATGGCCAGGATCTGGGTGGCGCCACGCGCGCTGAAGATGTAGTCGGATTCGCCATGGGCATAGACGGATGCAAGGAAACGCTCGCCGGCAAAATGAATCTCGATGCCCTGCGCCCGCGCATCAAAACTAAGCACGCCCGACACGTTGCCCACGGTCAAACTAAACCCACCATCGTGCAGGTAGGTCAACTGTGCCTGCGCAGGCTCGCCCCGGAATTCGAAAGCAAAGCGCCGCACGGTCAGGCCATGCGAGCGCCAGCCGTCGCGTCGGCTGAAAGGGTCAGCGCCTTCTTGCGCCTTCTCCTGGATCAAGGCCTGCGCCACAGCCGCCGCAGCCGCCAGCGGCAAGCCCAGCTTCTCTTGCTTGAACAGCACCGCCGCTTCGCGTGGGATCAGCGCCGTGTCCAGATCGGCTTGCGCGAAAGAGTGGCTCTTGACCACATGGCGCAGGAACTGCACATTGGTGTTGGGGCCAACGATGTGGACTTGCGAGAGCGCTTCGTCCAGCCGAGCCAGAGCCTGCTCGCGGGTGTCGGCATGCACGATGAGCTTGGCGATCATCGAGTCATAGAAAGGCGAGATCACGTCGCCCTCGCGCACGCCATCGTCAATGCGCACGGTGGCCCGCTCGAAACTGCTGCAGTCCGGCTTGCGGTAAATGCGCAGCTTGCCGGTGGCGGGCAGGAAGTTCTTGTCAGGCGTCTCGGCGCAGATACGCGCCTCGATCGAGTGGCCCTTGATCCGCAGGTCCTCCTGAGTCAATGGCAGCGGCTCGCCATAGGCCACGCGCAACTGCCACTCGACCAGGTCCAGGCCGGTGATGGCCTCGGTGACCGGGTGCTCCACCTGCAAGCGGGTGTTCATCTCCATGAAGAAGAAGGTCATCTGGCCGCCCTCGCGCTGCTCGACGATGAACTCCACCGTGCCGGCGCCCACGTAATTCACGGCGCGGGCCGCCGCCACCGCAGCGCCGCCCATTTGCCTGCGCATGGCCTCGGTCATGCCCGGCGCCGGCGCTTCCTCCAGCACCTTTTGATGGCGCCGCTGCACCGAGCAATCGCGCTCGAACAGATAGACATAGTTGCCATGGGTGTCGCCGAACAACTGGATCTCGATATGGCGGGGGCGCTGCACGTATTTTTCGATCAGCACCGCATCGTCGCCAAAGCTGTTGATGGCCTCGCGCTTGCACGAAGCCAAGGCCGCTTCAAAATCCTGCGACTTGTCCACTGCGCGCATGCCCTTGCCGCCGCCGCCTGCGCTGGCTTTGATCAGCACCGGGTAACCAATGCGATCGGCCTCGGCCTGCAGCAGGGCCGCATCTTGGTTGGCGCCGTGATAGCCGGGCACCAGTGGCACGCCTGCGGTTTCCATCAATTGCTTGGACTCGGCCTTCAGGCCCATGGCCTTGATGGCCGAAGCGGGCGGGCCAATGAAGACCAGGCCGGCGTCAGCGCAGGCCTGGGCGAAGTCTTCGTTCTCGCTGAGAAACCCGTAGCCGGGGTGAATGGCTTGCGCACCAGTGGCCTTGGCCGCCTCGATGATGCGGTCCATGCGCAGGTAGCTGTCCTTGGGCGCGCTGCCGCCGATGTGCACGGCCTCGTCGCAGGCACTGACATGCTTGGCCTTGGCGTCCGCGTCGGAGTACACGGCCACGGTTCTCACGCCCATGCGGCGCGCGGTCGCGGCCACACGGCAGGCGATTTCGCCGCGGTTGGCAATCAGAATTTTCTTGAACATCTGGCTTCCTTGGGTGGGGGCTTTTGCGGCCCGGGAAAATGTTTGGCTTCAGCTCTTGATCAACCACGAGGGTTTGCGCTTTTCCAGGAAAGATCGCACGCCCTCGCGGCCTTCTTCGCTGGCGCGGATATCGGCAATGGCCTCCACCGTCATCGCAATCAGGCTCTTGGTGATTTCTTGTTCGGCCACGTCCTGCACGAGCTTCTTGCAGGCCTTGACCGCTGCCGGGCCATTGGCCACCAGCCCGGATGCAAGCTCGGCCACCTTGGCGTCGAGCGCACCGACCGCCACCACTTCGTGCACGAAACCGATGCGCAGAGCCTCAGCCGCGTTAAAGCGCTCGGCGGTGATGAAATAGCGGTGCGCCGCACGCGGCCCCATCGCGCGAACCACATATGGCCCCACCGTGGCAGGCAGCAAACCGATGCGCGCCTCGCTCAGGCAGTAGTGGGCCGTGTCCACCGACACAGCGATGTCGCAGGCGGCCACCAGCCCGGTGCCGCCCGCGTAGACATCGCCCTGCACCCGTGCAATGGTGGGCTTGGGGCAGGCATACACGCCGTGCAGCATGCGGGCCAGTGCCTGCGCGTCGGCGATGTTGTCCTCGCGCGAGTAGTCGGCCATCTTCTTCATCCAGTTCAGATCGGCGCCGGCGCAAAAGGCCGACCCGTTGGCCGCCAGAACGATGCAGCGCACTTCGTCGCGCTCGCCCAGTTCGGCAAAGACAGCGGTGATCTCGGCGATGACCTCCTCATTGAAGGCGTTGCGCACCTCGGGTCGATTGAGGGTCACGGTGGCGACGCCGGCGCTGTAGTTCAACTGGATGTGTTTCATTTCGCTCTCCTGTGTTCATGTCATGCGGCAAGCCGGCTCAGTAGCGCTTGGCCACTTCCTCAAGCATCACCTCGGTGGCGCCGCCGCCTATGGCCAGCACCCGTGCGTCGCGCCAGAGCCGCTCGATGGCTGTCTCGCGCATGTAGCCCATACCGCCGTGAAACTGCTGGCAGGTCTGCACCACCTCATTGACCAACTCACCGGTCAATGCCTTGAGCATGGACACGTCTTGCACGATGTCGTGCCCTTGTGTGACGCGCCAGGCGCAGTGGTACATGAACTGGCGCGCCGCCCTCGTCTTTGCATCGAGCATGGACAGGCGCTGGCGTATGGTCTGCTGGTTCCACAGCGGGCCGCCGAATGCATGGCGTTGGCGCACATAGTCCAGCGTGAGCTTGAGCGCCTGCTGGCAGTGGCCCACCGCCATGGCGGCCAGAGCGATGCGCTCGGTCTGAAAATTCTTCATCACCGAGTAGAAGCCCTTGCCCTCCTGCCCAAGCAGGTTGGCTGCGGGAATGCGCACTTGGTCGAGCACCAGCTCAGCGGTGTCCGATGAGAGCCAGCCGGTCTTCTTCAGGGCGCGGCCCACGCTGAAGCCGGGCGTGCCCTTCTCCAGGATGAACATGGACATGTCGCGCTTGCCGCTGCCGGTTTTGGCGGCGACGAAGTAGAGATCAGCATGCACGCCGTTGGTGATGAACATCTTGGTGCCGTTCAGCACCCATTCATCGCCCTCGCGCCGGGCCGTGGTGCGAATGCCGGCCACGTCCGATCCCGCGCCCGGCTCGGTGATGCCCACCGCGGTGATCAGCTCGCCGGCAATCACGCGGCGCAGGTACTTGTCTTTTTGCGCTGCGCTGCCCGCATGGTGCAGGTGCGGGCTGGCCATGTCGGTGTGAACCAGCACGGTGATCACGAAGCCGGCAAAGGTGGACTGCGACAGCGCCTCGGCAAACACCAGGTTGCTCATCGCGTCGCCCTCAGCGCCGCCATATTCACTCTCGTACATCAGCCCAAACAGGCCGGCTTGGCCCATGCGCCGCAACACTTCGCGCGGCACAAAGCCCTGTTCTTCCCAGGCGGCGCCATGCGGCTCGACCTCGCGCGCGATGAAGCGCGCCACCTGCTCGCGCAGGGTTTCGTGTTCGGGGTGGGTGTAGATGCTATCGGTCATGGTAGTGCAAGCTCAATGGCGCCAGGCGCGCAAACCGCGCAGCTCTTCGAATGCATGAAAGTCTCCGTCGCCATGCAACAAGGTGTAGCCGCGTTCAATGCAGAAACTCGCAATCAACACGTCGATGGCGCTGCGCACGGTGATGCCCACGGAGCGCAGGCTGCGGTAGTGCATCGCGGCGCGCTGCGCCTGCGCCTGGCCCCCGGTGGATTGCACATTCATCGAAAGCATGAGCTTCTCTGCCTGCAGGTAGTCGCGCTCGCTTCGGAAGCCTCGCAACACTTCGTAAAGCACCAAGTCGGGCACGATCAACTCTGCTTCGCCATGCGCCAGGAGATCGCGCAATACGCCGCGTCCCGGCGTGTCGGCGCCGTTGAAAAAATCGATCCACACGCCAGAGTCAACGACGACCATGATGCTGCTTGACCACAGGGGACTTGGAAGCGGGCAACTTGGCCGCCAAAGGCTTTGCCCGAGGCGAGTGCGCAACGACCCGACGCGCGCCAGGAGAGCCTGTCGTCAACACGGTCACCCCGGCACCGTCTTCGTCGTCGTCCCAGCGCAGCTTGCCCTCCCATTTGAGGATTTCGCGGTACGCCGCTTGACGCGCCAATAATTTGAGACCGGCTTCGACCGCGTCTTTTTTGGTCTTGAACGGGCCGGCGCGCATGGCGTCGTCCATCAAGGCATCATCGATATCAATGTTTGTGCGCATGATGTGTATAGAAGTGCAAATGAGCACACATTCTACATCCTGAACACACCGAACTTCACCTCCGGTATCGGCGCATTCATCGACGCCGACAAACCCAGGGCCAGCACGCGGCGGGTGTCTACCGGGTCGATCACGCCGTCGTCCCACAGGCGCGCGGTGGAGTAGTAGGGGTGCGACTGGATGGCAAACTGATCGAGCACCGGCTGCTTGAAGGCGGCTTCTTCCTCGGCGCTCCAGGTGCCACCCTTGGCCTCGATGCCGTCGCGCTTGACGGTGGCCAGCACGCCGGCGGCCTGCTCACCACCCATGACGCAGATGCGCGCGTTGGGCCACATCCACAGAAAGCGTGGCGAGTAGGCACGCCCGCACATGCCGTAGTTGCCCGCGCCGTAGCTGCCGCCGATGATGACGGTGAACTTGGGCACATTGGCGGTGGCCACCGCAGTGACCAGCTTGGCGCCATGGCGCGCAATGCCTTCGGCCTCGTACTTGCGGCCCACCATGAAGCCGGTGATGTTCTGCAAGAAGATCAGCGGCACCTTGCGCTGGCAGCACAGTTCGATGAAGTGGGCGCCCTTTTGCGCGCTTTCGGAAAACAAGATGCCGTTGTTGGCCAGTATGCCCACCGGCATGCCCTCGATGTGGGCAAAGCCGCAGACCAGCGTGGTGCCAAAGCGCGCCTTGAATTCATGGAACTCGGAGTCATCGACCACGCGGGCGATGATCTCGCGCACGTCGTAAGGCTTGCGGGTGTCGGTGGGCACCACGCCCAGGATTTCACTGGGGTCGTACTTGGGCGGGCGCGGTTCGCGCAACTGCTGGTCCACCGGCTTGCTGCGATTGAGGCTGGCCACGGCTTGCCGAGCCAGCGCCAGCGCATGCATGTCGTTTTGCGCGAGGTGATCGGCCACGCCGGACAAGCGGGTGTGCACATCGCCCCCGCCCAGGTCTTCGGCGGTCACCACCTCGCCCGTGGCGGCCTTCACCAGCGGCGGGCCGCCCAGAAAAATGGTGCCCTGGTTCTTGACGATGATGGTCTCGTCGCTCATGGCCGGCACATAGGCGCCGCCTGCCGTGCATGAGCCCATCACTACGGCGATCTGGGCAATGCCTTGCGCGCTGAGGTTGGCCTGGTTGTAGAAGATGCGGCCGAAGTGGTCGCGATCAGGGAACACATCGTCCTGTTGCGGCAGGTTGGCACCGCCAGAATCGACCAGGTAGATGCAGGGCAGGCGGTTCTGTTGTGCGATCTCCTGAGCCCGCAGGTGCTTCTTCACCGTCATCGGATAGTACGTGCCGCCTTTCACGGTGGCGTCGTTGCAAACAATCAGGCAGTCAACCCCGCTCACTCGGCCAATGCCGGTGACCATGCTGGCGCAGGGTGCGTCGCCGTTGTAGAGGCCATGCGCGGCCAACGGAGACAACTCCAGAAAAGGTGTGCCCGGGTCCAGCAGCATTTGCACCCGATCGCGCGGCAGCAGCTTGCCGCGTGCGACATGGCGGGCCCGGGTTGCTTCGCCGCCACCGGCCGCCGCCTTGGCGATTTGCACGTTCAAGTCATCGACCAGGGCGCGCATGGCAGCGGCATTGGCCTGGAATTCAGCGGAACGGGCGTTGAGTTTGGTCTCTAGAGCGGGCATGGATGTCCTCGGTTGTCTCACCTGAGCAGGCGCGGCGCGGGCACTCGGCCTCGCGCGTCCTCTGATGGGAGCGTCCATTCTGCCGCCAGCTAGGCGTCTTGGGTCCCTTTCTTGCCGTCACGGAGGTTGCAAATCCTGCCACCGTGTTGCAGACTAGCGCGATGCCCAGCCGCCCTGCCCCGCGCCCCCGCACACCACCCACCGCTGCCACGCCCATGGCATTTGCTCGGGTGATGGTGCAGGCCTATGCGCAACAGGGCAAGAGCCCGGCCGAGGCCCTGAAGCTGGCACAGATCACGCCAAGCCGCCTGCAACAGCCCGATGCCCGCATGACGGCATTGCAAATGGAGCTGCTGTCCGGCGCGGCCATGCAAGAGCTGGACGATGAAGGCCTGGGCATGTTCGGCCGCAAGCTTCCCTGGGGCAGCTACGGCATGCTGGCACGCGCCTCGATCAGTTCGACCAGTCTGCGCCTGGCGCTCAAACGCTGGTGCCGTCACCATGCCCTGCTGACTGACGACATTCGCGTCACCCTGGTCGAGACCGGGCCCATCGCGTCGATCGCCATCGAAGAGCGGGTCGATCTGCACACACGCGGGCCAAGTGCGCGCGAGTTCTGCATGGTCTATGTGCTGCGCAACATCCACGGCCTGGCATGCTGGTACATCGATTCGCGCATTCCGCTGCTGGCCGCGCACTTTCCCTACCCTGCGCCAGCGCATGCGGACGCCTACCGCTTCATGTTTCCCGGGCCTTTGAGTTTCGATGCGCCTCGCGCGCAGATTCGCTTTGATGCGCGCTACCTTGATCTGCCGCTGCGCCGCGACGAGAAGGCACTCAATCAGATGCTCAAACGCGCGCTGCCCATCACGGTGCTGCAGTACAGGCGCGACCGCCTGCTGGTGCAGCAAGTGCGCCAGGCCCTGGCGGCCAGCCCCGAGCAAACCCATAGCGCAGAAGGCCTGGCCCGCCTGCTGCACTTGTCAGCCCGCACCTTGCACCGCCAGCTCAAGGAGGAAGGCGCGAGCCTGCAAGAGCTGAAAGACCAGGTGCGCAGCGAACGCGCCAAGGACTTGCTTTACCGAAGCAGCAAGGCGGTGAAGCAGGTGGCGGCGGCAACTGGCTTTCGCAATGAGAAGAGCTTCATCCGCGCGTTTCGGCACTGGACAGGCGTGAGCCCGGCAGAGTTTCGTCGAGATGCAGGCTGAAGTTCAGCCAAGCAATATGTTGTCCTGCACCTGTAGCGTGTGGCCAACGAACTCTTCGATCTGCATGCGATCGATCAGGCCCGCATCTTCGCTGGTGACCATGGCGCGCGCACCTTGCGGCGTGTCCACCAGCGCCACTGCGCGGGGCTGCTTGCCGCGGCCGTGCAGCACCGTATAGCCCGCGACCTGGGCTGGGCCGCTGTAGTTCTCCAGCACCGTCACCGGCTGGCTCTGGCGCGCCACTTCGTCGGATACGTCGATGGATTTGAAACCACCCGGCGCAGCGTCCATGCCCCACAAGCCAAAGCCCTGCTTGGTGAGCACGCCCGACACACCGGTGACCATGGCGGTGCGCCCTTGGCCCGCGCGCATGAGCTCGGCGGCGCGGCAGATGGCCTGCAACTGGTAGTTGTTGTAGGGGCCGCCGGCAAAAGCCATGCCGCCCGTGACGGTGAGATCGCGCTCCAGCGACAAGCCCACCGCCCGTGCATACACCTGCACCGCCAGCGGAAAGCAACTGTAGAGCTCGACCAAATCCAGGTCTTGTGCCTGCAGGCCCGCCGCCTGCAATGCCGCCTGGCCTGCGATGCTGGCGCCGGGGCACGCAGCAAGGTCAGGCCGCGTGGCCATCGCCACCATGTGATTGGATTCGCTGCTGGCCAGCGGGAACACCCACTGCGAACGCGGGATGCCCAGCGCCTGCGCCCGCTCGGCCGAAGTAAACAGCAGTGCGCAGGCTTGGTCCACGTTCCAGGTGGAGCAATGCGCCCGCGTGTAGGGAAAGGCCTGCATGGGGTTGCGCTCGCTACCTTCACGAATGAAAGCGGCACTCATGAGCTTGCGGTTCCAGGCATGCGGGTTGTTCACCGCGATCTGGCTGAAGCGTTCGCCCAGTGCGGCCAGTCGGTCACGGTGCTCGTCCACCGTCCAGCCTTGGCTGGCCCGAAACGCGCTCTCCATCATGGCGTAGATGCCCACCGGCATATTCAGGCCGGCGCGTTTCTCGGCGGGGTGGCGCAGTTCGTCTTTGGGCGCGAGGTAAATGTCGGGCTCGTCTTCCTGCACGCGCTCGGGCGCAGGGCGGCCGGCGATCTGGGCGCGCAGCAGGCGATAGCCGGCATCGGCGCCGGTGATCAGCGTGGTGTGCGCCTCGCCGCGTGCGATGCGTGCACAGGCCTCACCCACCAGGGTCTGCTGCAACACACCCACCGATGCCAGCACGGTGGTGGCCGCCTTGGCGCCTACTGCCCGTGCGATCTCGCCGGCGGGGTTGCGATAGGTCCAGCGCCCGCGCGGCACCGCGATGTACTGGGCGCCGGCCAGCGCGGCGGCGCTGCCCGTGTCGCGGCCTGCGGCGGCGACGGCTTCGAGCATCAGGTCCATGGGTTCGAGTGCGCGCTCGAAATCTTCTTCGCGCCGAGTGGCGGTGCCGATGCCGACGAGGACGGGGGTGAGATCAGGTGTGGTCATGCGATTGCCTTGCGAACAGTGGCGGCCTCAGGTGGCCTTGGTGCGGGGCGCTGGCGGCGGCAGGGCCGCGGCCATCTCGCGCAAATCGGCCTTCTGAATCTTGCCGTTGGCGTTGCGCGGCAGTGGCGTGTGGCCCAGCACCACGCGCCCAGGCACTTTGTAATCGGCCATGCGCTCGGTGCAATAGCTGCGCACCTGCTCTTCGGTGAGTGCATCGCCGGTGACGTTGAGAAAGGCGATCACGCTCTCGCCCAGCATGGGGTCGCTCTGCCCCACCACCGCGGCTTCAACCACGCCCGCGATGCCAGTGAGCACGCTCTCGACCTCGGCCGGGTAGACCTTGAAGCCGCCACGGTTGATCATGTCTTTCTTGCGGTCGGCGATGCGCACATAGCCCTGCGCGTCGATGGCGCCGATGTCGCCGGACTTCCAGTAGCCGCCGGCAAATGAAGTGGCGTTGGCCTGCTCGTTGCGCCAGTAGCCCGGCACCACCATGGGCCCGGCTATCCAGAACTCGCCCTCTTCGCCTGCGGGCAATTCATGGCCATGGTCGTCCATGACACGGATGTCGCCGCAGGGCACGGTCTTGCCAATACTCTGCGCATGCGCCACACCATCGCCCGGCGGCATCATGGTGGCAGGCGAAGTGGTCTCGGTCGCGCCGTAGCAGTTGCACATTTGCAGCTTGGGGAAGGCCTGGGCAAAGCGGGCAATGGTGGGCTCGGGCATGGGGGCGCTGCCATAGGCCGCGATGCGCCACTGCGCCAAGTCAAAGGATGCAAGGTCGGGTTCGAGCAGGCACAGGCCGTACATGGCGGGCACCATCAGCGCATGGGTGATGCGCTCTTCTTGCGCCTGCAGCAGGAACTCGCGGCGCTTGAACTCGGCCATCATCACCAGCGTGCCGCCCAGATGCAGAAAGGGCAGCACCACACCGCACAGGCCAGCCACATGCGACCAGGGTACGCACACCAGCGTGCGCTCGCCGCGCTGCAGGCTGTGCGCGTCTTCCCAGTGCAGACAGGAGTGCACCACGTTCAGGTGCGTGAGCATCGCGCCTTTGGGTTTGCCGGTGGTGCCCGAGGTGTAGAGGATGCCAAAGACTTCTTCTTCATCGATTGGCACCACCGGCGCGGGTGACTGGCTGCCGCTCTGGCACATGGCCTGCCAGGCCGCGCTGGCCACATTGAAACGCAAGGTCTGGGCCGGGCCTTCGGGCGGGAACTCCAATGCGAACTCGGCCCCGTGAATGATGGCCACGGGCTGCGAGTCGCCGAAGATGTAGGCAATCTCCGGTCGGCGCAAGCGCGTGCCCAGCGGCACCAGGATGGCCCCCAAGCGCGCGATGGCGATCACGCTGAGAACGGCGTCCAGGCCGTTGGTCAGCATCACAGCGACCCGGTCACCCTTGTTGACACCGCGCGCAGCCAGGTGGCCAGCCAGCGTGGCGGCGCGTGCGGCGAGCTCGCTGTAGCTCAGGCGCTGGCTGCCGTCGACCACGGCCGTCTGCGCAGGTGAGCGGGCAAAGCTTGCCGCGAGCATGTCGTTGACGTTGGCCGGGCGCTGGGCATAGCAGCTCATCACGCGACCAAAGTGCAGTTCCTTTCTCATCTGCGGCATCTCACGGCTCCTGAATTTGTGCTGCGCGTTCAATCAGTGGGTACGGGTGGCTTGCGGAAGGAAAAGCGCTGCTCCGGCCCGGTGATGATTTCAAGCAGGGCCGCGCGGCCCTGCTCGGTTTGGTGGCGCGCGCGCAGGATGGCCGCGCGGATCGCGCCGGGCTCTTGCACCCGCTCGCTCCAGCCGCCCAGTTCACGCGCCAGGTTGGCATAGTTACCGCCGATGTCGCGCGTGCCGTACAGCCCGTGCGACAAATGCATGTGCGGGATCTCCACCGCCATGGTGGCGTTGTTAAAGACCACCGTGAGAATGGGCGTGCCGGTGCGCACCGCAGTCTCAAAATCAAGACCCGTCATGCCAAAGGCGGCATCGCCCATGAAGTTGACGCAGAACTTGTCAGGCCGCGCGATCTTGGCGCCAATGGTCAGCCCCAGACCTGTGCCCAGTGCATGCGACTTGCCCCAGCCGATGTAGCTGTTGGGCGTGGTGGCTTTGTAGAAGGGCAACAACTGATCGCGCGGGCTGCCTGAGTCATGCGTGACGATGGCCTCCTCGGGCCGCACGCACTGCATGAACTCATGAATCACGCGGTAGGGTGTGATGGGTGTCTCGTTGGACTGCAAAATCGGCGCCCACTCCTGCAACCACGCATCGCGCACGCCGGCCAGTTCATGGGCTGTGGCGCCGTCGCGCACCGTCTTGCCCAGGCGCTCGCGCACCGCGTCTATCAATTGGCGCAGCACCAGCTTGGCATCGCCCAGAATGGCGACGTCGGTCTCATAGCCTTTGTACAGATCGCGTGTGTCGTTGGTGACATGCACGAACTTCTTGCTGTACGACAAGATGGGGTTGACCAGGCTGTGCCGCGTGAGGCTGGTGCCCACCGCAAGGATCAAATCCGATTTGGCCAGAAAATGCCGGCCGTGCCCAGTCAACACCAGGCCGCTGGTGCCCAGCGCGAGCGGGTGATCTTCGGGGAATGCGCTCTTGCCATCGACCGAGGTGGTCACAGGCATCTGCAGCAGTTGCGCCAGCTCCACCAGCTCGGCGCTGGCCTGCGCATACAACACGCCCTGCCCGGCTTGCACCATGGGGCATTTGGCCGCCACCAGCAACGCGGCGGCGTCATCGATGTCGCGTGCATCGCCAGCCGAGCGGGTGCTGCGCACCGGGCGGTAGGCAAAGCGTGGCGGCTCGATGGGCGCGTTCACCACATCGGTGGGCACCTCCACCAGCACCGGCCCCAGCCTGCCATTGCGCAAGGCATTGAAGGCCCTGCGCATCACATGGGGCGTCTCTTCGGGCAGGACGATTTCTTCGGCGTGCTTGGTCACTGAGGCGAGCGATCGGCTGCCACGGAAGATGGGAAAAGTCTGTGAAATGTCGCGCGACTGCGAAAGCGGCAAGAGCAGCACTGGCGCCGCGTCCGACCAGGCGGTGGCGATGCCCGAAAAAGCATTCTCCACACCTGGCCCGTACTGCGAAGCGAAGACCCCAAACTTCTCGCCATTGGTGACGCGCGCATACCCGTGCGCCATGTCCACGCCCACACGCTCCTGGCGGCACAGCACGGGCCGTATGCCGACGGCAGCGCAGCTCTCGATGATGGGTGTGGTCGGGTAGCAAAATAGGGTGGAGACGCCTTCTTGCTTCAGGTAGTCGGCCAGCAGTTGTTTGACGTCCATGGCGATGGTCCGTTCAACTGACCTTGGCGCCAGAGGCCTTCACCACGGTCTCCCATTTTTGTCGCTCAGCACGCATGAACGCATCAAACTCGCGAGGGCCGATGTACATCGGCTCGGCACCTGTCTTGCGGATTCCCTCGGCCACTTGCGGATCTTTCAGCGCGCGCTCGAAGGCCAAAGCCAGTTTGTCCACCACCGCACGAGGCGTGGCCGCAGGTGCCACGACGCCAAACCAGGAAGAGATGTTGAAGCCCGGTACGCCGGCTTCCACCATGGTGGGCACATCGGGTAGTTGCGGTGAGCGGGTGGTGGTGGTCACGGCCAGCGGCACCACCGTGCCGCCGCGGATCTGGCCCATGATGGAGATTGAATTTTCAAATGAGAACTGCGTGTCGCCAGCGATGACCGCCTGCATCGCTGGCGCGGCGCCGGTGTAGGGCACATGCACGCATTGCACGCCAGCCAGCAAACCGAATTGCACAGCGCTCAGATGCAAGGAAGTGCCATTGCCTGAAGAAGAATAGTTGAGCTTGCCCGGATTGGCCTTGGCATAGACAACCAGATCGCGCACCGACTTGAACTGCGAGTCCTTGCGCACATAAAGCACATTGGGTGTGAAGGCCATGTGCGCCACGCCCGCGACGTCCTTGTCGGCGTCGAACTTGAGCTTGTACATCCAGGGCGCAATGCCATGCGTGGCCGCTGAGCTGAGCATCAAGGTGTAGCCATCGGGGTCGGCCTGCGCACCCAGCGTGGCAGCCAGTGTGCCGCCTGCGCCGGGTTTGTAATCCGTCACGATGGGTTGGCCCAGGCTCTTGGCCAGGTGTTCGGTCATCAGGCGAAGCAACACATCGGACGTGCCGCCCGGGCCGGCCGGCATGATGATCTTGATGGCCTTGCGCGGCCAATCTTCCTGGGCCTGCACGCCGAACACCGCGGGCATCAGCACCGACGACGCGGCCAGCTTGAGAAATTGCGATCGCCTCATTAAGGTCTCCTACTGCTCTTCTGATAGATGGAACTGCCGCTCAGGTCTGCGCGTCATGGGCGCACAGCCTTTGCTCTGCTGGAGAATAACCCATGGCGGCATTGCAGCCCGTGGCAGATGGGCGCTTCGACTCTTGTCATGGCCTACTTGGATTGATCAAATACTTGTCCCCTGTCGCGCGCCTTGCGTAGGCTGCGATCTCTTGCGGCTTCAATGCATCTTGCAGAGAAATTTCCTTGGCGTAGCTGCTTGCAAAAGTCGTCTTCAACTCACTCACCACCCGCTGGCGCATGGCACGCACGGCGGCGGCGTCCACACGCTTTAAATACTCGAACACCAGCCAGCCGCCCATGCCCCATGACATGCCAAAGCTGCGCCTGAACTCTGTGGGGCTGGTATCAAGAGTGCCGTACAAGTAGGCCTGTTTGTGGATGCTGGTGCCGTAGCGGCTGTAGCCCTGAGCATGGGTGCTGGCCAGCGCGGCTTCCATGCAATGCAAGACTTGCCCGGCCAGTTTGCCGCCGCCGGTGGCATCAAACACCAAGGTGGCCCCGGTATGCGCAAGCGCCTGCGTCAAGTCGTCCATGAAGTGGGGCGATGAGGTGCTGCACACATGCACCGCTCCTTGCGATCGCAGCAGCGCCTCTTGCTCGGGCTTGCGCACGATGCTGACCAGGCCGATGCCATCCTGGATGCACAGCTTGTTGAGCATCTGGCCGAGGTTGGATGCGGCTGCCGTGTGAACCAACGCCTTGTGCCCTTCGAGCCGCATGGTTTCGACCATGGCCAGCGCCGTGAGTGGGTTGATAAAACATGAGGCGCCATCGGCTGCGCTGGCGCCATCTGGCAGCACGAGACATTGCTCGGCCTTGACGCAGCGATACTGCGCGTACATTCCCCCGCCCATGACGGCCACTGTCTTGCCAAGCAGAGCGCGCGCCGCAGATGAGTCACCGGCGGCCACAACGATGCCAGCGCCTTCGTTGCCTACTGGTATGGACTTCCCAAAGCGGCCCGTCATGCTGCTCATCGCCCCAGCCGGGACCTGAGCCGTGACTTTGGCCTGGGCGCCTGTGCCGGTGAACACCGCAGTGCGCATGTCCGCCGCACCGAACAACAAACCGAGGTCTGAAGGGTTGAGCGGCGTGGCCTGCACCTGCAGCACCACTTCGTCTTCGGCGGGCGCAGGCGTAGCGAGCTCGATCAGAGAGAGCTCAAGCTGCCCCTGGGCGGTGACGAGGGAGCGAAGTGCCAGCCCCGTGCCGGGCTGCGAGCCTATCGTGTCTTGTGTCATCCGTGTACTCCTGGGCCTCGTGTAGTGTTTCACCCTATGCAGCACTTAATAAAACCGATGGATTTGCCGTCCTGGCTAGGCGCAAACCACAGCGATGCCCAGTGGCATCGCGCGGATTTGCAACGACGCCAAGGCGGCAAAGACGCGGTTTTATGTGCTGCATAGGGTGAAACACTACACTAGATCGAAAATGACCCGGCCTGCGAGTCACATGGTATCAACCCAAGCGGAGCCCGGTCTCATGCTGGGTCAGCGATAGCCTGGCGGAGGAGGCATCGGCACCGCACGCCGGTACGTGCCATAAGGCGCCGAAGGCACCACGTTGCCCTTGGAGTACATGCACTGCTGGTAGGAGATGTCGTACTGGCGCTGTGCAGTCCAGGCGCTGGCGGCGCCCTGGTTGGCGCCGATCGAGCTGCCAACCACTGCGCCCATGGCGGCCCCGGCGCCAGCGCTGCGGTGATCGCCCAGTGCGGCGCCAGCCAGTGCGCCGATGACCGCGCCGGTGGCGCCCGAGGCCAGCAACTGGCGCGCTGCCGCGTCATTGCCCGGCTGTCCGATGGCGTGGGCCGCCCAGCCACGGCAGAGTTGGTCTTCCTGCATGAAGACTTCAAAGGGCTTGTTGGCCGCGGGCATCACGGCCACGGTGGGGCCAACCGGCATCGGCGCGCAGCCCGCGAGCAGAAAGCTCGCGCCAAGGACACCAGCGAACGCGAAGACAGCGCGTTGTGGCAAGCGGGCAAGACAGACGTGTGAAGTGTGTGTGATGAACATGGCGTGGCCTTCTTTCTTAAGGGTCAACGAAGCTCGGTTGAACAAGCCGCCGATATTAGGACCACAAGCGATGCGGAAGTTCCAGGTCTGAAATCAGGTCTTGCGCAGCGTCAAGAAACCAATTGATGCGCGGCCAACACCTTTTGCAGCTTCGGGTGTGCCAGCAATCGCTCGCGATGCAAGGCCACCTTGGGGAAGGTTTGGATGTCAACACCGTCACCCGCCAGCCAGCCCGAGACGGTGAACAGGTAGAAGTCACAGATGCTGATGGCATCGCCCATGACCCAGGGGCCTTTGAGCATGCCGCCCTCAATCAGCGCGAAATAGTCGCCCATGTTCTGCGCCACTTTTTTCTTCATCGACTCGTGCGCGGATTCGTCGTCGGCCCAGCGATAGCCGCGGCCGCGGTGCGCGTGCCCCACATGCACGGTCGAGCACAGGTAGCTGTTGAATTCATTGACGCGGGCTAGCGCAAAGGGGTCGTCCAGTGGGGCGAGCCTGGCCTGAGGGAAGGTCTGAGCAATGTACAAGAGCAGCGCTGGCGTTTCAGTCAGGACGCCTTGCTCAGTGACAAGCGCCGGCACGCGAGCCTTGGGGTTGATGCGCAGGTATTCGGGCGACTGCTGCTCTTTCTTGCTCATGTCGAGCCGCACAGCCTGGTAATTGGCGCCGGCGTATTCCAGGGCGAGATGAGTGGCCAGGGCGCAGGTGCCCGTTGCGTAGTAGAAGGTGAGCATGCGGCATGATAGCCGGGCCGGCCAGACTATGCAGGACGGCGCGAGGATGCGACACTGCCGGCTCTGTACGCTAGGCTAAACCAGGGGACATCACATGAATGATCTTGAACCGATCGAGCCGCCATCGGCAGGCGAGGGCCGTGCCTTGCAGGACGTGCTGAAGGTGCATTGCTTCGGCTGCGGCGCACTCAATGCGCACGGCCTGCAGATCAAGAGCTGCTGGGATGCGGACGATCTGGTCTGCCGCTTTCGGCCCGAGCCTTTTCATATCGGCCACCCAGGTTTTGTCTATGGCGGCACCATCGCATCGGTGGTGGACTGCCACTCCATCTGGACCGCCATGGCCACCCACTGCCGAGACAACAGCCTGCCAATTGACGGACGGCCGCTGCCGTTTGCGTTCGTCACCGGCAATCTCTCAGTCAATTACCTCAAGCCCGCCGCGATCGACCAGGACCTGGAGTTGCGTGCCCGGGTGATCGAGAAGAGTGAACGGCGCTACACGGTGAGCTGCAGCGTAGTGCAGCAGGGTGTGGAATGCGCCAACGCGCGGGTGGTGGCGGTGCGCATTGCCGGCATGGGCCAAGCCACTGGCAATTCAAAGACGGCCCAAGGCGTGCCCGGTGGCAGATAAGATAGCGGCATGAGCGCATTCAACGAGGAAAAAGTCCTCTCCATTCACCACTGGACCGACCGTCTATTTACCTTCAAGACCACACGCGACCCATCGCTGCGGTTTTCCAACGGCCACTTCACCATGATCGGCCTGCGGGTGCACAACAAGCCGCTGCTGCGTGCCTACAGCATCGTCAGCGCCAATTACGAGGAGCATCTTGAGTTTCTCAGCATCAAGGTGCCCGACGGCCCGCTGACTTCTCGCCTGCAGCACATTCAAGTGGGCGACACCATCATCGTCGGGCGCAAACCGACTGGCACACTGCTGATCGACTACCTGCTACCGGGCAAACGCTTGTTCCTTTTGTCCACCGGCACCGGCCTGGCGCCCTTCATGAGCATCGTGCGCGACCCGGCCACCTATGAACGCTTCGAGCAAATCATTCTGGTGCACGGCGTGCGCCAAAAGGACGAACTGGCCTATCACGACTTGCTGGTCGAGCACCTGCCCGCGCATGAGTTCCTGGGCGACCTGGTGACCAGCCAACTGCGGTACTACCCCACCGTTACCCGAGAAGCCTATCGCAACATGGGCCGCGTGACCGACCTGATGCGCACGGGCAAGATGTTCGAAGACCTGGATATGACAGGGCTTGCCCCAGCGCAAGACCGGGTCATGATCTGCGGCAGCCCCGGCATGCTGCGCGACCTCAAGCACATGCTGGAGGCGCAAGGCTTCAACGAAGGCAACACCACCAAGCCTGGTGATTTTGTGATCGAGCGCGCCTTCGCCGAGCAGTAACGGGGCGCCCTGCGCGCCACCCGATTTCACCCTGGGCCTTTCGAAAGGCCCAGCCCGCATGGTCACTTGCCATGCATTCTTATTTGCCCACTTCACTCACTCCATGTTCAAGACCGCCACGTTTTTCCGCATCTCAGAAGATTTTGTCCCACCCGCACTGCAAGCCCTGGAGGATGCCCTGCAGGCCGCACGCTTCGCGCCCTGCGGGCCGACGCAAGCCCAATCGCACGGCTGGGTGGCGCCGCGCGGCAACAAGAGCGCGCAACTGGTCGAGAGCGTGGCCGGGCAACTGATCTTCAAGCTGTGCACAGAGCGCCGCCCCCTGCCCGCATCCGCCGTGAAGGCCGGCGTGGAAGAGCGCATTGAAAAATACAAACACGAGACCGGCCTGGAGCGCGTGGGCTCGCGCATGAAGAAAGAGTTCAAGGAGGAAGTCATTCTCGACTTGCTGCCCAGGGCTTTTTCAAAGCGCTCGCATACGCTGGTGTGGCTGGACCCTGTCAACCGATTCCTGGTGATCGACACCGCCAGCAACACCGGCGCAGACCTGGTGCTCACTTGCCTGGGCGAAGCGCTGGCACAGGTGCCAGGCTCGCGCCCGGACTTGGGCGTGCGGCCGGTGCAAACGCAGATGTCGGCCACTGCGTCCATGTCGCTCTGGCTGACTGAGCGCGAAGCCCCGGGCCGCTTCACGGTGGACCGCGACTGCGAGCTCAAGACCCCTGACGCGATGAAGTCAAGCGTGCGCTACTCGCGCCACACACTGGACATTGACGAAGTGGCCCTGCACATCGCCCAGGGCAAGGTACCCACTCAACTCGCCCTGACCTGGAACGACCGCCTCTCGTTTGTGCTCAACGAGACCGCGCAGATCAAGAAGATTCAGTTGCTCGATGTGGTGATGGACGGCGTGCAGGAAGGCGGCAAGGAGGATGACGGCTTCGACACCGATGCAGCCATTCTCACTGGCGAAATGAGCGCGCTGATTCCAGAGCTGCTGGCGGCGCTGGGTGGCGAGATGGGCGACGCGCAGCCGGTGGTCGAGCTTGAGTTGGAGCCGGCCCTGGATGCTGCCTGAGCGCGCAAGCCCTATCTCGCTGCTGCGATCAAATCAGCCAACTGCGCCATGTCAGTGAACACATAGCCGGCGCCGGCGCTGCGCAAGACTTGCGGCGCATCGTGGCCGGCTTCGTTGGGGCTATAGCCCAGCACCACGGCGCCGGCCGAAACACCGGCCATAACGCCAGTGGCGGTGTCTTCCACCACCACGCAGCGCGCGGGCTGCACACCCAGCGCCTGCGCGGCTGCCAGGTACACGTCGGGCGCGGGCTTGGAGCGCGGTGTTTCATGGCCGCTGAAGATGCGGCCTTTGAAATAAGGCATCAGGCCGCACTTCTCCAGTTGTAGTTCCACCTTGAAGCGGTCGGCCCCCGAGGCACAGGCAATGCGGCCTTGAAACCGCTCATGAAGTTGCACCACCGCATGCAACGCGCCGCTAATGGGCTGCACGCCATGCATCAGGCCCAGGTTGCGCCGCTCGCGAAAACGCACCATCCAGTCCTCGGTCAGCGGCTGGCCGGTGTGGGCCTCTATCAGTGCGCGCTCGTCCTTGACGGCTTTTCCAACGAAGATGCGCATGCACTCTTGCGCGCTGAGGTTCCAGCCCAGCTCTTCGAGCATGTCGCGCAACACACCGTTGGTGATGGGCTCACTGTCAACAAGCACGCCGTCGCAGTCAAACAGCACGGCATCGAATCGGCGTGGGGTCAAAGCATGTCTCCGTCCACGTAATACCAGCGCCCGTCTTCGCGCAGAAATCGGCTGCGCTCGTGCAGGCGCACCGCACGGCCGTCCAGGCGGTAGCGGGCCACAAATTCAACTTGCGCATGGGTGCTGTCTTGCTCGCGATGCTCGCGCACTTGCAGCCCGAGCCATTTCACTGCTGTGTCGAATGAAACGTCTGCAGGGCGCGTGCTGGCATGCCATGTAGCCAGCAGGTAGGGCGCATTTTCAAGCACGAAGGCGCAATAGCGCGATCGCATGAGCGAAGCCGCGTCGGGTGCTGGCTGCTCACCCGCTAGGTAGCGGCCGCAGCACTGCGCCAGAATCTGCAGCTTGCCGCGCGCATCGGCGCGTCCGCATGGGCAAGCCTGGCTTGGCGTGGGCATCGGGCTTGGGGCGCGACAGAAGTTTATTTGGCCTTGGGCCGGCGCGCACGGTGGGCTTCGTAGGTTTCGACCGGGGCGCCCTGCCTGACCCATTCGCCGAACCCGCCGTCGATGTGGGACACATTGGTCATGCCCATGTCCTTGAGTGCCTTGGTGGCAAGTGCGCTGCGCCACCCGGCGCCACAAAACAGGATGAACTGCTTTGATTCGTCACCGAAAACGGGCTTGTAATAGGGTGAGGCCGGATCAACCCAGAATTCGAGCATGCCGCGCGGTGCGTTGATGGCGCCGGGCACAGTGCCCTCGCGCTCCAACTCGCGCACGTCGCGGATGTCCACGATCTGCACTGCAGGGTCGTTCATGCGCTCGCGCGTCTGCGCCACGCTGAGGGTGGTGACCTCGGCCATGGCTTCGTCAACGAGTTGGCGAAATCCTTTTGTGATGGGCATGTGGCGTCTCCGTGGGATGATCTTGCCTCAGGCTAGGCCTGCCACATTCACAGCAACTCAATAGCCACCGCCGTGCCTTCACCACCGCCAATGCACAGCGTGGCGATGCCGCGCTTGCCGCCGCGGGCCTTGAGCGCGTGAATCAGCGTGACCATGATGCGCGCGCCTGATGCCCCGATGGGGTGACCCAGTGCACAGGCACCGCCGTTCACATTAAGGATGTCATGCGAGACCTTCAGTTCCTCCATCAGCGCCATGGGCACTACGGCGAAGGCTTCGTTGACTTCCCACAGATCGACGTCGCCGACCTTCCAGCCGGTCTTGGCCAACAGCTTTTGCACCGCGCCCACCGGTGCGGTGGTGAACCAGTTGGGCTCTTGCGAGTGCATGGCGTGGCCGACGATGCGGGCAATGGGTTTGCTGCCGTAACGGCTGGCGGTGGACTCGCGCATCAGCACCAGCGCTGCGGCGCCGTCATTGATGCTGGAGCTGGAGGCAGCCGTGATGGTGCCGTCTTTTGCGAATGCCGGCTTGAGCGACGCGATCTTGTCGAGCTTGACCTTGCCTGGGCCTTCGTCGATGGCGATCAGGCGCTCACCAGCGCGGTCCTTGACGGTGACGGGGACGATCTCGGTGGCGAAGGCGCCCGATTCGGTGGCGGCCTTGGCGCGCTTGACGCTGGCGGTGGCAAAAGCGTCTTGCGCTTCACGGCTGAACTTGTACTTGGCGGCGCACTCTTCGCCGAAGGTGCCCATGGAGCGACCCGCCTGATAGGCGTCTTCCAGGCCGTCGAGCATCATGTGGTCGAAGATGCGGTCGTGGCCCATGCGGTAGCCGCCGCGGCCCTTGAGCATGAGGTAGGGCGCGTTGGTCATGCTCTCCATGCCACCGGCGACCATCACCTCATGGGTGCCGGCCAAGAGCATGTCGTGGGCGAACATGGCCGCCTTCATGCCCGAGCCGCACATCTTGGACAAGGTGACTGCGCCTGCGCTCTTGGGCAGGCCGCCCTTGAACACCGCCTGGCGCGCCGGGGCCTGGCCCTGGCCGGCCATCAGGCAGTTGCCGAACAGCACCTCGCCGATGGCGTCACCGGGAACGCCTGAGCGTTCCATGGCGGCCTTGATGGCGGCGCCGCCAAGGTCGTGCGCGGACAGCGCAGAAAAATCGCCCTGGAACGCGCCCATGGGGGTACGGGCAGCGCCGACGATAACGATGGAATCAGACATGGGAAGCTCCTTTCAGCTCGGTTGAATCAGGTAAGCGCCCCGCCGCACGGCACGGGACGCGAGAGATCGCTTGGGGTGACACAGCTTGGTAGGCAGCATAGAGCGCCTTCCTGCTGGTGCATTTGTCCAAACGCAAGACACAGTCATACATTTTGCCTCTTCGTGGGGCCGCTCTGTTCAGGCGCGTACTCATGCAACGGCCCGTGGGCGACGACTGACAAAACGCTTTTCCCGCTCATAAGGAAATACATCGTGAACATGGCCCGCCTGGATGCGCTCCTTGTGGGCCTGCCAGAAGGCTGCGTCCAGCAAGTCGCCATGGTGTTGGAGGAAGACGTCGCGCACCGCCGGGTTGCCCAGCAGGAAAGGACCGAAGGTTTCGGGAAACACATCGTGCGGGCCGACTTTGTACCAGACTTCGCTGGACATCTCTTCTTCTTCGTTGCGCGCCTGCGGCACCTTGCGGAAGTTGCAGTCGGTGATGTATTCGATCTCGTCGTAGTCGTAGAACACCACCTTGGCATTACGGGTAACGCCGAAGTTCTTCCAGAGCATGTCGCCGGGAAAGATGTTGGCGGCCACCAGGTCCTTGATGGCGTTGCCGTATTCGATGACGGCCCGCTCGATTTGTTCGCGCGCTTGCGCGGCGGCAGGGCTGCCTTGCGGCGCAGCACGCCCGGCGTCCAGGGTTTCCTGCAGGTAGATGTTGAGCGGGATCATCCGGCGCTCGATGTAGAGGTGCTTGATGATGACCTCTTCGCTGCCGTCGCCATCGCGGTCGCTCACCTCAAGCTGGCTGGGGGCGAACTTGCGGATTTCATCGATCAGCTCTTGTTCAAAGCGGTCGCGTGAGAACGCAACCTCGCTGTACTCCAGCGTATCAGCCATGCGGCCGACCCGGTCGTGCTGCTTGACCAGCAGGTACTTGCCCTTGATCTGCTCGCGGGTTGTGTCCTTTTGAGGCGGGTAGTAGTCCTTGATGAGCTTGAACACATAGGGAAAAGACGGCAGGTCAAACACCAGCATCACCATGCCCTTGATGCCGGGGGCAATGCGGAACTTGTCGGTGGAGTGCTTGAGGTGATGGAGGAAGTCGCGGTAGAAAAGTGTCTTGCCTTGCTTGGCCAGGCCCAGCGCGTTGTAGATTTCGTTGCGCGGCTTGCGCGGCATCATGGAGCGCAGAAACTGCACGTAGGCGCTGGGCACTTCCATGTCGACCATGAAATAGGCGCGTGCGAATGAAAACAGCCCCAGCAGATCGTCCTCGCCGAACAGGCAGGCGTCGATGAACAGCTTGCCGGTCTTGCTGTGAAGAATGGGCAGGGTGAAGGGCACTTCGATGAAGCCGTTGATGATCTTGCCCACCAGATACGCGCCCTTGTTGCGGTAGAAGAGCGATGAGAGCACCTGGATCTGAAAATTTGCGCGCAGGCGGATAGCGCCCAAACGGCCGTTGATGGCCTCCAGCACGTAGCTGGCGTCGCGCTGCAGGTCGTCGAACGGGCGCTGCAACTGGAAATTTTCAATGAGACGCACCACTGTCTCGCCCAGACTCTCACGCGTGGGGTAGTAGGCGCGGTAGGTCGGCAAGGCGGCCGGCTCGTCGTTCTCGATGTATTCGGTGCTGACTACCGGACGCACGAAGATGAAATCATTGTGGAAGTGGGTGCGGTGCAGGATCTTGGTGGTGACCGAGTTGAAGAAGGTTTCGGCCAGCTCAGGCTGATGGTGATCGACCAGCAGACCGATGTAATGCAGCTTGACCTGCTGCCACACGTCCATTGGCTGCTCGCCGGCCTTGAACTCTTTCTCCAGCCGCGCGGTGGCCTCTTTCACCCGCAGGTCGTAGAACTCGATGCGCTCGCGCTGCGCCCGCTGCTGGCCATGCCAATCAGCGGTCTCGAAGCGGTGCTTGGCCCTCGCGGACTCGGATCGGAACAGTCGATAGTGCCGATTGAAGCCGTCCATCATCGCTTTGGCGATGTCGTAGGCGAGGGGCGAGTCCAGGCGCTGAGGGAACATGGCTTTTAGTGTGCGAGGTGGATCACGCCGGCTTGCGCGCCGCCAGCACGCCTTCGATGGCCGCTCGGTACAGTGGCTCGATCGCATCGGTGCTGGCAACTGACATGCGCAGATCCTGCAACAGGCCGTCGTGGATGCCGTAGGCCCAGCCATGCACGGTGACCTTCTGCCCCTTGGCCCAGGCGTCGCACATCACGGTGCTGACGCAGACGTTGACCACCTGCTCGATCACGTTGAGGTCGACCAGCGCATTGGCGCGCTCGTGCGACTCCACGGTGTCGAGCAAGCTGCGGTGCCGATCGCGCACGTCCTGAATGTGGCGTATCCAGTTGTCGGCCAGTCCTATGCGCGTGCCATCGAGCGCGGCCTGCACACCGCCGCAGCCGTAATGGCCGACCACCATGATGTGCTCGACCTTGAGCATTTCTACCGCGAACTGAATCGCCGAGAGCGCGTTGAGGTCCGAATGAACCACCACGTTGGCGACGTTGCGGTGCACGAAGACTTCACCCGGCTCCAGGCCGGTGATCTGGTTGGCCGGCACCCGGCTGTCCGAGCAACCTATCCACATGTACTTGGGCCGCTGCTGCTGGGTCAGGCCGCTGAAAAAGCCCGGCCTCTCACGCTCCATCTGGGCGGCCCAGGCGCGGTTGTGGGTGAAGAGATCTTTGATTGGCATATTGCTGTCTGCCCTTTACATGGTTTCAGCGAATAGCTCGCGGCCGATCAGCATGCGGCGGATTTCGCTGGTGCCTGCGCCAATCTCATACAGTTTGGCATCGCGCCACAGTCGACCAAGCGGGTAGTCGTTGATGTACCCATTGCCGCCGAAGATCTGCACGCCTTCGCCAGCCATCCAGGTGGCTTTCTCGGCGCACCAGAGGATGACTGAGGCGCAGTCCTTGCGCACCTGGCGCACATGTTCGGCGCCCAGCTCGTCCAGGTTCTTGCCCACGGTGTAGCAGAAAGCGCGCGCAGCCTGCAGCACGGTGTACATGTCGGCCACCTTGCCCTGTATCAACTGAAACTCGCCAATGCTCTGGCCGAATTGCTTGCGGTCGTGAATGTAGGGCACAACGTTGTCCATCACGGCCTGCATGATGCCGATGGGCCCCGCCGCCAGCACCGCGCGCTCGTAGTCCAAACCGCTCATCAAGACCTTGGCGCCACCATTGACGCTGCCAAGCACGTGGGATGCGGGCACTTCGACGTTCTGAAACAAGAGCTCGCCCGTGTGCGATCCGCGCATGCCCAGCTTGTCCAGCTTTTGCGCGATAGAAAAGCCCTTCATGCCTTTTTCGATGAGGAAGGCAGTGACGCCGCGCGCGCCCAGCTCGGGCTCGGTCTTGGCGTACACAACCAGGGTGTCGGCGTCAGGGCCGTTGGTGATCCAGAACTTGCTGCCGTTGAGCAGGTAGTAGCCACCCATGTCCTGGGCCTTGAGTTTCATGCTGATCACATCGCTGCCGGCGCCCGGCTCGCTCATGGCCAAAGCACCCACATGCTCGCCTGAGATCAGCTTGGGCAAATACTTGCGACGCTGCGCCTCAGTGCCGTTGCGCTTGATCTGGTTGACGCACAGGTTGCTGTGCGCGCCGTAGGACAGACCCACCGATGCCGATGCGCGGGAGATTTCTTCCATGGCGATCATGTGGGCCAAGTAGCCCATGTTGGCGCCGCCGTACTCTTCGGACACCGTGATGCCTAACGCCCCGATCGCACCCATCTTGCGCCACAGGTCCATTGGGAATTGATCGCTGCGGTCGATCTCGGCGGCGCGGGGTGCGATTTCGATTTGTGCGAATTCGCGAATCGTGTCGCGCAAGGCGTCGATGTCCTCGCCGAGATGAAAGTTCAAGCCTGGAAGGTTCATGTTCAGCTTTCTCCTTGGGTTCGGTGTCTCAGTTTCGTATGCCTTCTCGGCCGGTCACCGCCATCAGGGTGGCGGACATGGTGGCGATGAGTTTCTCGCGGCCATCGGTGATGGCATAAGCCCGGCCTTCGGCCACGGTCACGGTGCGACCGGGCTTGACCACTTGGCCCACCATGCGAAAGCGCTGCCCCTGGGCCGGTGCGAGCAGATTGATTTTGTATTCGATGGTGAGGACACCCGCATCGGCCGGCATCAGGCTGAAGGCGGCGTAGCCACAAGCCGAGTCCAGAGCTGCGGCCACCATGCCCGCATGCAGGAAGCCGTGCTGTTGAGTCAGCGATTGGGCCCAAGGCAGCTCGATCACCACCTGCCCCGGCTCTACCCCGGCAAGGCTTGCGCCGAGGGTCTTCATGGCGCCTTGCAGCTCAAAGCTGGCGCGCACTCGCTCGGCGTAAGCGGCATCCTTGGGCTCGAATGGGATGAGGGTCATGTTGAACTTGGCATTGCCGCCTGAACGGGGATTGACGTTGACGTTTACGTAAACGTCAATTATGCCTCTTGCTAAGGCTACGCTGAACAAGTCCCTCCGTTCGGGCTGAGCCTGTCGAAGCCTTCGCCAAGTCGTTGATTTGCAATGGGGGCGTTTCGACAAGCTCAACGTGAACGGACTTTCCCAGCATTGCCCTAAGCCGGCTGCCTCGACTTCTCTGTGCGTGTCAGCAAGGCCCGGGTTTCCTTTTCGTGGACCTTGACTTCATCCAGGTTGGCCTGCAGGTCGGCCATTTGCTCTTCCAGTTGTTTGCGGTGCTGCGCCAGGACCGCGAGAAATTTGCGCAACTGGGGGCCGGTGTCGCGCGGTGTGTCGTACATGTCGATGATCTCGCGCGCCTCGCTGAGCGAGAGCCCCAGGCGCTTGGCACGCAGCGTGAGCTTGAGGCGGGTGCGGTCGCGCGCGGTGTAGACCCGATTGCGCCCAGCCGGGCCGGAGCGCTCGGGTTGCAGCAAGCCCATGTCTTCGTAGAAGCGCATGGCGCGGGTGGTGAGGTCAAACTCTTTCGCCAGATCGCTGATGGTGTAGGTGGTGGTGGTTGTGGCCATATAAGCAAAGTTCGCATGTACCGCGTGGGGCTGCGGGGATTTCCCCCAATCTCTACAATGGGGATTACATATGACGTTTACGTCAACGTCAATTCTTATCCTCCAACCCGGGCCCGTCGATGAATTCACTTGAGCAATTGCTGGACTACCCTTTTGGAGACGAGTTGCCTACCAGCGGTGGCTCGATGGAGTTGGCCCCCGGGGTGCGCTGGATTCGGATGGTGCTTCCGCTGGCGCTCAATCACATCAATCTCTGGCTCTTGCGCGACGAAGTGGACGGGCAGGCCGGCTGGTCTGTGGTGGACTGCTGCATCAGCAGGGATGAATCAAAGGCTGATTGGGAAGAGATTTTCAAGACCCAACTGCAAGGCTTGCCAATTCTTCGGGTGATTGTCACGCACATGCACCCGGACCATGTGGGCCTGGCCTACTGGCTGTGCGAACGCTGGAAGGCCAGACTGTGGATGAGCGCCACCGACTTCAACGCGGCGCGCGTTGGCACTATTGCGCCGGCCAGCTTTGGCGGCCAACCTTCGGCTGATTTCTTTGCCAGCCAGGGCGTGTCGGACCCCGACACGCTGAAGCATTTTCATACGCGTAGCGGCTCGTATTCGAACTGGGTTCCGCAGATGCCACGCAGCTTTCGCCGCATGCAGGACGGCGACATGATTCGCATTGGCACCAACGACTGGCGCTGCATCAGCGGCTACGGCCATGCGCCCGAGCACATTGCGCTGTACTGCGACGCACTGGGGCTGCTGATCAGCGGCGATATGCTGCTGCCGCGTATTTCCACCAATGTGAGCGTCTACGACATCGAGCCCGAGGGCAATCCGCTGCAGATGTTCCTGGATTCAGTGGACAGGTTCGGCCTGCTGCCGGCCGATACGCTGGTGCTGCCCTCACATGGCAAGCCGTTCCGCCACATGCATGAGCGCATCCGCCAGTTGCACGAGCATCACCGCGATCGGCTGGACGAAGTGCTGCAGGCCTGCGACGAAAAGCCGCATTCTGCCGCCCAGATTTTGCCGATCATGTTCAAGCGCGAGCTTGACGGTCACCAGACAACCTTTGCGCTGGGCGAGGCGCTGGCGCACCTGCATGCGCTGTGGTATGCGGGCAAGCTGCGCCGGCACCGGGGTCAAGACGGGGTGTTTCGCTTCACACGCGCCTGAATCTGGCGAGCGGCCACGAGCTGCGGTTCGGCTTCACCAGGGCGGCAGGGTCTGCTGTTTGAGTTGGTCGCGCAGTTGCGGGTAGTCGGGCACGACAGTGCGCACGGTGTCCCAGAAGCGTGGGCTGTGGTCCATCACCCGCAGGTGGCTTAGCTCATGCGCCACCACATAGTCGATCACCTGTTGCCTGAAATGAATCAAGCGCCAGTTCAGGCGGATGGTGCCGTCCGAGTGGGCCGTGCCCCAACGCGTGCCGGCGTTGCTGAGCGCGAGCTTGCGCCAGCGCACGCCAAGCAGCCCCGCAAAATGGTCCAGCCGTTCGGTGAAGACACGATGTGCCTGACGCATTAGCCAGGCCTGCACCGCATCGCGGATCTGCGCGGCTTGCGCGTTATGGGCCAGGCCCACATGCAGGGTGTGCGCCGCCACACCGGGCAGGGTGTCAACTGACGCGTGCAGCACGGCTCCGACTTCATCGAAAGCATGGCGTGGGTCCAACACAACGATGACCTGGCTGCCCATGAACGCAAAGGTGGCCCCATCTTTCCAGTCGATACGGGCTGACTCGGCGCGTTGATGTCGCTCATGGGCGTCGTCAAGTTTCTTAAGTATCCACGGTGTCTTGCTTTGCACCGCCGCGTCCACCTCATGCATCGGCACCCAGCGCGGCGCGCTGACTGTGAGACCTTCGGGGCCCACCAGGAAGCCAATATTGCGGCGCCTGGCACGCTTGAATTCGAATGCAACCACCGAGTGCCCGAGCCTGGCTTCACGGTTGGCGCGCGGATGGCGAAACGAGGCTGGCTGCAGCACCTGATCCAGGTGTTCGGCTGGCGCAGTGTCGGCCTCGGTGGGCGCCGTGGGCGGGGCGCCCGCCTTGGGGCCGCGCTTGCGGGCAACTGGCGGCAGCGCAGCGCTTGGCGCCGGCGGCGCGGCTGGCGCTGAATCAAACAGATCGAGGGTGAGCTGCAGCAACCGGTGCATGAGCACGGAGTTTAGCCTGCCGCAGGTGTTTGGCTTTGGCTCTGGCGGTCCTGGGGGTAGGCCTCAGGATCAAGCCTGCGCATTTCCGCCTCAATCCAAGCTTGCACTTCCTGCATCAGCTCGCCCGCTTCGCGGCCTTGGCTGGGGATGGGTGGGCCGATGGAGACATCCACCACGCCAGGGCGTTTGATGAATGCCTTGCGTGGCCAGACTTTGGCTGAGGTGACCGCGATGGGAATCACCGGTGCGCCGGTTTGCACCGCCAGCAAGGTGCCGCCATTCTTGTAAGTGCCCTGCTGGCCGCGCGCCATCCGGGTGCCTTCGGGGAACATGATGACCCAGACGCCTTGCGCGAGCAGGCGCTTGCCTTGCTCGACCACCTTGCCAAAGGCGCGGGTGCGCAGACGGCGGTCGATGTGGATCATGTCCATGCGACCCATGGCCCAGCCGAAAAAGGGAACGTAGATCAGCTCTCGCTTGAAGACGTAGGCCAGCGGATGGGGCATGAGCGTGGGGATGAGAAAGGTCTCTAGCGTGGACTGATGCTTGACCAGCAGGATGGCCGGGCTCTTGGCACCCAGGGGAAGATGCTCGAAGCCGGTGACGCGCACCTCGATACCCAAGATCACGCGTGCGCCGCCAACGGCCCAGCGCAACCAGCGCACCGCCATCCACCACATCTGGGTGCCGTTGCTCCAAATGGATGCGGTGAGCATGACGATGCCCCAGGGGATCACCGTCACCAGCATCCACAGGGCGTGCACAAGCGAGCGAATGAATGCCACGGGGCGGTCGCAGTGCAGCTTAGCTTCGGGCGGCCGCTTGCCGGGCGATTAACCAGTTGGCGAATGCGCCAAGGTCATCGTGTACCCGGGTGCCGACGGGAAAGGTCTCAGGCAGCGAGCGGCCGCGAAATTCGGCGCCTTTGCCGGTGAGCACCAGGTGGGGCTCGCAGCCTACCAGTACGCCAGCCTGCAAGTCGCGAAGGCCATCGCCCACCACTGGGGTGTCCTTGAGGTCCACGCCAAAGCGTTCGCCGATTTGCTCAAACAGGCCAGGCAGCGGTTTGCGGCAGTTGCAGCCTTCGTCGGCGCTGTGCGGGCAGTAAAAGACCGCGTCGATTCGACCGCCCTGCAGCGCGAGCAGTTTGTGCATCTTGGCATGCATGGCATTGAGAGATGCCACATCGAACAGCCCTCGCCCCAGGCCCGACTGGTTGGACGCGACGACGGTGTGCCAACCAGCGTGATTGAGTTTGGCAATGGCTTCCAACGCGCCGGGCAGCGGTGTCCATTCGTCCGGGGACTTGATGAACTCATCGCTGTCGGCATTGATGGTGCCGTCGCGGTCAAGAATGACTAGCTTCATGACGCCAGCCGCGACAAGTCAGCCACCTGGTTCATGGCTTGGTGCAAGTTGGCCAGCAGGCCCAGGCGATTGAGGCGCAGGTCAAGCTGCTCGGCATTGACCATGACGCCGTCAAAGAAGGCGTCCACCGGTGCGCGCAGGGCTGCCAGCGTCTGCAATGAGGCTGTGTAGTCGCCGGCTTCGAACTGCGCACGCGCTTGCGGCGCGATTTGCTGGGTGATGGCGTACAAGGCTTTTTCAGCGTCCTCCTGCAGCAAGCCGGTGCTCACGTGGGGGTCGGCCTTGTCGGCCTTCTTCAGGATGTTGCCGATGCGCTTGTTGGCAGCGGCCAGGGCCTGGGCTTCGGGCAGTGCGGCAAAGGCACGCACCGCCGCCAAACGCTTGGGCACATCGCCCACACGCTGGGGCCGCAGCGCGAGCACGGCGTCGACTTCCTTAGCGCTGTAGCCTTGCTCGCGCAGTGAGCCTGCCAAACGTTCGTAGATGAAATCGCACAGCAGGCCGGCGGTTTTGTCATCGGCTTGCGCAAACAGTGCAACGGCTTGGCCGACCAATTGGTCCAGATCGAGCGGCAAGTCTTTTTCCATGAGCATTCGCACAATGCCAAGCGCATGGCGACGCAGAGCGAAGGGGTCTTTGTCGCCAGTAGGTAATTGGCCGATGGCGAACAGGCCCGCAAGCGTCTCGAGCTTGTCGGCCAACGCCACCACGATACCGGTGGTGTTGCGGGGCAGGCTGTCGCCGGCGAAGCGGGGCTTGTAGTGGTCTTCGATGGCGTCGGCGATGTCCTGGCCCAAGCCGTCATTGAGCGCATAGTAGCGACCCATGATGCCTTGCAGCTCGGGGAACTCACCGACCATGTCCGTCAAGAGGTCGGCCTTGGCAAACTGGGCTGCGTGGTCGGCGCTGACTGCCAGCGCGTCGCTGCCAAGCTGCGCCCCGAGGACCTTGGCGATGGCGCGCACGCGCTCGACACGCTCGCCCTGTGTGCCCAGCTTGTTGTGATAGACCACCTTGCCCAGGCCTGCAACGCGTGACGCTAGGGTCTTCTTGCGGTCCTGGTCGAAAAAGAATTTGGCGTCGGCCAGGCGTGGGCGCACCACGCGCTCATTGCCGCCAATGACGGCACTGGCATCATTCGGCCGGATGTTGCTGACCACCAGGAACTTGTTGGTGAGTTTGCCCTGTGCATCGAGTAGCGGGAAGTATTTCTGGTTGGCCTTCATCGTGAGGATGAGACATTCCTGCGGCACCTCCAGAAACTCCTTCTCGAATTCGCAGACGAGGACGTTGGGCCGCTCAACCAGCCCGGTGACTTCGTCGACCAAAGCCTCGTCTTCGATGGGCATTGCACCGCCGCCGACTTTGGCTGCGGCTTGTGCCAACTGACGCACGATGTCGGCGCGACGCACTTCAAAACTGGCGATGACCGCGCCGTCTTTTTCCAAAGTGGCGGCGTAGCTGTCAGCGTCATGGATGCGCACTGGGTCGACAGCGGCCTCAAAGCGATGGCCTCGGGTGGTATTGCCGGCTTTCAGGCCCAGCACCTCAATGCCCACAACTTGGCTGCCGTGCAATGCCAGCAGTGAGTGGGCGGGCCGCACGAACTTCACATCGGTCCAGCCGTCGGCAAGCTGGTAGGTCATGACTTTTGGAATGGGCAGCTTGGCGAGGCTCTCGTTGAGTGCCTTTTGCAAACCCTCTGCGAGCGTGGCGCCCTTGATGGTGCTGTCGTAGAACAACGCTAGCGCTTTACCATCCATTGCGCGCTTGAGGGCAGGCACCGCGGATGCATCGGCACCCATGGACTGGAGCTTTTTCAGCAATGCAGGCGTGGCCTGGCCTTGGTCATCCAGACCCACACTGACTGGCATGAGCTTTTGCGACACGGCTTTGTCCGTACCTTGAGCTGCCACGTCCGTGATGTGCGCCGCAAGCCGGCGCGGCGAGGCGAAGGAGCTCAGGCTCGACTGTGGCGAGGCCAAGCCCATCGCCGTGAGCTGCTCGAACAGCACGCCGGCAAACGCCTCACCGAGCTTCTTCAAGGCCTTGGGCGGCAGCTCTTCGACAAACAATTCGACAAGAAGGTTTTGATGTGCCATGGCCTACGCTGCCTTCTTCTGCATCTGGGCCACCCACTCGGGGGGCGCCATCGGAAAGCCCAGGCGTTCGCGGCTGTCGTAGTAGCTTTGCGCAACACTGCGCGCAAGATTGCGGATGCGGCCGATGTAAGCGGCCCGCTCGGTGACGCTGATGGCGCCGCGTGCGTCGAGCAGATTGAAGCTGTGTGCGGCCTTGAGCACCTGCTCGTAGGCCGGCAGGGCCAGTTGTTGTTCCATCAGGTACTTGGCCTGCTTCTCATGCGCGCCGAAGGCTGTGAAAAGAAACTGTGCGTCGCTGTGCTCGAAGTTGTAGGCGGACTGCTCTTTTTCATTTTGCAGGTACACATCGCCATAGCTGAGGTCTTGCGTCCACTGCAGCTTGTAGACGTTGTCGACGTTTTGCAGGTACATGGCCAGGCGCTCCAGGCCATAAGTGATCTCGCCGGTAATGGGCTTGCAGTCGATGCCGCCCACTTGCTGGAAATAGGTGAACTGCGTCACTTCCATCCCATTGAGCCAGACTTCCCAGCCCAGACCCCAGGCGCCCAGGGTGGGATTTTCCCAGTCGTCTTCAACGAAACGGATGTCGTTCTTCTTCAGGTCAAAGCCCAGCGCTTCCAAGGAGCCCAGGTACAGACCCAGGATATTGGCCGGCGCGGGTTTGAGTACCACCTGGTACTGATAGTAGTGCTGCAAGCGGTTGGGGTTTTCGCCATAACGGCCGTCCTTGGGGCGGCGGCTGGGTTGCACGTAAGCGGCTTTCCAGGGCTCGGGGCCGAGCGCGCGCAGGAAAGTCGCGGTGTGCGAAGTGCCCGCCCCGACTTCCATGTCGTAGGGCTGTAGCAAGGCGCAGCCCTGGGTGTCCCAGTAAGACTGCAATTTGAGAATGATTTGCTGGAAGGTCAACATAGGCTTGGAACGGCACTGGCCGCCCGATGGGAAAGAGTGCGGGCCAGAGTCCGCGAGTGGCCTTGATTTTACGGGCCTTTGCCCGAGCAGGTCGCAGCAGCCCTCAGGACCGCCGGGCGCGGCGGCCGCTCCAGGCGGCTGCGGCGCAGAGGAGGCCCAAGGCCAGCAGCCAGAAAGGCCACAGACCGAGGCGCGAAACCCAACGCGCGTAGGGTGTGATGAGAGTCTGACCTTGCACCTCACCCACCAACACGCCGCGGGTCAGGCGCGGCAACGAGTGGGTGACACGGCCACGATGGTCGATGATGACTGTGGCGCCCGTGTTGGTTGCCCGCAGCACCGGACGCTGAAATTCCAGGGCGCGCATCCGGCTGATCTGAAGGTGCTGGTCAATGGCCACGGTGTCGCCAAACCATGCGATGTTGCTCACATTGACCAAGATGGTGGGGGCGCTTGCCGCATCGGCAAACTGCACCGCGAGTTCTTCGCCGAACAGATCTTCATAGCAGACATGTGGCGCCAGTCTCTGGCCCTTCCAGTGAAATGATGCTTGCCCAAGCGCGCCGCGATTGAAGTCGCCCAAGGGGATGTTCATCAATTCGGTGAACCATCTGAACATAGGCGGGATGAACTCACCAAAGGGAACCAGGTGATGCTTGTCGAAGCGATAGAGCTCAGGCGCCGAGCTCAGGCCCAGCACCGAGTTGGTGTACCCCTTGCGCATGCTCCCCAGTGGAATGCCCACGAGCGCAGCTTGCTGCCCCGATTGAAACCGCTCACGCAAGGCCTCAAGGTAACCAAAAGGCAATTGAGAGGGCAACAAGGGCAGCGCGGTTTCGGGGGCCACCACCAGATCGGCGCGGCTTTGCCGCAATTGACGGCCATACCAGTCAAGTGCGAGGGCGATGCCAGTGCCGCCCTGGAACTTCTCCTCCTGAGGAATGTTGCCCTGTAGAAGCGCCACTGACAGCCGCGGCCCAGCGGAGGCGTCCTTGCCGCTTGCAGTGCTTGCCAGGTTGCCGGCAGCCAGCAAGCCAATCACACTGGCCAGCCCAACCCAGTAAACACGTGAACGCCGGGTGCTTGCGCTTGCGACAAGCGACAAGGCGAAAGCCAGGGCCGCAGCAAGCAAGCCTATGCCGTGCACGCCTACAAAGGGCGCGAGCACGGATAAAGGGCCATCGACATGGGCGTAGCCGCCCGCACCCCATGGAAAACCTGTGAACCATGTCGTGCGGGCCAGTTCGGCCAGCATCCATAGCGCGGCGAAGCACAGTCCTCTCAGCCACACCGGCGAGCGATGCAGCAAGTGAAATATGGCGCCGGCCGTTGCATAGTAGGAACCCAGGAATATCGCCAGGCCGAGAACGGCTGCAACTGCGAGCGGGGCCGGCAGTCCACCGTAGACATGCATGGAGATGAACAGCCACCAGTACGTGGTGGACAACCATGCGGTCGCGAATGTCCAGCAAAGCAAGCCGGCGCGCCGCCACGAACCCGCGCGCTGCAGCAGGCCCGCCAAGACGGCCAACGAGGCGAGCTGCAGCCACCAATGGGGCTGGCCGCTCCAGGGCAGTGCCATGGACAACGCCTGCGCCGCGCCCGCCAACAACGCGAGTGCCCACGGCAGAACAATGCGAACCAAGTATGTCAACCCGTGCGGTCGTCGGGCGGCACCGGTGAAACCTTGAACCAGCGCACAGCGCCGCCCTTGGTGTGCAGCACGACGAAATTGAGACCGGCCATGGTGTGATGCTCGCCGCGTTTGGGAACGTGGCCCATTTCGTGGGCGATGAGTCCACCAATGGTGTCGAAGTCCTGATCGTCATCGCTGGGCGCCAGCGTCACGGCGAAGGCCTCGGCCACCCGCTCGATTTCCGTGTCGCCGCTGACACGGTAAGTGCGGTCCGCCAGCGCGTAGATATCGCCTTCGTCTTCGTCGATGTCGAACTCGTCTTCGATCTCTCCGACGATCTGCTCGAGAACGTCTTCGATGGTGATGAGGCCGGCGACTCGGCCGAATTCGTCAATGACAATGGCCAGGTGATTGCGATTGCCACGAAACTCACGCAGCAGGTCGTTCAGCCCCTTGGTCTCAGGAACAAACACCGCCGGGCGCAGCAGGGCACGGATATTGAGCTCAGGGGCGCGCTGCAACTTAAGCAGGTCTTTGGCCATGAGGATGCCGATGATGTTTTCTCGGTCGCCTTCGAACACCGGGAAACGCGAGTGCGCGGTGTCCATCACCACACCCAGGACTTCATCAACCGGTGAGTCGATGTCGAGCAAGTCCATTCGAGGGGCAGCCACCATCACATCGCCAGCGGTAAGCTCGGCCATGCGGATGACGCCTTCGAGCATCACCCGTGATTCGGCGCCAATGATGTCGTTGTCTTGTGCATCGGCCAGCGTCTCGATCAGCTCCGCCTTGGAGTCCGGTCCGGGATGGATGAACTCTGCTATCTTTTGCAGGAAAGTGCGCTTGTCTTCCTTTTCGAAGGAAGCACGCGCGGGGTGCGGGTCAGACACAGCCTTGGATGCAGGACGTGCGGTAGTGGACGGACCAATAGGATAGCGGAAATCACTGGCCGGCTTTGTGACGGGCTTCGCGAATGCCCTGGCGCACCTCCTGCATGCCTTCGAGGAAATCCCAGAAGCTCTTGGCTTGATGCTTGAGGCGGTAGTCGGTCATGCCAAGATGGTCGCCCACGATTTCGCTCATCCGGCTGTCCAGCGTAGCCGTGGGTAGCCGCAAGTGGGCATCGGTCTCGCTGCCCGCGCGCTCCAACACCGCACCGCCCTTGCGGGCGATCTGGATCATCGCGAGGTTCTCACTCAGCGCGTGGATGAAAAGCATGTCCACGCCGACATTTCTTGCATGCATGACCGCACGTTCAAACAAGCGCGTGCCGTAGCCCTTGCCGCGCGCCTTCTTCAGCACAGAGACGCCGAATTCCGCACAGGATGAGTGAAATGGGTCTACGGCGAGAGCCAGGTGCGCCATCGCGATGAGTTGAAGTCCTCGGTTGTAGATGCCATAGATCTCGTCGCGTTCGAAGTTCAATCCCTGCACATAGGCGTTGATTTGCGTGTCGCTGGCCATGTAGCCAAAGCGCAGATAGCGGTCTTGCGCATCCAGCGACAGCAGGTGGGCTGCAACGCGTTGCCTGTGGTTGGGGCCGAGTGATCGTATGGGTACAAGGACCTGGCCCAGATTGCCTGAACGCACGGTTTCGGTCATAGGTCCAATCTAAGGGCTTTGTGCGCAGACGCAATGCAATACGAGTGCAAAACAACACCGACAGGTAGTTCTACCTAACGCAGTGTTGTTCACCAGAGACCTATACCGGAATGGCGGTGGTTGCCTTGGCGCGATCAAGCACAAAACTGGTCTTGCAGTCTTGCACCGATGGGTGCTTGAGCAAGGTATCCATCACAAAGCGGCTGTAGTGCGGCATGTCCTGTACCACCACGCGCAGCAGGTAGTCGGTGTCACCGGTCATGGCCGAGCACTCAACGACCTCCGGCCAGACCTGGACACTGGCGCGAAAGACGTCCATGGGGTTGCGCTTGTGGATTTCGGTATGCTTTTCAAGGCGCACACTGAGGTAGGCCGTCAGGCCCAGGCCGACTTTTTCCGGATTGACCAGTGCGACGTACCGGTCGATCACACCCAAATCTTCCATCCGTTTGGTGCGCCGCAGAACTGCGCTGGGGGACAAGCCGATCCGCTTCCCGATGACATCGTAGGTTTCTCGGCCGTTTTGCTGAAGGCAGCGCAATATCGCCCTGTCTAGCTTGTCAAATGCTTGAGGTTGCTCCATACCGCAGTATTATTGCGCAAATTTAACCTTACACCTTACTCAACGCGTGAAAATTGAGCGGTCCCGGCACTAAAGTGCAGCACATTCAATGTGCGCAAGCGGAGATCTCAAATGAACAAGGCTTTGCCCGAGGAAATTTCGCAGCAACTAGCGAGCCGAGACAATCCAATGGGAACGGACGGTTTCGAGTTCATCGAATACGCGGCGCCCGACCCGGTGGCCATGGGCGACTTGTTCGAGCGCATGGGCTTCAAGCCGATTGCCAGGCACAGGCACAAGGCTGTGATGCTCTATCGGCAGGGCGAGATCAACTTCATCGTCAATGCGGAGCCAGACTCTTTCGCGCAACGCTTTGCCAGGCTGCACGGGCCGAGCGTCTGCGCCATCGCCTTTCGCGTGCAAGATGCGAAAGCCGCTTATGAAAGAGCGATCTCACTGGGAGCCTGGGGCTATGCCAACGCTGCAGCGCCTGGCGAGTTGAACATTCCCGCCATCAAGGGCATCGGCGATTCGATCATCTATTTCATCGACAAGTGGCGTGGCAAGAATGGCGCCAGTCCGGGCGACATCGGCAACATCGGCTTCTTCGACGTGGATTTCGAGCCCCTGGCCGGAGCCGATCTGAATCCGGCTGGCCATGGGCTGACCTACATCGACCACCTCACGCACAACGTGCACCGCGGCCGCATGGACGAGTGGGTGGGCTTCTATGAGAGATTGTTCAACTTCCGCGAAATTCGCTACTTCGACATCGAAGGGCAATCCACAGGTGTCAAGAGCAAGGCCATGACGAGCCCGTGCGGAAAGATCAGGATCCCGATCAACGAGGAAGGCAACGAGAAGGCCGGGCAGATTCAGGAGTACCTGGATCGCTACCACGGCGAAGGCATACAGCACATCGCGCTGGGATCGACCGACCTCTTGGCCACAGTGGACGCGCTGCAAATGAGCGGTGTCAAATTACTAAACACCAGCGAAACCTACTATGAGTTGCTTCCCAGACGCATCCCCGGTTTGGCCGAAGATATTGCCGAACTGCAACAGCGCAACATCCTGGTGGACGGATGCCCCGGCGAGTTGCTGCTGCAGATATTCAGCGAAAATCAGCTAGGTCCGATCTTCTTTGAATTCATCCAGCGCAAAGGCAACGAAGGATTTGGCGAAGGCAACTTCAAGGCTTTGTTCGAGACGATGGAACTTGACCAGGTGCGCAGAGGCGTCTTGCCGAGCCCCAACAACTGATAGCAATAGATATTCCCATGGCAGCCGAACCCGTTGTGTATGGTGCAAGCGATCGCCCGCCGAGGGGCGACTACTCGCGCGCCGATGCAGACTACACCTGCGCACAAAATCATGCCGCCTATACGCCGGCCGACCACGACACCTATCGACGACTTTATGAGCGGCAAGCAGCGCTTGTGCAAGGACGCGCGTGCGATGAATTTCTCGCCGCGTTGCCCTTGCTCGGCGCGAAAGACCAAATCCCCCGATTCGAAGCCATCAATGATCGCCTGTACAAGGCCACAGGCTGGGAGATCGTCGGCGTGCCCGGGCTCATACCTGAGGTGCCCTTTTTCAGTTTGCTGGCCGATCGCAAGTTCCCGGTGACCGATTGGATCCGCACTCCAGCAGAGTTCGATTACATCGTTGAACCTGACATTTTTCACGACTTGTTCGGCCACGTTCCGCTCTTGTTCGACACGGTCTTTGCCGACCACATGCAGGAATACGGCAAGGGTGGACTGAAGGCGCAGCGGCTGCAATCCTGTGAATTGCTCAGCCGACTTTATTGGTACACGATCGAGTTCGGCTTGATCCGGCAACACGACGGACTGCGAGCCTATGGGGCGGGGATCCTCAGCTCCCCCGGGGAACTACAGTATGCGGTGTCGAGCCCCGAGCCGCGCAGACTGGCGATGGATGTCGAGCGCGTGATGCGCACGCTGTACAAGATCGACACCTATCAGCAGACCTATTTCACCATCGACAGTTTTCAGGAACTGTTCGACAAGACCGCGCCTGACTTCACGCCGATCTATGAAAAAGTCAAAGGCCTTGATGTGATCAGCGCGCAAGCCGTCCTGGATCATGTGAGTCCCGCGTAGTGCAGTGTTCCAAATCTCGATCCGCTCACGGTGCGTGAGTTGTTGCGTTGCGGATCATGGCCAGCGTGTCGTGCATGACCTGAGGGTGAAACCCCAAGCTCACATGCGCAGCGCCGCGCACCAGGCGATTGTCCGCGCCAGGCAGCGTGGCTGTGGACACCGGAAAGACAATGTTGTCGCAGTTGCTGTACTAGCAGATGAACTTGTGGTTGTGCTTACCACCGTCCGCGTGCGCCAGTTCGTGCAGCCACTTTCCATGCAATTTCATCTGTTGCCCATTGGGGAAATGGGTGAACTTTCCAAGCCACGTGCCGGCATGCGGTGAAGCGATTGTGACGACACTCGCTATTCGCGAGTGAGCTTGTTTCTGGCGCAACCATGCGCGCACGGCCAGCGCATCGCCATTACCAAGCCGCGGGCACGTAGCGTGCAGCGCGGTGAGCTGGAGTTGCCCACGTTCGCCTGGGCCGCCGATACGGACCCGCTGGACATGGCGACGATGGCATCCATTGCAGCCGGAGTGTCCACGCGCCGCT
>CANJPU010000015.1 GCA_947476285.1 Comamonadaceae bacterium | reverse complement strand
TGATGATCTCCAACCTGCTCATCATGGTGATCGTGGGCGGCTACGAAACCTTTGTGAGCCGCATGAACCTGCAAGGCCACCCCGACCAGCCCGAGTGGCTCAGCCACGTGAACGCCTCGGTGCTCAAGGTGAAGCTAGCCACCGCCATCATCGGCATCTCATCGATCCACCTGCTCAAGACCTTCATCAACGCAGACAACTATTCAGATCGCGTGCTGATCGCCCAAACCGCCATCCACATCACCTTCCTGCTATCGGCCATCGCGATTGCCTACACCGACAAGATCATGTCGGGGATTGCGGAGAGGCGGCATTGAGCGCTTGCGCGTGGCCCTGCCAAGCGCCTGTGTGGCCTGGGACTTCTCGAAAACAGTTCTCTCCGGAAGCAGTACGCCACGCCGAGTTTGAAGAAAGCGTCAGGCGGCTCTGACCTCGCTCAACAAATCGGGGTGGCGATCGAGCAATTTGAACAGCTTGACCAAAGCCAGTGGCGGCTTGGTCTTGCCGTTCTCGTAGCGCGAGAAGGCATTGACGCCACCACCAAAGAGTTCGGCTGCCTGCCGCTGGTCAAGATCGAGCTTGCGGCGCACCTTGGCGATGTAAGCGGGATCGACGTAGGCAGCATTCACCTGGCGCTGGAACAAACCCACCATTTCGCTGTAACGGTCACCGTGCTCGCGGTTCAAGACGACTTCACCACAAGCAGGGCAAAAGTCGCCGGTCACTGCCGCAATGGTGGTGCTTTCGCCCTTGTAGGCGTAGGGCATGTCGCGCGTGCCGTGGATCAGTTTCGCCGCGCCGCAGCTTGGGCATTTCATGTTCATAGCTCCTTGAATGAAACGATCAATACATCATCAATGACGGTGAGCTTCAGATATACCTCATGGCCGCTCGCTGCCATGGTGCGGTACACGTCCTGCCAGATACGATGATCGGCATGAGTCGTCATGCTCTTGTAGAAATCGGCAGAAGTGAGCGACAAGACAACCGCGCACATCCCGGACAAGTCATTGATTCCAAGCTCACGCGCACCGCTGAATGCGCTGGCGGTGGCCCTCACCTGCCCGGCCCCTATTAAAGCTTTGACGACGACAAGCCTGCAGTGTGGGACACCTTTTTTCCATGTTGCAAATATAACCTTATAGGTGAATTTGTCAATTAGGTTAATGAACAGGTTCTGTGACTCGCGACCGACCCGAGTGGCTCGGCCACGTGAACGCCTGGGTGTTCAAGGTGCCGCCGGCCGTCGCCATTGCCTACACGGACAAGATCATGTCGGGGATTGCGGAGCGGCGGCATTGAGCGCTTGCGCGTGGCATGCACGCTTGCAGATCAAGCGTGCAAGGTTTTGAGCACTACCTCCGGTGCGTTCAGCACCATCTTGAGCAATGCGGAAGCTGGGCCAGTGGGATTGCGACGGTGCTGCTCCCAGTTTTGCAGAGTCTTGACGCTGACGTGCATCAGGCGCGCAAATTCACTCTGGGAAAGGCCAATGCCTTCGCGCACAGCCTTCACGTCCGTGTGGCTCACTGTGAAGCGGCGCGAGGCCTTGGCTTGTCCACGAGAAATCGCTTTGGCCTCTTTCAGGCTTTGCAGCAGGTCGTTGAACAGATCTTTTTCCATGGTCACAACTCCTTCACAAAATCGCGGAGCAAGGCGGTTTCCCGTTCGGTAAGGTCGTCTTTTTTCGACTTTGGGTAGATCAGTAGCATGTATATCTGATGATCGTCCCGCAGCCAATAGTAAATTGCGCGCACCCCGCCACTCTTGCCACGACCTGGCAAGGCGTAGCGCAACTTGCGAATGCCACCACCACCCTTGATGACCTCGCCCCGCTGCGGGTCTTCGACCAAGACACTTTGCAGGCCTGAGTACTGCTCATCGGTCAACAAATCAGCGAGCAATCGAGTGAAGGTCGGGGTCTCAATGAATTCCATCGGGTTCAATTTTATACGCCAATGGCGTATATTTCAAGTGGTGTGACTTAGGCTTCTGCCTCGACGGTCCGCCGACCAGGCCGATCAGCACAGCCACGTGAACGCCTCGGTGTTCAAGGTGACGCCGGTCGTCGCGTCATCCACATCACCTTCCTGCTCTCGGCCATCGCGATTGCCTACACCGACAAGATCATGTCGGGGATTGCGGCGGTGCTGCTCCGAGTTTTGCAAAGTCTTGATGCTGACGTGCATCAGGCGCGTAAATTCACTCTGGGACAATCCAATGTGCTCGCGCGCTGCCTTCACGTGCGTTGATGGCAGCGTAAACCGGCGCGAGGCCTTGGCTTGTCCTTCACGAGCAAAAGCTCGTGAGCTTGCCCGATGGACCTGTGTGTGCGTCTAGATGCCCGGCTGTTCTCCCAGGGCGGCAGCCCGACACAGTGTGAGGCGCGCCAGTGGCCGATATATGCCGACTCCGACGCCCCCGCCACCCATCCTGCCTGGCCTGATTGCGCCGATCGCTGACAGGGCGGTGTGTTAGGGGGGGCTGGGGCCGCCCCTCTGGGGTGCGCGGGCTTGTGACTTGCGACCCTTGTTCGTTGAAGGCTCGACCCCGAAGAACGCCCGAGCCGCCTTCCCAAGATTCCCTCCCAAAAGTTCCCTCATGGCCTCACCTGGCCGCCCAGCGAGGACCCGCACCAGTTCCCCAAGACTACCATCGTCACCGCCTGGCGGCTTGTGACCGCCGCCGGGAGCTGATCCGAGTCCCCGGCCAGTTCCCACCGGTCTCCCTTGAGATGGTGGAGAACGCGGAAAGGTGGGCGCTGCCGGGCCTAGCACAACCGATGCTGGGGGTCTCCCTGTGGTGACTCCGACTGGAAAGACCCCAGAAACGGGAGGGGCCGGAGGAGCCGATGGTTGAGGTTTTTGCACCCGTCTCGCCGGCCCCGCTTTCCGCCTTTCCAGTGGCTTAGCACTCGCACCCGCACCACTCAGGGAGGGCCTGCGTGCTGCTGATAGGACGTTCCCCAAAGGATAGACCGTTGCGGAGCTCGAAAAGCCCGGAAACCACTGAACCAATGGAAGCAGGGGACCGCCAGGGGCCATCTCCACCGCGCAGTCTTGGAGCTCAAAGCCACGGAGCCACCTCACCACGGGCTGTAGGTCAGCCCTGGGCCCAAGATCCAACACGAAGCCTCCGTTGTTCGACCATCTGCCTACCCCCGTCACGCCCTCCACATGTTGGCGGAAGCAGTCCAACACCGCCTCAGGCAGCAACGTGTCAGCGTTGACAATCGCGGTAGCAGCGGTAGCAGCGGTAGCGGCGGTAGCGGCGGGAACTGCTCGACGAAACAAATCGAGTGCGTCTTCTCTGGAAATGAAAATCGCGGGCATATCAATTCCCTTAGGAAAAATGGATCCTCCAACCCGAAGCGCAAACTCCGGCGCGAGCAAAACCCAGCCTATGAGCCGGCGCGTGCAACCCAGCGTACTAGCGCACCACAACTTCCAAGACCGTGGCCCACTGTGCCGCGTACGCTGGCGGCGCTGCATGGAAAGGAACGAGCCGCTGATTTCAAGGCACAAACTTCGAAGCACAATCGGCGCGTCTGAGAGAACAAGCCCCCTTACCCGACGCCCTCCCCCTCAAACAAACTCAGCCGTCAAATCCCAGTGCCACTACGTGCAGCGCCGAACGGTGAACTCGCAAATCGGTCGCGAGCGTATCGCATGGGCTTGCGACAATGCGCTAAAAGAAGCCATGCGCGCTTTCCAGGCCACGGACGAAAGCCTCAAGAAGTCAAGGCTTCCAGCGCAATGCTCTTGAGCGGTGACACCCATGTCTGACGCGCCAAGAGTACGGCAAAGCCCAACCATCACCGGCTCTTGGTAAGCCTTTCACGGTGCTTGAGCGTCTTGCCTGATGTGACGTGGTGCGGTGCGGCGTGTTGGACGCGGTACATACCGCCGGCAGCGGCCTTACATGATCGCGCAGCACCGTGGGGACTTCGGCACATCCCCACCCGGATCAGGCCTTACCGGCCTGCTGGCAAGGGGTCCGGAGGTATGCGCTTGCATAGCGAGAACAGTCAAAAATTGCGGCCGTAAATCACCCTCACTCGCGCCCTGGGCCGGGGCACCGCCTGGGGAGGCCGGACAGTCAGCCAGACGAGGTGGCTCAACCCAAGGCCCTTGGGAAGAATCCAAGAAAGGCCACGGCGGCCGTGGTGCTGGGCGCCGGACGGGTGGGCGTTTGTCTGCCCCGAAGTTCAGAAGCAGCGCGTAGGCCAGAACATTCTTGCCAGTGAGGGACAAGGGAGTCTGACCCTTGACATCACCGGACTTACCCACAACATTGACGATGGCGAGTCTGTCAGCGGGGTCCGTGCAATGGCGCCGGACTGCCTTCAAAAACAATTCCAAGGCATTGACCTCTGCTGATGGCACAAGCACCTTAATCGCTTCCCCGCAGGCGTGTCCGGTGACCTCTCTAACGCCAACCTGCGAACGCCCCGCCGCCCGTGCAAGTACCAAAAGCTCCCCCTGATATTGCTCCAGAACGTCAGCTGGCAAAGGCATAGTTTTTTTCCAAGGTTCAAGAAAGAATCAGCAACAACTTGCAGGCTCGTCCACCGCCAGCTCCAGGCATCTGCCTCGCCATTTGGGCTGCAGGCGCATGCTACCTCAATAGTTCGCATTTTTCTCTTCTAAACCGAGCAATGAGCTCAGGTTTGTCTGATCGGGCCGCCACATGGGCGCCCCTCAAGCCTGGGGGATAATTCAAATCCCGCCCCTCGCCGATATTCGCAGACACCCGCCACCACCATGAGCACCCACATCCGCCAAGCCGACCTCGTCGAATCCATCGCCGCTGCGTTGCAGTACATCAGCTACTACCACCCGGCCGACTACATCGCCCACCTGGCGCGCGCTTATGAGCGCGAGCAAAGCCCGGCCGCCAAGGACGCGATTGCGCAGATTCTCACCAACAGCAAAATGAGCGCTACAGGCCACCGGCCGATTTGTCAGGACACGGGCATCGTCAATGTGTTTCTCAAGGTGGGGATGGATGTTCGCTTTGACGGCTTCACCGGCAGCCTGGACGACGCCATCAACGAAGGCGTGCGCCGCGCCTACAACCACCCCGACAACACGCTGCGCGCCTCTGTGGTGGCTGACCCGCAGTTTGAGCGCAAGAACACCAAGGACAACACCCCGGCCGTCATCTTCACCGAGCTGGTGCCCGGCAACACGCTGGAAGTGACCGTGGCGGCCAAGGGCGGCGGCAGTGAGAACAAGAGCAAGCTGGTCATGCTCAACCCGTCTGACTCGGTGGTGGACTGGGTGCTCAAGACCGTGCCCACCATGGGCGCCGGCTGGTGCCCACCGGGCATGCTGGGCATAGGCATAGGCGGCACGGCCGAGAAGGCGGTGCTGATGGCCAAAGAGGCCTTGATGGACGACATCGACATGTACGAGCTGCAGGCCCGCGGCCCGCGCAACAAGACCGAAGAGATGCGCCTGGAGCTGTACGAGAAGGTCAACGCCCTGGGCATTGGCGCGCAGGGCCTGGGCGGGCTGACCACGGTGCTCGATGTCAAGATCAAGATGTACCCCACGCACGCAGCCGGCAAGCCGGTGGCCATGATTCCCAATTGCGCGGCCACCCGCCATGCGCATTTCGTGATGGATGGCAGCGGGCCGGTGTACCTTGACCCACCCAGCCTGGACTTGTGGCCTAACGTTAACTGGGCGCCCGATTACCAAAAGAGCCGATCAGTCAACCTGGACACCCTCACCCGCGAAGAAGTTGCCAGCTGGAAGCCGGGCGACACCTTGCTGCTGCGCGGCAAGATGCTCACCGGCCGCGACGCAGCGCACAAGCGCATTGCCGACATGCTGGCCAAAGGCGAGAAACTGCCGGTTGACTTTACCAACCGCGTCATCTACTACGTGGGGCCTGTTGACCCCGTCAAGGGCGAAGCCGTGGGCCCTGCCGGCCCCACCACCGCCACCCGCATGGACGGCTTCACCGAGATGATGCTCGCGCAAACCGGGCTGATCGCCATGATAGGCAAGGCCGAGCGCGGGCCGGTGGCCATCGAAGCCATCAAGAAGCACAAGAGCGCCTACCTCATGGCCGTGGGCGGCGCGGCCTATCTGGTCTCCAAGGCCATCAAGTCAGCCAAGGTGCTGGGCTTTGCCGATCTGGGCATGGAAGCCATCTACGAGTTCGACGTGGTCGATATGCCGGTGACGGTGGCTGTAGATGCCGGCGGCACCAGCGCGCACATCACCGGGCCGGCGCTGTGGCAGAAGCGGATTGCGACGGGTGAGTTCAAGGGCGTTGCGGTTCATTCGGCTGGTTGATTTGGCCGGTTGAATTCAGGTTTGACTCCAGCTTTTCGACTATTAATAAATCCATGAGTTTATAATTAGCGTACATTATTTAATCGTTGGATTAATTTTGTATTGTTAATATTTAATTTATGGGTTTAATATGAAGTCCCAACTAAGAGCCCTCAAGCTCCATCAGGTTGACCAAATGCTGGCGGCGTGGCGAGAGGCAAACATGCCCCACGCGCCAGCTGTCGGCTGGGTGCGCACCATCCGCGAAGCCTTGGGAATGCCTGGTCGGGCTCTGGCCGCCCGACTGGGCATCACAGTCCCAGGCTTGCACTCGCTCGAAGCCAGCGAGGCAGGACAACAGATCACACTGGCCACGCTACGCAAGATCGCCCAGGCGCTCGATTGCGAGCTGCATTACGCGCTGGTGCCCAGACGGCCACTGCTGGAGCAGCTTCACCACAAAGCTGAAGAAGTGGCAAAGGCCAAGCTCGCTCCGGTGGCGCACTCGATGGCCCTGGAAGACCAGCGCGTCAAGGGCAAGACCGAAGAGGTGCAACTGGCCATGCTGCGCAAGGACCTGCTCGATGGACCGTGGAATAAATTATGGTGACTCCTTTCCAGGATGCCGCCGGGTCTACTCCCCTGGATGCGGATGAGGCGGCGGCTCTGGTGCCCACACACGTCACGACCCAGGCAGATTTGAATGCCTGGGAGCAACACAACATACTTCAGGGGCGCGAGTGGGCACAGCGACCAACACAAACAAAGCGGGAGCTGCTGGACGAAGGGTTCATCCGCGAATTGCATCGGCGCATGTTTTGCGACACATGGAAGTGGGCCGGCAAATTTCGGTCAACGGACAAGAATATCGGCATCGGCTGGGAGCACATCGCAGTGCAGCTTCGCAACCTGCTCGACAACACGCGCTACCAGAGGGACCACACCGAATGCTCGCCACACGATCTGGCCATTCGGTTTCATCATCGCCTGGTTTGGATTCATCCGTTTCCTAACGGCAATGGCAGAGTCTCGCGCTTGATGGCTGATCTTCTCGCCGCACGATTGGGCCGTGACGCATTTTCATGGGGAGGCGGCGCCGACCTCGAGTTGGTCAGTAAGGTCCGCGATGAATACCTGCAGGCGTTGCGGCGCGCGGACGCCGGCTCATTCGAATCACTCGTCGCATTCGCCAGAAGCTAGCTCACCCGACTTACGGTGCCCGCGTTGACTAGAGCGATCCCAAGTCCCTGATCCAACAAATCTTCGAAGCCTCCAGACCTGCATGACCAGCATCGGCCACCTCGAACGGCACGAGCCCATAGGCATCTTCGACAGCGGCATCGGCGGCTTGAGCATTTTGCGGGCGCTGCGCACTCAACTGCCCCAGGAAGATTTCGTTTACATCGCTGACAACGCCCACGCGCCTTACGGCGAACGCAGCGACGACTACGTGATCGCGCGCAGCCGCGCCATTGTGCAGCGCCTGCGCGGCGAGCACTCGATCAAGCTGCTGGTCATCGCCTGCAACACCGCCACTGCCGCCGCCATCGACCTGCTGCGCGCCGAGCACCCTGACCTGCCCGTGGTCGGCGTGGAGCCGGCCCTCAAGCCGGCGGCAGCCATCAGCCGCACCGGCCGCGTTGGCGTGATGGCCACCCGTGGCACGCTGGCCAGTGCCAGGTTTTGCGCCTTGCAGGCGGGCATCTGCGCGCAGGCCCCCACTCGGTTTGTCTTGCAGGCCTGTGACGGCCTGGCCGACGCCATCGAGCGGGGCGATCAACCGGCCGTGCAGGCACTGTGCGCAAGCTACACCCAAGCCATGGCCCCCTTCGGCGCGCAAGCCGGCCAGATCGACACGCTGGTGCTGGGCTGCACCCACTACCCCTTTGCGCAGCATGAGCTGACGGCGCTGCTGGGGCCGCAGGTGCGCATCATCGAGCCTGGCCCAGCGGTGGCGCTGCAAACCCAGCGCCTGCTGCAGGCGGCCGGTCAGATCAACACCGAAGGCGCGGGCTCCGTACGGCTACTGAGTACGGGTGCGATCGCGCTACGCGCCACCGGCTGCCAAGTGAGCCCCCAACGCCCCTGCTGACTGGTGCAGATCGAATGTGAGATACTTGTAGCTCACCCGTCCAAATTTTTGGAGAGAATCATGGCCTCCGTATCCCTGCGCCTACCCGATGAGGTCACACAACGCCTTGAGCAGCTAGCCAAACTTACCGGGCGTAGCAAGACCTTCTACATGGTGGAGGCCATCCGCGAACACATCGGCGACCTTGAAGACTTGTACCTGGCTGAACAACGTTTGAGCGACCATCGCGCCGGCAAGACTCAGCCCGTAGCGCTCGAGGAAGTGATGAAGCGCTATGGCCTGGAAGGTTGAACTTGCCCCCGCAGCAGTACGAGAACTGGACAAGCTCGACCCTCAGATGGTCCGGCGCATTCTGGCATTTTTGCATGGCCGCGTGGCCGTACTTGATGACCCGCGCAGCGTCGGCGAAGCCCTCAAGGGCTCCAAACTGGGCGAGTTCTGGAAGTACCGCGTAGGCGATTACCGAATCATCAGCAGCATAGAAGACCGCGCTTTGCTTATCCTCGTTTTGAAGATTGGCAACCGCCGTCAGGTGTACCGTTGATGGCGCCTCGGAATCAGCGGTCACGTTCAATTGGGAAAATACCAAACAAAGGGCTGTCATTGCGGACTCGATCCGCAATCCACCTCACGCCCACCCAAGCTCAGGTTCACGCGGCCAAGGCCGCATCGCGCCCACGCTGCACATTCACCCGCGTCAGCAAGATCAAACCGATGATGAACAAAACGGATGTCGACGCGATCGCCATGCGCTGATTGCCACCCGTGGCCCAGGTGATGGCGCCGTAGCTCAAGGGGCCAATGATGCTGGCCAGACGAATCGCGAAGGTCCACAGCCCATAAAACTCCGCCAGTTGCTTTGGCGGCGCAAACATGCCGGCCATGGCCCTGCCGGCCGATTGGCTGGAGCCCATGCACAGGCCGGCGATGGCCGCCGCCCACCAGAAGCCGCCCTTGGTGGTGGTGATGGCCGCGATGACGCAGGTGAGTACCCAGCCCACCAGCGTGCTGCCCAACGCGATCTTGTGGCCGATGTGGTCTTGCAGATAGCCCCAGGCAAAGGCTCCGCCAGCCGCGGCCAGATTGAGCACGAAGATGAGCACCATGGTCTCTTGCTGCTTGAAGCCGATCACGCTCTCCGCGTAGATGGCCGCCAATGTGATGGCCACCGCCACGCCGCCCTGGTAGAACACCGCGCACAGCATCAGCCACATGAAGTCCTTGAACTGCCGCGCCTGCATGAAGGTGCTGCGCAGTTGGGTCAGCGAGGCCTTGAAGCCGCTTTGGCGCAGCGCCGCCGGGTTGGGCTGCGCGCGCTCCTTAAGCAACCAAAACGTAGCCAACGAGGCAGCACCGTACAGCAAGGCGGTGATGATCATGGTGACGGGCACGAAGTGTTCGGCCTTGATGCCCTGCCCTTGTGCCCAGATCACATAGCCCAGACACAGACCCAGCGAGAGCATGCCGCCGAAGTAGCCAAAGCCCCAGCCCCAACCGCTGACCTTGCCCAGTGCAGCAGGGCGCGCCAGCTCGGGCAGGAAGGCGGCCGTGAGCGATTCGCCGTAAGAATAGAAGGTGTTGGAGATGATGATGAGCACAATGGCCAGCGCCACGCTGCCCGGCCCGGCAAGGGCCAGTGCAGCGGTGGAGATCACACAGCCGATGGTGAACCAGGCCAGCAGGCGCTTTTTGGCTGCGCGCAGATCGGCATAGGCGCCCAGGCTGGGCATGGTGAACATGACGATGGCATATGAGACGCTGAGCGCCGCAGTCCAGGCAAAGGTGGCCCAGGCCGCTTTGCCGGCGATGCCACCCACGAAGTAGGCCGCGAACACGGCCGTGATGACCACCGTGGTGTAGCCCGAGTTGGCGAAGTCGTACATCGCCCAGCCAAAGACCTCGCGCTTGCGCACGCCGGGGTTCAGAGCGTCCTGGGCGAACAGGGCCACAGCTAGAACCGTCCGTGTTGGTGTTGGTGTTGGTGCCGACAGGTCAGCGCGTCAATGCAGATGACGCGGTCTGCGGCCACCGCCATGGCCGGCCCCACCGCCTCCGCCAGAGCCACGCGGAGGCTTGCCAAGCTCAAGCGAGTTGACCAGTGCATCAAAGCGCTGATTGAACAGTTTGTCGATTTCACTGACGACGCCGCCGAGTTCCGCGCCATCGAAGTGGCGCTCCATGAGATTGACGACGTCCTCAACCAGTAAGTCGCGCTGCACCTGCATGATGGCGGCCGGATTCGGGCCGACGAAGAGCATGAGGAAATCGTCGCGGGATTCGGCATCGGCTGGCTGATGCTCTTCGTCGTCAAACTCGGCGTCGTAGAAGGTGACTTCAATGGCCGCGCCCTGCTCTGCCAGGTCGTTGAGGCTCATGCACATTTCGTCGAGTGACTCGCGGAAGTCTTCGTCGCCAGGCACCGTCCAGCACATGGACAACACGTGTTCGGCGGCGTTGAACTTGATGCCAGGCTCTTCTTCGTAGGAGCTTTGGGCACCGTCGGCCAGAGACTTGGCCCCGGCGTATTTCCATATGGGTTTGAGTGCATCCTGTAGTTGCGCAAAGCTCACATCAGAGCGCAGCGGCACATCGCCATGGACATGTATTTCAAAGGGAGCGTTATAGCTGGACATGGGTGTACCTGATACTTTCTGGCGCCTACGCACCGGAATCGGCTTGATTCTACCTGCGGCAAACAGGGTGCGCGCACGCGCTGTGTGCGCACAGGGCTCTCCAACCCTAGTGACATTGCCCACTTGCTCACCTATGCTTGAGCTCTTGCCCGGCAAGTTCAACAAGCCGCCGCTTTTGCAATCAGGAGAACAAGTTATGCCCATGAGTAGCAACCGTCGCCTCACTGAGAGCCATGGAGTTGGATCATTCTCCAGACGTGCGGTGCTGGCGACCCTGGCGGCTTCGGGCGTTGGCGCATGGGCCCAGGGCGCCTACCCGAATCGAAGCATCACCTTGTGGGTGCCTTCGGCTGCCGGCGGCGCCACCGATGCGTTTGGCCGCGCGGTGGCGGACTCGCTCTCACGCAGGCTGAATGTGCCGGTGGTGGTAGAAAACAAGCCCGGAGCCGGCGGCGCGCTGGCGGCGATCACGCTCTCATCGGGCAAACCCGATGGCTACACACTGGCCATTGCGCCGGCCGCGATCTTTCGATTCAGTCTGATGCAAAAGACGCAGTTCGATCCGCTCAAAGACTTGACCTACATCTCCATGATGGGCGGGTATTCCTATGGCATCGTGGTGCCCACCGATTCGCCCTATCAAAATCTCGCAGACATGCTGGCCCACGCCAAGGCCAACCCCGGTGCAGTGACCTACAGCCATCCGGGTGTGGGCTCAAGCGGTCACTTGGTAATGGAAGAATTGGCCGTCAAGACAGGCGTCAAATTCACACCAGTGCCCTACCGCGGAACGCCCGAGGCCATGACCGCGGTGCTGGGCAAACAGGTGTCCGCCATGGCCGGCCTGATCGAGTTCGCGCCGCAGGTTGAGGCGGGCAAGCTGCGCGTGCTGGCCACACTGGGCGCACAGCGCGTGAAGATCTTTCCGAATGTACCCACCTTGCGCGAACAAGGTGTCGATCTGGTGAGCGATGGCTCCTTTGGCATTTGCGCGCCGCGCGGCACTGACCCTACAGTAGTGCGGGTGCTGCAAGATGCCCTCAAAGCCTCGCTGGATGATCCCCGCCTGCTGGGGGTATATGAGCGCTACACCATGCCGGTCATCTACATGAACGCCAGAGAGTACGAGGGCTTCGCGCGCCGCTCGGTTGCCAATGAAACTGATCTGTTGGGCCGCCTGAGTTTGATACGCAAGGATTGAGCGCAGCCGAGGCTGCGCCGCACGCGGCTATGATCCCAGCCTGTGCGCGGGTGGCGAAATTGGTAGACGCATCGGGCTTAAAACCCGCCGCCCACCCGAAAGGGAGCGTACGGGTTCGAGTCCCGTCCCGCGCACCATCGCTTATTTGCTGTTTTGTTGAATCTCGATACGGACACCACGGGCAAGGTGACCAGGCTCTTGTTGTTGCGAACGTCACTGGAGGAGCGACAGTACGGATGAGGAGCAGAGCCGAGGATGGCGGATCACCCATGAACCGGCGTAGGCTCGGCCGGCACAACCGACAGTCGCATACCGACAGCATGAAGCACTGCCAGCAACGTCTTGAGCGTCGGGTTGCCGCTCGGTGACAGCGCCCGATACAGGGCCTCGCGGGTGACGCCTGCTTCTTGCGCCACGTTTGCAAGCCCGCCGTAAGCCTCGGCCACGTCGCGTAGGGCGAGCAGGCCAACGGCCCGATGATCTGGATTGTCCAATTCTTCCAGCGCCGATTTCAGATACTCCACCGCAAAGGCTCGATCGGTCCGCAGTTCGATGATGGTCGCTTCGGTATGGGGAACCGAAGCAGCGTGTTTACGATTGCTCATGTGTTTCTCCGCTTCCAGTCCGCCCAGTATTCCCTGGCCCGTTTGATGTCCGCATCCTGCGAGCGCTTGTCGCCGCCGCAGAGCAGGATGACGAGAGTTGCGCCATGCCGCCCCAGATACACGCGATAGCCGGGACCCATGTCTTCGCGCAACTCCAGTACGCCTTCGCCGACCGGCTTGATGTCACCGAAGATTCCCAAGGACACCCGCCGAAAACGGATTTCCAGCTTGGCCCTGGCCCGCGCGTCACGCATTCCGGCGAGCCAGTCGGTCACGGGCACCTCGCCATCAAGGCGCTGATACCGTCGCACTCCAATCATGGTTCAGCTTCCATTGTAACTTATACTTCACAGTAGTCAAAGTTGGCAAAGTCCCGATGAACAGTGGTTCGATGGTCATGGCGCAAACCCGCCGCCCACTCGAAAGGGAGCGTACGGGTTCGAGCCCCAGCCCGCGCACCATTGCTTTGCATGTGACAGGCCCGCCAGCCACGCGCTCAATAGAAAAACAGCCCCGGCAACATGGTTGGCGGGGCTGAATGTCCTGGAGGCGCGGGGCGGAGTCGAACCGCCCTGGATGGATTTGCAATCCACTGCATAACCGCTTTGCTACCGCGCCAAGGGTCAAGAAAAAGGGAAGCATGTAGCTTCCCTTTTTAAAAATTTGGAGCGGGAAAAGAGTCTCGAACTCTCGACCTCAACCTTGGCAAGGTTGCGCTCTACCAACTGAGCTATTCCCGCATTTCGATGGCTCGAATTATAGCGTAATTTTTTGACTCGTTTCTCGACTCGCCACGTTTCAGTGCTTGACCGATGTCGGCGGTGCCACGGGCTTGGCGGCTTCGGTGATGGCCACCACTGCTGCGGCGGGCTCATCATCGGGCAGTGGAGTGGGCTGGCGTTCAAGGGCAACTTCCAGCACCTTGTCGATCCACTTCACAGGCACGATCTCCAGGCCGCTCTTCACGTTCTCTGGGATGTCCTGCAAGTCCTTGGCGTTCTCTTCTGGGATCAGCACTGTCTTGATGCCGCCGCGCAAGGCTGCGAGCAATTTCTCTTTGAGGCCGCCGATGGCCGTGACTTCGCCGCGCAAGGTGATCTCGCCGGTCATTGCAACATCGGCGCGCACCGGAATACCAGTGAGGGCCGAGACAAGTGCGGTGGTCATGGCAGCGCCAGCGCTGGGGCCGTCCTTGGGCGTGGCGCCGTCGGGCACGTGGATGTGGATGTCCCGCTTCTCGAACACTTCATCGGCAATGCCCAAGTGACGCGCCCTGCTGCGCACGACTGACCGCGCCGCCGCAACGGACTCTTTCATCACGTCGCCCAGCGAGCCGGTGGTGGTGGCGATGCCCTTGCCGGGCATGGTGGCCACCTCGATGGTGAGCAAGTCGCCGCCGACTTCGGTCCAGGCCAGACCGACCACCTGGCCGACTTGGTTTTGGGCTTCGGCACGGCCGTAGTTGAATTTGCGTACGCCAAGGAAATCATTGAGGTTCTCTGCATTCACAGTCACCTGCGGCTGGTATTTCTTGAGCAGCAAACCCTTGACGACCTTACGGCAGATTTTGCCCAGATCGCGTTCGAGCGAGCGCACGCCGGCTTCGCGGGTGTAGTAGCGGATGATGTCGCGCACTGCGTCTTCGGTGACTGCAAGCTCACTGTCCTTGACGCCGTTGTTGGTCATCTGCTTGGGCAGCAGGTACTTGATCGCGATGTTGGTCTTCTCGTCCTCGGTGTAGCCCGACAGGCGAATGACTTCCATGCGGTCGAGCAGCGCCGGCGGGATGTTCATCGAGTTGGAGGTGGCGACGAACATCACATCGGACAGGTCGAAGTCGACTTCAACGTAGTGATCGCCGAACTTGTGGTTTTGCTCGGGGTCCAGCACTTCCAGCAGCGCACTGGAAGGGTCGCCGCGAAAATCAGTGCCCAGCTTGTCGATTTCGTCCAGCAGGAACAGCGGATTGCGCGTGCCCACCTTGCTCAGGTTGGACAGCACCTTGCCTGGCAGCGCGCCGATGTAGGTGCGGCGATGGCCGCGGATTTCGGCCTCATCGCGCATGCCGCCCAGGGCCATGCGCACATACTTGCGCCCGGTGGCCTTGGCGATGGATTGCCCGAGCGAGGTCTTGCCCACTCCGGGGGGGCCGACCAGACACAGAATGGGCGCCTTGACCTTGTCCACGCGCTGCTGCACCGCAAGGTATTCAAGAATGCGGTCCTTGACCTTGTCCAGGCCATAGTGGTCTTCGTTCAGCACGTGTTCGGCCAGGGCCAGATCGTGCTTGATCTTGGTCTTCTTGCTCCAAGGCAGGTTGGTGAGCACGTCGATGTAGTTGCGCACAACCGTGGCCTCGGCTGACATGGGCGACATCAGCTTGAGTTTCTTTAACTCGCCGTCGGCCTTTTTCTTGGCCTCCTTGGGCATCTTGGCGAGTTTGATTTTTTTCTCGATCTCATCGATGTCTGCGCCCTCTTCGCCTTCGCCAAGCTCCTTCTGGATGGCCTTGACCTGCTCGTTGAGGTAGAAGTCGCGCTGGTTTTTTTCCATCTGACGCTTGACGCGGCCACGGATTTTCTTGTCGACATTCAGGATGTCGACCTCACGCTCGATTTGCTCGAAGAGGTTTTCCAGCCGAAGCTTCACATCGGACAGGTCCAGCACGATTTGCTTGTTGTCCAGCTTGAGCGGCAGGTGCGCGGCAATGGTGTCAGCCAGGCGGCCTGGGTCATCGATGCTGGAGATGGAGGTGAGGATTTCGGGTGGGATTTTCTTGTTCAGTTTGACGTATTGGTCGAACTGCTGCATCACGGCCCGACGCAATGCCTCGATTTCGCTTGACTTGGGGTCTTTCTCAACCGGATCCAGCGGCGTGACATTGGCCATGAAATGCTGTTCACCATCGTCGATGCGGTTGACGCGGGCGCGCTGCTGGCCTTCTACCAGAACCTTGACGGTGCCATCGGGCAGCTTGAGCATCTGCAAAATGGTGGAGACGCAGCCGACCTCAAACATGTCGGCCACCGATGGCTCGTCCTTGGCCGCCGTTTTCTGGGCCACCAGCATGATGCGGCGCTCGGCCTCCATCGCTGCCTCAAGTGCCTTGATGCTTTTGGGCCGGCCCACGAACAGCGGGATGACCATGTGAGGGAAGACCACCACGTCGCGAAGCGGCAGCAGCGGCAAATCCAACGGGGTAGCGGGCAATGCAATGTGTCCGGACATGAAAGATCCTCTAATGCAATGAGTCGAATATGGACCGGAAGAAAGCATTTTCAACCCGTCCGCATCGCAATGCGGCCTGAAGGGTTGAAATATTGTGAAAAATCACTGGGTCAGGATACCCAAGCCGGGCTCAGGCTTTCTTGGCAGCCTCGCGATAGACCAGGAGCGGCGGCTTGTTTTCGTCGATGGTGGACTCATCGACCACCACTTTGTCCACGTTGACCGTGTTGGGCAGCTCGTACATGGTGTCGATGAGTGACTGCTCCAGAATCGATCGAAGTCCGCGCGCGCCGGTCTTGCGGGCCAGGGCTTTGCGGGCGATGGCGCGCAAGGCGTTGGGGCGGATTTCCAGATCGACCCCTTCCATGGCGAGCAACTTGCCGTATTGCTTGACCAGCGCATTCTTGGGCTCGGTCAGAATCTGCACCATGGCGTCTTCGCTCAGCTCGGCCAAGGTGGCGACCACCGGCATGCGGCCCACCAGTTCGGGGATAAGGCCGAATTTGATCAGGTCTTCTGGCTCGACCTCGCGGAACACGTCGGTGAGGCTGCGCTCTGCCTTGCTCTTGACCGAAGCGCCAAAGCCGATGCCAGAGGACTCGGTACGCCGCTCGATCACCTTTTCAAGCCCGGCAAAGGCACCGCCGCAGATGAAGAGGATGTTGGTGGTGTCAATCTGGAGGAAATCCTGGTTAGGATGCTTGCGCCCGCCCTGAGGTGGCACGCTGGCCATGGTGCCTTCGATGAGCTTGAGCAGCGCCTGCTGCACGCCCTCGCCCGAAACGTCGCGGGTGATGGACGGGTTGTCTGACTTGCGCGAGATCTTGTCGATCTCATCGATATAAACAATGCCGCGCTGAGCCCGCTCGACTTCATAGTTGCAGCTTTGCAGCAGCTTCTGGATGATGTTCTCGACGTCCTCGCCCACATAGCCGGCTTCGGTGAGGGTGGTGGCATCGGCCATGACGAAGGGCACGTCGAGCATGCGCGCGAGCGTCTGGGCCAGCAGCGTCTTGCCCGACCCGGTAGGGCCGATCAAGAGGATGTTGCTCTTGGTGAGCTCGACATCCTCCTTCTTGGCGTGTTCTTTGTGGCGCAGACGCTTGTAGTGGTTGTAGACAGCCACCGACAAAATGCGCTTGGCCGGCTCCTGGCCAATGACGTAGTTGTCCAGGTTGGTTTTGATCTCGATGGGCGTGGGCAGGTCGCTTCGGGCCTCGCCGGAGAGATCGCCCGCAGGCAGCTCGTCGCGAATGATCTCATTGCAAAGGTCAATGCATTCGTCGCAAATGAAAACGGATGGCCCGGCGATAAGCTTCTTGACCTCATGCTGGCTCTTGCCGCAGAAGGAGCAGTAAAGCGTTTTCTCGCTGGAAGAGCCTTTTTTCTCGGCCATATGACCTTGCCTAGTTGCTGGAGATGGAATGATAACGAAATAAATAGCGGCGTTCCCCGTGCGACGGGAAACGCCGATGTTGCACTGCAACCGGCCGCTGGGCGCTCTCGTGAGCGCGATGCCCCCTTACGGGCGCTTGGCGATGACCTGATCGATCAGGCCGTAGGCCTTGGCTTCTTCAGCATCGAGGAAATAGTCGCGCTCGGTGTCGTTGCGAACCTTCTTCAGCGGCTGGCCAGTGCGTTCGGCCAGGATGCGGTTCATGGTTTCCTTGGTCTTGAGGATCTCGCGCGCGTGGATCTCGATGTCCGTGGCCTGGCCCTGGGCACCGCCCAGCACCTGATGGATCATGACCTTGGAGTTGGGCAGCGAAAAGCGCTTGCCCTTGGCGCCAGCGGCCAGCAGGAAGGCGCCCATGCTCGCAGCCATGCCGGTGCACAGGGTGGAGACATCCGCCTTGATGAAGTTCATGGTGTCGAAAATCGCCATGCCTGCGCTGACGCTGCCGCCGGGGGAATTGATGTAGAACGAAATATCTTTGTCCGGGTTTTCGCTCTCTAGGAACAAGAGCTGGGCGACCACCAGGTTGGCGGTCTGGTCATTGACCGGTCCGACCAGGAAGATCACCCGCTCGCGCAGCAGACGCGAATAGATGTCATACGACCGCTCGCCGCGGCCGGATTGCTCAATGACAATGGGCACCATGCCGAGGGCCTGGGTTTCGAGTGCGCTCATGGGGAAGACTCCGGTTTCTTGAGTGGCTACTTTATCGCCAAAAGCAGATGGGGTCGGGCCGCTGGTCTGCAAGTCCATGCAGAACAGCGCGCGGACCCGGGAGAATCACTGGCTCTGTTGACCCATCAAATCGTCGAATGCAATCGGCTTCTCAAGCACTTTGGCCTGGCCGAGGATGAATTCGGTCACGTTGTTTTCGATGACGATGGCCTCCACCTCGGCCAGCCGGCGCTTGTCGCTGAAATACCAGCGCACCACTTCAGCGGGCTTTTCGTAGCTGGCCGCAAGCTCGTCCACATGTGCTTTGATTTGCTCGGGCTTGGCTTCCAGCTTGCTGGTGCGAACCAGTTCGGCCACCACCAGGCCCAGGCGAACCCGGCGCTCAGCCGCAGGGCGGAACATGTCTTGCGGGATGGGTGCCTTGTCAGCGTCTTTGATGCCGCGCTGCTTGAGTTCGGCGCGGGCGTTTTCGGTCATGCGGTCGATCTCGGCCTGAACGATGGAGTTGGGCAGATCCAGCTCGGCCTTGGCCACCAGGGCGTCCATCACCGCCTGCTTGTTGCGTGACTGCAGCCGGAACCTGACCTCACGCTCCAGGTTCTTGCGGATGTCGGCGCGAAGGCCTTCCACTGTTGCATCGGCGATGCCAAGCGACTTCGCCAGCGCCTCGTTGACTTCGGGCAGGTGGGCTGCCTCGATCTTCTTGACCGTGACCATGAAGTCGGCCTGTTTGCCGGCGACGTCCTTGCCGTGGTAGTCGGCCGGGAAAGACAACTGGAATGTCTTGCTCTCGCCGTGCTTCATGCCGCGCACGGCCTCTTCGAATTCCTTGAGCATTTGGCCTTCGCCCACCAGGAACTGGAAGTCTTCAGCCTTGCCACCCTGGAAGGTTTCGCCGTCGATCTTGCCTTCGAAGTCAACGGTGACCCGGTCGCCTTCCTGAGCAGGTGCATCATGGGGGCGCTGCGCAAAGGTGCGGCGCTGCTTGCGCAGAATCTCCAGGGTCTTGTCGATGGCTTCATCCCCGACTTCGGCGTTGAGCTTCTCGATCTCGGCGCCGGCGAGGTCGCCGATCTTGACTTCAGGGTAGACCTCGAAGACTGCGTCGAATGCGAGCTCGCCATCGGGGGCTTCCTGCTTCTCGGTGATGCGGGGCTGGCCGGCCACGCGTAGCTTGGCTTCGTTGGCGGCCTGGGTGAAGGCCTCGCCCACTTTGTCGTTCATGACTTCGTAGTGCACCGAGTAGCCATAACGCTGAGCCACGACGTTCACGGGCACCTTGCCCGGGCGGAAGCCGTCCATCTTCACAGTGCGTGCCAGCCGCTTCAGGCGGGAATCGACTTCGGACTGGATCAGGTTGACGGGCAGCGTCAGCGTGATCTTGCGTTCCAGCTTCTCAAGGGTTTCTACGTTCACAGCCATGTTGGTCTCTCTTGAATTAAATGTATTCTGGTGCGCGGGGGGGGACTCGAACCCCCACACCATTTCTGGCGTCAGGACCTAAACCTGGTGCGTCTACCAATTTCGCCACCCGCGCTGAGCTGAAAATCAAAACGGGCGGCCGGAAAACTCCCGACGGCCCGCGCTGATTCGGTCAACCAGGTATTTTAGCTTGACACGGGCACCGGATTGGCCGGCGGATCGAACTCGGCATGCTCGGGCTCTTCCATGCGCACCCGGAACCACGCGGCATACATGGCCGGCAAGGCCAGCAAGGTGAGCACCGTGGCCACGATCAAACCGCCCATAATGGCCACCGCCATCGGGCCCCAGAACACCGAGCGCGACAGCGGGATCATCGCCAACACCGCTGCGGCGGCCGTCAGGACAATGGGCCGCAGCCGCCGCACTGCAGACTCGACGATGGCCGTCCAGGCCGGAACGCCGCGGGCGCGGTCCTGCTCGATCTGGTCAATCAGGATCACCGAATTGCGCTGGATCATGCCCATCAGGGCGATCACACCCAGCAGGGCGACAAAGCCGAAGGGGCGGTTGAGCAGCAGCAGTGCCCCGGCCACACCCGCAATGCCCAGCGGCCCAGTGAGAAAGACCAGCAGCGCCCGGCTGATGCTTTGCAATTGCAGCATCAACAGAGTGAAGGTGATGAACAGCATGGCGGGCAGCCCCACCGCGATGGACGACGAGCCCTTGGAGCTTTCCTCGACCGCGCCAGCCACCTGGATCGAATAGCCTGCCGGCCATTTCTTCTCAAGTGCCTGCAGTTGCGGCAGCAGTTCATTGGTCACTGTGGCGCCCTGCAAGCCCTCCACGATGTCGCCTTGCACGGTAATCGCGTAGTCGCGCCCCTCGCGCCACATCACGCCGGGCTCCCAGGCGAACACCGGTTTGGCGATCTGCAACAAAGGTATCGCTTTGCCCGAGGCGGTAGGCAGGTAGCCATTGGCCAGGTCTGAAATGGCGCGTCGCTCATCGAGCGGCTGGCGCAGCACGATGTCGATCAGCTTGTCGCCTTCGCGGAACTGGCCGACATTGGTGCCCGCCAGAATGGTGCGGGCCGATTGGGCGATGGTCTGGCTGGTGATCCCCAGGGCCCTGGCCTTGGTCTGATCGACTTCGAGGCGCAGCACCTTGACCGATTCGTTCCAGTTGTCGTTGACACCGCGTGTGTTGGCGTTCTGGCGCATCGCGTCCTTGACCTCGTCGGCCCGCTCGCGCAGAGCCAGGGGATCAGGCCCCACCACTCTGAATTGCACCGGATAGGGCACCGGCGGACCGTTGGGCAGCAGCTTGACCCGGCCACGCACCTCGGGGAACTCCTGGGCCATCAGTGCCGGCAGCTTCACGCGCAGCGTCTCGCGCACCTTCAGGTCAGTGGGCATCACGATGAACTGCGACACATTGGTCTGAGGAAAAATCTGGTCGAGCGGCAAGTAGAAGCGCGGAACACCCGAGCCGACCCAGGTGCTCACCGTGGTGACACCGGGCTCATTGCGAAGGCGTTGCTCCACCCGCCGGGTGGCTTCTTCGTTGGCGGCGAATGAGGTGCCCTCGGGGAACCAGATGTCGACCATGATTTCCGGCCGGCTTGAATCGGGAAAGAACTGCTGCTGCACCCGTCCCATGCCCACGATGCCCAGAGCGAAGACGAGCAGGGTCGCACCAATGGTGATCCAGCGGTGCGCCACGCACCAGTGGACGGTGCGGCGGAAGGTGCGATAAAAAGGCGTGTCGAAATGCTCAGCGTGCTCTGCGTGGCCCACTTGCCCGGACGCAGCGGGCGCGGGCACTGGGCGGGACTTGAGCAGCACCGTGCCCAGGTAGGGCACAAAATACACTGACACCAGCCAACTGAGCACCAGCGCCACCACCGTCACCGCGAAGATCGCGAAGGTGTACTCACCGACAGTCGAGCGTGCCATGCCAATGGGCAGAAACCCAGTGGCCGTGATCAGGGTACCGGTCAGCATGGGCATGGCGGTGACCTCATAGGCGAAGGTGGCGGCGCGAACCTTGTCGTAGCCCTCCTCCATCTTGCGCACCATCATCTCCACCGCGATGATCGCGTCGTCCACCAGCAGGCCCAGTGCGATGATGAGCGAGCCCAGTGAAATCTTGTGCAGGCCTATGCCCCAGTAATACATGACGAGAAAGGTGACCGCCAGAACCAGTGGAATGGTGATGCCCACCACCAGGCCTGGCCGCATGTCGATGTAATAGCGCTTTCACAGGGGCAGCGCGGCGGCGCCGGCCCGCTCGTGCAGGCCCAACGAGACAAAGCTCACAGCCAACACGATGGCCACCGCTTCAATCAACGTGCTGACGAATTCATTGACAGAGTTGGCCACCGAGCGCGGCTGGTCCTGAATCTGCACGAGCTTCATGCCCAGCGGCAATCCAGCCTCGATGCGATCGAACTGCGCGCGCAGCGAATGGCCCAGGCGAATGATGTCGCCGCCCTTGGCCATGGACACGCCCAGCGCAATGACTTCTTTGCCCTGATGGCGCACCTTCACCACCGGCGGATCGACGTAGCCGCGCGAGACGGTGCCAATATCTCCCAGGCGCAGTTGGTTGCCTGACGCGCCAGTGATGGGCATGGCGCGCAACTGCTCCACAGCCTGGAACTGGCCGGCTACGCGCACCTGCACCACATCCTGCGGCGCCTGCACCGCGCCGGCCGACTCGACTGCGTTTTGCTGACCGAGTTGGCTGAGCACCTGGTTCAAGTCAAGCCCGAGTTGTGCCAGGCGCTTGTGCGAAATCTCGATGTAGACTTTTTCGTCCTGCACGCCAAAGAGCTCCACTTTGGCCACGTCTGCCACTCGCAGAAGCTGCTGACGCACATCGTCTGCATGGCGTTTGAGTTCGGCATAGCTGAAGCCATCGGCCTCCAGTGCGTAGATCACGCCGTACACATCGCCGAAATCGTCATTGAAGAAAGGGCCTTGTACGCCGCCCGGAAGCTGCTGGCGCATGTCGCCGATCTTCTTGCGCACGGTGTACCAGAGGTTGGGCACGTCGCCAGGGCGCGATGAGTCTTTGACCTGGAAAATAATCTGCGACTCCCCTGGCTTGGAGTAGCTTCGGATACGGTCGGCGTAGGGTACATCCTGCAACGTGCGCTCGATCTTGTCGGTCACTTGCTCGGCCACTTGCTGAGCGGTCGCGCCCGGCCAGTAGGTGCGCACCACCATCGCGCGGAAAGTAAAGGGCGGGTCTTCGTCTTGCCCGAGCTGAAAATAGGCGGTGAAGCCCAGCAGCATCAGCACCACCATCAGGTAGCGGGTGAGGGCTGGATGCGCCAGCGCCCAGGCGGAGAGATTGAAGTTTTTCTTCGATGGACTCAAGGGCATGCTGTGCTCACTTGGCCTGGGGCGAAGATGCGCTTGGTGCAGCCCGAGCAGGCATGGCCGCCGGCGCAGCGGGCGCGCCGATCGCCTGATAGACCGTGACCTTCTGCCCTGGCGAGAGCACATGCACACCGGCGGTAACCACCTGCATGCCCGGTTGCACGCCGGCTGTGATCACCACGTCGTTGCCATCGATCGGACCAACCTGCACCGGCTGTGATTTCACCGTCATGGTGGATGCGTCCAGAACCCAGACCGCACTGCCCTTGCCCTCGCCGCGCAAGGCGCTGGTCGGCAGTTTGATGACAGGCAGGCCACGCTGACTGAGTTCGCGCGGCGAGACATACACTGTCGAGCCCAGCGGCGGGCTACTCTTGCCATCGAGCGCGATTTTCACCAGATAGGTTCGTGTGCTAGCGTCGGCGCTTGCCCCCACTTCCCGCACCTTGCCCTGCAGTACGGTGCTGGTGGCCCATGAGCGCAGCGCCACCTGAGAGCCGGTGTGAATCGCCGCGACCTTATCCTCGGGCACGGAGAACACCACATCGCGCGGCCCATCCTGTGCGACGCGCAGCACCGGCGTGCCGGCGCTCACCACCTGACCGGCCTCGGCCTCCACTGCGGTGACCACGCCAGACACATCGGCCACCAGTTTGCTGTAGGTGGCCTGATTGCCCTGGGCGGCCAGTTGTGCCTGGGCCTGCTCAAGCTGGGCCTGGGCCGCCTTAAGGGATGCTTCGCGCCGCTCTAGTTCGACCCCGCTGATGAAGTTTTGCTCGCGCAGCGCCGCATAGCGCTTGAACTCGGCGGCTGCAAGATCGCGATTGGTGCTGGCTGCTGTGACCTGTGCGCGCGCGGCGTCCGCCGCCAACTGAAGATCACGGGGATCGAGCTGCGCCAGCACTTGGCCAGCCTTGACCCGCTGGCCCACCTCGACCAGGCGGCGCTCTATCTTGCCCGCCACCCGAAAACTCAGCCGCGATTCCACCCGGGCCCGCACTTCACCCGCGAATTCGTAGTCAGACTCGACTCTGTTCATGCCCACCGTCATGAGCTTGACCGCCCGCACCGGCTCTTGCGAAGGCGGTGCCTGGGTGCATGCGAGCAGAAAAAGTGAAAGGCCCAGCCCTGACAACAGGCGCAGGCGAGGTGAGACCAGAAGCTGAAACGGATGGGATTTATGCATGACGGGCCAGAGCTTAAAGTACTGCAAATGCCAGCTAATGACTGACCGGTTAGTAAGCTGCGTAATTTATGGGAAGGCCAGCAGCTTGTCAACCTTTCGGGGCAGGCGACAATCCCGGCGGTGAAATCACTTGCGCCCCCCATCGCCCACGGCGTTGCCCACTACGAGAACTTTCCGGTCGCTTCCTGGCTGTGCCCCGCGCATCTACGGCCCGCCATCAAAGCGATCTACTGGTTCGCGCGAACTGCCGATGATATTGCTGACGAGGGCGATGCGCCGGCCTCTGAGCGACTGGCCGAGTTGGCCGCGTTCGGAGCGGACGTGCGCGCCTGCGCCGACACCGGCGCCGCATCGACCCGCTGGCCACAGGTGTTCGGCCCATTGGCTGATGCGCTGCAACGGTTTGCTCTGCCGCTGAACCTGCTGACCGATCTGCTCAGTGCATTCGAGCAGGACGTGCGACAAAGCGACGAAGCGGCCGGCTACCCAGATCGTGACGCGCTGCTTGACTACTGCAGCCGCTCGGCCAACCCGGTGGGTCGGCTGCTGCTGCACCTCTACCGCATTGACGATGCGGCCTGCCTCGCGCAGAGCGATTGCATCTGCAGCGCACTGCAACTCGCCAACTTCTGGCAGGACCTCAGCATCGACATGCCGCGCGGCCGCTTCTACTTGCCCGAACAGGATGTACAGGCCTTCGCCAGCCGCGGTGAGATGCTGGCCGCGCTGGTCGCCTGGGCGCGCACGCTGATGCACCAGGGCGCGCCGCTCGTCCATCGCATCCCCGGCCGCGCGGGCTGGGAACTGCGGCTGGTGGTGCAAGGCGGCTTGCGCATTCTGGAAAAAATCGAGGCCGGCGGCTCGGGCAGCTTTCAAGTGCGGCCCCGTTTGCGCACGTGGGATGGGCCCGTGCTGATCTGGCGCGCCCTGTGGATGTAACAATCAGGGCGATGAGGTCCTGCACCAAGTGACACCCGAACAATACGTACAAGACAAAGCCGCTGCCTCTGGCAGCAGCTTCTATTACGCCTTTCTGTTTCTGCCCAAGCGCAGGCGCGCAGCGATCACCGCGTTCTATGCTTTCTGCCGCGAGGTGGATGACGTGGTGGACGAGGTAAGCGACCCCAGCGTCGCGCAAAACAAACTGGCCTGGTGGAGTGCCGAAGCCGCCAAGGCCTACGCCGGCGATCCTAGCCATCCGGTGATGAAGGCACTGATGCCTTGCGCCGCAGAGTTTGGCATTCTGCAGGAGCAGTTGCAAGCGGTCATCGAAGGCTGCCGCATGGACCTGGAGCAGTCGCGCTACCTCGACTTTCCCGGGCTGCAACGCTATTGCCATCTGGTGGCCGGCGTGGTGGGCGAAGTCGCGGCGCGCATCTTTGGGCAGACGCAGGCCCAAACCACCAACTATGCGCACACGCTGGGGCTGGCTTTTCAGTTGACCAACATCATCCGCGACGTGGGCGAGGACGCCATGCGCGGGCGCATCTACTTGCCCATGAGCGAGTTGGCGCGCTTCGATGTGAAGGCGCACGAGATTCTCAACCGCCAATACTCGGACCGGTTCACCGCGCTCATGCGATTCCAGACAGCGCGGGCACATGCGCTCTACGAAGAGGCACTGGCCTTGCTGCCCGCAGTGGACCGGCGCAGCCAGAAGCCCGGGCTGATGATGGCCAGCATTTACCGCACACTCTTGCGCGAAATCGAGCGCGACGACTTCCAGGTGCTGCATCAGCGGGTGAGCCTCACGCCTGTGCGCAAGCTGTGGCTGGCCTGGAAGGTGCAGGCACTGGGGCATCTTTAGCTCATCATGACCTGTTGCACACATTGCCCAGCATGCGCGTCGCTGTCATAGGCGCGGGCTGGGCCGGCATGGCTGCTGCAGTGGCGGCAGCCAGCGCTGGCCATCAGGTCACGGTGTTCGAAGCCAGCCGCGAACTCGGTGGCCGTGCGCGCGGCATAGCCGGGTCGATGCCCGGAGCCGACCACACCGCGCTGGACAACGGCCAGCACATCCTGATTGGCGCCTACTGCGAAACCCTGGGCCTGATGAGCAAGGTGGGAGTCAACGTGCATGCGAGTCTGCTTCGCATGCCGCTGGCAATGCGTTTTCCAGACGGCACGGGTCTGTTATTGCCCAATTGGACGGCACCACTGGATGCCGCCGCCGGCATCCTGACCGCCAAAGGCTGGAGCGCGCGTGACAAGTTGACTCTGCTGCGCGCCGCCATGCGCTGGCGGCGTCAGAAGTTCCAATGTTCGCAACATGAATCGGTGCTGGATGTCTGCCACGATCTGTCTCCCCGCGTGATGCAGCAGTTGATCGAACCCTTGTGTGTGTCGGCCTTGAACACCCCGGCCGAAAAATCCAGCGGCGAGATTTTCTTGCGGGTCCTGCAGGATGCACTGTTCAGCAAGGGCCATGAAGGGTTTGGTGGCTCCAACCTGCTCTTGCCACGGCGCGACCTGTCCAGTCTCTTCCCGCTGCCGGCGGCGCAATGGCTGGGGCGCAGCGCTTGCCGCACGCTGACTGGGCGGCGAATTGAAACCTTGCAGGCGGTATCAGGCCAGTGGCGTGTGGATTCCGAGCCGTTTGACCGCGTGGTACTGGCCTGCCCCGCGCGCGAGGCGGCTCGTTTGGCGCAGGCCAGTGGCTGCGCATCGCCAGAGTGGATTGATCTTGCGTGCGGCCTGGAGCATGCGGCCATCACGACCGTGTATTTGGCGGGCGGCCCGCGGCTTGCCCTGCCTATGCTGGCGCTTCACTCAGGCCCGACTGCGCCAGCACAATTCGTGTTCGATCGAAGCCAGCTTGGCGGGCCACGCGGTATGCTTGCCTTTGTGGTGAGCGCGAGCCAGGGTGAGAGGCAGGCGCTGCAAACCCAAGTGGTGGCACAGGCCCAGGCACTGGGCTGGCAGGGTCTTGTGCCTGTGCAGACCGTGGTGGAAAAACGGGCGACCTTCGTTTGCACTCCGGGCGTGACGCGGCCCCAAACACTGGTGGCACCAGGCCTCTTGGCCTGCGGCGACTATGTGCAAGGCCCCTACCCCGCTACGCTGGAAGGCGCAGTGCGTTCAGGTCTGGCCGCCGCGCAAATGCTGGCACGTGCGGGCAACGCGCCCGCCTAGAGCGAACGTCATTTGAACAATTCGCACAGTTCGGACAAGCTGCCAAGCGTCACATGCGGCACTGTCTCGTGTGGCCAGAGGTGGTCGGCCCGATTGACCCACGCAGCCTGCATGCCCGCATTGATCGCGCCCAGCACATCCAGAGTTGCGTCGTCGCCCACATGCAATACATCTTCGGGTGTAAGGTTTACCGCCCCGGCAGCCGCGTGAAAGATGCGTGGATCGGGTTTTCCTACTCCGAAGGCTCTGGCGGATATGGCTGCCCTGAAATAAGGCGCCAGACCCACGCGGTCCAGGTCGGCATTGCCGTTTGACAGGCTCACCAGGGGAAAGCGCGCGCAAAGAAACTCCAGCGCGGGGCGCGCATCGTCGAACAAGGTCACACGCTGGCGCTCGGCAAAAAAGACCTCAAAGGCTTCGTCGGCGAGCAAAGGGTTTTCTCCGGCACGGTACAAAGCCAGGCGAATCGACTCGCGGCGCAGCGCGCTCAGGTCGCTCTTGAGGTCGGGTCGGCTCGCGCCCATGTACTCGCGAATTTCGCGCAGAGCCTGCGGGCTGGAAAACAATGCGCCAGCCATGGGAGCATGCGCAACCATCCAATCGTGCAGCGCCTTCTCCGCCCGCTCGATGGTCGGCCAGATCGGCCACAAGGTGTCATCCAGATCCAGCGAGATGGCCTTGATTTTCGAAATGTCCAGCATGTCGGTGAGAATACCTTATGCCCTCGCCAAAAACATTTCAGCCTGAACCCGAGTACAGACATGGCCAGGCCTCGCACACCGCCGTGCTCTACTGCAACCTGGGTACACCCGATGCGCCCACGTCCAGCGCGGTGCGCCGCTACCTGGCGCAGTTTCTGACCGACTCGCGGGTGGTGGAGATTCCCCGCCTGGTTTGGCTGCCGCTGCTGTATGGCCTGATCCTTCCTCTGCGCTCGGCCAAATCGGCCGCCAAATACGCAAGCATCTGGACTGCCGATGGCTCCCCGCTCAAGCTGTGGACTGACAAGCAAGCCAAGTTGCTGCAAGGATGGCTGGGTGAACACGGCCATCAGGTGAAGGTGCGCTATGCCATGCGCTACGGCAATCCGTCGATCGACTCGCAACTCGACGCCCTAAAGGCAGAGGGCGCAAGCCGCATCCTCATCGTGCCAGCTTATCCGCAATACTCAGGCACCACCACCGCCAGCATCGTCGACGCGGTGGCATCCTGGAGCAAGCGCATCCGCCACCTGCCCGAGCTGAGGTTCATTAACCGCTACCACGACGATGCTGGCTATGTAGTAGCGCTTGCACGGCGCGTCGAGCGCCATTGGCGAGACCACGGGCGAGGCGACCACCTTCTCATGAGCTTTCACGGCGTGCCGCAGCGCACCCTGCAGTTGGGCGACCCCTACCACTGCGAATGCCACAAGACGGCACGCCTGCTGGCCGCCCGCCTGGGCTTGCAAAAAGAGCAGTACACCTTGAGCTTCCAGTCCCGCTTCGGCAAAGCCAAGTGGCTGGAGCCCTACACCGAACCGACTCTTCGCGATCTGGCCCGCCGTGGCGTGGCGCGGGTGGATGTGGTCTGCCCCGGATTCACAGGCGACTGCCTGGAGACCCTGGAAGAGATCGCCATGGAAGGGAGGCAGGCGTTTCTCACCTCAGGCGGGCGCGAGTTTCATTACATTGAATGCCTCAACGATGATCCGGCCTGGATCGCGGCGCTGGGGGAGATCGCGCAACAGCATCTTGGCGGATGGCCTACGCGCGAGACCCCCGATGCACAGGCACTGGCCGGCTCGCGCGACCGGGCGATCGCCATGGGTGCATCACGCTGATCGTGCTGAACGCGCTAATCGTGCTGCGCGATGAATGATGCAACCAACTCCAGTTGGTCCGGCACATTCAGCGCCGGCGCATGGCCACAGCCTTGCACCTCCACCACGCGGGTCAGGCCGCGCAGGGCGGGGCCTCTTTGCATCATCTCATCAACAGCGTCAGGCAGCACCAGATCCGACTCGGCCCCACGCAGACACAGCACCGGAATGTCGATGGCGTCGTAGTGTGTCCAGAGCTCGTAGTCATTGGGGTGGTCGATGAACTGTCTCACCATCGCCGGGTCGTAGTGCGGCGTCAGTCGCCCATCGGACAAACGCCGCGCGGAGGTCTCGGTCAAGCGCAGCCACTGCTCGTCGCCCAGCCAGCCGAAAGGCTTGTACACCTCTCGAAAAAAGGCCTGCATCTGTGCCATGGTGGAAAAGGTCGGCGGGTTGCCCGCATAGGCGCGTATGCGCTGCAATGCCAGCTCAGACAGGCGCGGTGCGTTGTCGTTGAGTAGCAGGCTCTTGATGCGGCTCTTGAGCTGCGGCTGCGCCAGACCGCCCGCGCACACCGTGCCAATCGCACCACCCATCGACGTGCCCACCCAATGCGCACTGTCGATCTGCAGTTGATCCATCAGCTCAGCCGCCAGCCGAGCGTAAAACAAGTTGTGGTATTCATTGCCGGGGTCTGCGCTCCATTGGCTCAGGCCGCGCCCCACTGTGTCCGGGCAGATCACGCGATAACGGCTGCACAGATGCGCGGCCAGTTCGTCCATGTCGCGCCCGGTGCGCGCCAGGCCATGCCAGGCGATCACTGTCGCGGTGTTCTGCCAGCCCCATTCGGTGTAGTGAATCTCAAGGCCGGCGCAGGTGGCGTAGCGTGAGCGGTGTTGCATGGCTTGCCTGTGCTCCTTACTTGGCGCGAGCGCCGATGGCCCGCAGACGACCGACCACCCCGGTGGGAAAGTAATAGACCGACAGCACGAACAACAGCCCAAGCCACAGCAACCAGCGATCAGGCGACAAGAGCGCGGACAGCCAGGGCAGGCCCGACACGGCATCACTGCCCAGCTTGAGCAGGTCTTGCAGATAGCTTTGCGCCACCACGAAGATTCCCGCGCCTATGGCCGAGTCGTAGATGGTGCCCATGCCGCCGATCACCACAATCAGCAGCACATCGACCATGATCTCGAAAGACAGCGACGTGTCAGGCCCGTTGTAGCGCAACCAGATCGCCAGCATCGCGCCGGCCAGCGTGGCAAACAGCGCCGAAAGAATGGCCGACGTGGTGCGGTAGACCACCACGCGGTACCCGATGGCTTCAGCGCGAAATTCGTTTTCGCGGATGGCCTGCAACACCCGACCGAAGGGAGAATTGACGATGCGCAGCATGGCCAGCAAGAGCACCAGTGATGTCACAAACAGCAGGTAATAGCAGATCAGGCGACCATCGAGCGACACCCCCATGAAAGGCGTCTCGGACAACTCGAACGATGGCGACAGCAGCTCGGGCATCTTGAAGGTCAGGCCATCCTCACCGCCGGTGATGTCGGACAACTGAGAGGCCAGAGTCTGGAACGCAGCCGCGACTGCCAGCGTGATCATCGAGAAAAATATTGCCCGCACCCGCAGCGAGAACAAGCCCACCGCCAATGCCAGCACAAAAGACAGCGCCAAAGCGCCGGCCACGCCCACCCCGATGGCTGCCCAGCCCGCCCCCATGCGCGTGGCCGCAATAGCCACCCCATAGGCGCCTATGCCAAAGAACATAGTGTGCGCAAAGCTCACGATGCCGGTGTAGCCCAGCAGCAGATCGAAGCTGGCCACCAGCACGATGAACACCAAAATTTTGGCCGCCACGTTCAGCGCCTTGACCCCAGGAAAGATAAAGGGCAGCAAGGCCAGCACCAGCAAGAGCGCGATGAGCAGTGCCGCCAACACGCGGCTGCGTGGAAAGTCGTTGGAGAGAATGCGGGTCATCATGGTGTGGCCCTCACTTGCCCAGGGCGTACACGCCCTGCGGCCGCCACAGAAGTATGGCCATCATCAGCGCGATGTTCGAAAAGAGCGCCGCCTTGGGCACCAGAAAGCCGGTGTAATTGGCCATCAGGCCAACCAGCAAAGCACCGATGAGCGCGCCCGAGGTAGAGCCCAGGCCACCGATGATGAGCACGATGAAGATCAGCACATTGACCTGCGCACCCATCTGCGGAATCACGTTTTGCTGGTACATGCCCCACATCACACCGCCCAGGCCTGCCAGCGCGCTGCCGCAGACGAACACGCCGATGAAAAGCACCTTGATGCGGTAGCCAAGCGACTCAACCATCTCGCGGTCTTGTACGCCGGCGCGGATCAGCAGGCCGATCTTGGTGCGAGTCAACACCCACAGCAGACCGCCGAACACGAGCAGGCCCACCACCACGGCAATGACACGGTATTTCTCCACCGCCGCGTCACCCAGCAAGATGGCACCGCGCATGCCTTCGGGCAGCGGCAGCGGAATCTGCAGCGGGCCCCAGATCACCTTGATCAGCTCTTCGCCGATGATCATGCCGCCCATGGTGATCAAAATCTGTTTGAGGTGATTGCCATAGACCGGCCGCACGATGAAGCGCTCGAAGGCCACGCCCACGGCGCCGGCCACCAGCATCGCGATCACCATCGCCGGCAACACCGCCAGCATGTTGACCCACAAGCTACTGGAGCTGGTGTAGTCGCCCATGCTGCCCAGCACACTGGTCGCCACGAACGCGCCCAGCGCGATGAACACGCCATGGCCGAAGTTGAGCACATCCATCAGGCCGAATACCAGCGTCAGGCCCGAGGCGATGATGAAAATGATCATGCCCATGGCCAGGCCCGCCACGGTGAGCGTGAGCCAAGTCGAGCCCGAGCCGATGAAGGGCAGCACCAGCAGCGCCAGTGCCGGCACCAGAGCCGCAGGTTTCCAGTCAAAGTCTTTCATATCGCCAGCCCCAGCAGCGACTGCTGCAATGCTTCGTCCTGCGCCAGCTCTTGCATGGAACCGGCATGCACGACGATGCCGTTGTCCATCACCGCCACGGTGTCGCCCAGGCGCTTGGCGAAATTGATGTTCTGCTCGACCAGCAAAATGGTGACGCCGCTGGCCTTGAGCTGCGCGAACGCATCGATCATGTTGTTGATGATGGCGGGCGCCAGGCCCTTGCTGGGCTCATCGACGATGAGCAGATCGCGCGGCTCGACAATCGCACGCGCCACTGCCAGCATCTGCTTTTGCCCGCCCGAGAGCTTGCCGGCAGGGTGGTTCCAGAATTTTTCAACCGCCGGAAACAGCAAGAAAATCCATTTGAGGCGCGCATCGTCCATCTGCGCCACGGTGCGCGCCGATCGCGCTGCCAGCAGCATGTTCTCTTTGACGGTGAGGTCAGAGAAGATGCCCATGTTCTCAGGCACATAGGCCACCTTCAGCGAAGCGATCTGCGGCGTGGGTGCTTGTGTGATGTCTTGCCCGTTGAATGTGATGCTGCCCTGGGAGGCGCGCCACAAGCCCATGATGGTGCGAAGCGTGGTGGTCTTGCCCGCGCCGTTGCGCCCCAGCAGCATGGTGAGCCCGCCGCGCGGCACGGCGAGGTCAACACCATGAAGTATGTGATACGCACCGATGTGCGTGTGCACGCCCTGCAGAGTGAGAAGTTGGTTCTTCATGCCCGCCCCTCCCCCTCGCCCTGCGCCAGGGCATCCTTGGGGGCGATGCCGAGGTAAGCCTCCTGGACAATCGGTGAGGCGATCACCGTGGCCGGGTCGCCATCGGCCACGAGCTGGCCGTTGTGCAGCACGATGATGCGGTCGGCCAACTCGCGCACCACATCCATCTTGTGTTCGACCAGCAAAATCGTCTTGCTGCGGTCTTGCTTGAGTTGGCGAATCAAATCAAGGATGACCGGCACTTCCAGCGCGTTCATGCCCGCAGTGGGTTCGTCGAACATGAAGACCTGTGGCTCCAGCGCCATCAGCAGCGCCACCTCCAGCTTGCGCTGGTCGCCATGGGGCAGGTTGGCCACTGTCTCGTCTTCCTTGTCGGCCAATGCCACGGTGCGCAAAATGTCCTGCGCGCGTTCGGTCAGCGCGGCATGGTCACTCCAGATGCTCCACAGATTGAGCCCGCGCCGGTGCTCACCTTCGCGCGTGGCCTGCACTGCCAGGCGCACGTTCTCCAGCACCGACAGGCGCGGAAACAGATTGGTGAGCTGAAACGCACGGCCCAGCCCTGCACGGGTGCGCTGCGATGGCGACAGCCCCGAGAGATTGCGCCCACCCAGCGTGACACTGCCCGAGCTGGCGCGCAATTGCCCCGAGATCAGATTGAAATAGGTGGTTTTTCCCGCGCCATTCGGGCCGACGATGGCGGTGAGCGTACCTGGCTCGAACGCGCAGGAGACAGCATTCACCGCCACGTGCCCGCCGAAGCGGACCGTGAGGTCTTGAGTCTGAAGCATGGTGTTTACCGCCCGCACACAGGCGGGCGCTGCAATGTCAACCTAGGCCGGTCATCAACGCTTGTTGTTGATCGGGATCTTCATCTCTTCGGGCTTGATCTCGCGCACCAGCTCAGGCACGCCCCATGTGAACGCCGGGTCGGCCTTGATCTTGAAGTGGAACATGCTCTGCATGGCCTGATGGTCTTCCTTGCGGAAAGTCATCTTGCCCTTGGGCGTCTCAAAGCTCATGCCTTCCATTGTGCTGATGAGTTTGTTGGTGCCGGTGTCGCCATTGGTCTTCTTGAGTGCTTCGACCACGGCGATGGCCGCGCTCATGCCGCCGGCAGTGAAAAAATCAGGCGGTGATTTGAACTGCTTGTAGTGGTTGGCCACCAGCCACTCGTTGGCTGCGTTCTTGGGCATGCCGAAGTAATAGTAGGCCGCTCCTTCCATGCCGGGGAAGCGCTTGTAGTCGGCCATGGCCGGCAAGATGTTGCCGCCGCTGGACACTTCGATGCCATAGCGCTTTTGCAAGTCCAGATCGGCCAGCTTGCCAAAAGGCGTGGTCGCGCCGGCCCAGATGATCCAGACAATCTTGCGACCCGGCTTGTCCTTGAGCGCATCGATCACATGCTGCGCGCCGGCGGTGAAATCGGTGGTGGCCGGCGGCAGGTATTCCTCGTGCACGATCTTGGCGTTCTTGAGTGCGGCCTTGAATGCCTTGACGCCGTCGCGGCCAAAGGCCCAGTCTTGCCCCAGCGTCACGATGTTCACGCCAGCCTTGTCCAGTGCCACCGCATTGCTGATGGCATCTTGCGAGCTGTTGCGGCCGGTGCGAAAGATGTATTTGTTCCACTTCTCGCCGGTGATGGAATCGGCCACGGCCGGCTCGACCAGCAGAATCTTCTTGTATTCCTCAGCCACCGGCAACATGGCCAGCGCCACGCCCGAGCCGGTGGTGCCCACCGCCAGATCGACCTTGTCGTCGCCATAGGCCGCAGCCAGCAGCGACTTGCCCAAATCGGGCTTGCCCTGGTCGTCTTTCTCGATGACGGTGAGCTTCTTGCCGGCCACCGTCATGGTGCCATTGGTGGCGTAGTTCAGGCCCATCATGAAGCCGGTTGCAGTCTGCTTGCCATAGGCCTCCAGCGGGCCGGACCTGCCGTAAATGTGAGCGATCTTGATCTCGCCCTTGGATTGGGCGAGCAGCAGGGGCGAGGTAAATGCAGATGCGGCAAGCGCAGCGAGCAAGGCCCAGGTGCGACGGTTCATAGTTATGTCTCCTTATTGACTGAGGAATCTTCCCGCTACCCACAGCAGAGTTCATGCCAGTGTTACGACCCTTGATTTCAAACGACTTTTTTATTTCTCAACTAATGGAATGCTTTAATTTCAGACATTTTATTGTCTGATTCTCAATCAGTGTTCAGACTTTAGACATTCCATCAAGCCGCTCATAGAGCTTGGCCCGAGAGATGCCCAACACTTTGGCTGCCGCCAATTTGTTGCCGCCAGTCGCTGCCAGTGCAGCCTCGATGGCGCTGCGCTCTAGCTGTGCGACCTGCTCGGCCAGGGGTCTCAGTGGCCGTGGCGGGGTCTCACTGGCGAAGGAGGGATCGGCCGGCAGTGGCGGCGCAATCTGCTTGACGCCGGATTCGCGCAGCACATCGGACAGATGCTGCACTTCGATGCGCTGCGAATCGCTTCGCATGGTGGCTTGTTCCAGCACATTGCGCAGCTCGCGGATGTTGCCGCGCCAGCTCTGGCCGGCCAGCAGAGCGATGGCTTCAGAGTCAAGCTCTGGGGGCGCTGATCCGCTGCGCAAGGCCATGTCCTCGGCCAGCACCTCGACCAGCGCGGGAATGTCCTGCCTGCGCTCGCGCAAGGGTGGCACACGAATGGGCAGCACGTTAAGCCGATAGTACAAGTCTTCTCGGAACTTGCCCTCGCGCACCAGCGCCGCCAGATCGCGCGAAGTGGCGGCGATCACGCGGGCATCGAAGGACACCACTTTGTTGGAACCCAACGCCTCGATCTCGCCTTCTTGCAAGGCACGCAGCAGCTTGGGCTGCAGACTGAGGGGCATGTCGCCGATTTCATCCAGAAACAAAGTGCCGCCATCGGCCAGCTTGAACTTTCCCACGCGGCCCTTGCGGTCGGCGCCGGTGTAGGCCCCCGGTGCCACGCCGAAGAACTCCGCCTCCAAAAGCGTATCGGGCACTGCTGCAATGTTCACGCTGACCAGTGGCCCCGAGGCGCGCGCCGACGCGGCATGAATCGCATGAGCCAGCAGCTCCTTGCCGGTGCCGGTCTCACCCAGCAAGAGCACCGGGCTCGATGACAGCGCCGCGCGGCGGGCCTGTCGTTTGACCTCTACTGCCGGTGGGCTGGTACCCACGAAGCTGGCCAGTGTGTACTTGGTGCGGCGTTGCGTGGCCAACTCGCGCCGTGCATCGTCCAGGTCACGCTGCAATAGCGCGAACTTGCTGATCAAGGGCTGCAGTGTGGTCTCGGGGTGATCGAACAGCACAATGCCGATGGCGCCGATCACCTCGTTGCTGTGTTCGTCGCGCAGCGGCAGGCGGCTGACAACGAAGGTGCCCGCACGATTGGTGAGCAGGTCGATCAGAATGGCCTGGCCTGTCTCAAGCACACGGCGCATCTGCGTGTTGGGCACGATGTCCTCCACCATATGCCCCATCACCTGGTCCAGCGATGAAAAACCCAGCGCCGGCAAGAAGCGCTTGTAGCCCTCGTTCATCCAGACGATGCGGCCCGAGCGATCGACCAGGAACATGCCCTGGCTGATGCTGGAGAACAACTGGAACATCGAGCGCGCGGCAAGCTCCAGGATGCCCTGCGCGTCCAAGGGGAGCGAATGGGTTGGCGGTACGGCCGCTGTCATGGCCGCCATGCTACCCGCTTGAGTTCATGACCCGCCCGCGTCGGCAAGACGGCGTTTGGCACGGGCACGCGCCAGACGCGGCAGCACCAGAATGGCCAGCACCAACACCAGCAAGCTCAAGGACATGGGCCGCTGCACAAACACAGCAAAGCTGCCTTCGCCGATGGACACCGCGTTGCGAAGCTGCGCTTCGGCCAATGGCCCCAGGATCATGCCCACCACCACCGGTGCGGTAGGAAAATCAAAGCGCCGCATCAACACGCCCAGCACACCAATGCCGTAGAGCAGCACCAGGTCGAATGTGCTCTGGCGCATGCCGTACGCGCCAACGGTGGCGAAGATCAAAATGCCGGCGTAGAGCTGCGGCTTTGGAATCTTGAGCAACTGCACCCACAGCTTGACCAGCGGCAGGTTCAGAATGAGCAGCATCACATTGCCGATGTAGAGCGATGCGATCAGCGCCCACACCAAGGCGGCAGAGGTGGTGAACAACTGCGGCCCCGGCTGAATGCCGTAGTTCTGGAATGCGCCCAACAAGATGGCCGTGGTGTTGGACGTGGGAATGCCCAATGTCAACAAGGGAATGAGCGCTGCGGTCACTGTTGCATTGTTGGCGGCCTCGGGGCCGGCCACACCTTCGATAGCTCCCGTGGTGCCGAATTCGGCCAGGTTCTCGCCCTTGGCCAGTTTCTTTTCGGTCGCGTAGCTAAGGAAAGTGGGTATCTCCGTGCCGCCGGCCGGTATGCAGCCAAAGGGTGTGCCGATGGCCGTGCCGCGCAGCCATGCTGGCACTGAGCGGCGCCAGTCGCGCGCTGTCATGTACACCTTGCTCAGCTTGTTCTGCTTCTCATCAACTCGCCCTTCGTACAAGCCCGCATAGAGTACTTCGGCCACGGCAAACAAGCCCACTGCCACCAGCACGATCTCTATGCCATCGAGCAGCTCTGGCTTGCCCAGCGTGTAACGCGCCTGCCCGGAGATTTGGTCCAGGCCGATGAACCCAACCGCCAAACCGATCATCAGCGCGGTCATTCCGCGCAGCGTGCTCTTGCCCAGCACCGCGCTCACGGTTGTGAACGCCAACAGCATCAGCATGAAATATTCCGGCGGGCCGAGCTTGACGGCGAACTCAGCCACCACGGGCGCAAACAGCGTCACGATGACAGTGGCAATGGTGCCGGCAACAAAGGATCCGATCGCCGCCGTGGCCAGTGCCGCGCCAGCACGGCCGCTCTTGGCCATCTTGTTGCCCTCCATGGCCGTGACCATGGAAGCCGTCTCACCGGGTGTGTTGAGCAAGATGGAGGTGGTCGAGCCGCCATACATCGCGCCGTAATAAATGCCCGCAAAGAAAATCATCGACGCAGTGATGTCCACCTTGGCCGTGATGGGCAGCAGCATGGCCACCGCAACCGCCGGGCCAATGCCGGGCAACACCCCCACCGCCGTGCCTAACACGCAGCCCACAAAAGCCCAGAGCAGGTTGGAGACCGATATCGCGGTGGCGAAACCGCCCAGCAGAGAGTTAAGGATGTCCATCAAAGCCACCCGGTGCTGGTCAGGCTGGGCAGGTTGATGCCCAGAAATTGCGTGAAGGTCCAGAACACCGGCGCGGCAATCAATGCGCCAGTGACAATGTCAATGACCAGACTGCCCGGTCTCCCCGCCTGCTGCCCGCTGGCGCGCCGCAAGCCCTGCACCGCCAACAGGTAGCACAGGGTACAGCCGAAGATGAATCCGATGGTTGTGATCAGTGCCGCATTGGCCAGCAGGCCTGCGGTGATCCAGGCGAACGCCGGCCAGTACGGTTGCTGCGCGCCTGAGGGCTCTTCCATTGAGCGAAAGCCGCCGGTGCGCGCCTCTCGCACAATCAACACCCCGCACACGAGCAGCGACACCGCCACCAACCAGGGCAGGAAATTGGGCCCCACACCGCCATAGCCCGAAGCCGAGGGAATCGAGACCGCGCCGGCCGCAAGGGCCAGCCCGATCAGCACAACGCCCGCGCCCACGGCCGTCTGCAATTTGACATGCGTTGCTTGTGTCATTCTTTTTGCCTCGGGATTCAAACAATGGAGGTGCGAGTGCGCTGCGCCCTCAGAGCATCCCGGCCTTGACCATGGTGGCGCGCAGGCTGGCGAAGTCGTCGTCGACAAACTTCTCGAAATCGGCCCCCGACATGACCGCCGGCGTCCAGTTGTTCTTTTCGAGCGCCTCGGCCCAGCTCTTGGTCTTCAAGGAAGCCAGCACGAGGCTGGTGAGCTGCTTGCGCTGATCGGCACTGATGCCCGGTCCGCCGTACACGCCGCGCCAGTTGCCTATGACCACATCAAGCCCCTGCTCCTTGAGCGTGGGCACTGCCACGCCCTTGATGCGGGTCGCCGAGGTCACGCCGATGGCGCGCATCTTGCCGGCAGCGATGTATTCCGCGAACTCGCTGTAGCCACTGCCGCCTACGGTGACATTGCCGCCCAGAATGGCCGCAGTAGCTTCCCCGCCGCCACGGAAGGCCACATAGTTGATTTTGGAGGGATCGACTCCGACTCGCTGCGCGATCATTGCGGATGCGATGTGCTCGGTGGTGCCGCGCGAGCCGCCGCCCCACTTGACACTGCCCGGGTCTTTCTTGAGTTGCGCGACCACGTCCGCCATGGTCTTGAAGGGCGAATTGGCCGGCAGCACGAAGACGTTGTATTCGCTGGTCAGGCGCGCGATCGGCGTGGCTTGGCTCAGGCTCACTGGCGGCTTGCCAGTGATGATGCCGCCCAGCATCACGGCGCCCATCACCATCAAGGCATTGGGGTCGCCCTTGGCGCTGTTGACGAACTGAGCGAGCCCCAGCGCGCCGGCGGCGCCGCCCTTGTTCTCGTAGCTCACCGTGTCGGCGACCTTGGCCTCTTGCATGGCCTTGCCCAGCGCGCGCCCGGTGGTGTCCCAGCCGCCGCCAGGGTTGGCGGGCAGCATCATCTTGATGTTGGTGGCCGCACGGGCGCCCAGGGGCAGTCCACCGGCTGCGGCCAGAATGGCCAGTGACTTGATGAAGGTGTCGCGACGCATGGAGATCTCCTTGGAGTTTTGAAATTGCATGACAGCAGCTATCATGCACCGCCCGGCTGTCTGTCAGCTGTCCACGGCATAGGGGAAAGTACTGAACGGCCGCAGCCGCCTGCCCTTGGCCGACAATCACGCCTGATGGAAAAATTACGCATAGACAAATGGCTGTGGGCCGCCCGGTTCTACAAGACACGCAGCCTTGCCTCGGAGGAAGTCGGCAAGGGACGGGTTGAAGTCAATGGCCAGGAGGTCAAGCCCGCGCGCGAGCTCAAACCCGGCGACACTGTTACCTTGCGCCAGGGCCCTGTGATTCGCCATGTGGTCGTCAGGGGCTTGTCGGCCATGCGCGGTCCGGCGCCGGTGGCACAGGGGCTGTACGAGGAAACCGCAGACAGCCTCAAAGCCCGCGAGCGCGCCGCCCAGCAACGCCGCGACGCGCCAGAGCCAGCCCTGTCCATCGAACAAGGCCGCCCCACCAAGCGCGGCCGGCGCGAGCTTGATGACGTCCAGCGCAACTGGGGTGACCGCTGGAGCGCCTCATTGGACGAATATTGATGTTTGAGCAGGCGGGCTGGATTCACACCAGGGGCAGCGAAGACGCCATGGTTGCAGCGCGACCGCGCTTCAAGCCACACCGCGAGCACTGGCTCGGGCATGCGGCTTGAGGGCCGCCTTACCCATAGCGCCCTCTGCCCACTTGTTCAGACTGATCCCACTGCGCGCTGCCGCCTTCAGAGCTGCGGCATGAACCGCGGGCGCTATCCGAAGCATCAATTTTCCGCTCGCGGGTTTCTCCGGCGGCGAACCAAGCACCTTGGACGCAGCCAAATAGTCTTCGATCACCTCGTGAAAATTGGACTCGAATTGCGCGACTGACTCTCCATGAAAGGAAATGATGTCGTCAACGTCCAGAACGCGCCCAACGATGATCTTGTCCTGTTGGTCGAAGACCATACTCGCGGTGTAGCCCTTGTATGACATGGAATTGATCATGGCTTAATCCCCACACTCTCAATGAACTCGCGCACAGACAGAACTCGATAGCGAAGCGCCTCCTTGGCAGGATGAGGCCGATGCAGCGTCATCTTTCGACCATTGAACTCAAATGTGACTGAAGACCCTGCCCCCTCAACAACACGACATCCAGCGCCCCTGAGCATGGACTCAATCCGAGCCCACTCGATGCTTCCATTGACCGGGTCAGAGAGCAACTTTTGGTCTGTCTGCCCACGCGGCTATCCACGCGGCTATCACCTGGTAGAGATGCGGACGCAGCGGGCTCTCGATGAAGTCCAACGCAACTGGGGTGACCGCTGGAGCGCGTCGATCGATGAGTAGTACTACTGGGGTTTGCACTATGACGAATCCGCCGTCGGCGTGGTCTGCTTTATGCTCGCTTTTTCTCATCCACTCTCCGGAGCCGTCATGAAAACCAATCGCTGGGCAGCCGCACTGGCTGCCACACTCTTATTCGCCGGTGCCGCCCAGGCCCAGCAGTTCTTTCGCATCGGCACCGGTGGCACCGCCGGCACCTACTATCCCGTGGGCGGCATGATCGCCAACGCAGTCTCGCAGCCCGGCAAGATCATCGCCACCGCGCAGGCCAGCAATGGCTCGCTGGCCAATGTGAACGGCGTGGCCAGCGGCGCCATGGAAGCGGGCTTCTCGCAGTCGGACGTGGCCACCTGGGCCTACACCGGCACCGGCGCCTTCGAGGGCAAGCCAAAGGTCACTGATCTGCGCATGATTGCCAACCTCTACCCCGAGAGCATCCACCTGGTGGTCAAGAAAGGCTCGGGCATCAAGAGCGTGGCTGACCTAAAGGGCAAACGCGTCGCGCTCGATGAGCCGGGCTCGGGCACCCTGATCAATGCACGCATGGTATTGGCCGCCTACGGCGTCAAAGAAACTGACATCAAGCCCGACTACATCAAGCCCAACCAGGCTGGCGACAAGCTCAAGGACGGCGCGCTCGACGCATTCTTCTTTGTCGGCGGTGCACCTGCCGGCGCGATTGCTGAGCTGGCCTCCAGCGGTGCCGGCATCGAGCTGGTGGCCCTCGTGGGCGCGCAATCGGACAGCCTGCGCAAGTCCAACCCCTACTTCGCGGTGGACACCATTGCAGCCAACACCTACAAGGATGTGGCCGCAGTACAGACCCTGGCAGTAGGCGCCCAACTGGTGACCAGTGCGAAGGTGGATACTGAAACCGTCTACCAGATCACCAAGGCCATGTACGGCGAGGCCGCGCAAAAGGCGCTGCAAGCCGGCCATGCCAAAGGCAAGTTCATCACCCGGCAAAACGCGGTGCAAGGCGTGGGCATCCCCTACCACCCGGGCGCCGAGAAGTTCTACAAGGAAGTCGGCCTGCTGAAGTAAGCGAGCGGCACTCTGCCACGCAGGGAGGCCGCCAAGCGTGCCATTGCGCCAAAGCACGCCAAACCAGATCAAGGTCAAGGCCTGATGACCCCCCGCCCTGACCAGATCCTGATCTACCACATCACCGATGTGCGGAACCTGCCCGGCATTCTGGCGGGCGGCGGTTTGCGCTCCGACGCAGCCATGGCGCAGAGCAACCCGGCGGTGATTGGCTACGGGCATATCAAACAGCGGCGCATGACCGAGATTCGCGTGGATTGCTGTGGTAACCGGTTTGTCGGCGAATTTGTGCCCTTCTATTTCTGTCCGCGCTCGCCCATGCTCTTTTCTGTGGACCGTGGCAACACCGGCCGGCCCTCCGGCTGCCAGCGCACGATCGTGCATTTGGTCAGCACCTTGGCCGTGGGCATGGGTCAAAACAGACCCTGGGCCATCAGCGACGGCAATGCGGGCGCCTTTCACACCGCGTTCTCATCGGAATTGGCGGCCCTTGCAGGGCTGGACTGGGCGGCGATTCGCGCCACCCAATGGCAAGGCAAAACCCACCAGAAGTCGGCCGAATTTCTACTGGCGGATTTCTTTGACTGGTCGGGCTGCCACGCGGTGGTTGCCACAATGGCGAGGTCGCCCAACAAGTGCAAAATATGCTGGCGCACCATGCCCATCGCCCCGCCGTGCGCGTGGAGCCAAACTGGTACTACTGAACATGATTGAAATAACTGAAGGCAACCTGCTGAATGCACCCGTCGAGGCACTGGTGAACACCGTGAACACGGTGGGCATCATGGGCAAGGGTATCGCGCTGCAATTCAAGCAAGCCTACCCACAGATGTTTCGCACCTACGCGCATGCATGCAAGATGGGCGAAGTTCAGCTGGGCAAGGTACATGTGGTTGACATGGGCGGCCTAGTGGGTGGCCCTCGCTGGGTCATCAATTTCCCGACCAAGGGGCACTGGCGCGCTGGTAGCCGCAAGGCGGATATTGAGGCGGGGCTGTCTGACTTGGTGGACGCCATCGCGCGCTTGAACATCCGATCCATTGCGGTGCCACCGCTGGGCTGTGGGCATGGTGGGCTGGATTGGGCGCAGGTGCGGCCCCTGATTGAATCGGCGCTTGGCGATTTGCCTGATGTGCGCGTATTGGTGTTTGCCCCCGGCGCGGAGCCTGCGGCGGCGAGCATGCCCAACCGTACTGCACGCCCCAAGATGACCATTGGCCAGGCCGCGTTGATTGCACTGATGGACCGTTACCTCAAAGGATTGCTTGACCCATTTGTGAGCCTGCTGGAGATTCACAAGTTGATGTATTTTTTGCAGGTCACTGGTCAGCCTCTGCGTTTGCAATACGAAGCCAAAGAGTTTGGTCCCTACGCAAAGAACCTGCGGCAGGTGTTGATTCGCCTGGAGAGCCATTACACGCAAGGCTATGGCGATGGCAAAGACTCGCCCACCAAAGCCATCGAGCTACTGCCCGGAGCGGTGGATGAGGCACAGGCATTCTTGCAGGAAGACGCTCTGATCCTCCAGCGCATGGAACGTGTCACCGATCTGATTGAAGGTTATGAAGACCCAGTGGGGTTGGAGTTGTTGAGTTCGGTGCACTGGGTGATGTGCCACAACGCCGAGGCCATGCTGTCCCCGCAGGCAGCTGCCAGCGCAGTTCAGGAGTGGAACGCCCGCAAACGCCGAACGCTCAAACCCGAGCAATTGACCAAGGCGTGGCAACACCTGTTTAGCAAAGGCTGGGCTCCCACCGAAGCAGTGGCCCAGCCCACCAACACACCCATTGCATGACACTGGCCGCCACCACACTAGACGAAAAGAAGCTCCAAGAGCTTGAAGAAAAATTCGATCCCGAGATGCGCTTTCGGCCCACGGTGCCGCCTGCGCTGCAGATTGTCAAGTGGCTGCTGATCGCGCTGTCTTGCTTTCATTACTACACCGCCGGCTTCGGCCTCTTGCGCGAGACCACGCACCGGGGCGTGCACCTGGCCTTTGTGCTGGGCCTGATCTTCTTGGTATTTTCTGCCAACAAGAAATCCAACGAGCAGCCTGCGCGCCACAGCCTGCTCTCGCCCGGTGGTGTGCCACTGGTGGATTGGCTGCTGGGCTTGGCATGCGCCGCCAGCGTGCTGTACATCCCCTGGGTCTTCAATGACCTGGCCTTCCGCGTGGGCAACCCCGACTTGTCCGACGTGGTGTTCGGCTCCATCTTGTTCATCACTTTGCTGGAGGCCACGCGCCGCTCCATGGGCTGGCCGCTGCCGCTGATCGCCATCGGCTTCACCGTGTACGCACTGGCCGGGCCCTACTTCCCCGGCCTGCTCAAGCACGCGGGCGCGAGCTGGAGCCAGATGATCAACCACCAGTACCTCACCAGCCAGGGCATCTATGGCGTGGCGGTGGGCGTGGTGTCAACCTATGTCTTTCACTTCGTACTGTTCGGCGTGATGGCCACGCGCGTGGGGCTGGGTCAACTCTTTCTGGACATCGCCGCAACCATTGCCGGGCGCTACGCGGGCGGGCCGGCCAAAGTCAGTGTGTTCGGATCTGCCATGTTCGGCATGCTCAGCGGCTCATCGGTGGCCAATGCGGTGACGGTGGGCTCGCTCACCATTCCCGCGATGATTCGCGTGGGCTACCGCCGTGAGTTCGCCGGCGCTGTGGAAGCCGCGTCATCCACCGGCGGGCAAATCACACCACCGGTGCTGGGCGCTGCAGCCTTCCTGATGGTCGAGTTTCTCAACGTGCCCTACCAGACCATCATTGCCGCTGCGGTGGTGCCAGCTTTCATGCATTTCTTTGGCGTGTTCATGCAAGTGCACTTCGAGGCCAAGCGCTTCGGCCTGCGCGGCCTGACCGACGAGGAAATGCCGCGCCTGAAAGAATCACTGCGTCAGCGCTGGCCCACGCTCATCCCGCTGGTGCTCTTGATCGGCATCCTGGTGTCGGGCCGCACACCTTACCTGGCGGCCTTCACCGGCATCACATCGTGCGCGATTGTGGGGCTGACCACGCTGACCCGAGGCAACACGCTGAAGAACTGGCTGGCTTTGGTGGGGCTGCATCTGCTGCTGGTGCTGCTGGCATTTATTGACCTGGGCCAGCAAAGCGACTGGATCAAGCTGGGCTTGTTCGCCGGCGGTGCCCTGGCTCTGGCGGCCGCCCGGTTTTTTGCTGGCCTATCCGGCCGGCTTCCACCCAGTGTGCTCGTGGAGGCACTGGAGACCGGCGCCAAGTACGCGCTGGCGGTGGGCGCGGCCGCAGCCACTGTGGGCATCGTGATCGGCGTGGTTACGCTCACCGGCGTGGGCTTCAAGATCAGCTACATCATCACCACATGGGCCAGCGCCATCGCCGGCGGTGTGGCGACAGTGCTGCCCGCGACGCTGGTCAACACGCAAGGCCTCACCCTCTTTGCCGCGCTGGTGATGACCGGCGTGGTCTGCATCCTGATGGGTTGCGGCATCCCCACCACCGCCAACTACATCATCATGGTGACAGTGGCCGCGCCCACGCTGGTGCAGCTCGGTGTGGAGCCGCTGGTGGCGCACTTCTTCGTCTTCTACTACGGCGTGCTGGCCGACATCACACCGCCGGTCGCGCTGGCGGCCTACGCGGCCGCAGGCATGGCCGGTGGCGACCCATTCAAGACCGGCAACATGGCCTTCCGCCTGGGCCTGGCCAAAGTGCTGGTGCCCTTTGTGTTTGTCTTCTCCCCCTCACTGCTGCTGGTGGCCAAGGGCTTCACTTGGTATGACTTCAGCGTCACCTTCGTCGGCTGCGTGCTGGGCATCACGGTGTTGGCTGCGGCCTTGAGCAAGTTTTTTCTGGTGGAGATGAAACGCTGGGAACAAGTACTGTGCGTCGCCGCCGCCCTGCTGCTGATCGCACCGGGGCTGGTGGTCACGCTGATTGGCTGTGCGATGACTTTGCCGGTGCTGCTGCGGCAGTTGGCGGCGTGGAAACTCGGCAGACTCGCGCCCAAGCCTGCGGTGTCGTGAAGCCCGACCCGCCTAGCCCGGCAACACCTCAGCCCCCGCCCTGCCTGCGCTCTTTCGCCCGCCGCACCTGACGGCTCTGCGTGCGCGCGGTCTCCTCTTCGTCCTTGCGCTGCTGACGCTTCTTCATCCACTTGGCCAGGCTACGGGCCACGATGAAGGTGAGGAAGAAACTGGCAAGGGCCACAACAAGCCCGATGATGCTGGCGGTCATGGGGGGAGGCTAGCAGAAATGGGGTGGGGGTTGGGGTGACCGTGCGGGAGCTCAAGGGTGGAGGCGGTCACATCACGGGTTGGCGACCCTTGGCCTGCGGAACTGCGGCCTTGCCCGCTGCGAAGGCCGTCGCGCTCCGCTCCATTGCTGCGATCACGCCTGGCCCTCGGAGGATCGTGGTTATCCTTTGGGCGGCCTCTCCAGGCGGATTTTGATGGACGACGCCTCCGCTCTGATCCAACCCGATCGCCGCCAACGTTCTATGCTTTCCGTCCGCCCCGGGAGCTGAGTGGTGTTCTATGTAAGGTTTTGCGCTTGTTTTGCCAACTCCGAGTACCAGCCTTGAATCGTCCTGGAACTTGACATAGAAGAATTCGCCAGGCTTTACGCCAGCACTGCGTATGGCTGCTTCCGCCTGCGCCAGATGTGGGTCAACGGAAGCATCGCTTCGAGCTGCAGGCGCAGCCGCCGGAGGCAGTGGACGCGCAGCAGGCACACGCCCAGCAACAACAGCCGCTGCCGGCGCGGCTGGCGCAGGCGGCGGAATGACCGCCGCCGACGTCCTCGCAGCCCCGAACGTCGCTGGTAGCCTGCCCAGTCCCCTGGGAGACGGCACTGCTTGCTCCCCATACCTCGCCCTTTCCGCAGCCCTCGCAGCAGCGGCAGCGGCTGCAGGTCCGGGATCCGGTTTCAGCGTTCCCAGGCGCAAGGCAGGGGATATTGCGCTCACCACGCCGTCCACCGTCGACACCGTTTGAACATGCCGGCGGCCTTGCGCGACAGACTGAAGTTCAGCCGGCGGGAAAGGATAGACCACGGCATCAAACAAGCCATTCGCAGGACCCCCTGGACCCACGAGCCCTAAGAAATGTTCAGCGCACTGCGTTCGAATGTGGCTGGCCACCTCCGGACTGGCCCCTGCCAAGAAGGCCCCCTGACCGATTGCGGTCATGACTGGAACTCGCACACCTGCTTCTGCACAGTTGGCAAGAACCTGAGCCTGGACAAGGCAAATTGAGCTGATGAAATCCCGTACGTAGCCCGGATTTCCACTTTGCCTGGCAGCAAACACCGGCCCAACCGCAATGACATGCCTGGTGCTGCCTGCAGTTTCGGAAAAGGAATACACACCACCGTCTGCGAGAAACTTCTGCCACTTAACCGGCATCGCAAGTGTCAAAGGGTGCGCGCCAGTGATGTCCTCTTGGCCCAAGCCAGCCGCAGGCGCTGCACTGGTCACGATGGGGCCTTGAGTGCGGTCGGTTGCCGCAGCAGCATCTTGAAGAATCCGATCCTCTGGCCCTCGCCTAAAACAGATAGAGCCCAACTCCACATGCTGACCGTTGGCCGCGCTGGCGACGGCCAAGCCGCTTGTAGGCAGTTGCCCTGATTTCACATCGGTGATGATGTCCGCAACACTCACTCCCGGAGCGAGGATCACAGGGGTGCCATGGGTCGACACGGGAGCACGCCTTGCGTGATCCAAACTCCCCCTAACACCCATCGCAGAGGTGGGGTCTGTCCGCAACAAGTTCACCGCTTGCCAATGTTCACCAAAACAAGGGTTCTGCGGAGCCGCGCTCATGGGCCGCAGATCCGGCACATAGAACGAACTACCTTCCAGCCCAGGCCTCGAATATGTGCGGTGGTATTCAGTCGCCTCCGAGGACAACGGGGGTGACTCCCCAGGCGGTCGAACACGAGCCATTAGCCGACCTCCTGTGTTCATAAACTGGAAGTCAGTAGCTTGAAAGGAATGAGGATACTTTGTGGCTCGCTCGATAAACGCAGCCGCAGAAGGATGGCGACTGAGTTCCCCGGCATCGTTCCCAAGAAATGGCATAGGTGTTCTCCGAATTGGTCGAACTGAAAGGATCCGAAGCTGCCGCGACCAACGCCCTTGCGCAACATTCAGTTGCCTCAACACGTGGCGACTGCCAGCCTCAGCATCGCGATGCTTCACCAATTTGGAGGCGAACAGACAGCCTGAGCACCGGGCGGGCCTCTTGAGGAACCAGACTGCCCCTTTGTGGAACGAACGAGATGAAGAAGGTCGGGGGTCGCGGCCCTGCACTACTTGTGTGCCCACCCTGCCAGTGGTGGTGGCGCCTTGGGTTGCGGCCGCCCGCCCAACGGCACCCGCCGGATGCCAAGGCCGTCAAGGATCGACGTCCCGTCCGCGCCGTGTCAAGCTAGTCACCAAACTAGTTTGATGAGGTTCACCATGCACACATGGCCGGTTCAAGACGCCAAAGCCAGGTTCAGCGAATTTCTGGATGCCGGTCTTTCCGAAGGTCCGCCGATGGTGACCAAGCTGGGCACTGAAGCCGCGGTGTTGGTACCCGTGGGCGAATGGAAGCGCCTGCAGTCGGCCACGCGCCTGTCCTTGAAGCAACTGCTGCTGTCCAATGACGCTCGGGCTGAGTTGGCGATTCCCCCGCGTGGTCACGTCAAGCGGCGCGCCATTGCTCGAATCGGGTGACGCCCCTTGTACTTGCTCAACACGAACGTGGTCTCGCAGCTGCGCAAACCTCGCCCCCACGAGGCGGTTGTCGCCTGACCGCGAAGCCACCAACCGTCACTGAGCCCGAAATACCGGCAAAGGCGCAGGTCTGTGTCGGCGGTGATGGCACGTTTGCCTGCAACGATGTCGCCAATGCGCTGCGCGGGCACGCCTATGTCTTTGGCAAGACGGTACTTGCTCAGACCCAATGGCTTGAGAAACTCCTCTTCCAGCATTTCGCCGGGGGAGATGGGTGCAACGGTGCGCATCAGCTTCATCTCGGACACGGGTAGGTCGATTGACGTCGCCCTACTCCCCCACCCACCTCACCACCTCATCGAGCCCCGCCCGCCGCGAGCGGAACGAATTGGCCGGGTGCTGCTCGTCGGGAAATCCGAACGACATGCCGCACACCACGCGGCGGTCTTCAGCCAGGCCGAAGTGGCTGCGGATGAAGTCGGGGTGGCGGGCCAGTGCGGCCTGGGCGATCAGGCCCAGACCGAGCGCCTGCGCGGTGAGCATCAGTGTGCCCAGGTAAACGCCGCAATCGACCGCGCCATAAACGCCCAATGAAGCATCGGTGGTGAGGATGGCCACGTGGGGCGCGCCAAAGAGCAGGAAGTTCTCGCGCGCTTGCCGCGCCGAGGCCACGCGGTCGCCACGCGCCACGCCCACGCTTTCATACAGCGCAAAGCCGACCTCGCGTCGCCTGACCAGGCTGACGCCTTGGTACTCCGGCGGAAACGGAAAATCAGGTTGCGCCGGCTCGCGCGCATCCGCCCGTTTGACGATCTCGTCGCGAAACCGGGTGGTGGCCTCGCCCGAGGTCACCACCATCTGCCAGGGCTGCGTGTTGCACCATGAGGCGGCGCGCTGCGACGAGTGCAGCCATTGCTCGATGGTTTCGCGCGGCACTTGCTGGGGCAAAAACCCGCGGCAACTGCGCCGCTGGGCCAAGAGCCGATCAAGCACCTCGATGTCTGAGGTCGAAGTGTTCATTTCTTTTCAGCGTCCAATCCAAGTTCGCGCAGGATTTCCGCAGTGTGTTCGCCCAGACGCGGCGGCAGCAGCCGCACCGCGGCCGGCGTGCCGGACATCTCCATCGGTGGGCTGGCCACGCGCAGCGTGCCTTCACTCGGGTGCTCGCGCTTTTGCCAGAAGCACACGCTCTCCAGGTGCGGATCGGTCAGCAGATCATCCATGGTGTTGACCTGCCCAAAGGGCACGTCGGCCTGCGTGAGTGCCTCTATCCATTGCGCAGTCGTCTTTTGCAGCACACGGCGGCCCACTTCGGCCCAAAAGGCAACTTGATCTGACTGCCTTGCCGCGTGGGTCGAGTAGCGCGCATCGTTGGTGAGCGCTGGGTCGCCCACCACTTCGCAAAAGCGCGCCCAGTGTTGATCGGTGTAGGGCAGCACGCACAGGTAGCCATCTTTGGTCTTGAACGGCCGGCGCGCTGCGGTGGCAACGGGCACATAGCCGGTGGGCGCCAATGGCGGCACAAACGTTTCGCCCCACTGGTGCTCGATCATGTTGAAGGCCACCATGGTCTCGAACATCGGCACGCTGACCTCCTGGCCCTGCCCGGTGCGAAACCGGTGGCACAAGGCCATGGATATCGCAAACGCTGCCTGCATGGCCGTGACCTTGTCGGCGATGATGGATGTCACATAGCGTGGCTCGCCGCCTATGACTGACTGCAGCATGGCCAAGCCCGACATGGCCTGAGCCACATCGTCATAGGCAGGCTTGCCGGCGTACAGGCCTGACTCGCCAAAGCCGCCCACGCTGCACAAAATGATGTCGGGTTTGATTTGCGAGAGGCGTTCATACGACAGACCCAGGCGCGTAGCCGCCTTGGCACGTATCGAATGCAGCACCACATCGCTGGTGCGCACCAGGGCTTCAAACTGCTTCTGACCTTGCGCGCTCTTGAGGTCAATCGTGATGCTGCGCTTGTTGCGGTTGCTGCCCAAAAAGAAAGACCCCATGTCGGCCGAGTGGCGCGGGCCTATGCGACGCATCAGGTCGCCTTCAGGGGCCTCCACCTTGATCACATCGGCGCCCATGTCGCCCAGAGCTTGAGCGGCCATGGGGCCAACGATCATGGTGGCCAGGTCGAGCACACGCACACCATCGAGCGGCCCCTTGGCAGAGCTTGCCTTTTTCGTCGGCGCGGCTTGCGCGCGATCTGCTGCATCTGTCATTACCGCAACCTCACTTCGATTCAGTTTCAATCCATCTTCAGGTTCAGGGGACGGATGGCGGCGGCCCAGCGTTCCTGGTCTCTGCTCATGAACTCCTGGAACTTCGCTGGCGATTCGACCACCAGCGGCACCGAGCCGGTCTTGGTCAGCATCTCCTGATAGGCCGGGGCGGCAACGGCTGCCTTGATGGCGCGCTCAAGCTTCGCGATGACATCGGGTGGGGTGCCGGTGGGCACGCCATAGCCCCACCAGGGGTTGGGCATGCCTTCTATGCCCGATTCAGCGAAGGTAGGCACGTCGGGCATGGAGGCCATGCGTTGGGGTGTCCCCACGGCAACGATGTTCACATGGCCCGCACTGGCCAGACCCATGCCATGCGTTGCCGAGGTGAAGAACAAATGAACCCGACCAGAGACCATGTCGGTGGTGGCCTGCGCCGGGTCCTTGTAGCCCACGCCCTGCATCTTCACGCCCGTGGCTTGCTCAAGCCGCGCGGCCATCAGGTGCGGCGTGCCACCCGCCCCCCAGTAGGCATAGTTGAGTTTGTCGGGGTTGGCCTTGGCATAGGCGATGAACTCGCGCCCGGTTTTGATCGGCACACTCTTGGACACCGCCATCACCATGGAGACCAGGCCACCCGCTGCCACCGGCGTGAAGTCGGTCAGCTTGTAGGGCACATTCTTGCTCAGCAAGGGCATGTTGTTGGTCTGGTTGTTCAGCATCAGCACCGTGTAGCCGTCCTTCGGTGCGGTGGCCACGGCCTGCGCTGCAATCATGGTGGACGCACCGGCCTTGTTTTCAACCAGCACGGTCTGGCCCAGTTCCTTGGCCAGAAGATCAGCCATCAAACGTGTGCTGACCTCCATGCCCACGCCGGGGCCGAAGCCCACCACGATGCGGATGGGCTTGAAGGGGAATTCCTGCGCCAGTGCCAGGTCTGGTGCGATTGCTGCAGAGGCAGCGCACATCATTGCAATGACAGCATTGCGGCGAGTTGGAAGTTTGCTCATGGTCATGCCTTTCTCTGTAGGTTGGCTCATCTATGAATGGATCCGATTGATCTGCGCGACAAGAGTATCGCTCTGTTTGTGCATTCAACGCACGGTGCGGGGCATGCCCAGGCCGCGCATGGCGACCATCTCGCGCATCACCTCGCCGCTGCCGCCGCCATAGGTGTTGAGCTGGCAGCGCCGGTACTGTGCCTCCACATCGCCCGCGATCAGCGCGGCCTCGCTGCCATGGCGCACCAGGCCGCCCAGGCCCAGCACCTGCAGCAGATCGCGGCACACCGCCACCAGCGTCTCCACGCCCTGAACCTTGGCCGCGCAGGCAAAGGCCGGATCGGGCTGCGCGCCGGCAAGACTCGAGGCCAGACGCATGTTCAGAATGCGCAGGGTTTCCAGCCGCGCATAGGCGCCTGCCAGCAATTGCTGCACCCAGGGCTGGTCGATTGGGCGCCGGCCGTGGTGCGTGTCGCGCGCCCAGCGCAAAGTGCGCAAGTAAAGCTGCTCGCCATGGATGCCGCGCGCGGCAATGCCGATGCGCTCGTAATTGAGTTGCGATGTGATGAGCTTCCAGCCGCCGTGCAACTGCCCCACCAACATGTCGGCCGGCACCCATACATTGTCGTAGTAGGTGACATTGGTGTGCATGTCGGGCAGGGTCTCCATGGGCGTGAGGGAAAAGCCCTCTTCCCGCGTGTCCAGCATCAAGATGGAGATGCCGTTGTGCGGCTTGGCATCGGGGTCGGTTCGAGCGGCCAGCCAGATGTAGTCGGCGCCTTCCGCATGGCTTGTGTAGATCTTGCTGCCATTGACGCGAAAGCCGCCTTCCACCACGGTAGCGCGGGTCTTGAGGCTGGCTAGGTCGGTGCCGGCGCTGGGCTCGGTGTAGCCGATGGCAAAGTGAATCTGCCCCGCCGCGATGCCAGGCAAGAGCTTGGCCTTCTGCGCCTCTGAGCCATGCGCCATCAAAGTGGGGCCCAAGGTGCTGAGGGTCACGAAGGGAATCGGTGCGCCCGCACGCAGCGCCTCTTGCACGAAGATCAGTTGCTCGATCGGGCCGAAGCCTCGCCCGCCATATTCCGCCGGCCAGCCCACGGCCAGATACCCATCCTTGCCGACCTGGGCGATCACCTGCTTGTACACCGGGGTGGCCGCATGCACCCGCAGTTCTTCCTTGAGTGTGGGCGTGATGATGCGCGCGAAGTAGCCGCGAATCTCATCGCGCAGTGCGCGCTGCTGATCAGTCAGTTGGCAATGCATGGCTGTTAGTCGCGCCCGAGAATGATGCCGCTGGTGGGCACGCCAGAGCCGGCGGTCACCAGCATGTGCTCAATGCCATCGAGCTGGTTGACCGAGGTGCCGCGAAGCTGGCGCACCGCCTCGGCGATGCCGTTCATGCCGTGGATGTACGCCTCGCCAAGCTGGCCGCCGTTGGGGTTGATCGGCAGCCGACCGCCGCGTGCGTGCTGGCCTGCGCGCACGAAGTCTTTGGCCTCGCCGCGCTTGCAAAAACCAAACTCCTCCAGTTGCTCAAGTACATAGGGTGTGAAGTGGTCATACAAAACCGCAGCCTGAATGTCATCGGGCGAGAGGCCGCTTTGGGCATAAAGCTGTTTGGCCACCAGACCCATCTCTGGCAGGTGCGTGAGATCGTCGCGGTAAAAGCTGGTCAAGCGATGCTGGCCCTGCGCGCTGCCCTGGGCCGCCGCGCGCACCACTGCCGGCTTGTTCTTCAGGCCTCTGGCGCGCTCCAGCGATGTCAACACGATGGCCACGCCGCCATCGCTCTCCTGGCAGCAGTCCAGCAGGTGCAGCGGCTCGGCGATGAAATCGGACTGTTGGTGGTCGTCCAGCGTGATCGGCTTGCCATAGAAGTAGGCATTGGGATTGGTGGCGGCGAAATCGCGCGCGGCCACCGACACGCGGCCAAAATCTTCGCTGGTAGCACCGTATCTTTCCATGTACACGCGCGCCACCATGGCCACATAACTGCCCGGCGTGGTCAGGCCTGCAGGGAGATACCAACTGTAGTGATTGGCCGTCAAAAACGTGGGTGACTGCGGCATGCTGGTGCCCCCGCCAAAGCGATACCACGAGCGCTCGTTCATCGCCCTGTAGCACACCACCACATTGGCCACACCACTTGCAATGGCCATCGCGGCCTGCTGCACCGGCGCGCAGGCACCGCCGCCGCCGTAGTCGATGCGCGAGAAGAATGTCATGTCCTTGCCACCGATCAGGCGGTGCACATCCATCTCGGGGTTGTTGTCCATGGTGAAAGTGCACATGCCGTCGACTTCTGCTGGCTCTATGCCTGCGTCAGCCAGCGCGGCCAGTGAGGCCTCCACAGCCAGGCGCATCTCGGTGCGGCCCGAGTCCTTGGAAAACTCGGTGGCGCCAATGCCGGCGATGGCCACCTTGCCACTGAGAAAATCAGGCATGAGCCGACTCCTTGAGTTGCACCACGAGTTGGGCAGTGACGTGTTCGCCGCGCGAGTTGCTGCCGGTGGCGGCCACTGTCACGCGCTGTGTCGCCTGGTCCAGCGCGACGATGCTGCCTTTGAGCACCAGCTCGTCGCCCGCGTAGTTGGCCACGCCCAGCCGCAACTTCAGGCTCTTGAGAAATGCGTTGGGTCCTGCCCATTGCAGCACCATGCGTTCCAGATAGCCGGCGGTGGTGTGCGTGCTGGTGAACACCGTCTCGCTGCCCATGGCGCGGGCACGCTCCAGATCGTGATGCACCGGCTGGTAGTCGCGAGTGGCAATGGCCCCTGCCATCACCGAGGTGACGCTGATGGGCACGCGAAGAACAGGCAGCTCCTGCCCTTGCTTCAGGTTTGCAAATACAGGTTCACTCATATTGGTATTCCTCGAAAGCGCCGTCGGCCAGTTCATGGCCGATGCGGGCAAGCTGCTCTTGTGCGCCGCCGCCCATCAGCGACAGAGCCTGACTCTTGAGATAGAAGCGGTGCACCGGATATTGAAGGTCCGCGCCCACGCCGCCATGAAAATGAATCGCGGTGTGGCCCACGATGTAGCCAGCCTGAGCGCACTGGTACTTGGCCACGCGGCCCGCCGCAGTGGCCGGCAGGCCCTGGTCAATTCGCCAGGCGAGCTGCCACAGCGCCGAGCGCAGCAACTCGACCTCGATGTAAGAATCGGCGGCGCGCACCGCCAGCGCCTGAAAGCTGCCCAGCGGCCGGCCGAACTGGTGGCGCTCGCCAACGTAGGCGGCGGCGCGGTGCAATGCCTCTTCCACCACGCCCAGTTGCAACGCGGCGAGGCAGCAGGCCATGCGCGGCTCCAGCCAGGCCATCGCGTCGATGGCGAGTAGGCTATCGCCAGGCAGCAGGACATTATTGAAAGACAAATCGCACACGGTCTGATGGTCAGTGAGCGCGCCTTGTGTGCGCTGCATGCCCGGCCGCGTGCAAGAGACCACAAAGAGGCGTGACCCTTGTGTTGTCTGGGCCGCCAGCAGCAGGTGTGCGTGAAAATCCTCCAGCACCACCGCTTCCAGCCTGCCATTAAGCAACCAGCCCTGCGCACTTTGCTGCGCATGCAGCCCTGCATGCGCGTGAAGCTCAGTGGCCAGCGTAGCAATCTCTTGCCCTGACACCATGCCAGCCAACACACGCTCACGCAATGCTGGCTGGCCGTGCACCGCCAGCGCCAGCGTTGCCAATTGATGCGACCACAGCGGCGCGGCCGCCAGGTGGCGGCCCTGCTGCTGCAACACCAGCGCCGCTTCCTGCATGCCCATGCCTGAGCCACTCAGATCCGACGGCAGCGTCAGATTAAGCAGGCCGGTTTCCTGCAGCTGGGTCCAGAGCGCCGCATCGAGCTTCACATGGTCCTGCGCCAGCTTGCGCACGTGTTCATCGCTGCCATGTTCACGAAACAGGCTGGTTGCCAGATCGGCAACCGCGCGCTGCTCCTCGGTGAATGAGAACTCCATGCTCAGGCCTTTGCCCGCGGCCGAAAGCTGGGCAGGCGGTGTTCACCCTCCACGGGATCAATCACCACCTCGACCGGCATGCCGATGTAGGGCTTGTCTTGCGCCATGCCGCACAGCGGCGCGATCAGGCGCACGCCCTCTTCCAACTCCACCAGACCCACCGGGTGCGGATAGTCGAATGCCGGATGCCGCGGCTTGTGCATGAAGACGAAAGAGAACAACTTGCCGCGCCCGCTCGACTGCAGCGTGTCCCACTCAAGGCTGTGGCAGTGGGTGCATGCGGGGCCCGGCGGATGGCGCAGCTTGCCGCAGCCCTTGCAGCGCTGAATCAGCAGCTTGCCTTCTTTCAGCCCTTCCCAGAAGAACGCGGTGTCCTGGTTCAGCGATGGCTGCGGCGGAGACGGCCGCTTGGGTGCGGTCTGCACCTTGGCATGCGGCTTGAAGCGTAGGATGCGCAAGCGCATGGTGCCCACCGGCTGGCCTTGCTCGTCAACGAACTCCTGCAGAAACGTCACGAAGAAGCCCGGCCCCATGCGGGTTTGCTTCTCCTGGCTGATCGAATCGACCGAATGAAAACAGGAGATCTTGTCGCCCGGCCGAAGCGGCCGCTCGTAGGTCTGCTCGCTGTCGGTGCCCAAAATGCCAACATAGCCTTCGCGCTCCAGCACCCGCATCACTGCGCGCGGATCGGCCGTGTCAGAGCCGGCAGGGCGCGCATTGCGAAGCCCTGGCATCAGCCACACCGGCAGCATGGTGGCCGGCGCCACGATGCCCCCGTGCACTGTGCTGGCAGCCGCAACGGGGTCGACGAAGGGTGGGAAGTCAAAGTCGAACACTTCGCACCATTGCCGAATCATCGGCTGATTCACAGCGTCCCATCCGTGCACCAGAGCGCCACGGCAGCCCAGGTAACTCTTCAATTCGTCCAGGAAAGCCTGTGATGTTTGCGCCACGGCTGAGTTCATGAGGAAGTCCCGCTGGGTAAATGTCGGTGTCAGACAGTATCGATTTTTCGACGGAAGATGTACTATACCGAACGTTCGATAGGCTGACAAGGAAGGCAAAATGATCAACGAGAGGGCCTCGGCGTCGCGCAAGCGCGTGACGGCCACTGTGGAAACCGCAGCCGCCGGTGGGCGTGAGACCATCCTGCGCGAAGCCGCGAAGCTTTTCTCCAGCAAAGGTTTCGCCGAGTCAGGCCTGCGCGAGATCGCGCAAATGGCTGGCATTCGCTCATCGTCCGTCTACCATCACTTCGCTTCCAAGGAACGCATCTACGAAGAGATCATTCGCATCGCGGTGGACGCCATCCATGCGAGCGCACTGCGCGAAATCGCCGCGCTGCCTGCCAATCCATCGCCGCGCCAGCGCATCGAGGCGGCCATCGCTGGCCACTTGCGCGCGCTGCACAGCAACAAGCCATTTACCTCCACCAATGCACAGTCACGCATGAAGCTGCCCTCCGATGTCGATGCGGTGATTCGCCCGGTGCGCGATCTGTACAGCGGCTTCTGGCGCAAGCTATTGGAAGACGCTGCCCGCGCGGGCTGGCTCAAGCCGGGGCTGGAGCCGCGCATGCTCAGACCCTTGCTGCTTGGCACGCTCAACCGCAGCGTGGGTTGGTTCGATGCCAGCCAAGGACCGGTGGACAAACTGATTCACACCACCATCGAAACCTTTTCCGGCATCTGGAGTGAGCCGCCTACCCAGGCCGCGCCAAAGCCAAAGCCCGTAATCCAAAAACGCACCAAGGCACCGGCAAAAAAACCAAGACCTCAATAGAATGCCCCAATGGCGATTCGCGACAAACTCATTCCAATCATCGTTGCATCGCCGCTGTTTTTGCAGAACCTGGACACCTCGGTGATGTCCACTGCCTTGCCAACCATCGCGCTGGCGCTGCAGGTTCAGCCACTTCACCTGAATCTGGCCATCACGTCCTACTTGCTGAGCCTGGCGGTGTTCCTGCCCTTGAGCGGATGGTGCGCTGATCGCTTCGGGGCCAAGCGAGTGTTCTGCTGGGCAATCGTCTTGTTTTCCACCGGCTCTGCACTGTGCGGCGCAGCCGATTCCATGACTTGGCTGGTGGCCTCGCGGGTACTGCAGGGCCTGGGCGGGGCATTGATGGTTCCGGTAGGCAGGCTGATTTTGCTGCGCGCCATACCGGCTTCGCAATTGGTCGCCGCAACCGTATGGTTTACCGTGCCGCCAGCCGTTGGCCGCATGGCCGGCCCCTTGTTCGGCGGTGTGATCGTCACCTGGACGTCCTGGCGCTGGATCTTCCTTATCAACATTCCCTTCGGCCTGCTGAGCATCGCACTGGCTCTGTGGTTCATCGAGCCCGATAAGGCGCCACAGCGACCGCAGCCTTTCGACCTGCGCGGCTTCGTGCTGCTGTCCATTGGTTTGATCGCAATGATTGGCGGCCTGGAGACCTTCGGCCGCGCACTGATGCCGCCATGGCTGACCTGGAGCGGCGTAGCCCTGGGCTTGCTGTCTTTCATCGCGTACTACCAGTACAGCAAGGTCAAGGACCATCCCATCATCGACCTGCGTGTGATGAACTGGCGCGTCTACTACGCCTGCATCATCGGCGGTACGCCGCTGCGCATTGCAATCGGCGCGACTCCTTTTCTGCTGCCCTTGTTGTTCCAGATTGGCTTTGGCCTGTCGCCGCTGGAGTCAGGCGTGCTGACGGTGGGCACCGCTGTGGGTTCGCTCAGCGCGCGGCCTCTCATGCAACGCCTGCTGCGGCGCTCTGGCTTTCGCTGGATGCTGATTGGCGCAACCGCCATGACCGGGCTGTTCTACATGAGCTACAGCCTGTTCCGGGCCGACACCCCGCAGGTGCTGATCTTTGCCACGCTGGCATTGGGCGGTGTATGCAATGCGCTGGGAATGATCGCCTTGCAATCGCTGAACTTCTCCGACCTGCCCAAACCCTTGATGAGCCATGGCACCGCATTCGCAACCATGACGCAGCAGGCCACGCTAAGCCTGGGCGTGGTGATAGGCGCCTCATTGGTGAATCTGGCGGCCTGGTGGCGCGGGGGTGAACCATCGCATCTGATCGCCGCCGATTTCGCGCCCGCCTTCATCATCGTGGGTTTGATCACGCTGCTATCGATCTTCCAGTTCTGGAGCCTGCGCCGCGATGTTGGCGCCTCCATGCAGTGATCTGACCTGATGCAGACAAGCCCATTGGCGCGCCTGCAAAGGCCTGCGACACATGCCTTTTTCTTCATGCCTTTTACTTCATTGCGGACCACGCCCATGCCGAGTACCATGGGGACGTCGTTTGTGCCCACCGTTGCTGGGGGGCATCCGTATTCTCCTGACTGGGGGGCCGATTGCTTCTATGCCGTCGATGCCCGACACCTCACTTACCGACCGACCCCACAATGACCTCACGCACCCGACTCCCAGGAACGCCAGCGCCAATGCACACATTTTCCGGCATCGGCGGTGTGAGCATCGCAGGTGATGCATGGGGCAATCCCGACGGGCCTCTGGTGGTGCTGCAACACGGCGGCGGCCAGACCCGACATGCCTGGAAGGGCACTGGCGAGATTCTCGGTGCGGCCGGTTATTACGCCATCGCGCTCGATGCGCGTGGACATGGCGATTCAGATTGGGCATCGGATGGCGCCTACAGCCACGATCACATGATCCAGGACTTGCAGCGCGTGCTGGCGGCCCTTGGCAGACCGCACCCGGTTCTGGTTGGAGCGTCCATGGGCGGCGTGATCAGCCTGATCGCCGCCGGCGAACGCCATGTGGATGCCAAGGCCCTGGTGCTGGTGGACGTGGCACCGCGCATTGAGCCCGAGGGCGTGGGCAAAATCCACAGCTTCATGTCACAACGACCTGACGGCTTCGACACACTCGAAGAAGTCGCGCTGGCCATCAGCAACTACCAACCCCATCGTCAGCGTCCGCGCAACCTGGACGGCCTGGCCAAGAATATTCGCCTCGGCCCCGAGGGCAAGTATCACTGGCACTGGGACCCACGCTACCGCGCAGGCACGCGCAATCTGGAGGAGCGGCGCATCCGCCTGGAGGCCTGCGCCCATCAGCTCAAGCTGCCCACGCTGCTGGTACGTGGAGGCCTGTCGGACGTGCTGACTGAAGAGGGCGTGCAGCAATTCCTCGCGATTTGCCCGCATAGCGAATACGTCAACGTGACCGATGCGGCGCACATGGTGGCAGGCGATCGAAACGATATCTTTGGCAATGCCGTGATTGACTTCCTCGCTCGTGTGGCACCCTTGCAGGCCGCCTGATGCGAGCTGGATGGTTTGAAACAGACTTTGCTCTGTGAAGTTCTGATGTTTTTCCTGATCTAGATCAAAGTGCCCGAGCCGAGCTTGTCTATAGTTAAACCGTGCCCAGATGGAAATCGAAGGTTTCCGGGCACTATGACCAGGGGATTAAGTCGCTTGGTCAGGATCCGGTGCTCCATGCACCGGGATGGATGGAGACGCCATTTGACTGGCAAGGGCCGTTGCGCCTGCCAGGGTCTCCAAGACCCGCTGCCCGTGTGAACGGCCGGCGGGTTCTCTCTTTTGGGGCGACGTTAAACCCAGGTCAAAAATCTTCGGTATCGACCTCAACACGCCCCTGCTCAGCGTAGCGATGCCCGCTCACCGTGCTGTGGTTGATCAAGGCCTCCAGCCGCGCCAGCAGCCCCGCGCCAAGCCGGATGTCGGCGGCGGCGAGGTTCTCGCGCACATGGGTCTCGCTGGTGGTGCCAGGAATGGGGATGATGTGCGGCGCCTTGTGCAGCAGCCAGGCCAGGGCCAGTTGCGCGGGCGTGCAGCCCACCTCTTGCGCGAGCGCCTTGTAGGGCGTCAGCAGTTTCAAATTGGCCGCGTAATTGTCTGGAAAAAACCTGGGCATGGCGGCGCGGATGTCTTTTGGCTCAAACACCGAAACATCGGGCACCGCATCGCACAGAAAGCCGCGCGCAACCGGGCTGAACGCCACAAAGGCGGCGCCAATGTCGCGGCAAGCCTGCAGCACCGCGATCTCCGGATTGCGAGTCCAGAGTGAATACTCGGACTGCACCGCCGCGATGGGATGCACCGCATGGGCTTTTCGCAGTGTGACGGCGGAGACTTCCGACAAGCCCAGCGTGCGCACCTTGCCAGCGCGTACCAAGTCGGACATGGCACCCACGCTGTCCTCGATGGGCACTTTCTTGTCCCAGCGGTGCAAGTAATACAGATCGATCACATCCGTCTGCAAGCGGCGCAGGCTGTCCTCGCAGTGCTTGCGAATCGATTCAGGCCTGCCGTCGATGACCCGCCGGATGCCTTCGGGGAACTGCACCCCACCCATGCCGCCCTTGCTGGCCAGGGTAAAGCGGCTGCGATGGCTGGCCAGCACCTGACCGAGCAAGGTTTCATTGGCGCCAAAGCCGTAGAGTGCCGCGGTATCGAACATCGTGACGCCAGCGTCCAATGCCGCCAGCAGCACCCGCTCGCCTTGCTCCCGAGTGGGCGGTTTGCCATAGGCATGGCTGAGATTCATGCAGCCCAGGCTGACGGCGCTGACCTGGAAGGGGCCGATTTGTCGTGTTTGCATCCGCCTATTGTGCCGGCTTAGGCCGCAAGCTGCTGATCGAGCTGATGCAAGATCTCATAACACGGCAACACCTGCGCCACACTGGCATTGGGCTCGCGCCCCTGCGAGATGGCGGCGAAGAACTCGCGGTCCTGCAGCTCAATGCCGTTCATGGACACATCCACCTTGGAGACATCGATCTTTTCTTCCTTGCCGTTGAACAAGTCGTCGTACCGAGCAATATAAGTTGCGCTGTCGCCTATGTAGCGAAAGAAGGTGCCCAAGGGGCCATCATTGTTGAAACTCAATGACAAGGTGCAGATCGCGCCGTTGGCCGCCTGCAGCTGGATGCTCATGTCCATCGCGATACCCAGCTTCGGATGGATGGGCCCCTGCATGGCATTGGCTTTGATGATGGGACTGGCGCATTGCCAAGCGAACAAGTCGACTGTGTGGGCCGCATGGTGCCACAGCAGGTGGTCGGTCCAACTGCGCGGCTGGCCCAGTGCATTCATGTTGCTGCGGCGAAAGAAATATGTCTGCACATCCATCTGCTGGATGTTGAACTCGCCTGCGGCAATCTTCTTGTGCACGAACTGGTGGCTGGGATTGAAGCGCCGGGTGTGCCCGCACATGGCGACGAGGCCGGTCTTGTGCTGCATATCAAGCACAGCATGCGCGTCCTTCAGGCTGTCGGCCAGCGGAATCTCCACCTGCACATGCTTGCCCGCCTGCATGCATTGAATGGCCTGAGCGGCATGCATCTGGGTGGGCGTGCACAGAATCACCGCATCAACTTCCTTCAGAGCAAGGCTGTCGGCCAAGTCGGTCGACACATGCCCGATGCCGTACTTGGCGGCGACCTCGCGGGTTGTGCCCAACTCACGGCCGACCAGCGACACCACCTCCACACCTTCAATGAGCTTGATGCCATCCAGATGCTTGATGCCAAACGCGCCGGCGCCTGCCAGAGCCACTTTGATGCTCATTCAGTTCTCCAAAATAAGATGCCCGACAGCCGTGTTGGATGCAGGCACGTGATAGAAACGATGCGCCACCCTGGGCGCCGGGCCACCGGCCAGATCTGCCATGGCGCCGCGGGCAATCAGCCACATCACCAGCTCAATGCCTTCACTGCCAGCCTCTCGCACATAGTCGATGTGGGGCATGAGCGACAAGGCCTGCGGATCGGCAATCAGCCGATCAAGAAACGCAGTGTCGAACGCGCGGTTGATCAGGCCAGCGCGCGGGCCTTGCAACTGATGGCTCATGCCGCCAGTGCCCCAGATCTGCACGTTCAGATCTTCGTCGTAACTCTCGATGGCCTTGCGGATCGCCTGGCCCAGGGCCAGGCAGCGCCGCCCTGAGGGCACCGGATACTGCACCACATTCACCGCGAAAGGTATCACCGGGCAAGGCCAGGCCTGGGGCTGGCCGCACATCAGCGACAGCGGCACGGTCAGGCCGTGATCGACATCCATGCGGTTGACGATGGTGAGGTCAAAGTCCTGCTGTATCACCGACTGGGCGACATGCGCCGCGAGCTCGGGATGGCCAATCACATTGGGCACGGGTCGCGGGCCCCAGCCTTCATCGGCCACGGCAAACCCGGCTGCAGTGCCAATGGCGAAAGTGGGAATCATGTCCAGGCTGAACGCGGTCGCGTGGTCATTGAAGACCAGGAAGATGACATCGGGCTTTTGCGCCCTGAGCCACAGCTTGGAAAAATCATAGCCCTTGAACACAGCCTGCCAATAAGGCTCGCCCGATTTTCCGGTGTCCAGCGCAGCTCCAATGGCCGGCACATGCGATGTATAAACGCTGGCGGTGATACGGGCCATTATTTCTTCTCTCCGATATAGCGGTTGCCTTCGATGGATCGACCGCCCTTGATCATCATGTCGCGGTATTCGTCCTCGCTCATGCCGGTCATGCTGCCGGCCATCTGCTGAAAACTCTTGCCATCGGTTGCGCCTATTTTGGCCAGAAAATAAATGTTGCCGCCCAACCCGATGCACCGGTTCAGATCGCGCGACATGACCGCCCGCTTCTGATCTTCATTCATGGGCCATTCATCGAGATAGGCGCGCTCATTGGCCTTGAAGCGTGTGCGGTTGTCAGCCTTCATCAGTGACATGCAGAACTGGTTGAGGTGATAGCCCTTGCGCGATTGCTCCGCGTCAAAGATGGTCGTGCCGGGCACGTCGAGGTAAGGTTTTTCCAGTGGCAATTACGTCTCCTGCGGCCAATACAGTCGATTGGGATTTTCCACCAATAGTTTTCGTTGCAGTTGCGCTGTCACGGCGATGTGGGGAATGAAATCCACCAGCAGGCCATCATCGGGCATATGGTCCTTCAGATTGGGGTGGGGCCAGTCTGTGCCCCACAGGACTCGATCGGGAAAGGTCTCGACGATACGGCGGGCGAAGGGCACGACATCGCGGTAAGCCTGCTGCTGGCCGTTCAATGCCGGCGGGCCCGCAACGCTCAGCCGCTCGGGGCAGCTCACCTTGCTCCAGACATTCTGGTGCTCGCGCATGAACTTGACGAACAACTCGAACTGCGGGCCGTCCACTGGCAGACTCACATCAGGCCGGCCCATGTGATCGACCACCACCGTGGTGGGAAGCGCGGTGAAGAAATCCCACAGCTGCGGCAGGTCAACCGCCTCGAAATAGATCACCACATGCCAGCCCAGCGGAGCGATGCGCGCAGCGATCTCCATCAACTCGTCCCTGGGCGTGAAGTCAACCAGGCGCTTGACGAAGTTAAAGCGCACACCCCGCACGCCGGCCGCATGCATCTCTTGCAACTGCGCATCACTCACATCGCGCTTGAGCGTCACCACGCCCCGGGCCTTGCCTTTTGCGTGGCGCAGCGCATCGAGCAGCGCACTGTTGTCCGCGCCATGACAGGTGGCCTGCACGATGACGTTCTTCTCGAACCCCAGATGGTCGCGCAGCGCGAACAGCTGATCCTTGCTGGCGTCGCATGGCGTGTACTTGCGCTCAGGTGCGAACGGAAACTCGCGGCCCGGTCCAAACACATGGCAATGTGCATCGACTGCGCCTGGGGGCAATTTGAATCGGGGCTTGCTGGGGCCGGCGTACCAGTCTAGCCAGCCAGGGGTTTTGTTGAATTCCATGGGCGTCTGCAAAGCGATCAATCGATGTACTTGAGCCCCGCCTTCTCCAGCGGCTCGCGCATCTTGTACATGTCCAAGCCCAGCACACCCGATGCCAGCTTGGCGCGCTTCTCGCCTTCGCTGGCTTCGCGCGCGGCAGCCGCCTCGCAGGTGCGCACCGCCCAGTCAGAGGGCACCACCACCACGCCGTCATCATCGGCCACGATCACATCGCCGGGGTTGACCAAGGCACCGGCGCACACCACCGGCACATTCACCGAGCCGATGGTGGCCTTGATCGTGCCTTTGGCGCTGATGCATTTGCTCCACACCGGAAAGCCCATCTCGGTCAGGGTCTTGACATCGCGCGCGCCGGCGTCGATCACCAGCGCCATTGCGCCGCGCGCCATGAATGAAGTGGCCAGCAGATCGCCGAAGTATCCGTCGGTGCAATCGGCGGTGAGCGCGGCCACCACGATGTCGCCGGGCTGAATTTGCTCAGCCACCACATGCATCATCCAGTTGTCACCAGGATGCAGCAGCACCGTCACTGCGGTACCGGACACCTGCGCGCCCGCGTAGATCGGCCGCATATACGGCTTCATCAGGCCCACGCGGCCCATGGCCTCATGCACTGTGGCCGAACCGAAGCGACACAGCGATCGGGTGGCCTGCTCGTCTGCGCGAACGATGTTGCGTTTGACAATGCCCATTGTGTTCATGATGTCTCCAGGTGTGGCCGCTGCAAATTCATGCTGCGGCCCTTGATTTGAGCAAGGCATCGAGCCGCGGAAACACCCGCCGCGCATTGGCCTCATAGATCTGATGCCGGTCTTCCTGGCTCAGAATTTTCGAAGACTCGATGTAGCGCCGGGTGTCGTCGTAGTAGTGGCCGGTTTCCGGGTCTATGCCGCGTACCGCTCCGATCATTTCGGAAGCAAACAGCACGTTGTTCACCGGTATGACCGTGTTGAGAAGATCAATGCCTGGCTGGTGGTAGACGCAGGTGTCGAAGAAGATGTTGCGGAGCAGGTGCTCGGTGAGCAGCGGTTTTTTTAGCTCCTGCGCCAGGCCGCGAAAGCGCCCCCAGTGATAGGGCACTGCGCCGCCACCGTGCGGAATCAGAAAGCGCAGCGTGGGGAAGTCCTTGAACAGGTCGGAAGTGAGGCACTGCATGAAGGCGGTGGTGTCGGCATTCAGATAATGCGCGCCTGTCGTGTGAAAGCAGGCGTTGCAACTGGTGCTGACATGAATCATCGCCGGGATGTCGTACTGCACCATCTTTTCGTAAATCGGATACCAATGCTTGTCCGACAGCGGTGGACTGGTCCAGTGGCCGCCCGATGGGTCGGGGTTCAGGTTGATGCCGACATTGCCGTACTCATTGACGCAACGCTCCAGCTCGGGAATGCAGGTCTTGGGATCGACACCGGGCGACTGCGGCAGCATGGCCACCGGCACAAAATTATCGGGAAAGAGCTTGCTCACCCGATAGCACAGCTCATTGCAAATTGCGGCCCAGGTGGAAGACACATTGAAGTCGCCGATGTGATGGGCCATGAAGCTCGCGCGCGGCGAGAACAGCGTGATGTCGCTGCCGCGCTCCTTCATCAGGCGCAACTGGTTGCTCTCAATCGATTCGCGCAGCTCGTCGTCGCTGATCTTCAGATCCGACGCCTTGGGGCGCACCGCTGTATCCTTGATGCCGGCAATCTGTTTGTTGCGCCAGTCTTCCAGCGCCTTGGGCGCAGTGGTGTAGTGGCCGTGGCAATCGATGACGAGGCTCATGCGTTGACTCCTTTCATATCGGCTCCATGCCGTGACGCCGCTTTGCATCAAGCGCCTGTGGGCCGGCCATGAATGCAAGCATGCGATGCACCGCGTCTGCCTGCGCGCTGCCAGCACACAAGCCGGCCGAAAAAGTAGTGACGATCTGCACCGCTTCTGGCAATGTGCCAACAAGATCGATGCCTTCCAGATTCATCAACTCGCTCAGTTGCTGAAAACCCAGCGACACTTCGCCACGCGCAAGCAGCGTGCCGACCGGAACACCCGGCCGAGCCTGCACGAGTCGCTCGCGCACGGCGGACGCAATGCCCCAGCGTTCGAACAATGCCATCAAGGCCACGCCGCTGGGTCCAGTGGAGTAACCAATGTGGGGGCAAGCCAGCACGGCCTCACGCAAGGCCTGCTCGCTTCCAATGTGGGGCTGCGGCGCGCCGGCGCGCACCGCCACCGCCACGGGCGAGCGCATCAGATCGCGCTTGCTGCCGGGCACAATACGGCCTTGTGCGATCAGCTGGTCAATCGCATCGGCAGCCAGAAACACGGCATCGAAGGCCTCACCCGACTGCACACGCCGCAGCGCGTCCACGCCGCCAAGCGATTCGATTTCGACGGTGCAGCCGCTGGCAGCCTCGAAGGCGGCAGCCATCTGGGCCAGCACCTGTCGGGTGGCCATGGAGGAGATGCACTTGAGCATGCGGCGATTGTGGCCGCGCCTGTGCTTAGCGGATAGCTCACCCGCCAACTATCAGGTATTGCATTTCGGCATAATTCATTCGATGTTATTGAAATTGGCGGCTAGCTTGGCAATCGCATGGATCTGAAACAGCTTGAATATTTTGTTCGCGTCGCAGAGCTGGGCAGCTTCACCCGTGCCGGCGTCGCTCTGAATGTGGCCCAGCCTGCACTGAGCCGGCAGGTGCGGCTGCTGGAAGTGGAGCTACGCCAGAGCCTGCTGACCCGCAACGGCCGGGGCGCCGCCCCAACCGAGGCAGGCAAGCTTTTACTGGAGCACGGGCGCGGCATCTTGCATCAGGTCGAGCGCGCCCGTGAAGAATTGGGCCGGGTGCGCGGCGCCTTGGCTGGGCGCGTGGCCATCGGCCTGCCGCCCAGCGTGGCCAAGCTATTGGCCGTGCCCTTGATCCGCGAGTTCCGCCTGCGCATGCCCGATGCAAGCCTTTCCATCAGTGAAGGGCTGTCGGTGGGCATGCACGAATCTTTGGCCACGGGGCGCTTGGACATCGCGCTCTTGTATAACGCCAGCCCGGTACCCGATGTTGAGCTGACGCCACTCTTGGAAGAACAGCTCTTTCTGGTCCAAGCTCAGTCGGCCAAGTCACGAGCCGTCACCAAGCCCAGGCCCGTGCCCTTGCGCGAAGTCGCCAAGGTGCCCCTGGTCATCCCCAGCCGGCCCAATGCGATTCGCATGTTGGTGGAAGCCGAGATGGCCAACTTGGGGTGTCGCCCTCAGGTGGCACTGGAAATCGACGGCGTGGCAGCCATTCTTGATCTGGTGGAAGACGGCGCAGGCGCCGCCGTGCTCTCGCGCAACGCGGTGACCACTTCGGCCCGGCCCCAGGCCTTTGCCATCCGGCCCATCAGCGCACCGACATTGCGAAGCAAATTGTCGACGGCCATGAGTTCACAGAGGCCGGCCACCCTCACCCAGAAAGCGGCGTTTCAGTTGATACAGCAGCTCACGCGCAAGTTACTGGCGCCGGGCGAGGGTCGCCTCAAGTGATTATCACTGCCGCGGAATTTTCGCGCGCGCGATCACGTCGCTCCAGCGCCGGATATCGGCAGCCATGTGCTCGCTCAATTGCGCGGGCGTGCTGCCCTGCGCAAGCAGGTTCAATTCGAGCAGCTTGGCCTTGACATCGGGCTGAGCCAGCGCGGCCCGCACTTCACGGCTGAGGCGCTCAACCACTTCGGTCGGCGTCCTGGCCGGCACAGCCAAGCCGTTCCATGATGAGACATTGAACACCGCCAAGCTGCCGCCGCTCTCGCGTACCGCGGGCACATTGGGCAGTTGCGCCGTGCGCTGCGCGCCGAGCACGGCCAGTGGCATCAGCGCATGCGAGGAAATCTGCGGCATCAGTGGACCAAGGATGTCGATGGCAGCATCGAGTTGCTCACCACGCAGTGCAGTGAGCACCGCTGGCGTGCCGTTGAAAGGCACGACCTGCAGATCCACGCCCGCTGTTGCCTTGAACAGCTCAGCCGCCAGATTCTGCGTGGTGCCAATCTGCGGCGTACCCAGGTTGAGCCGCCCAGGGTTGGCCCGTGCATAGGCCAGCAGTTCGCTCAGCGTCTTGATGCGCCCGCCCTCTTTCACCACAATGGCCAAATCGAATGTGGCCAGCATGGAAACCGGCGCAAAGTCTTTCTGCGTATCAAAAGGCAATGACTTGAAAAGCGCCGCGCTTACCGCCGTACCGCTGGAGACCAGCAGCAGGGTGTGGCCATCGGGCTCTGACCGCGCCACACCTTCCCCGGCGACAACCCCGCCGGCGCTGGGCTTGTTCTCTATCACCACACTCTGACCGAGCGCGGCGGCCATCTTCTGACCCACCGTGCGCGCGGTGATGTCGGCTGCGCCGCCCGCCGCGTTGGGCACCACGATGCGCAGCGGTCTGGATGGGAACGTCTGACTGAGCGCAGGCCAGGTCCAGAGTGAAGCGGCGCCAAGCGTCAGCAGGCTTCTGCGATTGAACATGGTTTTCTTCATGCGACAGATCCCAAAATGACAAGTGAATGTTAACGAGCCACACCCAGCAATCGATCAAGCAACTCAGGCGCGTCGGCAAGTTCCTGCGCCGGGCCTGCATGCACCACCTCCCCGTGATCGAGCACCACCGCGCGGTGCGAGATGGCGAGAATCGCCTGTGGATGCTGCTCCACGATGATGGCGGACATGCCTTGTTCACGGGTGATGCGCGCGATCGCTCTCAGCAGCTCTGCCACGATGATGGGCGCAAGCCCTTCCAGCGGCTCGTCCAACAACAAAAGCCTGGGGTTGAGCACCAGAGCGCGGCACACAGCCAACATCTGCTGCTCGCCACCGGACAACTGTGTGCCTAGATTGCCCTTGCGCTCGGCCAGCCGTGGGAACATTTCGTAGGCGCGCGCTGGCGTCCATGGCCCCGGCCGGGCCACGGCGGTCAGGTTCTCATGCACGGTCAGCGACTTGAATATGTTGCGCTCTTGCGGCACCCAGCCGATGCCCGCAGCAGCACGCTCGTGTGAAGCGAGCTTGTGCAGCGCGCGGCCAGCGAGCACGATGGTGCCGCCATGCTGCCTGGTGGCGCCTGCCAAGGTATTGATCAGCGTGGTTTTACCGGTTCCGTTGCGCCCCAGCAGCGCCATGGTTTCACCTGCCCGCAGCGACAGCGAGATGCCACTCAGGATCACCGAATCGCCGTAGCCTGCGCTGAGCTGGCTCACATGCAGCAGTTCAGCCATGCGCCACCTCTGCGTGCCCCAGATACACAGCCTTGACTTGCTCGTTGTTCGATATCTCCTGCGGCGTGCCTTCGGTCAGCACCGCGCCGTTGACCAGCACGGTCATGCGGCTGGCAAAGCTGAACACAAGGTCCATGTCATGCTCAATCAGCAGCACCGACACATCGGCCGGCAAGTTGCCCACTGTGCGCAGCAATTCTTCGCGCTCGCCCGCGGGCACGCCTGCGACTGGTTCGTCCAGCAGCAGCACGCGCGGCTCGCAGGCCAGCGCGATGGCGATCTCCAGCAGCCTGCGCTTGCCATAGGCCAGCACGTGGGTGGGTTGGTCTTTCACGCCCTCCAGATGAAACTGCTCCAGCAATTGCTCGCAGCGCTCGGCCACTGCGCGCTTGGCACCCAGCGCCTGCCACCACCTCGCGCCCAGCCCCTGGTGCTCCGACACGGTCAGGGCCAGCGTCTCCCATGGCGTCAGACTGTCAAAGAGCTGGTTGATTTGAAAGGTGCGCACCAGACCGTGCCGCGCTCTCTCATGGGCCGGCATGTGCGTGATGTCCTTGCCTTGCAGCGTGATACGCCCTTCAGTGGGTTCGAGCACGCCAGTCAACAAATTGATCAACGTGGTCTTACCCGCGCCGTTGGGGCCAATCAGCGCATGGCGGGCTCCGTGCATCAAGTCCAGCGTGATGTGGCTGGTGGCGGTGATGCCGCCAAAGCGCTTGACCAAGCCGAGCGCCTGGAGCACCGGCGTGCCGGTCAACGCTGCGTCGCTCATGACTGTCCGCCTTTGCCGAACCAGGTCCAGGGGCGAATCAGGCGCTCGCGCCCCACCAGCACCAACACCACGAGGAACAGGCCCAACCAGAAGGTCCAGTACTGCGGCGTGAGGGCGGAGATTGCATCTTGCATCAGCTTGAACACCACCGCCCCGACCAGTCCACCGTAGAGCCAGCCGGTGCCTCCCACCACCAGTAGCAGCATCAGATCTGCCGAGCGATGAAAGTCAAACACGTCCAGCGATGCAAAGCCTGTGGTCTGCGCCATCAGCGCGCCGGCGGCGCCCGCCATGGCGGCGGCCACGGTGTAAGAGATGGTCAGGCGTGAGCCCACCGGAATGCCGATGGCCATTGCGCGCAGGCGGTTGTCGCGAATGGCCTTGAATGTGGCGCCCAGGGGCGACTGCACCAAGCGCCGCGCCAGGAAAAACAGCAGCAGCAGCACCGACAGCGAATACCAAGCCGCCGTGCGCCCCGAGAGATCGAATTCAAATTGACCCAGCAGCGGGCCCATCACCACGCCCTGCAATCCGTCCGATCCGCCGGTCAGCCAGTCGAGCTTGTTGGCCAGCTCCATCAGGATCAAGCTCACGCCCAGGGTCACCATCAGCCGCGTCAAATCGCTGCCGCGCTGGATGGTGACCGATGCGATCGCCCCCAGCACCGTGGCCGCGGCCATGCCTGCGGCCAGCCCCACCAGGGGATCGGGCATCACATGCTTGGCGAACAAGGCAGCGCTGTACGCACCCATGCCGAAGAAGGCGGCATGCCCGAGCGAGACAATGCCGGTGTAGCCCAGCACCAGGTCCAGCGACACTGCAAACAGCGCCACGATGGCGATCTCGTTGACCATCAGCGCATGGCCAGGCACGATCAAAGGCGCAGCAAATGCCAGCAGCCACAGGATCGGCTCGAACGCGCGCCGGCGGCCCTTTGACAACAGCGATTGCTGCGCGGGTGAATCGCTCTTCATGGCTTGCCTGCGCTGCGCACGAACAAGCCCTGCGGACGCCAGATCAGGATGGCGATCATCAGGCTGTAGACAATGAAGGCGCCGAGTTTGGGGATGTAGTATTTGCCCGCCACATCGGCGATGCCCAGCAACAGCGCAGCCAACAGTGGCCCGGTGATAGATGATGTGCCGCCCACGGCCACCACGATCAGAAAATAAATCATGAACTTGAGCGGAAAGCTTGGGTCCAGGCCCAGCACTTCCGCGCCCAGCGCCCCGCCCAAGCCGGCCAGACCGGAGCCAAAGGCGAAGGTGGTGAGGAACACGATGTTCACGTTGATGCCCAGGCCCGAGGCGACGCGCTGGTCATCCACCGATGCGCGCAGCCGGCTGCCAAATCGCGTGCGCGCCAGCACGAACTGCAGCGCAACGGTGAGTGCCGCACACACCGCGATGATGAACAGGCGATAGTGGCCCATGCCCAATACCCAGTCGCCACTGCCGACCTCAGTTCGCCCGCGCAGAAATTCAGGCAGCAGGATGATCTGCTGCGTCGAGCCCAGAAAATAATCGGCCGTGGACACCGCCATGAAGACCAGGCCGATCGAGAACAAAACCTGGTCGAGATGCGGCTTGTGATAAAGCTGCCGATAGAGCGTGCGCTCCAGCACGCCCCCCACCAGCGCCGCCCCAATAAATGCCAAAGGCAGGCACAGCAGAAACGGCACATTCAGACGCTGCATGAGCAGCACCGTGATGTAGCCGCCCAGCATGGCAAATGCGCCGTGCGCCAGGTTGATGAAGTTCATCAAGCCCATGGTCACGGCCAAGCCGACGGCCAGAATAAAGAGCAGCATGCCGTAGGCGATGCCGTCGAACAAGATGGTGAGCATGCCGCTCCCCGGCTTAACGCACCTTGCCGGGGTCCTTCACGTCCTTGATGGTGTCAAACTCAAGGTTATAGAGCTGCCCATCCTGCTTCTCCACTTTGCGGATGTAGATGTTGTGCACCACGTCGCGCGTCTGCGCGTCAATGAACATGGGGCCGCGCGGACTCTCGAAGATCTGGCCCTTCATGGCGGCGAGCAAGGCATCGCCACCCCCCGCGCCCTTGGTTTTCTTGAGGGCTTCGTAGATGACTCGCATGCCATCGTAGCCACCCACGGCCATGAAGTTGGGACGCAGATTGTTGTTCGCCTTTGTGAAGGCTTCGACAAACTTCTTGTTCACCGCTGAGTTGTGCGCGGTCGAATAATGGTGCGAGGTGACCACGCCGACGGCCGCGTCGCCCATGCTGTTGAGGATGTCGTCGTCGGTGACGTCGCCGGTACCAATCAGCTTGATGCCGGCCTTGTCCAGCCCGCGCTCGGCAAACTGCTTCATCAGCGCCGCGCCGGCACCTGAGGGCACGAAGGCGAACACCGCGTCGGGCTTGGCATCGCGCACCTTTTGCAAAAAGGGTGCGAAATCGGGGTTGCGCAGCGGCACGCGCAGGCTCTCGCTGACCTGGCCGCCGTTGAACTGCAGACGCTCCTTGAAAAACTTCTCGGCGTCCAGGCCGGGGCCATAGTCGGTGACCAGTGTCACCACTTTTTTGATGCCATTCTTGGGCGCCCAGTCGGCAATGGCCACCGCAGCCTGAGGCAGCGTGAAGCTGGTGCGCACAATGTAGGGCGATGCCTGCGTGATGCTAGAGGTGGCGGCAGCCATCACCACCAGCGGGGTCTTGGACTGCGTGGCGATTGGCGCGGTGGCCAGCGCCAGCGGGGTCAGGCCAAAGCCGGCCAAGACGCTCACTTTGTCGTTAACCACCAGCTCCTGGGCGATGCGCTTGGTGACATCGGGCGTGCCGGTGTCGTCCTTGACGATGAGCTCGACCTTCTTGCCCGCCACGGTGCTGCCGTTTTGCGCCATGTACAGACGCGCCGCCGCTTCAATCTGCTTGCCGGTGGATGCGAAGGGGCCGGTCATGGGCAGGATCAGGCCGATCTTGAATGCGTCTTGCGCCAGGCCGAGGCCGCTCGCGCAAAGCAAAGCGCCAAGCACCGCTGCCTGGACGATGGTTCTCTTATGCATAAAGTCTCCTGAATGAAAAACAGCGGGCATCACTCAACCCGCGGGCCAATACCGATGCCGGATTCTCCGAGCCTGGTGCATGGGGGGCCAGCAATGGTTCAGACTACCAGATATTCGCATCTGGCATATCTGCTGCCCAGACATATCTTGAGCATAATCGTCCTCAATCGAACGATGAAACCCGGCGCACCCCCAATCCGGTGTGCCGGGCACATTCACCCCGAACGGAGACACGCCATGACCATGCAACTGCCCGCCCGCTACGACCATGTCGGCAGCTTTCTGCGCCCCAAGTATCTGCTGGAGGCGCGCGAACAAAAAGCCCGAGGCGACATCACGCCCGAGCAACTGCGTGAAGTCGAAGACAAGGCCATCACCGAAATCGTGAAGTTCCAGGAAGATGTTGGGCTCAAGAGCATCACCGATGGCGAGTTTCGCCGCACTTACTTTCACATTGATTTTCTTGAACAACTCGACGGCGTCAAGACCGACATTCCGGTGACCATCGTACGCGCCGACGGCAGCGAAGAGCTGGCGCCTCCGGTCATGCGAGTCATAGACAAAGTGCGCCACACCAGGAACATCCAGCTCGCTGACTTCCAGTACCTCAAGGGCCAGGTAGGCCCAGGCCGCACGGCCAAGGTCACCATCCCCTCGCCCACCATGCTGCACTTCCGTGGCGGCCGCGCAGGCATCAGCCGCGAGGCCTACCCCGAATTGGAGCCCACCTTCTACGACGATGTGGCCAACGCCTATGGCGACGAGCTGCGATCCCTGGCTGCGGCCGGATGCACTTATGTGCAGATGGACGACACCAATCTAGCCTATCTGTGCGACGAGAAAATGCGCGAGGCCGCCCGCCAGCGCGGCGACGACCCCAACGAGCTGCCGCACCGCTACGCGAAGTTCATCAACAAGGTGGTCGCGCAAAAGCCGGCCGGCATGCTGCTGGCCATGCACCTGTGCCGCGGCAACTTCAAGAGCACGCATGCGGCCAGCGGCAACTACGAACCCGTGGCCGAGGCCTTGCTCAAAGAGATGGACCTGGACGCCTACTTCATGGAGTACGACGACGAGCGTTCAGGCGACTTCAAACCACTGCGCTTCCTGCCCAAGGGCAAGACCGTGGTGCTGGGCCTGGTGACCACCAAGTTCGACACCATGGAGAGCAAGGACGCCCTCAAGCGAAGAATCGAAGAAGCCGCAAAATATGCACCACTGGATCAACTGGCGCTCTCACCCCAGTGTGGCTTCTCCAGCACCGTGCATGGCAACAACATCGCTGTGCAGGCGCAGCGCAAGAAGCTGCAATTGGTGATCGAGACCGCACAGGAGGTCTGGGGTAGCATTTGAGTGGCTGCGATGAAGGGCACGTCCTTTACCCATAAGGAGTTCGGCATGGTCTCAATCTCCAGGCGCACAGCCTTGTCTCTTCTGGCCGTCCCCGGTGTTCTTGCAAGCGGCGGTGCAAGCGCGCAGACACCGCGAATGCAGTCTTGGCCGCTCAATACACCGCGGCGTACTGGCATTCATGATCTCGCGCCCGCGCCCGATGGCGGCGTGTGGTTCACCGCCCAGGCCAGCGGTCACCTGGGATGGTTTGATCCGCGCAGCGGCCGCAGCGAGTTGATCGCTCTGGGCTCGGGCTCTTCGCCTCATGGCGTGATTCAAGGCCTTGACAAAGCCGCATGGGTCACCGACAGCGGCCAGAATGCCATCGTGCGAGTGGGATGGCCTGACCGCAAGCTGCAGCGTTTTCCCATGCCCGCGGGCACGCCCTACACCAACCTCAACACTTGCGCCTTCGATGGCGATGGCGACCTGTGGTTCACCGGACAGAGCGGCTATGTGGGCAAGGTGGCTGTCAAGACGGGCCAGGTCAGCGTGAAAGAATCTCCGCGTGGACGTGGGCCGTACGGCATCTGCAGCACACCCTCGGGCGATGTGTGGTGGTGTTCGCTGGCGGGCTCCTACATTGCGCGCATCGACCGGCGTACGGGCGATTCGACCATCGTCGAGCCACCCACCCGCGACCAAGGCGCGCGGCGTGTCTGGAGCGACAGCAAGGGCCGCATCTGGGTGAGCGAGTGGAACAGCGGGAACCTCTCCATGCACGACCCGGTTGCGCGCAGTTGGCGCACTTGGAAGCTACCGGGCGAGCGGCCCCGCGCTTACGCGGTCTATGTGGATGAGCGCGACATCGTCTGGGTCACTGACTGGGGCGGCAACGCCACCTTCGCGTTTGATCTGCGCGGCGAGAAATTCGAGCGCTTCCCCATGCCGCGCGAGAGCGCCAATGTGCGTCAGATTCTGGGTCGGCCGGGCGAAGTGTGGCTGCCAGAGAGCGGCAACGAGCACATCACGGTCATTCGCACTAGCTGAGCGCCGGCACTGCTTACTGTTTTGCGCTTGTCTCGCGCTGCGATCGCCACCAGGCCAGCAAGGACTGAAAATTGCCGGCGAAGCCGCGGGTAAGCAAAACTTCGTACCCCACGGAGCAACTGGCTGCGGTGCCCGAATCCAGCATCTCCCGGCTGGACTGTGCCGAGCACGCCATGAAGTGCTGTCTGAGACATTGGTCGGATAGCCGCTCGAATTTAGCCAGGCCCACGTCGCGATCGATGATTGCCTCGGACGATGCCAATTGCGCCTGACAGGACGCTGGATCAGACTGCGCATTGGCTGATGCAGCCGCCAGAACTGCCAACAACACCCAGCATTGTTTCGCCAACTTTCTCATTCCGCCTCCTGTGAGAGGGTCGACGTCAGCGCCGGCCAGGGATGGTCAAGATGTCACGTTTTTCACCGAATCCAACTGCTGTTTCACATTAGAGACAAGCGAAGGGCTTGTGTAAAGCGTAACATCCGGCAGGCGTGGGCTTTTCGTCACCGACGCGCCTTCGGAAGGGTACACACATGACAACCAAGACTGCATTTCTTCGCCCTTTGTTGGCGGCGACCCTCGCGTTTTCCTTCGTCACTTCGGTCACAGCGCAGCCCGCCAATGACCGGGCCGCCCATCCGTTTGCGGCTTCTCAGCCCGTTTCTGGCCGCTACATCGTGGTCTTCAAGTCTTCAGTTGGTAATCCGTCAGCCGAAGCGGCCAATGCCATGCGCCCCGCTGGCGCGAGCGGGCGGCCTTTGCACACCTACTCTGCCGCCATCAAGGGCTTTGCCGCTGACCTGCCTGAAGCCGCGGTACGTGCCCTTCGCAACAACCCCAACATCGATTACATCGAGCAGGACCAGACTGTCTCGCTGCAAGGTTCTGAGAGCCCCGCCACCTGGGGCCTTGATCGCATTGACGAGCGGCCCTTGACTCTGAACTCCACCTACAACTACGACTTCGACGGCACCGGGGTCACCGCCTACATCATCGACACAGGCATCCGGCGCACCCACCTGGATATTGCCGGCCGGGTGGGTACTGGCTACAACGCAGTCGCGGACAGCAATGGCACCAATGACTGCAACGGCCACGGCACCCATGTGGCGGGTACCGTTGGCGGAACAACGTGGGGTGTCGCCAAGAACGTCACGCTGGTTCCAGTGCGTGTGCTCAATTGCAAGGGCTCGGGCAGTTGGTCGGGCGTGATCGCTGGCATCGACTGGGTCGCCAACCAAAAGGCGGCGGCACCGACGCAGCCCGCAGTAGCCAATATGTCACTGGGTGGCGGCTACTCCACATCGGTCAACGCCGCAGTGGCTGGCGCCGTGGCAAAAGGCGTCACCATGGTGGTGGCAGCGGGCAACAGCAACGCCAACGCATGCAACGAGTCACCGTCCAGCGAACCCAGTGCCATCACGGTGGGCGCCACCACCAACACCGATGCGCGCGCCAGCTATTCGAACTACGGCTCCTGTGTGGACATCTTCGCGCCGGGCAGTTCCATCACCTCGGCCTGGAACACCAGCGATACCGCTACCAACACCATCAGCGGCACTTCCATGGCTTCGCCCCATGTGACCGGCGCGGCCGCCCTGGTGGCCCAGAACAGCCCCGACGCCACGCCAGCCGCCATCGCCAATCTGATGGTGACCAACGCCGGCAATGTCCCGATCACTGTTGAACGCTGCCGGGTGACGGCTCCTGTGACGTGATACTACGCGGCTTTTCTTTCGCTGGCCTGCACGGCGGTTTGCCGAGCCTCCAAGACCGTCATCAGGAAGTTCATATCCCGATGCCCGCGCAGCTT
>CANJPU010000014.1 GCA_947476285.1 Comamonadaceae bacterium | reverse complement strand
CGACGGATTTGTCGTCCTGGCTAGGCGCAAACCACAGCGATGCCCAGTGGCATCGCGCGGATTTGCAACGACGCCAGGGCGGCAAAGACGCGGTTTTATGTGCTGCATAGAGTGAAACACTACACTAGCTACCAGTTTCGAGATTGAACCAGCCCACACCCGCCATCGTCACCCAAAGCGCCGTGCGTCGCCTGCCCCGGGCGGCGCTGTTGCTGTTCTGTCTGGCCTATGTCATACCCGGCTTTGTCGGCCGCGAGCCCTGGAAGAACGCCGACATCACCGGCCTGGGCTACATGCTGGAGCTGGCGCTGGGCCAGTCATCCTGGCTCTCGCCCACGCTGCTGGGCCAGCCGCCTGAGTTCGATGCACTCTTGCCTTACTGGCTAGGCTCCTGGGCGATGATGGCCGCGCCGGCCTGGGTGGCCATCGATTTCGCGGCACGCATTCCTTTCGTGCTGCTGCTGGCCCTGACGCTGGCCGGCACCTGGTATGGCGTCTATTACCTGGCCCGAACTCCCAAAGCCCAGCCCGTCCCCTTTGCCTTCGGCGGTGAGGCCGACCCGATCGACTATGCCCGCGCCATGGCCGACGGCGGCCTGCTGGCCCTGATCGCCTGCCTGGGCCTGGCCCAGTTGTCCCACGAGACAACGCCCGCGTTGGCCCAGTTGGCATTTACCACGCTGAGCTTCTTTGCCCTGGCCGCCCTGCCGCACAACCCGGCCACTGCTGCGGTGGCTCTGCTGGCGGGCCTGACTGGCCTGACGCTGAGCGGCGCCCCAGCCATGGCGGCGCTCTTCGCAACAGGCGGCTTGGCGATCGAGCTGGCCGATCGCGCCGCCCCTGGGCGTTGGAGATCCGCCGCCATCGTCGCCGCCGCATTGGCCACAGCCCTGGCGCTGGCCACCTTGCTGAGCCTGTGGCATTGGCGCATAGGCCAGCCCGGCACCTTGCGCGAGTGGAAGCCACTGGGGCGCCTGATCCTGTGGTTCACCTGGCCGGCATGGCCCCTGGCCATCTGGACCCTGTGGCGTTGGCGGCGCCAGCTTGGCAGCCGCCATGTGGCCTTGCCGCTTTGGTTCACCGTGGTGGCATTGGGCACCACATTGGCGACGCCTTCGTCTGATCGCTCTTTGCTGCTGGGCTTGCCGGCCCTGGCAACGCTGGCCGCATTCGCACTGCCCACCCTTGGACGCAGTGTTGCCGCCTTGATTGACTGGTTCACGCTGCTCTTTTTCAGCGGCTGCGCGCTGGTGATCTGGGTGGTGTGGATTGCCATGCAAACCGGCGTGCCCGCCAGGCCCGCGGCCAATGTCGCAAGGCTGGCGCCGGGCTTTGAGCCCAGCTTCAACGCACTGGCATTTCTGGCCGCGCTGGCTGCCACCATTGCCTGGGCCTGGCTGGTGCGCTGGCGCACTGGCCGGCACCGCCAGGTGATCTGGAAAAGCCTGGTGCTGCCTGCCGGCGGTGCCGCGCTTTGTTGGCTGCTGCTGATGACGCTGTGGCTGCCTGCACTGGACTTCGCGCGTGGCTACAAAGCCATGGCACAGAGCGTCATGCGCCATATGGACAAGCCCGGCTGCGTGGAAGTGTTTGGCCTGACCCGCGCCCAGATCTCGGCCATGCGCTATCACGGACACTTCAAGTTGCAGTCAGCCAGCCGCAGCCCAGGCTGCCCCTGGCTGCTGGTTGCACAAGACCTGGAGCCCGCCCTGCCGCAGGCACTGGGCCTTGCAGGCCTGCACCTGATCGCAACCGTGCCGCGGCCGACCGACACCAAGGAAAACCTGCTGCTCTATCGCAGGAATCTCGCGCAGTGAGCGAGCTGAAAACCATCATCGGGAATGCCGGCACCATCCTGATCGGCCAGTTCGCGGTGATGGCTTATGGCGTGACCGACACCATCGTCGCCGGCCGCTACTCTGAACAAGCCCTGGCGGCGCTGTCGGTTGGGTTTTCCGTCTATGTGACTGTGTTCGTCGCCCTGATCGGCACCATGCAAGCCTTGCTGCCCACCTGGGCGGAGCTGCACGGCGCAAGTCAACCCAAGGCGCTGGGGCGCTCGGTCGGGCAGGCTTTGTATCTAGCGGGGTTCGCCTCCGTCGCGGGCACCGTCGCATTGCTCTTTCCAGGGCCCATCCTGCGCTGGACCGAAGTACCAGAGCAGTTGCAGGGCGAAGTCAGAGCGTATCTGTCAGTGCTGGTGCTGGCCTTGCCGCCGGCGCTCTTGTTTCGCATGTTCAGCACACTCAACCAGAGTCTGGGCAAACCGGTGCTGGTGACCTGGCTGCAGGCCGCCTCCTTGCTAGTGAAGATCCCGCTGAGCATCTGGTTCACCTTTGGCGGGCTGGGCCTGCCGGCGCAAGGCGTGGTGGGCTGCGCCTGGGCCACAGTGCTGGTCAACTATCTCTTGGTCGGCATGGCCATGTGGCTGCTGCGCACGCAGGATCTGTACCGCCCTTATGGCATCTGGCGCTCACCGGGTCCGCCAGATTGGCGCATCATCGCCGACTTTCTTCGCCTGGGCGTGCCTGCGGGCCTGGCATTCATGGTGGAAGTGACTTCCTTCACCCTGATGGCGCTTTTCATTGCGCGCCAGGGCACGGTGGCGTCGGCCGCGCACCAGATCACATCCAACTTGGCCGCTGTGCTCTACATGGTGCCTTTGTCGATTGCGATTGCCACCAGCGCGCGTGTGAGTTTCTGGATGGGCGCGGGCGAACTGGCCCGGGTGTCGGCCGCGATTCGCACTGGCCTGACGCTCGGTTTGGCCATGTCATGCGGCCTGTCCGCCACAGTGCTGCTGGCGCGCTGGCAGATCGCTGCTGTTTACTCCGCCGTGCCTGAGGTGGTGACGCTGGCAGCCCAGTTGCTGACACTGCTGGCAGTCTTTCATCTTGGCGATGCCACACAGGCCTTGTGCGTCTTCCTGCTGCGCTGCTATCGCGTCGTGATCGCACCACTTCTGGCCTATACCTTCTTGCTCTGGGGCGTGGGCCTCACGGGCAGCTACATGCTGGCCTACAAGGGCCTGGGCTCATGGCCGCCGCAGCAGTCACCGGCCGTGTTCTGGGCGGGTTCGTCCCTGGCACTAGGGCTGCTCAGCCTGATTCTGCCGCTGATTCTGTGGCGGGCCGTTCGCTCGTATCGGCGCCGGGAAGATAGCGCAGGCGATTAGCCGGAAACGCAATCGCAAAGCTTGAGCCGACACCCACCGTGCTGTCGATCTTCAGCTCGGCGCCATGGCGCTGCGCCACGTGCTTGACGATGGCCAGGCCCAGCCCGGTGCCACCGGTGTCGCGCGAACGACTGCGGTCCACACGATAGAAGCGCTCGGTCAATCTGGAAATATGCTCGGGCGCGATGCCCGGGCCGCTGTCTTGCACCGACAATTCACCGCGGCCGTCTGGCAGTGCGCGCCACTGGACTTTGACGCTGCCTGATGATGGCGTGTAGCGCACCGCGTTACTCACCAGATTGGACACGGCGCTCAGCAATTCATGGCTAGTGCCCGCGATCTCCACCGGCGGCGGCGCAGAAAATGTCATCTCTTGCGATTTGCCCAGTGTCGCTGAAAGCGCACGCGCTTCCTGCTCGCACTGGGACATGAGCACGGCCAGCGCCGTCCACTCGCCCGCTCCGGGCAATGGGCTGCCTTCCAGGCGAGACAGCGTCAGAAGATCGCTCACCAGCGTTTGCATGCGGCTGGCCTGCTGCGACATCAGGGCCAGGTAGCGGCTGCGTTCCTGCGCATCCAGAGGCAGAGTCTGCAAGGTCTCGATGAAACCCGCCAGCACCGTGAGCGGCGTGCGGATCTCATGCGACACATTGGCCACAAAATCGCGGCGCATGATCTCGGCCTGCTCCATCGCGGTGATGTCGCGCGACAGCAGGAGCTTGCGGCCTTCGCCATAAGGATGCAACTGCACCGACAGCTTCACCGGCACCGAAGCGGTACTGCCCGGGCCGGGAATGACGATTTCTCGTTCATACGCACCGCTGGCATAGTAAGAGCCAAATGATGGATCACGCACCAGGTTTGAGACCTGCTGCTGCATGTCTCGCTGCACATCAAAGCCGAACTGCAGCGCGGCGGTTTGATTGGTCCACTCGATGCGGCCTTGCGGATCGAGCAGCACCACACCATTGGGCGACGCCTGTATGGCGGCCAGGAAATCCTGCAACTGCTGCTTCGATTGCTGGGCCTGCTGATCGCGAAGGCGCAGAACGCGCCGGGCTCTGTCCACCACCTCGCCCCACAGGCCACTGACAGAAGGTGTGTCGGAGATGTCGCCTTCGCGCAGCCAGCGCAGCACGCGCGCGGCACGCACGCTGTCCAGCGCCAACCATGCGAGTGCACCCGGCACCACGCCAATCAGCGCGCCATGATCGCCCGCGAACCACCAGCCGATCAAACAGGCGAGCAGCAGAGAAAAAACAAGTGTGAAGAAACGCCAGAGCATGGCCGAATTGTGAACGCAAGAAGCCGCGCCGCGACGGCGCGTAGAAATTAAGTGCTCGTCGCGCTGCCCTGTAGCGAATGCGCAGCCATCCGATAACCGGCACCGCGTACGGTTTCAACCATCATGCCCGCGCCGCCAAGCGCCTCGCGCAGGCGCTTGACATGCACGTCCACCGTCCGCTCCTCGATGAAGACATGGTCGCCCCAGACTTTGTCCAGCAATTGCGATCGGCTGTGCACCCGCTCAGGGTGCTTCATAAAGTAGTGCAGCAGCTTGAACTCAGTGGGCCCTACCTTCAAGGGCTTGCCTTGCCATGACACACGGTGCGTTGCCGCGTCCAGCACCAGCCCACCGATGTCAACGCTGTCGCTAACCTGCTCTGGTGCACGCCGGCGCAGCACAGCGCGAATACGCGCGAGCAACTCTTGCGTGGAAAACGGTTTGGTGATGTAGTCGTCCACACCCGCGTCCAGCCCCGCGACTTTGTCCGGCTCATCGCCACGTGCAGTGAGCATGAGAATGGGCAGGCCCTTGGTGCGCGCATCGGCACGCCACTTGCGCGCCAGCGCCAGGCCGCTTTGACCGGGCAGCATCCAGTCAAGCAGGATCACATCGGGCAGCACCGCGTCGAGCTCGCGCTGTGCGGCCGCGCCGTCCTCGGACCACACTGGCGCAAACCCGTTGTGGCGCAGGTTCACCGCGATCAGTTCGGCGATGGCCGGCTCGTCTTCGACGATGAGGACGCGGGGCAGATTTTTCATGAGATTCAGCGCACCACGGACTCGATCGCTTCCATCGACGTGTGGCGCACATCCTCGCCCTTGACCACATAGATGATGAACTCGGCGATGTTCTTGGCATGGTCGCCGATGCGCTCAATCGCCTTGGCCAGGAACAACAAGTCAAGGCTGGCGGAAATCGTGCGCGGGTCTTCCATCATGTAGGTGATCAGCTTGCGCACAAAGCCGTCAAACTCCTTGTCGATCTCGTCGTCTTCCTTGAGGATGGAGACTGCGGTGATCGTGTCCAGCCGCGCAAAGGCATCGAGCGCCTTTCGCAGCAAGCCTGATGCGAGGTCAGCCGCCACTCGCAGCTCAGATGCCGGTAACATGCGAATTGACCCACTCTTGTCAATGATGGACAAGACCATGCGGGCGATCTTCTCGGCCTCATCGCCCACCCGTTCGAGATTGGCGGTGGTCTTGGACATGGCCATGAGCAGGCGCAGATCACGGGCAGTGGGCTGGCGCCGACCAATGATGGAGGAAATCTCCCGATCGATCTCGACTTCCATTGCATTGACCGAAGCTTCCGCCTCAACGACCCGGTTGGCCGCCTCGGCGCTGAATTGCGACAGCGCGTACATCGCTGCGCGAATCTGCGATTCGACCAGGCCGCCCAACTCCATCACGCGCGAAGACACACCGTTGAGTTCGCTGTCGAACTGTGAGGACAAGTGCTTATCAGGCATGGTGTGCGCCTTCCACAGTTGAATGATGATGACGGTTCATCCGAACCTCCCGGTGATGTAGTCTTCGGTTTCCTTGCGCTGGGGCTTGAAGAATATCTGCTCGGTCTCGCCTACTTCGACCAGATCGCCCAGGTACATGTAGGCAGTGAAATCGCTGCAACGGGCGGCCTGCTGCATATTGTGCGTCACGATGACCACCGTGTAATCGGCTTTCAGCTCGGCGATCAACTCTTCGATCTTTGCCGTGGAGATGGGGTCCAGCGCCGAGCAAGGTTCGTCCAGCAAAAGCACATCCGGGCGAATGGCAATGCCCCGCGCAATGCACAGGCGCTGCTGCTGGCCCCCTGACAGCCCCGCCCCGCTCTGGCCGAGCTTGTCCTTGACTTCGCCCCACAAGGCCGCCTTGCGCAGGGCCCACTCGACGCGGTCGTCCATGTCGGAGGCCCTGAGATTCTCAAACAGGCGCACGCCGAAAGCGATGTTGTCATAGATCGACATGGGAAAAGGAGTCGCCTTCTGAAAGACCATGCCGATCTTGGCCCGAATCAGAGCGACGTCCTTTTTCGACGTCAGCAGGTTTTCGCCATCCAGCACGATCTCACCTTCGGCGCGCTGCTCGGGATAGAGCTCATACATGCGGTTGAAGGTGCGCAGCAAGGTTGACTTGCCGCAACCCGAAGGGCCGATAAAGGCCGTGACCTTCTTTTCGGGAATTTCAAGATTGATGTTCTTGAGGGCGCGAAACTTGCCGTAGTAGAAGTCCAGGCCCTTGACCGAGATCTTCGAATTGACAGCGCGCGATGTGGTGGGGTTCATGCTTGTCTCAAACCTTGTTGCGCGTGAGCACTCGCGCCAAAATATTCAGGCCCAGTACGGCCACGGTGATGATGAACACACCGGCCCAGGCCAGGTGCTGCCAATTTTCGTAAGGGCTCATCGCGAATTTGAAAATCGTCACAGGCAGGCTGGCCATCGGTTCGGACAGGCTCGATGTCCAGAACTGATTGCTCAGCGCAGTGAATAACAAGGGCGCCGTCTCGCCCGAGATGCGCGCCACCGCCAGCAAGATACCGGTGACGACACCGGCGCGCGCCGCCCGCAGCGTGATCTTGGTGATGACCTTCCACTTGGGCGCACCCAATGCGTAAGCCGCCTCGCGCAATCCGGAGGGCACCAGCATCAGCATGTTTTCGGTGGTGCGGATCACCACCGGAATGACGATCAAGGCCAGTGCGAGCACACCGGCCCAGCCCGAAAAAGATTTGAAGCGCGCCACCACAACCGCATAGACGAACAGGCCGATGACGATCGAGGGCGCCGACAACAGAATGTCGTTGACAAATCGCGTCAATGAGCCGAGCCAGCCCTTGACGTCGTATTCGGCCAGGTAGATGCCGGCCATGATGCCCACCGGTGTGCCGACGAAGGTCGCCAGCATCACCATCAGGAAGGAGCCCCACAAGGCATTGGCCAAGCCACCCGCCTCGTTGGGTGGTGGGGTCATCTGCGTGAAAGTCGCCCATGTCAGACCACTGACGCCAAGGAACACTGTGTCCCAGAGAATCCAGATCAGCCAGAACACGCCAAACACCATGGCCAGCAATGAAAGCGTCAGCGCGATTCCGTTGACGCGCTTTCTGCCAGCATAGATGCGCTCGCGCTCGCTTGTGCGCTGTTGCGTTGCAATCAAGTTCTCTCCAGTGCCTGCGCTCATGTCTTTGCCCCCTCATGCTTGCGCAGGCGACTGAGCAGCACCTTGGACAAGACCAACACGACGAAGGTAATGAAGAACAGCACAAGCCCCAGATAAATCAGCGCGGCCTGGTGCAGGCCGGCGCCGGCTTCCGCGAATTCGTTGGCCAAGGCCGAAGTGATGCTGTTGGCCGCCTGAAACAGAGAGAGCGAATCGAGCTGATTGAAGTTACCGATGACGAAAGTGACGGCCATGGTCTCGCCCAGCGCACGCCCCAGGCCCAGCATGATGCCGCCTACCACGCCAGCCTTGGTATAGGGCAGCACCACCTTGGACACCACCTCCCAGGTGGTTGAGCCCAAGGCGTAGGCGGATTCCTTGAGCATCGGCGGGGTCACGTCAAAAACATCGCGCATCACCGAAGCGATGAAGGGAATGATCATGATGGCCAGGATGATCCCGGCCGACAAAATGCCAATACCAACCGGCGGACCCGACACCAGCGCGCCCAGATAAGGCACACCGGCAAAAAGACTTTGCAAGGGCTGCTGCACATAGGTGGCCAAAATCGGCCCGAACACCAGCAGCCCCCACATGCCATAGACGATGGAAGGCACCGCCGCCAGCAGTTCGATGGCCGTGCCCAGTGGACGCTTGAGCCAGGCTGGCGAAAGCTCTGTGAGGAACAAGGCGATGCCAAAGCTCACTGGCACCGCGATCATCAGCGCGATGAGCGACGTGGCGACCGTGCCATAGATCATGACCAGGCCGCCATACTCGTTGCTCACCGGGTCCCAGACCGTATTGGTCAGAAAGCCCAGCCCATACTTCTCTATGGCCGGCCAGGCACCTACGAGCAATGAACCCAGGATACCCAGCAGCAGGCCGAGTGTCAGAATGGCCGCGCCCTTGGCCGCCCAGCCGAACAATTTGTCTGCCAGGGCTGAGGGGCGTCGGTAAGGCGTGGGCGAGGGGGTCATGTCGCGCCCCCGCCGTTGCGGCAATGTTGCCGGTTGTTCAAGTGTGCCCTCATGAGCCGCAAGTGTAGAGGACAAGACCCCTGTGCTAGCCGTGTTCACGAACTTCCCTGCTTGCGCGTCGCTTTACTTGGCTGCGTAAACCGGCTTGCCGGACGCGTCCTTGATCTCGCCCCAGGCTTTCGCAATCTGCGCCTTCACCACGGTGGGCATGGGAACGTAATCGAGGTCATCGGCGGTCTGGTCACCGTTTTTGTAGGCCCATTCGAAGAACTTCAGTGCGGAGGCGGCTTCGGCCGGCTTGTCCTGCACCTTGTGCATCAGGATGAAGGTCGCGCCGGTGAGAGGCCATGAATCCTTGCCCGGCTGATTGGTCAGAATCTGGAAGAACGACTTGGACCAGTCTGCACCGGCTGCTGCCGCTTTGAATGCGGTGTCATCTGGCGACACGAAATTGCCCGCTGAATTTTGCATCAGGGCGTAGTTCATTTTGTTCTGCTTGACGTAGGCGTACTCCACATAGCCCAGCGCATTGGGCAGGCGCCCCACAAATGCGGCAACGCCCTCATTGCCCTTGCCGCCCGCGCCGGTTGGCCAATTCACCGCCGTGCCTTCACCAACCTTGGCTTTCCATTCAGCATTCACCTTGGAAAGATAGTTTGTGAAAATGAAGCTGGTGCCCGAGCCATCGGCACGGCGCACCACCGAGATGGCCGCGTCCGGCAAAGGCAGCGATGGGTTCAGCGCCTTGATGGCGGCATCGTTCCACTTGGCAATTTTGCCCAGGTAGATATCACCCAGCACCTGTCCAGTCAGTTTGAGTTGGCCGGGGGAGATGCCCTTGATGTTGATCACCGGCACCACCCCGCCGATCACGGTGGGAAACTGCACCTGGCCCTTCTTGGCCAGCTCTTCATCTGTCTGAGGCATGTCGGAGGCGCCGAAGGCCACCGTCTTGGTGTCGATCTGCTTGATGCCGGCGCCCGAGCCAACCGACTGGTAGTTGATCTTGACGTTAGTCGCCTTGTTGTAGTCCGACGCCCATTTGGCGTACAGCGGTGCCGGGAATGTGGCGCCAGCGCCGGTGATGTCTTGTGCCAGGGACAGGCCGGAGAATGTCAGCGTGGCCAGTCCGAAAGCGGCAAAGCGAGAAGTCTTGTGCATGGAAACACCTCTGGGTTGGTGAAAATGAATCTAGTTGGCTGACTGTAAGAAGCATTTGTGACACCGCCATGACAGCGAACTCCTCATCAAGCGCCCTGCTTTTGTCACTATTCAGTCATATATCTGACTCATTCGTTACCCGAGCTTGCGCTATGCTCCACACCCCACCACCGGCCTTTGCGATCTTGGCCACTACATGCAAAACGGAACCCTCCTCGCCGCCGTCGATCTCGGCTCCAACAGTTTTCGCCTTGAGATCGGCAGGCTGGACCATGACCAGATCCATCGCACCGAGTACCTCAAGGAGACAGTTCGCCAGGGCAGCGGCCTGGATGAGGCGCGCAAGCTCACGCCCGAAGCCATGCAGCGCGGGCTGGACTGTCTGGCCCGCTTCGGCGAGCGCCTGGCCGGGTTCAAGCGGACTCAGGTTCGCGCCGTGGCCACCCAGACCCTGCGGGAGGCACGCAATCGCGAAGAGTTCTTGCGCAGTGCCCAGCAGGTTCTGGGCTTTCCCATCGATGTGATTTCGGGTCGGGAAGAGGCGCGCCTGATTTACCTGGGCGTGGCCCACCTGCTGCCGCAATCGCCTGAGCGCCGGCTGGTCGTGGACATCGGCGGGCGATCCACCGAACTCATCCTGGGCCAGCAGTTCCAGGCCCGCGTCATGGAAAGCTACCGCGTGGGCAGCGTGGCCTGGTCGATGCGGTATTTCCCCGATGGCCAATTCACCGAGCGCGCTTTCGAATCAGCCGAGATTGCGGCAAAGGCCGTTCTGGACGAAGCACTCAGCGCCTACGGCCGCGACACCTGGGACGTGGCCTATGGCTCCTCAGGCACCATTGGCGCGGTAGGCGATGTGCTCGGTGCCGCCGGATGGGACGCCACCAAAATCACACGCGAAGGCCTGGACTGGCTGCTTGAGCGCCTGCTGGCTGCGCGCAGTGCCGACAGGGTGCGCATGGACGGCTTGAAGGACGACCGCCGTCCTGTCCTAGGCGGTGGGTTGAGTGTGTTGCGCGCCTTGTTTGATCTGCTGGGCATCGACGAAATGCAAACGGCCCAGGGCGCCTTGCGCCACGGCGCGCTTTATGACCTGCTGGACCGGGAGCATGGCGAGACGGACATCCGCTCCGCCACTGTGCAGCGCCTGGCAACCAAGTTCGAGGCCGACCCAGCCCAGTCCGAACGCGTGGGAAGAGTTGCCCGCCATCTGCTTCGTCAATTGCGCACAAGCGACGACCCCGAGGTGTTGGCCCGACAACAACGCAAGCTGGGCTGGGCCGCCCAGTTGCATGAAATCGGCAGCCTCATCTCGCACAGCGACTACCACAAGCACGGCGCCTATGTGCTGGACAACGCCGACGCGCTCGGCTTTGCTGTGCCTGAGCTGCACCGCCTCAGCCTACTGGTGCTGGGACACCGAGGCAAACTGCGCAAGCTCGATGCCGACTTCTCTGACGAGCTGTTTGTGCATCAGCTCTTGAGTCTGCGACTGGCCGTCATTTTGTGCCACGCGCGACGCGACCCTGACCTCAAGGGCTTGAAGCTAGATGCCACTGCCAGCCAATTCACGCTCTGCGTCGCGCCGGCCTGGCGGGCGGCTTACCCGCAGTCAGTGCATCTCTTGCGCGAAGAGGCATTGGCATGGCAGAAGACGCCGTGGACGTTCAAGCCCACCTGAACGCACCCAATCAAGCGCGGGCGACCCCGATGGTCAGGATGTTGCGCTGCCCATCGCGCTGGTAGCTCACCGATTCCGCAAACCTGCGCACCAGCATCAGCCCCAGGCCACCGGGCTGGGCATCATCAAGGGAAGTCGGCAAGGGCCTGGCGATTGCCGTTGTGGGATCAAAAGCGATTCCGTCGTCGATGAACCGCATCACAATGCGCTCCTCATGCACCTGCACGTCGAGTTCAATCTGATGCTCGGCGTCATCAGCGAAAGCATGCCAGGCGCGGTTCATCAGCGTCTCCTCCAGAATCAGCTCGATCTGGAACAGTACGTGATGCGCCAGCCCGACAGGCAAGAGGAATTCACGCACGGCTAGCCGGGCAGCCTCGCCCGCCTCTTGCCTATGCGATAGGCCAAGCGTCAGCCGATCAGCGGTGCTGCGCAGAAAAAGTGGTGGCAGGTCGGCCACAGTTGCGCTCATGGGGGACACAGCCAGATGGTTGGTAACTCGGACGGCATGTCAGGCGGCATGTCACGCGGCCAGTTGCGCGATGGCCTGGTCCTGGCTGGCGACGACAGGAATGATCTGGTCGATGGCCACATGGTCCAGAACAGTTCCAACCATCTCGTTGGGTCCGAACAAAACCATTTGCGCGCCCTTCAGCTTGAGGGCTCGGGCACTGGTGATGAGCAGGCGAATGCCCATGGACGCGAGAAATTCAACACCCGATAGATCGACTATCGCGTTACGCCCCGGCGAGACCACAGTGGCCGAAAAGCGAAGATCCCCCTTGTCCACACCGGCTGAATCCATGCGCCCGCTCAGGCGCACACATGAGAGATTTTCCCCGAGCTGTTGTACTTCGATGTCCATGTCGCTTCCTTATCTGACGCCCCAACATACTCCGCTCGCATTACAGAAATGTGACAACCAGCAAGGAAAAATCATCATCCAGCGGGCCCGGGCGTGCCACTTGCCGCACCTCGCGATACAAGCGCTCGGATTCTGTCACGCCGGCTGGGCCGGCCTGCGACAGAAGAGGTAGAAAGTCATTTTCTGCCCATTGCGTGCCGTGGCGGGTAGCTACTTCGAACACCCCGTCGCTGAATATGTAGAGCCTGCTATCGGGCGCAACAAGCACCTGCGCTTCCACAAACTCCATGTCCGGCATGGCACCGATCACGAGATTGCGAGTCTTGAGCGGGGTCAGGCCCGGTTGGGATGCGCACAGAAGGTAAGACGGATGGTGCCCGCCAGAAGCGTAGCGCAGCTTGCGAGAATCCGTGTCATAGACCCCGTACCACGCAGAAAAATACATGCCGTCGTGTTCCTCCATCTGGAACATGGCATTGAGGCTTTTGAGCACTTGCGCGGGCTGTGCGAAATCGGTGCCCGGCAATGCGCGCTGTCGCAGCACATTCATGACCGAGACACCGTGCATGGCCGAGCCAACACCGTGCCCGGACACATCCACCAGATAGACAGCGAACAAATTGGCGCCGAGGTGGTGATACCCAAAGGCGTCCCCGCCAAGCTGAGCCGAAGGCTGAAAAACCCAATCGGTCTGAATCCCGCCTATGCTGATCGGCGCAGGCAGCAATGACTGCACATAGTGCCGCGCCTTGTCGATATCGCGCTCATGCTCCTGCGCCTGCGCAAGCTCGTTCTTCAAGAGCCACTCATGCCGAAACACTTGCTGACCAAGCTGCAGCATGCCTCCATTGGGCAGGCGCGCAGAGGACTGCACACGAACGCCGTCCACAAAGCTGCCATTGGTCGATCGAAGGTCGGTCACCAAGGCATCGGGCTCGCTGGTAAATGCGGTGAGTTGGCAATGCTGGCTCGACACCTCCGCCTGCGCCACCACCAAGTCGTTGTCTGTTGAACGGCCAATGCGAAGCGGCTTGGCGTTCAGCATGATCCGCTTGCCTGCGTGCAAACCCTCGACCCCGACGAGGCAGTGCACGCGCTCTTGTGCGGCCTGCGGGATGGCCATCGCACCCAGAGAGCCGGCCACGAAGACCCGCGTGGTGTTCATATCATCGTGTGACAGGGAGCCCTCCAGGAACTACAAAGGTGAGCCTCAGTTTAGCCAGAAGCGATCGCAAATCGCACATCAAGTGGACACATGGCCGCAGACTGAGAACGTTCGACCACTCCACTGATGCGACCAATCATGCATGCCAATGTGTCAGTTTCATGACAAGCCTTCCAAGCCAGCTCATCTGAATTGATTTATTTCGATATGGAACTCATTTGGATCTAGCCGGCACCGAGCATAGGGTTGACTGAGGTCAAATCCGCCTCGAAGAAATCGCCGGCCAGCTTGCATGCATTGCCCTAAACTGAGCGGGTTGGGAGCAACCTCATGTTCAGACACATTGAAAACTTGAAACGGCTTCATCGCAAATTCGAGACTCGGTATGGATGCCACGATCAGATCGTCACACAGTTTGCGCAGGAGATAGAAAACCTGGAGCGCCAACAGTCGCGCTCGCAAGAGTCCGATTGGCCCCCCGGCTCTGCGGAGTCTCCCGGCTTGTCGATCCGCCGAGACCCGCAGCGCCCAGCCTCACGAAGCCCGCTTGTCTCTGCCGCCTGAGGCTCGGCCCGCGGTCAAGCTTGCGATGGGTTTCTGCGGAGTTCCAAATCGCTCACGCAGCGGCGCATGACCTAGCGGCGGAAACTCAAGCAGAGTCTGCGGTACCTCGCGGTCCGCAATCTGATCGAGCAAATGGCGAATCAGCGTCAGCCGCCCGCGCCGCTGATCGTTAAAGTCAACCAGCGTCCAGGGTGACTTGCCCGTGTGCGTGGCCCGCAACATGGCATCGCGGGCAAGGCCGTACTCGGCATATTTTTCACGGGCCGTGGCATCGATCGGGCTGAGCTTCCATTGCTTGAGTGGATCGGCAAGGCGCTCAGCAAACCGCTCTTCTTGCTGCGCCTGATCGACCGTGAGCCAATATTTGAACAGCAGGACGCCGTCATCGACAAGCATCTTCTCGAACACAGGGGCTTGCTTGAGAAACGCCTTCGTCTCATCTTCGGAACAAAAGCCCATGACTCGTTCCACACCGGCGCGGTTGTACCAGCTTCGGTCGAACAAGACGATTTCGCCTGCCGCTGGCAGATGGGGCACATAGCGCTGAAAATACCACTGTGTCTTCTCGCGATCGTTGGGTTTGGCCAGGGCCACGGTGCGGCACTGGCGCGGATTGAGTGTTTCGGCAATCGCAGCAATGACGCCGCCTTTGCCTGCGGTGTCTCGCCCCTCAATCACCACGGCAAGCCGCTTGCCGGTGTACTGCAGCCAGCGTGCCAACTCATTGAGTTCAAGCTGAAGCGGCGCGAGCAGATCTTCATACTCGCTCTTGTCCAGCTTGTCATCTTTCCCGTGTTTCGACTTTGACATCCATGCATCCTACAACTATCGCCAGAATGGTTTTCTGTCGGCAAGCCTCTTGAGTGTTTTCTGGCACTGCGCCGCATGAACATCGCGCCGGGCGCTGAGCCAGCCCACGCCGAACCAGGCTGCGGGATCGCGCGCCGCCAGAAGGCGGTATGCCTGCAATGCGATCAACTCGTCGTTGTACAGACCCAGCGCGTCTTGCGCCGGTTTCAAGGCGTCTATGTATTTCCTGACTGGCCGCGTCGCAAACAGGCTTTCGGTGGACTGCGCGAGGTAGCGCAAACGCTTGAGTCGTTTGCGCACGTGGTGCTGGGCTTGCGCATCGAGTTGGCTAAAGCGCGCGCCGTCTTCAAGCACCCGCACGAGCAGCTTCTCCAGACGGGATTGAATCGTCTTCATGATCTTGGCGTGCTCGCCTGGCCCACCATCCTTCGCCCCGCCGCGGTAGACCACCTCCAGCAGGCCAAACAGGGCATCCTGGAACGCAGCTGATTCAACGACGGCACGCGGGTCTGGCATTGCTCCTTCGAGCACAACATTCACAGGAGGGCCACCCTGGGCCATCAGAATCGGCTGCACAGTGCCGGCAAGAAAATCCTGGTCTCGCACACGCCCGAGTTCCCTGAAGGCGTTCACCAAGGCAGCCTCGGATGCACCATCGAGCGGCGGCGCAATACCGCGCAGCTCTCGCAAAGCGGTGCGCAGTCGGCGCAAGCCGATTCGCAACTGATGCACATGTTCGCGATGTTCGCTGCCATTGCCGATCTCGACGGCATTGTCCAGAATCTGGCGCAAACAGGAGGAAACAACGGCGCCAGCCATCTCGTCTGCGCCAGCGTGGCGCCGCATTCGCACCGCAGTGGCGGCAACCGGCTGCCCGAAAGGCTGACCCGATGCCAGGCGCCGGCCTTTCTCGGATTTGCTGACGCTGCTCAGGCGCAAACCGTGCTGAGCACACCATTGCCGCGCCAGTGTTACCACCGCCAGCGCATCGCCCTGTGTCAATTCGAATTCAATTTCGCACAAGGCCAACTGCGCGCCGCCAGCGATGACTTTGCCACGGTCAAGTGCCAGCTCCACCACCGAGCCGGCATGCTCGATCATGCGAACGCAGCGTTGCACGTCGGTTTCAAACCTGGCCAACAAGGGCGCGGGCTGGTCAAGCGATTCCAGGCCCAGCGCCTGCTTGATGCGCTGTGCAAGCGGTGTACCTGCGTGGCGCACCAATGAAATTTCGGGCGAGACTGCGCCAGGGTAGACGCCCAGCGTCACGTTGTGCTCCAGGCGCTCCAGCGCGCGCTCGCCCTCGCACTTGGCGGTCTGCACCCAGACTCTGCCCTCCTTGCGCAGCCGCAGCACGATTCCCGCACGCGCAAGCGCTTCATCAGCCGTGTCGAAGTAGCGCGCCAGCAGCCTGCGACCGCGCGAATGGCGTGCGCCCATGGCACGGGCAACCGCAGCCAGACGCTCAGGCGCAATTTCCAGCTTCAATTCGAATTCGATCAAGTCGATTTCCCCACAATTGAGTTGCCCTTGCAGCGTCGCACTAAAAAACGATATAAACTATATACACTGTTTATCAAGAGAACACTCATGGCAACTGCAAAGAAGACAATCCGAGCGGCCGCACCGGCCAAAAAAGCGCGCACAACTCGCCCCAGTGCAGCCAAACGGCCTGCGGCAAAAGCTCCAGCACCCAGTGCACCGCCTGCAAAGATGCCGGTGGCAAGCGCTCCACCTGCCAAGACCGTTAAACCCGAAAAGCCCAAGAAACCCAAGCTGGTTCGTGACAGCTTCACCATCCCCAAGCCAGAATACACCGTGCTTGCGCAGTTGAAGCAGCGCGCGGCCTTGGCGGGCAAGTCTGCAAAGAAAAGCGAATTGCTGCGCGCTGGCATCAAACTGCTGGCCGGCCTCGGCGATGCGGCCTTCGTCGCCGCCATCGGTGCGGTGCCTGCGGTCAAGACCGGCAGGCCAGCCAAGGATTGAGGCCGCAGGGCTGAACATGACGCGCGCTTGTGAACAGGCGCGCTCAGACCGTGTCGGGTGATTGCACGGCTGCCAGCACGGTTTGCGCGTGACCATCTCGCTCTCGCGTGCGCAGCCACCAGACTGAGCCTTTTCGCACCTGGCAGTTCGCTTGCTTGTAGCCGAGCAATTGGGCGATGGCCTCGCCCAGCGCCGGCTGATGCCCCACCAGCACCACCGCCTGCCGGGCAGAGGGCCACTGGGCCAAGGCCAGCAAGTCGGCAACAACGGCGTGGGGTCCAAGCTCTTCGCGAATTTTGTATTTTCGCCCGAGCGCCAGCACGGTTTGTTCGCAGCGCCTAGCTGGGCTGCACAAGATGCGCGCAGTTTCCGGTAGTTGCCGGTCGAGCCAGTTCGCCACGCGCACCGCCTGTTTCTCACCGCGCGCGGTGAGCGGTCGTTTCATGTCGTCCCCGTCATCTTCTAGGTCCTGCGCTTCTGCATGGCGCCAAAGAATCAGGTCCATGTTCACTCCTGCCTCTGGCCGGCGGGGGCAGAGTATCGATTCATCAACGCCGCCTGGGCGCCGTGTCCCTGGGATGTTTCAGCGCCCCTGACCCGCCTGTAATTTCCATCGGCCATCAAGTCCCAGGCATCGCGCTTGTCGTGAAGGTAGGCGACCAGGCATTCATCGACAATGCGCCGCAGCAGGCGCGGATCGTTGATTGGCCAGGCCAGCTCGACCCGGCGAAACATATTGCGGTTCATCCAGTCCGCGCTGGAGAGAAACACCTGCTCCTGTTCGTCCAGCCTGAAGTAGAAGACCCTCGAATGCTCCAGAAATCGCCCGATGACCGAGCGAACCCGGATGTTGTCTGTGACTCCGGGCACTCGCGCCTGCAGCATGCACGCACCGCGCACGATGAGGTCGATGCGCACGCCACGCTGCCCCGCACGCACCAGGGCCTGCATCAATAGCTGGTCGGTCAGCGCGTTCATCTTGAGCACGATGCGCGCATCACGCCCTTGTGCCGCCCCCTCGCCCAGCGCGTCGATGCGCTCGATGAGCTTGCGGTGCAGATGAAACGGTGCCAGCCAGAGATGGTTCAGGCGGGGCAGCTTGCTTTGGCTGGCCAGATGGAAGAACACGTTCTCCACGTCGGCCGTGACCGACCGATCGGCAGTGAGAAAGCTCAGGTCGGTATAAAGCCGAGCCGTGCGAGAGTTGTAGTTGCCGGTGGACAGATGCGCATAGCGCACAAGCTGCTTGCCCTCGCGCCGTGTCACCAGCAGCATCTTGGCATGGGTCTTTAGGCCCACCACACCGTACACCACCTGGGCGCCTACCTCCTCAAGGCTCTCGGCCCAGTTGATGTTGGCCTCTTCGTCAAAGCGCGCCTTCAGTTCCACCACGGCAGTCACTTCCTTGCCCTGACGAACCGCTTCGCGCAGCAGATCCACCAACTCGGAATCGGCGCCGGTGCGGTAGATGGTCTGCTTGATCGCCAACACCTTGGGGTCATGCACTGCTTCTCGCAAAAATGCCAGCACACCGTCAAAGCTCTCGAAAGGCTGATGAATGAGCACATCGCCGCGCCGTAACTGATCGAACAGCGATCGGCCCGGCACCAGTTGTGCCGGGTAGGATGCCCTGTAGGGTGCGAACAGCAGCCGCGGTTCATCCACCAGGTCAATCAGTTGCGTCAGCCTCACCAGATTGACCGGCCCATGCACTCGGTACAAAGACTGCTGAGGCAAATTGAACTGTTGCAGCAGAAAGCTGGCGAGATAATCCGAGCAGCCGGCCGCCACCTCCAACCGCACCGCTTGACCATAGTGCCGCTGCTGCAGGCCCATCCGCAGGGCTGTGCGCAAATCGCGAACATCGTCTTCATCCACCGCCAGATCAGAATGGCGCGTGACCCGAAATTGCGAGAACTGCCCGACCACGCGACCATGGAAAAGAAGGTCCAGGTGGGCGCGAATGACGCTGGAGAGGGAGACAAACAAAGCCTTCTTGCCCGAAACTTTCGCCGGCATGCGTATCAGCCGCGGCAGCACACGCGGCACTTTCACGATGGCGATTTCGTTCTCGCGGCCGAAGGCATCTTTACCAGCCAGACGAACAATGAAATTGAGCGACTTGTTGGCCACCTGCGGAAATGGATGTGCCGGATCGAGCCCCACCGGAATGAGAAGCGGGCGCACTTCCCGCACGAAATACTCATGCACCCATTTGCGTTGCGCCTCGTCGCGGACCCCGTGCGCGACGATGTCTATGCGCTCACGGGCAAAGGCGGGCATCAACTCGTCGTTGTACAAAGCGTACTGCCGCTCCACCAGCTTGTGTGCCACCGCTGCCAGCGCTTCATACGACCGCACGGTGTATTCGCCCTTGTGCTCTGCAGTTTGCAAGGCGGTGAGGTGCGGCGCGGCCCTGACCTCGAAGAACTCGTCGAGATTGGACGACACAATGCACAGGTAGCGCAGGCGCTCCAACAGCGGCACATCGGCCCGATGCGCCCAGTCCAGCACCCGCTCATTGAAGGCCAGTATGCTGTGATCCCGGTCAAGGAACGGGTCGGTGCTGCCGGCCAGTGGGGGAATGGCCTGCGGCTGTGGTGGGGTGTGGGGGTGGGTGACTGAAATCATTGGATGGACGACACGGATGCTGCCACTGTAGCCGGCTCACAGGTTTCGTCATTTCGAGCACCCTGCGCACGCGCGGGAACCAGGTAGTGGGCAAACAATTGTGTCGCATGTGCCCAACTGAAGTCCAGTGCCCGGGCGCGGGCCTCATGGCGCGGCACTCCGAGCGCTGTATAGCTGGCCAACTGCAAATCCTGGTTCATGGCACCGCCCAGAGTGCGTCCTTGTTGGTCCGTGCGCCCCAGCACTTCAAGCGGCCCATCCACCGGATAGGCAGCCACCGGTGTGCCGCAGGCCATCGCCTCGACCATGACCAGACCGAAAGTGTCGGCATGGCTCGGAAACACAAACACGTCGGCTGCGGCATAAACCTCAGCCAACTCGCAGCGAGGCAGCAAGCCCAGCCATTTCACCCCCGGGAAGCGCTGTTTAAGCTGCGCCTCGACCGGTCCGACACCGCAAACCACCTTGGTACCCGGAAACTCCATCTTCAAGAAGGCCTGTATGTTCTTCTCGTAGGAGACCCTGCCCACGAACAGCGCGACCGGCCGCGCCAACAAGCCCATGGTCTTGCACGCCCGCGGCGTCTGCTGAAATTCAAACAGTGAGGTATCCACCCCATGCGTCCAGGGACGGAGATTGCGAAAACCCCTGCGTTCAAGCATGCTCAGCACGCTTTGCGTCGGCACCATCACCCCGGACGATGGACGGTGAAAATGCCGGAACAAGGCATAGCCCCAGGACACCGGCACCTTGATGGCCGCATGGACGATCTCAGGAAACTTGGTGTGGAACGCAGTGGTGAAAGCCAGCTTTCGCTGGAGGCAGTAGCTGCGCCCAGCCCACCCCAGCGGCCCTTCGGTGGCCAAATGAATCGCATCGGGCGCAAAGGCATCGAGCTGTGCGCTGAGCCCTTTCTTCGGCGATATCGCCAGATCGATGCCGGCATAACCGGGGCAAGGACGAGTTCTAAACTGGCTGGGTTCTATCACTCTCACGATGTGACCGGCAAGGGTCAACTCCTTGACCAGTTCCACCAGCGTGGTGACTACGCCGTTGACTTGCGGCTGCCAGGCGTCGGTAACCAATGCGATTTTCATGCGTGCTCCTGTTCGGCGCGAGTGTGATGTGACCTGCCCGCGCCATCCTGGGTGGGCACCCAATGCACCAGCTCAAGCCGGCCGTCGTAGTGCTCAATCAAGGCCGTGCGGCTTTCCACCCAGTCACCGTCGTTGCAATAGAGAATGCCGTCAATGTCTCGCATCTCGGCTCGATGGATGTGTCCGCACACCACCCCCTGGTGGCCACGGCGCCGAGCTTCCTGCGCCACGGCAATCTCGAAATCGGTCACGTAGTTCAAGGCCTTCTTGACCTTGTGCTTCAGATAGGCCGACAAGGACCAATATGGCAAGCCCAGCCTGCCGCGCAGATGGTTCAGATGGCGATTCAACTTGAGGGTGAATTCATACATGTTGTCGCCAAGATAGGCCAACCACTTGGCACACTGAATCACGCCGTCGAAATAGTCGCCGTGTATCACCCACAAACGCCGGCCATCAGCGCAAACATGCACGACCTCCTCCATCACTTCGATACCGCCGAACTGGTGGTTGACGAACTGCCGCGCAAATTCGTCGTGGTTGCCAGGCACGTAGATCACGCGGCTGCCTTTGCGCGCTCTGCGCAACAGCTTTTGCACCACGTCATTGTGAGATTGCGGCCAATACCACCGGCGCCGCAGTTGCCAGCCGTCCACGATGTCGCCCACCAGGTAGAGGCAATCACAGGGATGGAACTTCAAAAAGTCCAGCAGGGCCGCCGCCTGGCAGCCGGGGGTTCCCAGGTGCAGATCGGAAATGAACACGGCACGATAGCGCCGGGGCAGCACGCCGTCTTCGGTCTCCTGCTCAGGAGGGAGCAGCGGTCCGGGATGCAACTGCCCGAGTGTGTCGAACACGGTTCTCATGTCAGGCAGCGTGCGCAACAAGGTGGTTCATGCCCCCAGGAAATGCCTGCGGTAGCGCTCAGGCAGATCAGCAATGCGCATCAGCATGGGCAGATCCGCGCTGTTGAAATCCGGATCCCAGGCCGGGGGACCCAACACCTTGGCCCCCAGGCGCAGATAGCCCTTGATGAGGGCTGGCGGCTGCACGTCCAGTGTGCCGTCCAGTTCGTCGATTGGCAAAGGCAAGCGCGGCCTGACGTGATATTCGATTGAAGCCAGGTGTGTGTGCCTGAGCCGCTCCCAGATGCTGGCAGCCGCATGGCCGCTGACACTGCCCGGATACTGCATGGGAATGCTGGCGCAACCCACCATGGTGTCGAGTCGGTTGCGCGCCATGAAGTCCGCCAGCGCGCCCCACAAGGCCAGAATGACGCCACCATGCCGATGCTCAGGATGCACGCAACTGCGCCCCAACTCCACCATGCGCGTACGCAAGTGGCGCAATCGGGTGAGGTCAAATTCAATGTCGCTGTAGGTGCTGCCCACCCTAAGCGCCTGTGCCGGGGTGAGTGCACGATAGGTGCCTATGACCTCACCCGACGCTTCGTCGCGCACCAGCAGGTGCTCACAATAATCGTCGAAGAGGTCAACGTCATGCCCCGGCAGCGTCGTGTTCAGCCGTGCCCCCATTTCGTTGGCAAATACCTCAAACCTCAGTCGCTGGGCTTGGCGCACTTCGTCTTGATGCTGGGCCCAGGAAACCACAATGCCAGTCGATTGCCCATGTAATTTTTGATGAGGTCGATGAAGTGACCCCCGTGCAAGTGACACAGGCGACAGCGGCTGCATCGGGTTGGGCAAATCATTCATGCGTGCTCCTTGGGTCTGTGCCGCGAGTCTGGCGCACGCCGGTGACGCGTTTGTGTCAGTGGCATGGCAGTTTTGTGACAAGCCACCGGGCTGCCGACCTCACTCACGCATGGAATTGCATCACTCAATTGCATCACTCAATTGCATCGCTTTGATAATTCAATTATCATTGAAATATGAAAGCTTCAGCGCCTCTGATCAATGAGACCGTTGCCGTGACGGCCCTGGCCGCACTGGCCCAGGGCCAGCGCCTGCGAGCCTTTCGCGCGCTGGTGGCGGCGGGGCCTGAAGGCATGACGCCGGGTGTACTGGCCGAGCAACTGGGCGTCGCGCCCAGCGCCTTGTCCTTTCATCTCAAGGAATTGGCGCATGCGGGTCTGGTCAGCAGCGAGCCGCAGGGACGCTACCTGATCTACCGCGCCAGCTTCTCCCATATGGACTCACTGCTGGCCTATCTGACCGCGCATTGCTGCCAGGGCCGCGCGTGTGAAGTGCGGCCATCGCGGCGCAAGTCTTGCTGAACACATCCACCCTTCCACCTCACCCTGAGCCATGCGCCATGAGTAACCGCCCTCTTCACGTTCTCTTCCTGTGCACCCACAATTCGGCGCGCAGCATACTGGCGCAAGCCATTTTGAATCACATCGGCGCGGGCCGGTTCAAGGCCTTTTCCGCGGGCAGCAGCCCGCGCGATAAGCAGCAGCCCAACCCACTTGCCCTGCAGGTCTTGCGCGATGCCGGCATATCGATCGATGGCCTGCGCAGCAAGAGCTGGGATGAGTTCGCCGCGCCTGACGCCCCACCGATGGACTTGATCATCACCGTCTGTGACAACGCCGCAGGCGAGGTGTGCCCTGTCTGGCCGGGCCACCCGGCCAGCGCGCATTGGGGCTACCCAGACCCCTCCGAGGCGCAGGGGACGGATGCTCAAAGGCGAGAAGCCTTTCGCCTCACCTTGCATGCGCTGAAGAGGCGGCTTGAATTGCTCTGCAGCTTGCCGCCCGACAAGCTGCATTCATCCGCACTGCAGTCAAGCGCACGCCAGCTTGCCGGTGAAGGGGTGCGTTGACATGAACAGTTTCGAGCGCTACTTGAGCGTCTGGGTGTTCCTGTGCATTGTTGCGGGCATCGCGCTGGGCCAAATGTTCCCGGGTGCGTTTCAAGTCATAGGCGGCATGGAGTTCGCGCGGGTCAATCTGCCGGTGGGCCTGCTGATCTGGGTGATGATCATCCCCATGCTGGTGAAGGTGGACTTCGGCGCGCTCGCGCAGGTGCGCCAGCATGTCAAGGGTATAGGCGTGACGCTGGTGGTGAACTGGCTGGTCAAACCCTTCTCCATGGCGCTTCTTGCCTGGCTGTTCATTCGCCACTGGTTCGCGCCCTGGCTCGCGCCCGATCAGATCGACAGCTACATCGCCGGCCTGATTCTGCTGGCCGCCGCACCGTGCACCGCGATGGTATTTGTCTGGAGCCGTCTGACCGGCGGCGACCCTTTGTTCACCCTGACCCAGGTTGCCCTGAACGACACCATCATGGTCATCGCCTTCGCACCGCTGGTTGCGTTCCTGCTGGGCATTTCAGCCATCACCGTGCCCTGGGACACCTTGATCACGTCGGTGGTTTTGTACATCGTGATTCCAGTCATTTTGGCGCAACTGCTTCGCAAATCGCTGCTTGCCAAGGGTACGGATGCATTCGACTCCCTGATGGCCCGTATCGGCCCCTGGTCAATCGCCGCGCTGCTGGTCACTCTGGTTTTGCTCTTTGCATTTCAGGGCGAGGCGATTTTGCGCCAGCCGCTGGTGATCGCTCTGCTGGCAGTGCCCATTCTGATTCAGGTGCTCTTCAATTCCGCATTGGCCTACTGGCTCAACAGGGCTGTTGGCGAAAAGCACAACATCGCCTGCCCTTCGGCACTGATTGGGGCATCCAACTTCTTCGAGCTGGCCGTGGCCGCGGCAATCAGTCTGTTTGGGTTTCACTCTGGCGCAGCGCTGGCCACCGTGGTGGGCGTGCTGATTGAAGTGCCGGTGATGCTGCTGGTGGTGCGCATCGTGAACAGCAGCAAGGGCTGGTATGAGCGGGCGTAGATGAGAGGCACCTGAACGACGGAAGGGTTGTCATGCGGGTGTCATCACTCGCTGGCATGCTTGGGAGCATGGAGAAGTATTCACATGCCACCTATCCGACCTGACCATTGGCCCGCATATGGCCGTGGTCTGGTGCCAGGCGTGGCGTGGGCGATGCCGATGGCCGCGGGTCCGTTCATGAACCCACTGGGCCCCCGCATGCCCTGCCCCCTCCAGGCCTTTGGGTTGCAGGCGGCATCCAGCCAAATCGAACTGAGCGCCAACGTCATCTTGCCCAGCTTGGGCACTGCAAAGAATTTCTCGCGGGCCTTCAATCTTCCCGCGCCTGCGGCCGCGGGCACGCAATCGCACATCGCCCACACACTTGCGCAATCACTCGCCCGCAACGGCTACGGCGCCAAGGAGGTGAAGCGCCTGATAAGAAAGGGCAAGCGCGTGGACCGCTGGACCCGATTTTCGCGAGCCGCAGTTGTGAGTCTGGCCACGACCATGCCTGTGGCCGCTGCGGCCACCTTAGGCAGCTTGACTGGCGGCCTGATCGGCGCAGCCGCAGGCGGCGTGGGCGCAGCGGTTGGCGCGCCCGTGGGCGCTTTCATCGGCGCGCTGGTGGCCGCACCCTTCGCAGCGCCCTTGTCAACAGCCCTCTACAACCTGGAGCACGAACACCGCCACACCCCGCAAGGGCGAGAGAACACGGCACGCACCGGCCTGAGCTGTCATGCCATTCGCGCGAGCAATCTCACGGCCTACGGTGTGGCCGGCGCCGCCGCCAACGGCCCGCTGATCGCGACACAAGCGCTGGTTACCGGGCTCGCTTGTTTTGCCGGGGTTGCAAGCGGCTGCACCTGGGGCGGCTCCGCGTTGATTGCAGCGCCGCTGGTGTCGGTTGCGGGCACCGCCATGCGGGTCGGCATGCAGGAAGCTTTGGGCAGCCGAATTCCCGCACGCATGTTTGGCCTGCAGCCAGCAACGCAGCCCGGCAATGCTGTGACGTGGGATGAGGCAAGCATGTTGCGGAACCTGGCACGTCTGAGCACTCGCAGCACGGCTGGGCTTGTGGCCGACGATATGCGGGCATTTTTCAAACTCTTGCGTCGCCGCCTGCCCGGTGCGCTGCGCAACGCGATAACGCCGGGCAAAGGCCTGGGGCAAACCGCACTCAATGCCGTGTTGATGCTGGGATCGACTGCCTTGGGGGCGGGGACCCAAGGCGTCGCCAGTGCCGTCGGGCTATCCAATGGCATGTCTGGTGCGTTAGGCAGGGTTCCTCCTGTGAGCCTAGGCGCCGCAGCATGGGGTGCGGGGCGGCCCATTCACGGCAGGCAACACCATCACCACAAGGCCGCTCAGCCCCCTCGCATGAACATCCACCCTCCTTATCCTGAGCGACGCTTTGCGAAATCAAGCAGGTGCCAGCATGCGCTGTGACCCTGAATAGTCGGCGTGTAGGAGGATTGGTGCTTCATCAATGCGCAATCGCGCTGCGCGGTGCGCAATGGGCGCTTTCCTTCCTGCTCGCCGTGCCGTGCGTCGGCTGGGCTCAAGGCAAGCCGGAATATCCGGACTGGGAAGTCAAATACCAGAGCACCTACAACTGGCAAATGCATCCCGCATACTCTGCCGCCTACTCGGGCCCTAACAGCATGATCACCAGGGCGGAGAAGATGCACACCTTCTCTGCGACCGCGCATATTGGGGCTCGTGTCTGGCGAGACGGCGAAGTCTATTTCAACCCTGAGATCGCATCAGGCGTGCCGTTCTCAGAAAGCCTGATTGGACTGGGTGGCTTTACCAATGGCGAGATCACCCGCGCCGGCGGCCCCACGCCCAAACTGTACCGTCAGCGGCTTTTTCTGAGACAGACCTGGAACCGAGGTGGAGGCTCCGAGAAAGTTGAGTCGGACTTCAACCAATTGGCAGGCACCGCCGACAAAAACCGCTTTGTCCTGACTGTCGGAAACTTCTCGACTCTTGACGTCTTTGACGACAACGCCTACGCAAAAGATCCGCGCACCCAGTTCATGAACTGGAGCAACTGGACGTATTCATCCTATGACTATGCCGCCGACGCCAGGGGCTTTGGCTGGGGCTTTGCGGGCGAGTGGTTTCAAGAGGATTGGACCATCCGCTTTGGCCGTATGTCCGGCCCTGTGATTCCCAATGGCCTTGCAGTGGACTTGGCGCTGGGTAAACACTACGGCGATCAAATTGAAGTGGAGCACGCCCATGAGCTGGCAGGCCTTCCCGGCCGGCTGCGTGTGCTGGCCTGGCGCAATCGCGCAATTGTCTCAAGCTTTAAGGACGCGACTAACTACCTCTTGGCGCACCCTGGCGCTGACCCGCAGACATTCTTTCAGGTTCGCACCGGCGAGAAGATTAAATACGGCCTTGGGCTCAATATCGAGCAAGCGATCAACGCCAACGCGGGCGTCTTCTTTCGCGGCATGAAGGCCGACGGGCGCACTGAAACCTATGCGTTCACCGAGGCTGACAGTTCCATCTCAACCGGAGTCTTGTTGAAGGGTACCTCATGGGCGCGCCCGCAGGATGCGATAGGTCTCGCTTTGGCGCGCAACATGCTGTCAGTGGATCGACGTCGCTTTCTGGAAGCGGGCGGCGTTTCCTTCTTCATCGGTGACGGCGCGCTCCGCTACAAGCCAGAGACGATTCTTGAGGTCTTCTACAGCGCGCAGTTAGTCAAAGGCGCATGGGTCACGCTTGATTACCAGCGAATCCAGAACCCCGCCTACAACGCGGCACGCGGCCCTATCAACGTGTTCGCCGTGCGTTTACATGCCGAGTTTTGAGGTGGCCCTCGCCGTGATTCGTCGGACGATGGTTGTGCACGCAGCGTGACGATTTCGCACGGCCGGACACGATGGTGTGGGGTTCACGCGCGTCATGGACGTGTCACACGGCGGCATGACACTGATTGTCTGTTGTACCAACTTGAGGAAACATTCATGCGATCGAGAATGCTGATTTTGACCGCGGCCATCCTGGCTGCCGTATCTGCCTGCGGCGGCTCTGATAACCCACCCGCACTTGTCTCTGGAACCGGGCCGCAAAGCTCGCAGGCGCCCTACCTGACGGCCATCAGTTCCAATGCGACGTTCGCCTCGATTCTCACCACAGGTGATGCTGTCAACGGCTACCGCATGGGCGGCATTCCAGATGGCCTGGGTGCGTATGACAACGGCGACGGGACCATGACGGTTCTGATGAATCACGAGTTGGGAAACACCGTGGGCGTGGCGCGGGCCCATGGCGGCAAAGGGGCCTATGTCGCCGAGTGGGTGATAGACAAGCGCACGCTCGAAGTCAAATCCGGCTCAGACCTGATGAAGAAGGTGTACGCCTATTCGGACGGCGTCTGGACTGAGCAAGTGGCCGCGACTTTCGGCCGATTTTGTTCCGCCGATCTAGCTCCGGTTGGCGCCTTCTACAACTCGGCAACTGGCAGTGGCACGCAGAACCGCATCTTCCTCAATGGCGAGGAGGCCGATGTCAAAGCCAATAGGGGTGTGGCGCATGTTGTGAATGGCCCCGACAAGGGCAAGTCATTCATACTGCCATGGGCGGGTCCGTATCAGGTCACCGCAGAGCCGGGCGCATCTTGGGAAAACATGCTGGCACATCCGAATGCGGGCGAAAAGACGATTGTCATGGCCAACTCTGACGGCGGTGCCAACGGTGTTTACATGTATGTCGGCGCCAAGAAGAAGACCGGCAACGACATCGAAAAAGCCGGCTTGGTCGGCGGTCAGGTCTATCGTGTGGCAGTCAACGGCAACGCGGCGGAAACCACAGCGGCCGATGCGGGCCTGGCACTGGTGAACCGCTCGGCAAGCTTCAGCATGGTGAGCGGAACCACAACGGGGACGTCGTTCTTGCGCCCCGAAGATGGCGCCTGGGACACGATCAAGAGCAATCGCTACTACTTCGTGACCACCAATCAGATGGATGCCGCCAAGGACGGAAATGCCAACAGCGATATTCCGGTTGGGCAAGTGGGTCGTACACGCTTGTGGAGCCTGACCTTCACTGACATCACCCGCCCTGAACTGGGTGGCGTCATCGACATGGTGCTGGACGGCACAGAGACCGTCACCGTCAACGGGCGTGTCCATGGAACGCAGATGTTCGACAACATCACCGTGGCTGCCGACGGCACCGTCATCCTCCAGGAAGATGTGGGCAACAACAAGCACAACGGCAAAGTGTGGGCCTATGACCCAAGCAGCAAGCAGCTCACCCTTGTCGCGCAGCACGACGAGGCCCGTTTTGGCGACTACGCTCCTGCGGTGACCGGTACGCTGACCAAGGACGAAGAGTCGTCAGGCGTCATCGAGGTGACGGCGATCCTCAACCGAAACGATGGCAAGCGCTACTTCCTGTTGGTCGTGCAAAACCACGCACCTGCGACGGGCGCGAACGCCGCTGAGTTGGTCGAAGGCGGTCAGTTGATCCTGATGTCCTACTGAGTTCGCGCAGACGACCTCAGGGTCCAGGGAAGTGTGGCCCATTCAGCCTGGCTGAGTGGGCCTTTTCTTTCGCACCACATCTTCCAGAATCACCTGCGTCAACACCGTGCGTGGCGGCCAGTTGGCTTGCTCCGCTCTCGCGCTTGAATTTGGCTGCTCGATTCAATTCGGGGTTCGAGTGTGCCGTTCGATGGCCTTGTAGGCGCGAACACTCACAAGAGGTCTGTCACACCCAGGACACGCGGACAGTTCAACATCGTTCGCTGGAACTCTTGTAACGAAAAAATGAAAACCAGTCTAGGGATGGGTAAGTACCGCGACCTTCTGTTCGCGATCCTGCTGTTCATTGTTTTGGATTTGGGCATCCTGGTGTTCAACTTCTTCGCATCGACGCAGTTGGAACAGGATGCAAGCCGCATCAATTCCGCTGGTGAGCTGCGCATGCTGACCCAGCAGATTACAAAGTCACTTCTGACGCTGCAGGTCGAGCAAAAGGCGGAGCTGCCAACGCAAACCAGCATGGCCCAGCTCAATCAAGGGCATGCGGGCTTTGTGCGATCGCTGGATTCGATCAGCAGCTCTCTGAGTGGAGACATCGAGTTCACCGTCTTCGGCCTGAATCCAGAAGACTTGCGCGACGCCACGCGCAAGGTCCAGAGAGAGTGGCGGCCGCTGGATGAAGTGTTACGCCCTGTGGTCGCTGTCTCGACGCCGACGCTGGAGGACGTGGACATCGCGGTGACCAAGGCGATTGCCCGCAACATTCGTCTGATGGCGCTGTGCGACGACCTCGCGCGCGACATCGAGACGGCGGCCAACACAAAGACGAACCGCATGCGGCAGATTCAAGTGCTGGCCATCGTCTTGGCGTTGATCAACTTTGTCTACATCGTGTTCAAATTCTTGCGTAGGCTCAACGCCAGCGATCAAGTGGCCAACGCGGCCCGGCGCGAAACCGAAGACATTCTCAACACAGTGTCCGAGGGCCTGCTCCTGGTACGCGCGGATGGAAAGCTCGGGGGCCAATTCTCCGCTTCCGTGCACAAGCTGTTCATGCGCACGGTGCACGCTGGGGATGACTTCCGCGCACTGCTCGACAGCATGCTCAGCCCGGACCGCGCGGGCGAAGCGCGCAGTTATCTCGATTTGATGTTCGACCCAAAGGTCAAGCCTTTGCTGCTGAGTCAGCTCGACCCTTTGCGCGATGTGCAGGTGATGGCCCCCGCCGGTGTCAGCGCCCCATCGCGTTTTCTCAGCTTTCAGATGAATCAGGTTCGCGAGAATGGGGTGGTCACGGAGTTGCTGGTGACGGTATTCGACGTCACGCAGAAGGTCAGACTTGAACGCGAATTGGCTGCCACACAGGATGCCGCGCGCAGTGATGTGGAAGACCTCATTCGCGTGCTAGAGAACGAGCCCGCGCTGCTGCAGGGCTTCCTCTTCACCGCCCGCGGGCGGCTGGCCGAGCTGAACCAAGCCATGCGCGAGGTCGGCCGCAGGCCCCAGGCCTACGAGGCGCTGGTGCAGGAGGCCGCTCGATTGATCCACGGCATCAAGGGAGAGGGAGCGGCGCTCAGTCTCACGGCCGTGGCGCGTCAGGCCCACCAGATGGAAGAGGCCCTGGCGCCTCTGCTGAATCGAAGCGATCTTGACGGCGACGATCTGATACCTGTCGTGCTGGAGTTGTCTCGCGTGCAAGACCAGGTCGAGCGTCTTCACCGTGTCTTTGAACGCATGGGCAGAATCGCTGGTTCCGGCGTGGTGCAGGCATCGGATGTGGTGGACGCCATGATTGATAACCTGCGCACGCTATCGCAGCGTGTGGCCGGGTCTCTGAACAAACAGGTGCGATTGACCGCTCATCTGACCAACGTCACACTGCCTGCACAAGTGACGCAAGTGCTTCGAGAGGCTTTGCCACAGTTGATTCGAAATGCGGTGGTCCACGGCATCGAGTCCCCCTCAGAGCGGGTGGGCTCGGGCAAGTCTCCGGTGGGGGAGTTGCGACTTCAGATCGAGCACACCGCCGACGGTGGACTAGAGGTCACTGTGAGCGACGACGGGCGGGGCATAGAGGTTCCTCTGCTACGTCAGCGCGTGGCACAGACGCGCCGCGATGCCTCCAGCCTGACCGACTCGCAATTGCTGGGCTGCATCTTCGATCCTCATTTTTCAACTTCGACCGAAGTCACCGAGCATGCCGGTCGCGGTGTCGGCCTCGCCCTGGTGCGGCAGTTGGTTCAGCAGGCCGGTGCCAAGCTTCGCGTGATGACCCAGCCTCGCAGGTACACCCGTTTCGTTCTTCTATTCGGGGCGGCTGGGTGAAGGGCCAGAGTCTGATGATTGTGGATGACTCCATGGTCTTCCGAAACCGGATTGCCCGCTTGGCCGCTGACGAGCGTCTCCACGGTGTGAATGTGGTTGCCCAGGCGGCTGATGGCTTTCAGGCGCTGCAACAGGCGCGGGTGCACCGGCCCGATTTTGTCACCATGGATCTGACCATGCCGCGCATGGATGGGCCCACCTGTCTGGCGGCGCTACGCGACGTGTTGCCGCACTCGCGGGTGTTGGTCGTCTCGGCCCTCGGCGACCGGGCTACCGCGCTGAAGGCGCTGACGCGTGGCGCTCATGGCTTTCTGCTCAAACCCTTCTCTGATGATCAGCTGGTCGAGTCGCTACGAGAGCTGATGACATGACGGCAGCCCGCAGAACGCCATGCATCGGGCGTGTCTCATGAGCGTCTCTCGACTGAAAACCGAAGACATACGGATCTTCTCGGATGCCGCGGGTGCTTTCTTTGAGCAGTCCACCCGCAAGCGCGCTGCGGTGCGCACGGCCTACTTGATGGAGTCTGCGGATCTGGTCATATGGGACGACTACCAGGGCCTCATCGAACTGCAAGGTCGCTTTCAAGGCAGCGTCGGGTTTTCGGCACCTCGGGCTTTGCTCACTCTTGTGCTACTGCTTATGGGTGAGCGAGACTATTCCGACGCCAGCCACAGGGACATCGTGGGTGAGATCGCCAACCAGATGTCGGGCTACGCCAGGCGCCACTTCGGGGATGCAATGGAAATATCGCCTCCGCGTGTGCTGACCGAACGACCCGCGCCAGTCGTGCCGCCGCCCCACAGTTTTCCCTTTGTCATTCCCCTGGCCTGGGAACGATACGAAGCGCACCTGGTGGTCAGCATGCAGCCCAAGGGTTGAGGTCAATGGCGTCGCAAATGTGTCACCCATTCTTCATAGGGCCGTCACCCGGACCGTCAAGAATTCTCCCCAGTCTGCTAATCATGGAGTTGTTCGAATGAAGTTGCTTTTCTCTGCCGTCACCGTTGCCGTATTGGTCGGGTGTGCCAGTCAGTCCCTCCCCCTGCACAGCATGCCTGCTGGAAAATTCGTGACCTTTGCGTGTACGGATGGGAAGGTCTTCAGTGCAAGAGCGGCAGACGACGGGTCCTCGGTGCGCGTGCGTGCAATGCAAGGCTCCGCGGAACTCGATCGCCAGGCCGACGGAAGCTACGCAGGGGACGGCTACAAACTCACTGTCCAAGGTGGCGATGCGGTGTCCCTCACCTACGAAGGCAAGTTGCAGGGCAAAGATTGCAGGGCCTCCGCATGACCGCGTGACGCCAGCGCGCGCTTTAGCAAACATAGGGTTGGCTGCGCCAGCGCAAACCCTCACTACCAGGAACCCGCCATGAAATCGTTTCTTCCCAGGTCGATGCTTGCCGCCTCGACATTCGCTTTGTTTGGGGCCGTCTGCCAACCGGCCGTCGCACAAGTCATCAAGGTCGATGGCTCCAGCACGGTCTACCCGATCACCGAGGCAGTTGCCGAAGAGTTCCAGAAGTTCAACAGGGGCCTGAAGGTGACCGTGGGTGTATCGGGCACCGGTGGTGGCTTCAAGAGATTTTGCCGCAACGAGACCGATATCTCAGACGCATCCCGCCCCATCACCCGATCTGAGATGGACGCATGCAAGGCCGCCGGCGTCGAGTATTTCGAGCTACCGGTTGCGTTCGACGCGCTGACGGTGGTGATCAACCCGCGCAACACCTGGCTGAAGCAGGCGACCGTGGCCGAACTAAAGAAGCTCTGGGAACCCGCCGCCCAGGGCAAAGTCATGCGCTGGAACCAAGTCAATCCGACCTGGCCTGATCAGCCGGTGAAGTTGTTCGGCGCTGGATCTGAGTCAGGCACTTTCGACTATTTCACCGAGGCCATCGTCGGCAAATCCAAGTCCAGCCGCAGTGACTTTACCGCTTCGGAGGACGACAATGTTCTGGTGCAGGGTGTGGCCGGCGACGTGAATGCCTTGGGTTACTTCGGCTATGCCTATTATGCCGAGAACAGGAACAAGCTCAAGGCATTGCCCATCGTCGAGAAAGACGGCAAGCAGGCCGTGTTGCCCAGTGAAGGGACAGTGATCAACGGTACCTACCAGCCGCTGGCCCGTCCCATATTCATCTATGTCAACGCCAAATCCCTGGGCAAGCCTGAGGTGAAGAAGTTCGTGGACTTCTACCTGGTCAACGCTGCCAAGATGTCCAAGGAGGTGAAGTACGTGCCACTGCCCGCCGACGCCTACAAGACTGCGGCCGCGCACCTCACCCAAGGCAAGAAAGGCACCGTCTTTGGCGGCAAGAATGAAGTCGGCATCACGATTGCCGAGTTGCTCAAGCGCGAAGCCTCGCAGTGATGATGATTCGCTGGGCAACTATGGGCGCGCGGCAGGGCTAATTGCGCCTGGGAGAGAAGGTTCCACTCCACCCGCCTGTTGCAATCCGCAGTTGCTCGGCCCCGAGCCGGGTCAACCTGAACGCCCCGCCATTGCCCGCCGCAACGCGCAAGAGCCAGTTGGCCGCCGGCCCCAGGCGGACGTGGCCTGCGGCAAACCTGGCCTCGAGTTCGGAACCCGTCTTGCAGATTGCACCGGCACTCTCCAGCCAGAGCCCTTCTCTGGTCTTGATGAATTCGAGGAACAAGGAACCATTCTTTGCCGTGATCGAGACGATCAAGGGCTTGCCGTCGGTCATCGTCGTCTCTTCCCAGCGAAGCGGGAACGCCTGGTCACTTGCCAGGACGCGCAGCTCATCGATGGTCGTCGCACAGGTGTGCGATTCATCTGCCGCGCAACTCATTGACAGCAGCAGCGGAAAAATTGACAAGCCAACCTTCCAACTCTTCCGGACAGTGATGCCCAGCGCTGGCCGGGCTGGATGCGCGTTCTCTGATGTGGGCTTGATTTTGGACAATGAATTCTCCCGCGGTGCCGCGCGCGGCCTCTGGTGTGCCTGCACTTTGCGCCGCTTTCAAGGAAGTGACTGTGTCCGAGCATCATGACAATTTGACGATGGGCTGCCTGCGGCGATGCTGCGGCGCCGTGCCCAGCGGTGTGGTGCCCCGGCGCTTGCCTCGTCGCCCCTCTCGTCATCTGGATTTCACATCAGGGTGGCAACATCTCAGCCCATGCCGAATGATCGCACCTGGCCGGGCTGTAGCCGTTGCCCCTCGCCCAACAGCACCTTTGAGTCCGCATGCCAGCTGGCTTTCACCTGCTGATCGCCGCTCAGTTCGCTTCGGCACTTGCCGACAACGCGTTGCTCATCGTGACCATCGCCTTGCTCCAGGAGCGAGGTTTGCCCGGCTGGTGGGCGCCGATGCTCAAGTTCGGCTTCACCGTGTCTTACGTCGTGCTGGCGCCATTTGTCGGGCCACTTGCCGATGCCTTTCGCAAGGCGCGACTGATGGCATGGATGAACGGCGTGAAGGTCATTGGCGTGTTGATGCTGGTCGCCGGTCTGCACCCGATGCTGGCGTTTGCGGTGGTTGGGTTCGGGGCGGCCGCCTACGCACCGGCCAAGTATGGCCTGATCACGGAAATCGTCCCGCGGGACCAATTGGTGGCAGCTAACGGCTGGCTCGAAGTGACCGTGGTCTGCGCCGCGCTGCTGGGTGCGGTCTTCGGTGGTTTGCTCGTCAGTCCATTGGTGCTGGGCTCGTTGCTTGCGCAGGCGGCCTCGCACCTGTTGGGTTCAATGCCGCCGTTCGAGCCGACCGCCTTAGCTATCTCGCTGATCGCGCTGCTGCTGGTCTATGCCGTGGCGGGGCTGCTCAACCTGGGCGTGCCCGACAGCGGCGCACGATACCCGGCCAGCCGAATCCATCCGGTCGTGTTGATTCGCGAATTCAGGCAAGCCAACATGATGCTGTGGCGCGATCGCGATGGCGGTCTTTCGCTGTGCGTGACCACGATCTTCTGGGGCTTTGGGGCCACGCTGCAGTTCGCCGTGTTGCGCTGGGCCGCCGAAGTGCTAGAGCTGCCCCTGAGTCAAGCAGCCTATTTGCAAACAGCGGTCGCTGTCGGGGTGGTCGCCGGCGCGGTCGTGGCGGGTCGGTGGATACCGTTGACGCGCGCCAAGCAGATGCTGGCTGCGGGGGTGGCCCTGGGTCTGATGATGCCAATCGTTGCCATTACCGCCGACCTTCGTATCGCTGTGCTCCTGCTCGCCATCGTTGGGGCGCTCGGCGGAATGATGGTTGTGCCGCTCAATGCACTGCTGCAGCACCGAGGTTGCACGCTGCTGAGCGCCGGCCGCTCGATCGCCGTACAGGGGTTCAACGAGAACGCGAGCGTGCTCGGCATGCTGGCGATCTACGCCGCGCTGACGGCCATGGACCTTCCCATCGCGACGCTGATGGGGTGCTTCGGAGTCTGCATCGCACTGGCCATCGCGGCGCTGATGCGCGCGGAAAGATCCAGGGCCCCGGGGGCGCATCCCACGGGCGAGCCCTGATTGAGCTGCGTGTGCTTCAAGCCGCCGGACGGCAGGGGACCAGAACTTGCGCGCTTGCCGCCAACTCGCTCCGCCTCACCACCGAGCCCAGGCTGGACTCGAATCGGGCAATGACGCTGTCCCACCCCAAGCTGCAGGCGGTGAGACGCGCCCGCTCACCCATGGCACGGCGCAGCGACGCGTCCCCGGCAAGGGCGACGGCACTGCGCGTGAAGGCCAACGGGTCGGACATGGGGGCGAGCACACCGCTGTAGCCACTGCTGATGACCTCAGCCGCAGCAGCGTAGTCGAACGCGATCACCGGCAGGCCGCTGGCCATGGCTTCCGTGGTGACATTGCCGAAAGTCTCCGTCAGGCTCGGGAACAAGAACAGATCGGCGGACGCATAGTGGGCAGCAAGGTCGTCACCGGTGCGTTGCCCGGCAAATATTGCCGCAGGGCAAAGTGCTTGAAGCTGCGAGCGCAACGGACCATCTCCGACGATCACGAGCTTTGAACGTGCATGGACGCTGCCGATGGCCTCGTATGCGGCGAGCAGAGTGTTCAGGTTCTTCTCGGGGGCAAGCCGGCCGATGCCCACGACGACCAGATCGTCAGGACGCGCGCCCCAGGCGGCGCGCAGCGCTTCGCTGCGGTGCCGGGGGCTAAATTGCAGCGTGTCCACTCCGCGTGTCACGACGGCCAGCCGCTGGAATCCCACAGCCTCAAGCTCACGCCGAAGTGCTTGGGTGGGAACCATGGTGCACATCGTCCGGTTATGGAAATTGCGCAAGTACGCCATGATTGGCCGGTGCAGCCAGCCGATACCGTAGTGCTGGCTGTAGGCATGAAAGTTCGTACGGTAGTCGGAAGACACCGGCAGCTTGAGTTGCCGCGCGGCGCTCAACGCCGACCAGCCCAACGGGCCCTCGGTGGCGATGTGAACCACGTCTGGACGGTGCTTGGCCCAGAGCCTTACCAGGATTTGCTTGGAAGGAACACCGAGGCGCAGGTTCGGGTAGCGCGGGATGGGCAGGCCACGCATCAGCACCTCGTCAAAGCATGCCTCCTGCCCGGGGGGCTCGGCGTGGGGCTGACGTGGCCGGATCAATTGCAGGCTGTGATGGCGCTGATGCAGACCTTCCACCATGCGCGCGATCGTCATCGCAACGCCGTTGACCTCGGGCGGATAGGTTTCGGTCACAACGGCAATACGCATCGAACGCTTGGTGCCCGGGTAGTTGTCCACAAGGGTGTCTGGTGGTGTAGTCAAGTCCATTGACATATGCTGCCAGCTCAGTGCAACAGTTCCATTACAGGAAAGACGGCCGCAGACACGAAATCGTCACACGATTTTCATTCCCAGCCGTCATCATTGCAACACTGCAGCCCCGGCACGGGCTTGCAGCCGAGCAACAACCGGGGGACATCGTGAAGGCTTTTCTGCAAGCACTTGCCGTACAGCGCTGGGACGACCACCGCTACTATCACCACAGCCGGATCAACCAGAGCCTGCATCTGATCAGCGCGATGAGCTTCGTGGTCGCCTATGCCCTGCTGCTGATCGACCCCGCCAAGGCCGCGATCATCGCCTGGTGTGTCGCCATGACAAGCCGCCAAGCCGGCCATTTCTTTTTCGAGCCGCGCGGGTTCGACGAGGTCAACCAAGTTACCGATGAATACAAGGAAAAGATCAAGGTGGGCTACAACATCAGGCGTAAGGTCGTCCTGATGTTGGCCTGGGCGCTGATCCCGTTCGTGTTGTGGGCCCAACCGTCGCTGTTCGGCCTGATCAGCCCGGCCTCCGACTTCAATGGCTTTGTGCACGACATCGGAATCTGCTGGCTTGTGCTTGGCGTGACCGGACTGATCTTGCGGGTGGTTCAGCTCTGGGTGCGGGACGGTCTCATGACGGGTCTGGTCTGGATCACCAAGATCCTGACCGATCCATTCCACGACATCCTCCTGTATCGCAAGGCGCCCCTGTACCTGCTGCGTGGTGAGCTGATCGATCCAATGGCGCACGGGCGTCACAGCTGAATCTCAAAACCGTTGCGCAAGCATCTCCAACAGGATGGTCCGCCTGATTGCACGCTTGGTCAACGCCGGGGCGTCGTGCCACCAGCCGTCGTCGCGCATCGCGGCGGCAGCGGCCACGAAGCGCCGCGACACCTCGTCGAAATCGGCATCGGTGTAGTTCAGGCTGAAGATCATCCTTCCGCTTCCGACCCAACTCAGTGCCAGGCCCTGTGCGCGCAGATAGAACTGCAGCATCCAGTTGTACCGCGACTGCCGCGTGTAGAGCACGGTCCAGATCGTGGACAGGTTGGCCACCTGGACCGGAAGGCCGGCATCTCGCAGTTGAGCATTCAGGCTGCGGGCCCGGTCGTCCCAGAGCGCGTCGAGTCCCTCGTAAATGGCCTTCACCCGCGGCCGCTCCAGCCTGTCCAGGAAGGCCTTCATCGCCCCCATCACGTAGGGGTGCGCATTGAACGTGCCGCGTGCAAAACAGATGTCGGCAGGCCGGTCTTCGCGAAATCGCTTCATCAGCGCATGGCGTCCGCACACCACGCCCACGGGCAGGCCGCCACCCAGCGTCTTGCCGTAGGTAACCATGTCGGCGCGGACCCCGAAATACTCCTGAGCCCCGCCGGGCGCCAAGCGGAAACCGACAAACACTTCGTCGAAGATCAACACGATGCCGCGCTCGGTGCACACATCGCGCAGTTGCCTGAGCCAGGCCGTATAGGCCGCGCGGTCAAAGCCGGCGCGACGGCCGCTGTCCACGAGCGTGGAGTCAACCGGCGCGCCTGCGTTGGGGTGCATCGCCTGCACTGGATTGACCAACACACAGGCGATGTCGCGTCGCGTTCGCAGCACCCGCAGCGTGCGTTCGTCCATCTCACGCAAGGTATACGTCTCATGCGCCGGCAAGGGATTGCCTGGTCCTGGCTGCACATCCCCCCACCAGCCATGGTAGGCGCCGGTAAAGCGTACCAGGTGCGAGCGGCCGGTGTGGTAGCGAGCCAGCCGCACCGCCTGCATGACCGCCTCGGTACCCGACATGTGGAAGGACACTTCGTCCAGGCCGGAGATCGCTTGCAGCCGCTCGACGTTCTCTGCCACGCACGGATGGTAGGCGCCCAACACAGGGCCCAGTTGTCGAACCGTCGCGGCGCCTTCTTCGATGCACTCCTTGTAGAAATCGTAGCCAAACAGATTGACGCCGTACGAGCCCGTCAGATCGTAGAAGTGGTTGCCGTCAAGATCCTCCACCGTGACGCCGGCAGAGGCCCGCAGGAAGCTGTCCGTTTGCAGATGCTCGCGCAGATAGGGGCTGTACTGAAAAGGCACCCGGTAGTTGCCGGTGAACTGGAGGTCCGATACACCTGCACGGACCCGGGCCGTCATTGCTGCGCCGACCGGGTAGCGCTGGGCGTACAGCGCGGCCAGCCGCGCAAAGCCTGCGCGTCGCCGCGCGACGACCTCGGGGGGCGCACGGTCGGAGGCAAAGAACGCATCCTCCCCGTAGGCGTAACCTGGGATCAACGAAGCTACGCGCTTGGCCAGGCGCGAATGTCCCGCCAGCGAGGGGTGCTTGGCCCGGGACAGTTCAAGCCGCGCCTTGGCGCGGGGCAAGGTCCAGGCCAGCGCACCAAGTGCGACGGCCAACAGAGCAAGTGTTTCGTCCATGATTGCGGCTGAGTGATGACCCGGCCTGTTTACCATCCTGAATTGACAAACGCATGAAGATTTCAAGTTTGGGAAAAATATTCCAACAAGAGGACATCAACTTCCTTGTCACCAACCGGGTGCCGCGCCAGTTGCTAACCCGGTTCCTGGGCTGGTTCAGCCAAATCCGCCATCCACTTGTGTGTCGCGCCTCGATCGCTGTGTGGCGCCTGTTCACCGAGCTTGACCTCAGCGACTCGCGCCAGCAGCGCTTCGCCAGCCTGCACGAATGTTTCACGCGCGAGCTGCTCCCTGGTGCTCGCACATTCGACACAGATCCGCAGGTGCTGACCAGTCCTTGCGACGCAATCGTGGGCGAGTGCGGCGCAACCCTCGGTCAACAGGTGTTCCAGGCCAAGGGGTTTCCTTACACGCTCCAAGATCTGTTTGGCCCGTCACAGGAAACCACGCCCTTCCACGATGGTGTGTACGTTACTCTGCGGCTCACTTCGGCCATGTACCACCGATTTCATGCGCCGCACGATTGCGAAGTCGAGCACGTCACCTACCTCAGCGGCGATACCTGGAACGTCAATCCGATTGCGCTCGCTCGGGTCGAACGCTTGTTCTGCCGCAATGAACGGGCGGTGTTGCGCGCGCGGCTGGCGCACGGCGGTCACCCAATCGCGCTGGTGCCAGTGGCGGCGATCCTGGTGGCCAGCATTCGGCTGCACTTCCTGAATGTGCTGCTGCACCTGCGCTACCGGGGGCCGAACGAGATTGTCTGCCAGTCGCGGTTCGCCAAGGGCGATGAGATGGGATGGTTCCAACACGGCTCGACGATCATTGTGTTCGCACCGCAGGGATTTCGCCTGTGCGAGGACATCCAACCAGGGCTTCGCATCGCGCTGGGGCGGGCACTGATGCACCTTCCCGCAGCGGACTGATCGCCTCGGCTGGCTTGGCTCGCATGGTGCCCGGCGCCACAACTTCGAGAACGCACGAGCGCTGGGTGTCACGGCACTGACACACCGATCGCCTATCTTGTTTCTGCAAAGATATTCAGGCGAGATGCATGCTCAAATTTATCCACATATGCTTGCTTGCCTTGCTGGCGAGCGTGAGCGCGGCACAAGCGCAGTCAGCAGTTATCGACGTCAAATTCCGCGACTTCTTTGCCAGTCCGATCGGCCCGCGCGGCCTCCAAATCAGCCAGGCCCTGCGAGCAGCCGACGGTGAGCGGGTGCGCTTGACTGGTTACATGGTCATGCAGGAAGACGCGCCTCGTGGCCGCTTCTTTCTCACGCCGCTGCCGATTCGCATGAGCGAGCACGCCGATGGAGAGGCCGACGACCTCCCGCCCGCCACAGTGGCAGTGGAAATGCCGGCCAGCGACAGCGCGCTTCCTTTGCCTCACACAGCCGGCCTGCTGCAACTGACCGGCGTACTGCGAGTGGGTCGCCACGAATTGCCCGATGGTCGGGTGGTTTGGGTGCGACTCCTGCTCGATCCGCCGATTTGATCGCCCACATTGCCACATCATTTCAGGACCAACTGCCAGATGCACTCTTCCAACTTTCGATCTGCCGCCGTCGCGCTGGCTGCCGCTGCCTCGTGCTTGGGCGCCATCGCGGCACCTGAGGTAACCCGCTTGACGTCTCCGAGCGAATTGTTCAGCAGCCACAAGCCGGCGCCGATCATTGCGCGCTTCCTGCCCGGCCAGCGATTCGACTTGCAAGCCACGCTGCGCCCGGACGATGCCTCAAAATCCATCACCCGGGCCGAATTCGCCATCGACGGCAGGCTGGTCAAGGCCGTAGTCGCACTTCGCCCTTGTGGCTCCGGGTGTCTCAAGAGCATCAGTGCGAACACCGCGATTGCGACGGTTCGTGCGGTCAGCGTCGACAGGCCAGGCATTCACGAGTTCAGCGTCAGCGCCACGCAGAGCGATGGGCAGACGGTGGTGGCGCGCGGCAACTTCGAGGTGATCCCTCTGCTTGTCGGCGGCCAGAAGGTGAAGAACATCATCATCATGTTGGGCGATGGCTTGGGGGCGGCTCAGCGCACAGCGGCGCGCATCGTGCGCGGCGGCTATGTGCAGGGCAAGACGATTGAACCGCTCGCCATGGACACCTTTCCGGTCACGGCGATGGTCAAGACTTCGTCGCTTAACTCCATCGTCACTGACTCCTCACCTGGGATGACCGCGTATGTCTCGGGCAACAAGAACAACAACAACGAGGAGGGGGTCTTCCCCGACGATACGATTGATCCGTTTGACAATCCGCGCATCGAATACCTCAGCGAATACCTGCACCGCACACAGGGCAAGGCGCTGGGAGTGGTGACAACGGCCGACGTGTTTGACGCCACACCAGCTGGCAACGCAGTGCATACCTCCAGCCGTGCCGCTGGCACCGGCATCGTCGACCAATACCTGGACGATCGCGGGCTCACTGGTCTCTCGGTGCTGATGGGAGGCGGGCGAAAGTGGTTCTTGCCCGCGAGTACGCCGGGCTCGGCCCGCACCGACCGAAACGACTACGCCTTCTCAGCGAACGATGCCCACACGGGCGAAATCGTCAAGCGCTGGGGCGCAGCACCCGGCGCCCTGGACGCCCAGCGCGACCTGCTCGCCGATTTCCAGGGGGCCGGTTTCAAATATGCGGCCACCAAGTCCGAGATGGACACACTGGATGCATCCGGTGGCAAGCTTCTGGGCTTGTTCGCGCTGTCGAACATGAACGTTGCGCTGGACAAGATTGATGGTCGGCGCGGCCGCAAGCTGGGCACGACGGGGAGTGTCGTAGACGACTACGGTTTTCCCGATCAACCGATGCTGGACGAGATGGCGGCCAAGGCCATCGACGTTCTGTCTCGCAACAAGAGAGGTTTCGTGCTGATGGTAGAGGGTGCCTCCATCGACAAGCAGGCACACAACATGGATACCGAGCGCTGGATGCTCGATACCCTCGAATTTGACCGCGCCATCAAGGTCGCACAGGACTTTGCCGCCAAGAAAGGCGACACGCTGGTGATCGTCACAGCCGACCACGAATGTTCGGGCGTCGCACTGATTGGCGGGTCTTTGCTGACGGACGTGCTGCTGGCCCAGGCTGGCGCCAAGGGCGGCAAGGACGGCCTTCGCGATCCAGTAGTGGGCACCTACGAGCAGGCAGGCTTTCCCCGCTACCGCATTGCGGCCGACGGCTATCCGGAGACGACCGACATCGACTTCCGTTTGTTGATCGGCTACGGGGCCAATGCCGATCGCTACGAGGATTGGCGAACCAACACGCGCCCGCTTCAGGACGGCCAGCAACCCTTCGTGAAGAAAGAGCCGCTGTCCACCTACCCGGCCGGCCCATTGGACCGCGACAAGACGGGCAACCTGCTGATCACAGGCCAGGTCAAAGGCGATTCAGCGGTGCATACCGCAACCGACATTCCCCTGTCGGCTTATGGTCCCGGGGCTTGGGCATTCAGCGGCGTCATCGACAACACGGATGTGTTCTTCAAGCTGGCGCAAGCCGCAATTCGAGGTGCCGTCCCGCCGGCGGGCTTTGTCAGCAGCGCGCCGCGCAAATGACCGCGACTGAAATTCAATCAGAGTGCTTTCGGCAATTCCACTTTGTATAGCGTCTGCCCATCGACGCCATGCAAGGACACGGTAAGGGCACCGCTACGGGCGTCAATCCGACCGATGCCAAAGAACTGGTAGCCATCGCTCGGCGGCCTGTTCTGCTTCATGCCGGGCGGCACGCTGACGTATTTCACGTCCGGGCCAAATGTCTTGTCAATCTCTCCCGGGCCGAATGTGCCGGCGTTGATCGGCCCGCCGACGAACTCCCAGAACGGTTTGAAGTCGGTGAAGCGCGCGTTTTCCGGCCGATACAGCGTGGCTGAGGCGTAGTGCACGTCGGCGGTTACCCACACCACGTTATTGATATTGCGCCGCTTGATGAATCGCAGAAGATCCGCAACCTCGAGTTCACGGCCCGAGGGCGGACCATCGTCCGCATTGGCCCAGGCCTCGAAAGTACCCTTGGGCACGTCGGCATTCAGATCCGGCACGACGATGGACAAGGGCATGTCGCTCGCGACGATCTTCCATGTCGCACGAGACGTGAGCAGGGACTGTTTAAGCCAGCGCATCTGCTCCGGGCCAAGGAAATCCGAATCTCGGTCACCAGCCCCCTGGCGGTTGACGGTGTTGGGTCCACGGTAGCTGCGCTGGTCCAGCATAAACACATCGGCCAGTGGTCCCATATGGAAGGACCGGTAGACCTTTTCCGGGTCGATCGGGTCGGGGCGCATTGGGTTGTACTCAAACATGGCCCGGTTGGCGCGTGCCGACAACAGCGAGGCGCTGCGCTCCTGATAGCGCGCCTCTTCGGGTCCGATGAGCTGGCCGGGGTACCAATTGTTGCGCGTTTCGTGATCGTCCCATTGAACCAGCATCGGGACTTCCGAGCAAAAGCGCCGTTTGTTGGCATCGAGCATGTTGTAGGCGAAGTTACCGCGGTACTCATCCAGAGTTTCCGCAACCTTGCTTTTGGCCGGCGTCACGATGTTCTTCCACACTGTGCCATCGTCGAGCCGGACCTGCGCCTGGATCGGACCGTCCGCGTAGATCTGATCGCCGGAGTGGATAAAGAAATCCGGGTTGAATTTTCGCATCGCTTCGTAGACCCGGTAGCCGCCCCAGTCCTCATTGATGCCCCAGCCCTGGCCGGCCTCATCGCCGGAAAATGCGAATACCAAGTCTCGCGCCTTCGTTGCTGGCGTGCGGAAGCGCCCGACGAGGGGCACGCTGTAGACCTTCGGGTTGGCCAAGTCTTGGAATTGCACTCGGTAAAAATGCGTCTGGCCTGGCGCGAGCCCGCCTAAGTCCACGCGCGCTGTGAAGTCGCTTACCTCCAGTGCCGCCGGCCCGACGATGCGCCGCGCATCAGCCATGGCCTCGGTGGTGGATACGTCCACGATCATGCGCGCGGGACGGTCGGTGCGGCTCCACACCATCGCGCGGTTGTCGGTGACATCGCCGCTCATCACGCCATAGGGCATTTGAGGGCGCGCCTTGTCCGGGGTCACGATCGCAGGCGCCTGGGCCTGCGCGAGAGCGGCGCGCAAGCCGCCTCCGAGCGCCAGCCCGCCAGCGCCAATCAGGCGAAGCGCGGACCGTCGGGCGAATCGAGATGGGAAGTCTGAATTCATGGGGGCCTCCTAAGGTGGGGCAATGATTGCCCGGTTTCAGTGTTGACATAGCAACGAAGACTGCATCGTGCACAGGAACAATGACACGCGGGTGAAAAGTTGCTCGTTGCATCTGCGCCCTGGGCTCGGCGAAAGAGCGCCAAGTTGCCACGGCAATGTCACACACGTCCGATGTACTGACTCCTCGGACAAACCTGCCGGACCGACACGATCCGGCCATCAATGTGTATCCAGGCCAAAGACTGAACATTTACAGCCACCTCATCGGGTTGGCTCTCTCCTTGGCCTTCTCGGCCTTGGTGTTGGCGCGTTGCGCGAGGCAAGTTGATGCAAAAACCATCGGCGGTGTGGTCGTCTTCTGCCTTGCGTCGGCCGCTCTGTTTGTCGCGTCAACGGTGTGTCACGGCTCTCGCGGCGAAGCGCGGCACCTGTGGCAGCGCCTGGACCATGCGGCAACGTTCTGGCTCATTGCCGGCAGCTATACCCCATTTGCACTGACTGCGCCCAGGGAAGACGCGAACCTTGCTTTCCTTGCTGCAATGTGGGTTGCCGCACTTCTTGCAACCGTCTGGCAATTTCGCGTCCGTGAAGTAGCTGTGCCGCCGACACTGCTCTACATCGCGATGGGATGGCTTGGCACTGCGGCGGCGGCGTTTGTGGCGGTGCGCCTTAGCATGACTTCCCTCATTTGGTTGTTTGTGGGTGCAAGCCTCTATTGCGCAGGAACCGCGTTTTATAGAAACGCGATGGGTTGGAAACATGCGCACGGTGTTTGGCACGTGTTTGTCGTCGCAGGAGCGGTTTCGCACTACGCTGCGGTTTACTTCTTGGTGGCAGCCTAAATAGAAGAGGACGCAAACCCGGCCGCGTCGTGATCAGCCGCGCTTTGGTGAGCGATGCGAGTTAGTCGGCCAAGCGACCGGGAGAGGCGATGATGAAATTGCGCCCCCGCGCACTTGACAGCGCAGCGCCCACCCGCTGCTGCGCATCGTGGACGCCCACATCGGATGGGTCGCCGGGCGCACCAGCTCTGTGAAGCCAGGCGCGTAGCCGCGAGGCCCCGGCCCGTGCGGTACCACCGAACACCGCACCCAGAATTGCGTCCAGACTCTTGCTATGACCCGTTGCCAGAGACCAGGTCATGGGCAGCCAGACCGCGACTGCCGCGCCGTGCGCAAGACCCTGCTCCAGGGTAAGCTGGTACGAGAGCGCGTGCGCAAGTGCGGTTCTCGTCTGTGAGAATGCGATGCCCGCCTGCAGCGCGGCCAGACTGACTTGGGCGCGAACTTGGGCATCATCGGGACGGTTGAGGGCCAGCGGTAATGCGTGAACAATTGTCTTCGCGCAGCAAGTGCTATTGCATCGCTGACTGGATTGGCATGCCGATTCCAAATGGATTCGAGGGCATGGCCTAGTGCATCAACACCGCTGTCGCGGGTCACCTCGGACGGGCAGGTCAAGGTTAAAAGGGGATCTATCCAGGCTCTTTGTGCGTAGCCAAACGGCTCGTCAAGAGAAAGCTTGGCATGCGGATGTGCATCAGTGTCCCAGACGGTTGCCCACCGGGTGACCTCACTTCCAGTTCCTGCCGTGGTCGGGACGAGCCAAAGCGTGGCTGGCTGCAACTGTGGCCACGGTGCTTTCCCTCGGAGTGCGGCAGCGATTGCGTCCCCGTCGCTGGCCACCGGCCGGCACCGTGCGACTTTGGCAAGGTCGAGCACGGTTCCTCCGCCGATCCCGATGAGCACGGCATCTGGGTGAGCATCCAGGACCGGCCAGACCTGCCCACACAGACGCAATGCATTGCTGAGACTGGCAATGTCGTCCGGGCAGGGCACCCATTGCACGAGCCTGTCACCCAAAGCCCGGGACAGCCGGGCCTCGATACCCAATTCCTCAGCCATCGGAAACGCGACCACGACGGCCCGGCGACTGCCGAGCGCTTCGGGCAGTCCCTCAACGCAACCAGCGCCGAAGGACATCTGCACCGGTTGGTGCCAGACGAACGCGGACCCTAGATCAGCCACTTGCGCAACCGCGCTGAGAGAAGATCAATCAAGGTCACGCTCAGCACCAGGATGATGAGCACGGCGCAGGTCTGTGCGTACTGAAAACCACGAATGACCTCATAGAGGACGACGCCAATTCCCCCGGCGCCTACCATCCCTACGACAGATGCCGACCGCACGTTCGATTCAAACCGATACAACGCGAACGAAACCCACAGAGGCATCACCTGCGGCAGGACCCCGTAGAGCACCTCCACCAGCGCACTCGCTCCAGTGGCGCGAATTCCCTCGACGGGGCGCGGATCAATCGCCTCAACGGCCTCGGAGAACAGCTTGGCCAGCGTACCAGTTGTGTGGACGGCCAGCGCCAGCACGCCTGCGAACGGCCCCAGTCCCACGGCCACAATGAACAGCATGGCAAACACCATCTCGTTGATCGCACGGCAAGCGTCCATGAGGCGGCGCACAGGCTGGTGAACCCAGACCGGGGAAATATTGGATGCGCTCAACAGGCCCAGCGGAATCGCTGCCACCATCGCCAGCACTGTGCCCCACACCGCGATGTGCATGGTGACCAGCATCTCCTTGACATAGATGCGCCAGTCGCGAAAGTCAGGTGGAAAGAAGTCCGACGCATAGGTTCCGATGTTGCCGGCATCGCGCAGAAGGTCGAAGGGGCGCATTTCGGCGCCACGCCACGCCCACGCAAGCACACCCAGCGCGATGGCCCAGCCCGCGTAGAAGAGCCAGCCCGGCCGCTCCTGCAGCGCGCGGCGCCGCAGAACTTCCATCGCGTGCGCACTGGGAACGGCGAACGCACTCACTTCTTCAGAGCCGCAAGTTTGCGATCGATATCGGCGATGGCCTTGGTCTTTTCGTCAGGCGACAGTTTGTCGTCGGAGGCGGTCTTGGTTCGGTCTCGGAACAATTCAAGTTGGCGCACCGGAATCAACTGATCGTTGCTGGACTCACGAAATCCGCCATAGTTGTAGATGGACTTGAGGATGGCCTTCTCGGCGGGATCGGCCTTCGCGTATCCAAGCACAAATGCCTTGATCTTCCCTTTGACCGCGGGATCAAGGTCTTTGCGCCAGACAAAAGGATCGCTTGCGATGAGGGGACTTTTCCAGATCACTCGCAACTGCGCATACAAGTCGGGTCGGGTGGTCTCCAGCTTTGTCATGTCTTCCGTATTGTTGGTAGCGACATCCAACTGGCGCGCCAGGACTGCCTGGATGTTGGCCCCATGACTGGCATTGCGGATGGTCTTGAATGCGGTCCGATGGTCAACGTTGTTCTGTGCGAATACATAGTAGGTCGGCACCAGGAAGCCGGATGTCGAATTCGGATCGCCGATGCCGAAATTGATGTTCTTTGCGTTCTTGAAAACGTCGTCCACGGTCTTGTAAGGGCTGTCCTTGTGGGTGATGAGCAGGCCGTTGTACCCAAAGGTCCCATCGGCGTACATCACCTGTGCGAACACCTCTCCATTGGCTCTGTCCACCGCCTCCATTGCCGACTTGTTTCCATACCACGCCACCTGGATCTTGTTGAACCGCATGGCTTCGATCACGCCCGCATAGTCAGGTGCGTAGAAAGACGTGATCTTCAGGCCCGTCTTCTTCTCCATGTCGCGGAAGAACGGCTCCCAGCGTTCACGCTGGGTCGTGGCGGAATCGGTGGCAATCACACCAAAATTGATTTCCTGTGACAAGACCGGCGCAGCGGCCAACGCACAGACCAGCATAGGCAGGATGAAGTGACGAAGTAGTCTCATGAATTTGCCTTCGGACAAATGGGTGGTTGAACAAATTGGGGGGGGCTTAGGTCGCCATGAATGCGAGGGCTTGCGCAGATTGAGTGCCTGCGTGAACCTGCTTTGGCGCGGCATCTGCTTCGGAACTGGCGCCTTCCTCTGGCATCAAGTCCTGCGCGGCTGCGCCGTACAAGTGGCGCAGGATGACGGGCGTCAGATCCGCCGCCGGGCCATCGAAGACTTTCTCGCCCTCACGCAAGGCGATCACACGATTGCAATATCGCCTGGCAAGCGAAACGTCGTGCAAGCTGATGAGCAAGGTGATTCCATGTCGCTCGTTCAGATCTCGCAGCAGGTCCATCACTCGCCTGGTGGACTCTGGATCCAGCGAAGCGACGGGTTCGTCGGCAAGCAAAATGCTGGCCCTTTGCAATAAGACCCGAGCCACAGCCGCGCGTTGCTGCTGGCCGCCAGACAGGGTGGAGGCGCGTTGGAATGCCTGCTCCTCCAGGCCCACCGAACACAGAATGTCAAGGGCGCGAGCGCGCAACTCTTGAGGAAACGCGCCGGTGAGCGCGCGCCAGACTGGCAAATTCGACGCCGCCCCAGTCAGGACATTCGTCAAGACCGGGAGTCGGCCGACCAGATTGAACTGCTGGAAGACAATGCCCACCGATTGCCTCAGCAAGCGCACCTTGGGCGAAAGCGTGCCGGACGATTGCAGACATTTGCCGAACACTTCCACTGAGCCTGCGGCAGCGTCCAATGTCTCCAGCCCGCAGATGGCGCGCAACAGCGTGGACTTGCCGGAGCCCGAGGCGCCGATCAGTGCAACACGCTCGCCGGGCTGGATATCCACATCGACCCCACGAAGGGCGAACCTGCCCGCACCGAAGTGCTTGCATGCCTGCGAGACCCGTATAGCGTGCTGCATCGGGCGATGTTACGCAGGGAGTTTGACAATTGCGTGACCACCTCATTGACATCCGCGCTGGCGACGCGATTCGTTGGCGATCGACCCGTTCCACAGTTCTGTCACGCAGGCCCCGCATCATGTGCATCCATGAACTCCACCATCGACCTTGTCTATTTCAATGCCGGCGGCGGCCATCGCGCTGCCGCGCTGGCGCTACAGGAAGTGATTGCGCAGCAACAGCGCCCATGGCGGGTGCGGCTGGTCAACCTCACTGAGGTACTCGATCCCGATGCCCGCTTTCGCAAGTTGACCGGAATGGCCCCGGAAGATCTGTACAACAAGCGGCTTGCGCACGGCTGGACACTTGGCCTCGGCGAGGAGCTCAAACTGCTGCAAGGAATGATTCGCCTGGCCCACGGCGGTTTGGTTCGCAAGCTGAGCCGGCACTGGCTCGCGACTGAACCAGACCTGGTTGTCTCGCTCATCCCAAACTTCAACCGCGCCTTGTATGAATCGGTGGCGAGCACCTTGCCCGGCGTTCCGTATGTGACCGTGATGACAGACATGGCCGACCTGCCGCCGCATTTCTGGATGGAGCCTGGCCAGGACCAGCATGTCGTCTGTGGCACCGCCTACGCGGCCGAGCAGGCCCAAGCCGTCGGCTATCGGCCATCGCGCATCTGGCGCAGCTCCGGGATGATCTTGCGGCCCTCGTTCTATCGCACCGAAGAAGTCGATCGGGGCCGATGGCTCACTGCGCTGGGCCTTGACCCCAATCGCCCCACCGGTGTGGTGATGTTCGGCGGCCATGGTTCGGCGCAGATGAAGCGCATATCGCGCGAACTGCAAGACGTGCAACTGATCATGATGTGCGGCAGGAGCGATGCTTTGGCAGCGAGTCTGCGCGCCCAGTCAGTGGCCGCCCCAAGGGCCATCGTGGGCTTTACCGGCGAAGTGGACAGGTACATGCGCCTGGGCGACTTCTTCATCGGCAAGCCGGGCCCGGGCTGCATCAGCGAAGCGGTTCATATGGGTCTGCCGGTGCTGACTTTCGACAATGCATGGACCATGCCCCAGGAGCGCTACAACACCCGCTGGATACGCGAGAACGGCGTAGGCAAGGTCCTGCGCTCCGTCGCCACGCTGCGGGCGGCTGCGGGGGAACTGATCGCAGAGTTGCCTCAGTATCGCGCTCGCGTTCGAGCCATCGAGAATCGAGCGGTATTCGAGGTGCCTGACATGCTTGCCACGATTCTCAAACGCGCGGCCCAGCCAGCCGAGGCGCCTGAGCATGGCGCCATTACGCTGGCGCACTGAACGTCCCGCTATTCGAGCACAGCGCGCAACTGCCGCGTGGTAGCAGCCAGCCTGCGTGTGCCGATGATGGCCAGATTGGCCATGATGACCAACGCATCTGCGGGGTGTTCGCGAGACCATTGATCGAATGCCTCGCGGCTCAGGCGCGCAAGAGTCATCCCGTCGGATGCACAGCCCGCGCAAGCGCTGCGCGGCTGCCCGTTCAAGAAAGCCATTTCGCCGAAGGCCATTCCCTGGCCCACTGTGGCCAGGCGCAACCCACCCGCAGCAGGCCAAGTGGTTGCCAGCGTGGCAAGCCCAGACTGAACAATCAAGATGTCGGTGCCGCTCTCGCCAGCCGCGAATATCAACGACTGTGCCGGCACCGCTTGGAACACAAGCCGGGCCTCCAAGGCTGCGCGCGCCGGGGCACTGACGCCCTCGCCCAATTCACCCAGTGCATCCTCTTGTGGATAGGAAACGATCTGTTCTGGCGTGCGCTGCTCAAGCATCGCTTCCTCTGCCCATTCCAGCGCCCGATCCAGGTCTGAAAATACCAAAGCAGTCGAGCGCACCGCATCGGCCGAGTGGCTGTCAAACCCGCACACCGCGAGTTGGACTTTTTGATCGGCGAGATCGCGCGCCAGGGCCACGACCCGCACCAACGCTGTGGCATCCCAGGCGGCCACACGAGCGCCATCGAGGATGACCCGATCATGACGCGGCTGCAGCAACTGCCGTATCTGCTCGGCCGTGTGGGCCGACACACCAAAGGACATGACGCCTTGGAGCTCGATCACCGCGACTTGCCGCATATGGCTGGTCAACCACGCATCCGCAGCCGCACGGCGCAAACGTCGGGAGCGAAGCTGCCCGTCCAGCAAAGCACGCCGAATCGCAGTGTTCGCGGATGCGTGCATCAAGACGAAGGTGGCTACAACCAAGCCCGCGACAAGAGCGCCTGCGCCTCCGGCCACCGCAAACACCGTGGCCACCAGCCAGCTCTGCGTCCAGACGGACGGAGCCCTCCTGGCGTATTCGCGCGACCACAATGCGGTGGGTACCTGCGTCAGGCCGGCCAGCAAGAGCGCGCCTGACAGGCATGCCATCGGCACCCACTGCAGCCACCATTGCCCACTGATCGCAACGGCCAACAAAATGGCTGCATGAAGGGGGCCCACGCCGGGGGCCGGCCCTGCCAGTGCGAGCGCGATTCGAGAACGAGACCCGCTCGTCGACGCGGGAACGAAACCCATCAAGCCGCATAGCGCACCGATCAGGCTTTCGCGGCGCAGCGCTGCGTTGGGGTCTCCAGGCAAGCGATGATCGAGTTCCAGTTCCTGGTTGAACACCAGGATGTCCAGGCTATTCACAAGTGCCATGAGCAGGACCAGGGAGCCCAAGCGGGTTCCCCGCAATTCAAGAATGTCAAACCAGGGCACCGCAGTCCAGTCTGGCAAGTATGGCCAGGTGAAACCGGTCGAAGTGTCGACCACTGCAGGGACGAAATGCGGTGATGCGCCGGTCATCAGGATCACCGCAGCCACGATGACCACGGCCGGTAGCAGCCCGGGCATGAACCGCCACCGCATCTGAATCGCCCTGGCGAGAATGGCCACACCCAATGCCGCAGCAGCATGCCACAGCAATTGCGGACTCCAGACCCAGTGGCCCATGCCAAAGCCACTGGTCAGTTGCGAGATCAACATCGAAAGCCCCACACCCGCAGCGAACCCGTAAGTCACGGACAAAGGCAGGAAGCGAGACAGCGTAGCCAGCCGCAGTGCGCCGAACAGCCACTGGATGCCGAACGCGGCCGCGACGCAGGCGCCGCTGGCTGCCAGGACTTGCGCGGGCCCCATTCCCAGGGGTTTTGCCACACTCATCACTGTGCTCAAAATGGCCGCGTAAAGCAAAGCCACAATCGTGGAAGGCGCGTAGATGACACCGCGGCGAGCAGCGAGCAAGGTCATCACAGCGCCTGGCAAAGCCGCTGACCAGAGTGCGAGCGCCCCAAGCGAGTAATCACCAGCCAGCGGCGCAAATGCCACCAGCCCCAGACCCAGGGCATGAGGAATAGTCACCGAGGCGGCCGACATGGCAGCCAGGAGACTTGATGCTGGGATGGGCTGGCGTGTTTCTGTCAAAGATGTGGGGGCGCTCGTCATCAAAACATCATACGGGTGTCACGTTGCCGCAGAAAGACCGTGTCTCAGCCACCCGCTTCGCTCATTTGACCGGGTTCACTGCCCAAGCCTTCAGCGGTGCGCGCGGCGGTCACAGTCTTGACACAGTGCCAGACGAAGATGGCGGCGTCACAACAACAATCACAGAAGAAGCCCATGCGACATCTTGCACTATCAGCCCTTGCCATTGTGCTGTGCGCATCCCTTGCAGGATGCGGCGGATCAGATGAACCAAAGTCCACGATGGCCGTCATCGGTGATGTGCCGTATGGCACGGCACCTACTGACACTGCCCAGTTTCTGGCCAACCCTGCATTCATCACTGCCATCAACTCCGATCCCGATGTGTCGGTCGTGATGCATGTGGGAGACATCCATTCGGGCAAGGAATACTGCACCGATACCTACGATGCGGCCATCTTCAACCAGTGGAAGTCGTTCAAGCAGCCTGTCATCTATTCACCTGGCGACAATGAATGGGCAGATTGCCACAAGGTCAAACAAGGCGGCGGCACCTACAACGCTGGCACAGGACAGATCGACTACCTGGTGGACGCGAGCGGAAAGAAGCTTTCCTACTTGGGCGGCGATCCCATCGCCAATCTGGACTTGGTTCGCTCGATCTTCTTCGCCACGCCGGGCAAGGCCATTGGCGGCACGATGAGTGTGCATTCTCAAGCGCTGGAATACGATACCAACTTCCCAAGCGACAAGAACTACCCCGAAAACGTGTGGTGGGAAAAGTCAGGCGTCGTGTTTGTGTCGCTCAATGTCCCCGGCGGGTCGAACAACGACACCGACCCCTGGTACGGCGCGCCGTCCATGAGTGCGGCACAAAGCCAGGAGGTCGCCAATCGGTCCGAGGCGGTCAAGCGTTGGCTCGACACGGCGTTCAAGCGCGCCACATCCAATGGCAACATCGCCGTGGTGATTCAACTGCAGGCCGATATGTGGGATCTGGACGGCAATGTCGCCAGCCACATCAGCCAGTACAAGCAATTCATCGATCGCATCGCATCGAACACCGCAAGCTTCGGTCGGCCAGTGCTTCTGTTCAATGGCGACGCGCATATCTACCGCTCGGACAATCCTCTGTCAGCGGGCGCGGCTTGCGTCATCGAGCCTAGCTCGGGGGCCACTGCGCAGCCATGCACCGGCGTCACCGTTCCCAGCACGTATGGCAACAGCGATCCCTATCAGAACCAACCGCATGGCTACAACGTGTCAAATTTCCGTCGCGTCACGGTGCATGGAAGCACCTTGCCTCTGGAATGGCTCAAGCTGACCATCGACCCGGGCGCCAATGCGGCCAATGGCACGGACGCCTTCGGCCCCTTCAGCTGGAAGCGCATCAAGCCTTGAGAAACGCTCCACTTTGTTGACTTGAACCGCGTGATGACAGAAGGTGCAATGTCGACTGCCACCGGGTGAAGCCGCTGACATCGGCCCGCCGAGAGCGTCACGCGAACGACAGGTGGGTCGGTGGAAAATCAGACTCCTGGTTCAATTCAGCGTCGGGCACCCACACCCGTTCACCCGCGAACACCGCGCAAGCGCAGTGCGTTGAAGATCACCGACGCAGAGCTCAAGCTCATTGCCAGGGCGGCGATCATAGGCGACATCAGCCATCCGGTCACCGGATAGAGCACCCCCGCAGCAATGGGGACGCCCAGCGCGTTGTACAAGAATGCGAACATGAGGTTCTGCTTCATGTTGGCGACTGTCGATTCCGACAGGCTGCGGGCAGCGGCGATGCCGCGCAAGTCGCCCTTGACCAATGTGAGTTGGGCGCTGTTCATCGCAACGTCGGTTCCGGTCCCCATGGCAATGCCCACGTCCGCTCGCGCAAGCGCCGGCGCATCATTGATCCCATCGCCTGCCATGGCCACGACATGCCCTTCTTTTTGGAGGCGCTCGACCAGTTGCAGCTTGTCGGCTGGTTTGACCTCTCCGTGAACTTCATTGATACCCAGCCGCCGTGCCACCGCCTGGGCCGTGGTATGACCGTCGCCCGTGGCCATGACAATGCGAAGTCCGGCCTTGCGCAAAATCGCCAGCGCCTCCGTCGTTGTGCTCTTGACCGGGTCCGAGACCGCAAGCAGCCCGACCAGACGCCCGCCTTCAGACAAATGCATCACGCTGGCCCCTTGCCCGCGCAAAGCTTCCGCCTGCTGTGCAAGCGGCGAGACGTCTACTCCCTCCTGTGTCATCAGGGCCGCGTTCCCCAACGCAAAGCGCCTGCCCTGAATGAGCCCACGAACACCAATTCCGGAAGCCGAATCGAACTCCTGAGCGGCCGTCAGTGCGAGCCCGCGCTCCCTGGCGGCGGCGACAACGGCCGCAGCCAGCGGATGTTCGCTGCCCTGGTCCAGGCTGGCCGCAAGACGAAGCACGTCCTCTTCGGAATACCCGGCGGCTGCAACTGTGCGCTCGAACACGGGTCGACCTTCAGTTAGCGTGCCGGTCTTGTCCACAATGAGGATATCGACTTTGCGCAAATTCTCGATTGCAGCGGCGTCCCTGAAGAGTATGCCTTGCGTTGCCCCGCGCCCTGTGGCAACCATGATGGACATCGGCGTGGCCAGGCCCAATGCACAAGGACAGGCAACGATCAACACCGCAACTGCATTGATGATGGCATAGGCCCAACTTGGCTGCGGCCCGATGAGTCCCCAGGTGAGGAAGGTGAGCACCGAGATAGACACAACCCCGACAACAAAATAACCCGCCACAACGTCGGCCATTCGCTGCATGGGTGCTCTGGAGCGTTGAGCCAGCGCCACCATCTGAACGATCTGGGACAGCACGGTCGCAGACCCCACTCGTTCCGAGCGCATGACCAGCGCGCCGCTGCTGTTGATGGTCGCGCCTATGAGCTTGTCACCGGGGCGCTTGGTGACCGGCATTGGCTCCCCAGTCAGCATGGATTCGTCAAGCGCGCTCTGCCCTTCGACCACCACGCCATCGACCGGAACCTTCTCTCCCGGACGCACACGCAACATATCGTCGACATGCACATTGGCTAGGGGCACGTCTTCCTCCTTGCCATCGGCGGCGATACGGCGCGCGGTCTTGGGCGCAAGCCCCAGCAGCGACTTGATGGCGGCGGAGGTCTGCGATCGCGCATTCAGTTCGAGCATCTGACCCAGCAGTGTGAGTGAGATGATGACCGCTGCGGCCTCAAAGTACACCCCGATGCGGCCCATGGAAAAGAACGATGCCGGAAACAGTTGAGGCGCCACTGTAGCGACCACGCTGTAGAGAAATGCGGCCCCCGTGCCCAGGCTGATCAAGGTCCACATGTTCGGGCTGCGATTCATCACTGATTGCCAGCCGCGCGAAAAGAAGGGCCAACCCGCCCACAAGACGATGGGCAAGGACAGCGCCAGCTCAATCCAGGTCTGCGTGCGTGATTCAAACCAATTGAGCTTGTGGCCGAACATGGCCAGCACGGTCACGACAATGGTCAGTGGAAGAGTCCACCAAAATCGGTTCCGGAAATCCCGCAGCTCGCGGTGGTCTTCCTGCGCAAGTTGCGGCATCAATGGCTCAAGCGTCATGCCACACTTCGGGCATAGGCCGGGTTGGGCCCGCCGGATCTCCGGGTGCATGGGGCAGGTGTAAATCGCGCCCTGGGGTGCAGGTACTTGTTCTGCAACTGGCACCCTGGCCTCGCCGTTGTGAGGATGACTTGGGTGCTGGAGGTGTTGCGCCATAGATCAGTCTCCCGACTCAGTGTTGGGCGAGCGTCGTCTTCACTCGCATGAACTGGCGGACCCTGCCCAGGTCAGTGCCTTATCTGGCCCGAGGGGGCATCTGATCCATCATGATTTGCATCAGCGATTCCATCATCTCCAGGCGCTTGCTCATCATGTCTTGCCGCTCGCTCATGCTGACCGGCACTTGCTCTTGGCGCCGCATGCCTGCCATGCCATTGCCGCCCATCATGCCCATCATCTTCATGCTTTCCTGCATGACTTTCATTTGCTCTGCCATCAGCGCCTTCTTCTCTGCCGGGGTTTTGGCACCCATGATCTTTTGGTGCATCTCGCTCATGGCTTTCATCTTGCTGTCCATGGCCGCCATGTTCTGGGCGCCGTCGGGTGAAGTCACCGAGGCAGCCGGTGCAGCGGACGACTGCGCGGCCGCTGCAGCCTGATGCTGCTTGTGCTCGGCGTCGCTCTGCGCCCAAGCACCCATGGTGGCAGTTGAGATAGCAATTGCAAGAAGGATTTGACGAGACTGTGACATGGTGAACTCCAATTTCAAAACGGAAGGCGAGGCGAGAACGACGCCTGACTATTTACCCTTGCTCTGGACGATCCACGCCACAAGCGCTGCGACGATCACGACGACCAATATCATTGCCCAGCCGCCTCCGAATCCACCCATCCACCCACCACCCCAAGTGCTGCCGTCCATCATGGACCACCCCTGCGCGTAGGCTACGCTGGCGGTCACCAGGGGCACGCTGCCAAGGGCAGCCACGAGTAAGATGTTCATGAATATTCTCCAGTTGGTACGAATTTAAATTCCAAGCAACAGCCGGTCTGTACGCCATCGCACTCAGCTTGTGACTAAAATCCGCCCATGATCCGGTTTCGCGTTCTGTTTGTATGGTTGCTGATGTTGGCGCTGCCCCTGCAGGGGTTCGCTGCGGCGTCCATGCTCAACTGCGGGCCCGGCATGCGCGCCGGGGCGCAGGCTGCGCAGCATCAGACGCACGAGGCAGACCAGCACCTCGCGCATGCGGGCCACAAGCCGGCCGATCACCATCATGCCGCCAGCGTTTCATCGCCCAACGATGCAGGTGATGGGGCTGATTCCCACCCACGTACGACGGCACACAAGTGCCTTTCCTGCGTGTTCTGCGGTCACGCCGTCGCGATCAATGAATGTCCTGAGCCATTGATATTCGGCGATGCCGCGCACGCATCTCTCCCTGAGCTCTCGGTCCTGATACCGACCCTTCCTGTCCGAGTTCCGGACAAACCACCTCGCGCCTGAGCCCGTCTTCCATGGCTGCCTTCCCGCTTGTCCACTCGTGGACGGCGCTGGCATGTTTCAAACGGAATTCGAGAGGCTCTCATGCACTTCATTTCTTCTCTGCGATGGCTGGCACTGTGGCCCCTGATGGGTGCGGCAGCGGCTGTGGCTCAGGGCGCACCTGCCGCGCTCACATTCAGTTCCGCGCTCAAGGACTACCAGCGCTTTGCCGATGAGGAACCTGCCGCCTGGCGAGAGTCCAACGACAAGGTTCGCGGCATCGGTGGCTGGCGCGAATACGCCAAGGAAGCTGCCGCCGCCACGGCCGATGCGAAGAACGAAGCAGGCGCCGAGGTCAAGGCGGACCCCCACGCCGGCCACCACCCGCCAGCGACCAAGGACAAGCCATGAACCCATTGCGTTCTCTGAGTCTTCTGGCATCGGCTCTGACTTTGGCGGGCTGCACGTCGCTGGGCATCGAGCAGGCGATCCAAGAGGTCAATACGGCATTGCCGACCTTCACCAGTGGCCAGCTCTCGCTGCAACAAGGTGACGACCAACGGCGTGCAGCTCAATCGCTGGTGGCCGGTCTGCTGGCGCAAACCCTGGGGCAGGCGCAGGCGGTGCAAGTGGCCCTGGCCAACAGCCCTGCAGTGCAGGCTTTGCTCGCGCAAGGTGCCGCCAACCTCGCGCAAGCCGACCAGAGCGGTCGCATCGCCAATCCGCTGTTCAGCTTTGAGCGGGTTCGATCCGGCGATGAGCTTGAGCTCGGCCGTCTGCTCTCATTTGGCCTGCTGGAGTTGTTGACTCTGCCGCAACGCCAGTCCATTGCGCGTGGACAAGCACAGCAAGCCCGCGTGCAGCTCGGCACCGATGTGGTCGAGAAGGTCAGCCAGGTGCGCCAGGCCTGGGTGCGCGCCGTCGCCGCGCAGCAAACGCTGCACTACGCGCGGCAGGTGAATCAGGCCGCGCAGGCAGGGGCTGAACTGGCGCGGCGCATGCAACAGGTGGGCAACTTCACCCGTTTGCAGCGGGCCAGGGAACATGTGTTCTATGCCGACTCAGCGGCGCAACTGGTCTCGGCCCAACATGCGGCCACGGCAGCGCGCGAGGAACTAGCGCGCCAGCTCGGCCTGGATGACACGCAGCTCGCGCAGCTCAAGCTGCCGCAGCGCCTGCCTGATGTTCCGACACAGCCGCGCACCGCGCCCGAGGTGAGCGCCGCAGCCGGTGCGCAACGGCTGGATGTCCAGCTCGCGCGAGCGCAGCTTGATGTGGCCGGCAGGTCGCAAGGCCTGAACCTGATCAACAGCTTGGTGGATGTGGAAGTGGGTGGCCGGCACGACACCGTGTTTGACAATCAGAGCGGCACCAGAACCAATCGCAACGGATACGAAATCGGCATCCGGCTGCCGATCTTTGATTTGGGGGGTGCACAACGTGTGGCCATGAATGCCCGCTCCCTGGCCGCCGCTCACCGTTACGAAGGCGTGGTACGCGGGGCGACATCGCAGCTTCGCGAGAGCTACTCGGCCTACCGCAGCGCCCATGATCTGGCGCGCCACTATCTGGATGAGATCGTGCCGTTGCGCAAGACCATGGCACAGGAGAACCTGCTGCGCTACAACGGCATGCTGATCGGTGTGTTCGAGCTGCTGGCCGACACGCGCGACCAGATTGCCAGTGTGATGGCTGCAATCGGAGCTCAGCAGCAGTTCTGGCTGGCCGATGCGGCCCTCACCGCCTCTGTGGTCGGCCGGCCCATGGCTGCTGGCCTGGCGCCCGTATCCACTGGCGCATCCAGTGCCATCCAGGGGCCGGCGCATTGATGGCCCGACCCAAGGAAACCCACATGACAAACAGAAGACACTTTCTTGGCGGCGCGGGTGCGATCACCGGCGCGCTGGCGGCAGCCTCAGTGAGCAAGGTCGCCCTGGCCGCCCTGCCCGAGCCAGTGCTGCAGACCACACCTGACACGAAGCCACCGCTTGTGCCCCCGAGCGGTCGGCCCTACAACCCGGTCGTCACACTCAATGGATGGACCCTGCCCTGGCGCATGAACAACGGCGTGAAGGAGTTTCACCTGGTGGCCGAGCCTGTGGTGCGCGAGATGGCGCCGGGCTTCAAGGCCCACCTGTGGGGCTACAACGGCCAGTCGCCTGGGCCCACCATCGAGGTGGTCGAAGGTGATCGGGTCCGCATCTTCGTGACCAACAGGCTGCCTGAACACACCAGCGTCCACTGGCACGGGCAGCGCCTGCCCAACGGCATGGACGGTGTGGGTGGGCTGACACAAAAGACCATCCAGCCGGGCAAGACCTTTGTGTATGAGTTCGTCGCGCGCAGGCCTGGTACCTTCATGTACCACCCGCACGCGGACGAGATGACGCAGATGGCCATGGGCATGATGGGGTCGTGGGTCACCCACCCCAAGGACCGGCATGCGCTGATCGACGAGGTCGATCGCGATTTTGTCTTTCTGCTCAATGCCTATGACATCGATCCGGGGGCGTACACGCCCAAGATCATGACCATGCTGGACTTCAACCTGTGGTCCTGGAACAGCCGCATCTTTCCGGGAATCGATTCCCTCAATGTGCGGCTGGGCGACAAGGTGCGCATTCGCGTGGGCAACCTGACCATGACCAACCATCCGATTCACCTGCACGGCCATGAGTTCGTGGTGACCGGTACCGATGGCGGGCCCGTGCCCAAGGCTGCCCGCTGGCCCGAAGTGACGACCGACGTCGCGGTGGGTCAGATGCGGCAACTGGACTTTGTGGCCGATGAAGAAGGTGACTGGGCCTTTCATTGCCACAAGAGCCACCACACCATGAATGCCATGGGTCACAACGTGCCCACCATGATCGGGGTGGATCACCGCAAGGTGGTGCGCGACATCGCCGCGCTGATCCCCGACTACATGGTCATGGGAGAGCGCGGCATGGCCGACATGGCCGAGATGGAAATGCCCTTGCCCGACAACACCGTGCCCATGATGACAGGCGAAGGGCCATTCGGCTCGGTGGAGATGGGTGGCATGTTTTCCATGCTCAAGGTGCGGCGTGATCAGCCGCGCGGTGACTACAGCAACCCAGGCTGGTTCAAGCATCCGGCTGGCACGGTGGCCTATGAATTCACCGGGCAATTGCCCGGCCCACAGCGGTCATCCGCCCCTGGTCAAGGGGCGATGCCACCCCTGGCGGCACCCACGAAGCCCGTCGAAGTGCGGATCAGAAAACCCTCAGGCCATGAAGGCCGTCATTGAAAGGCCAAGCCATGAAAAAAATCTGGATGACGCTTGTTGTCTGCGCACTGGCACCCTGCGGTGTTTTCGCGCATGGCGACAAGGACAAAAACCTCAGCGCTGCAGTGAGGAAAGAGCAGAAGCCCTGGGGTATTGCGGGCGATGCCAAGTCAGTCAGGCGCACCATTGAAATCATCATGAGCGACAACATGCGATTCACTCCGGACGTGATCCAGCTCAAGCAGGGTGAAGTGCTGAGGCTGGTGGTGAAGAACGCAGGCAAGATGCAGCATGAGATCGTCCTCGGAACGAAGGCGGAGCTGGAAAAGCATGCCGCACTGATGCTGAAATTTCCCAACATGGAACACGACGAGCCCTACATGGCCCACGTCAAGCCCGGCGCCAGCAGCGAGCTGATTTGGCACTTCAACCGGCCCGGCGAGTTCGACTTTGCCTGCCTGCTGCCGGGCCACTATCAAGCGGGCATGGTGGGCAAAATCAAGGTTGCCCGAGTGGACAGGAAATGATCATGAATGAAAGCGTCATCCCAAGCCAGCGCGGTCGCCGGGCTGCCGTTGCCGCAGCGGGCGCGTGCCTGTTCGCCATGCGCTATCTGATGGTGCAGGCAGCGTTGTCGGCCGCCATCCTTGCGCCGCTGTCCGTCCAAGCGCAAGCGCCCGCAGCGGCCGAGATGGCTACGGGCGAAGTGCTCAAGGTGGACAAGGCGATGAAGAAGATCACGCTTAAGCATGGTCCCATCAAGAGCCTGGACATGCCGCCCATGACAATGGTCTTTCACGCCGGCGACCCGGCGATGGTTGAGAATGTCAAAGCGGGAGACAAGGTGCGATTCAGCGCATCGCACGAAGGCGGCAAGTACACGGTGATTGAGCTGCAGCCGGCAAAGTAGCGCGCCTGAGTTGCACCTTCGCGCAAGGCGATTGGACAAGCTCCTAAAACCGTACCCCAGCCGAGAAGCGAAGCTTGTCGGCTGGCACTGGGTTCAAGCCAGCATCGAATGACAAACGCACAAAATAGCGTGGCCAGTCGTAGCTGACCGACAGGCCCAGGCGCGATTCAAGGCCCTGCCCTCGGTTCACCTGCAGAGACAAACTTTGCCCATCGCCCCAGCGGTAACCGCCACCCACCATCACTTCCGATGAAACCAGGGCGCCCGAGATGCCGATGGTCGACTGAATGCTGTTGCCCACACCAACCTGAGCGAACCAGTTCTGCCCAGCCTGCAAGGACAGGCCGGCTCCGGTGAACTTCTTGCCGACATGCTGCGGCGCAGAATCAAAACGGGCCAAGCCCAACCTGATAGCCGACGATGCGGCCGACTGCGGCGCACTGGCCGGCCCAAGGATGTCGTAGTTGGCCATGAAAGCCTGCGCGCTGGCTACCGACGGGCAAGCCATCGCCACAACTGCCAGCAGGGGCAGCCAAGCGGAGGGCAAGTGAGCGCGATGCATCCTGTTACTGTAGACCCGACGCCACTTCAGTACAAGCCCCATTTGCCCGCGCCATATACCGGCTGTGGCCCAAGTGCCACGCGTGGGCCAGCGCAAGACCTACTGAGCCATCAATGCCTGCGCGAGTCGCTCTGCGGTCGATCTGGATTGCGCTTCTTCGCGCGCCTCCACCATCACACGCACCACCGGCTCCGTGCCGCTAGGCCGGATCAAGATGCGACCGTTGCCGTCCAGCTCGGCTTCAGTACGGCGCATCTCATCCGCCAGAAGCTGGTTTTTCGTCCAGTCCTGCCCGGGCTTGAGCCGCACGTTGATCAGGGTCTGGGGAAAGAGCGTGACCGCCTCCAGCAGCTGCGCCAGCGTGTGGCCGCTGCGAACGCAGGCCGACAGCACTTGCAACGCACTGATCAGCCCGTCGCCGGTGGTGTGCTTGTCCAGCGCGAGCAGATGGCCAGACCCCTCGCCGCCCAGCAGCCAGCCGCGTTTTTGCAACTCTTCGAGCACATAGCGGTCGCCCACCTTGGCCCGCACGAATTCCACACCGCGCGATTTGAGCGCCACCTCGATCGCCATATTGGTCATCAAGGTACCCACCACCCCGGGCAAGGCCTCGCCACGTTGCAGACGGTCAGCCGCCATCAGGTATAGCAGCTCGTCACCGTTGTAGAGGCGCCCATCGGCATCGACAATCTGCAGCCGGTCGGCATCGCCATCCAGGGCGATGCCGATGTCGGCGCGGTGCTCTTTCACTGCCGCCACCAGTGCCTGCGGGTGGGTGGCTCCGACCTTGTCGTTGATGTTCAGGCCATCGGGCGAGCAGCCGATGCAGATGACCTCGGCACCGAGTTCATGAAACACCTTGGGCGCGATGTGATAGGCCGCGCCGTTGGCCGCATCGACCACAATGCGCATACCGCGCAGGCTCAGTTCGCTGTCGAAGCTGCTCTTGCAGAACTCGATGTAGCGCCCGGCAGCGTCGTCCAGCCGCCTGGCCTTGCCGATGGTGGCAGAGTCGGCCCAACTGGGTGGCTCATCCAACGCGGCCTCCACGGCTTGCTCCCACTCGTCGGGCAGCTTGGTGCCCTTGGCGCTGAAGAACTTGATGCCGTTGTCGGCAAAGGGATTGTGGCTGGCGCTGATGACCACGCCCAGGCTGGCGCGCTGGGCCCGCGTGAGGTAGGCCACGCCAGGCGTAGGCAAGGGGCCCAGCAGCACCACATCAACCCCGGCGGAATTGAAGCCTGACTCCAGAGCGCTTTCCAGCATGTAGCCGGAGATGCGGGTGTCCTTGCCAATCAGCACTGTGGGCCGGCTCTCGGTTTTCTTCAGTACACGGCCCACCGCATGGGCCAGACGCAGCACGAAATCGGGCGTGATGGGCGGCTGGCCCACTGTGCCGCGAATGCCGTCGGTGCCGAAATACTTTCTGCTCATGAATTCGATCCTGTTGTTGTCATTGCCGTTGTCGTTCGGGCTTGCGCCAGCATGGCACTGCGCAGCTTCAGCGCAGCCACGGTTTCCTTCACATCATGCACGCGCACCACATGCGCGCCCCGCTCCACAGCCAGCACTGCAGCCGCCACACTGGAGGCCAGGCGCTGATTGACTGGCTCGCCAGTGATGGCGCCCAAAGACGACTTGCGCGACCATCCAACCAGCAACGCATGGCCGCCCGCCAGCAATTCATCTTGCCGTGCCAGCAGCGCAAAATTCTGCTCCACTGTTTTGCCAAAGCCGATGCCTGGGTCCCAGGCGATGCGCTGCAATGCCACGCCAAGCTCATTTAGGCGCTGCGTCTGCTGCGTCAAAAACGCCAGCACCTGGGTCACGGCATCGCCCTGCATGGGCGCGCGCTGCATGGTCTGCGGCTGCCCGTGCATGTGCATCAGGCAGATGCCGCAGCCCGGGTGCGCCGCCACAGCTTCGCGCGCGCCTGGCTGGCGCAAGGCCCAGACGTCGTTGATGATGTCCACGCCCAGGTCCAGCGCGGCGCGCATGACCTCGGGCTTGTAGGTGTCCACCGATATTGGCACGCCCAGCGCAACTGCTTCACGCAGCACCGGCAGCACGCCGTTCAGCTCCTGTGCCAATGCCACAGGCGGGCTACCGGGGCGGCTGGATTCGCCGCCGATGTCCAGCATGTGCGCGCCTTCGGCCACCAGCCGCTCACAGTGTTGGATCGCCTGCGTGCTGGTGGCAAAGCATCCGCCATCGGAAAAAGAATCCGGCGTGATGTTGACAATGCCCATCACCCGGGGCTGGGACAGGTCGATCAAGTGACGGGTGGTCTGCCAATGCATGGTGCGATTTTGCGCTTGCCGGTCTTGGCGGTGGAAGGGGCAGCCATTGTAGATGGCACCAGATCCGATATGCTTGCACCGAAAAACACCTCACCATTCGCGATGACCGAACCTGCCACCGACCAGGCCACTGTGCAGCCACTACTCAATCAAGCAGTCGATCTGCACGTGCGGGGCAATCTGGACGCCGCCAAGTCGCTCTATCTGCAACTGCTGGCGCTTGCGCCGCAACACCCTGACGCACTGCATTTATTGGGCGTCATCGCCACTCAGAAGCAAGAGCACCAGGCGGCTGCGGATCTGATCGGCCGCGCGATTGCCCTTCGTTCTGACAAGCCGGCCTATCACTACAACCACGCCATTGCAATGACTGGACTTGGCCTGCTCGATGCGGCGCTGGCCAGCTACGACCAGGCCATCGCCATCAAGCCCGACTATGCCGAAGCCTGGTGCAACCGGGGCACTGTGCTTCAGAAGTTGAAGCGCTGGGAAGAGTGCGTAGCAAGCCTGGACCGATTCATATCCTACTCACCCAACAATGCCAACGCGCATTTCTGCAAGGGCGATGCATTGAGGGAACTGGGACAATTTGAAGCCGCGCTAGCCAGCTACGACAAAGCCCTTGCCATCGACCCAGCTCATTCAAGTGCATGGCTGCACCGAGGCAACGCGCAGCTCGATCTCAAGCAATTCGAGGCAGCCCTTGCCAGCCTGGAACGCGCTCTGGCCATCAGACCGGACTACGCCGAGGCCCATCTCAGCAAAGCAGTGGCCCTGCAAGCGCTCAGACGGCTCGATGCCGCCCTGGTCAGCGTAGACAGGGCCCTGCGACTCAATCCCGAGTTTGCACACGCGCACAACAACAAGGGCCTGACCCTTCACGAACTGCTGCAGTCGAACGCAGCCATCGAGAGCTTTGACACAGCGCTGAAGATCAACCCCGACTTTGTGGAGGCCTACGTGAACCGCGGGGTCTCCCGGGTGCGGCTCAGACAGCCACTCGAAGCGGTGGTCGATTTTGAAAAGGCGCTTGCCCGGCGGCCAGACTTCCCTGGGGCGCAGTGGAACATGGCCTTAGCCTTGCTCCAGGGTGGAGATTTCCTTGGCGGCTGGGAGAAGTTCGAATGGCGCTGGAAGATTCTGCACAGCAATTCCGAGCCCCGACCTTTGCCCGCGCCGCTCTGGCTGGGAGCGCAGCCCTTGTCAGGCAAAACCATCCTGCTGCACGCAGAACAAGGGCTGGGCGACAACATCCAGTTCTGCCGTTACGTGCCGTTGGTGGCGCGACTGGGTGCGAAGGTGATTCTTGAGGTTCCCGAGCCGCTCATCGCCTTGTTGCGGGACATCGAAGGCGTTAGCGCCGTGGTCGAGCAAGGCTGGCCGCTGCCACGCTTTGACTACCACTGCCCCATGATGTCATTGCCGCTGGCATTCAAGATGACGCAGGAGACCATTCCCTTCGCTGGCTCCTATCTGCGGGCCGACGCATCCAAGGTCGCCCATTGGCGCGGCCGCTTGGGCCAGGATCAAAGGCGCCGCGTCGGGCTGGTGTGGCACGGAGGCTTCCGTCCTGACCGCCCGGATCTGGCCGGCGTCAATGAACGTCGCAACATTCCTGTGCAAATGATGGCTGCGTTCAAGGCAGTGGACTGCTGCTATGTCAGCCTGCAAAAGGGCGATCCGGCAGAGGCGCAATTCCGGCAACTGCAGCAAACCGGCTGGAACGGACCGCAGTTACTCAACCCTGTCGATGAACTCAAGGATTTCTCCGACACCGCCGCCTTGATCTGCGCGCTGGACCTGGTGATCTCGGTTGACACCGCGGTGGCCCACTTGGCCGGGGCACTGGGCAAACCGGTGTGGCTGCTCAACCGATTCGATTCCTGCTGGCGCTGGATGGTGAACCGGCAAGATTCACCCTGGTATCAATCGATGCGAATTTTCAACCAGTCAACGCTGGGCGATTGGGATGGCGTCATCCGTGACGCCGTGGCTGCGCTTGAGCTGAACAACATTTCAAATTTTCGATGACTGACCCAAGGATTGCCCCACCCAGTGCCCGGCAACTGCTGAATCAGGCAGTTGAGCTGCACTCACGCGGCGACCTGGCTCAGGCCAAGGCGCTGTATCAGCAGCTGCTTGAGCAACAACCCCAACACCCTGACGCACTGCACTTGCTGGGCGTCATTGCAACGCAGAATCAGGAACACCAGCTGGCCGTGGACCTGATAGGCCGGGCCATCGCCTTGCGGCCTGACCAGCCCGCCTACCACTACAACCTGGCCATCGCGCTGCAAGGGCTCGACCAACTGGAGGCGGCGGTCGCAAGCTACGACCGCGCGCTCGCCCTCCAACCCGACTACGCCGACGCCTGGCACTACCGGGGCACTGTGCTTCAGAAGTTGAGGCGATGGGCCGATTGCGTGGCAAGCCTGGACCGATTCATCTCCTACTCACCAAGCAATGCCAACGCGCATTTCTGCAAGGGCGATGCATTGAGGGAACTGGGACAGCTCGAAGCCGCCGTGCACAGCTACAAGCGGGCGCTGGCCATCAAGCCGGACTATTCCCAGGCGCTCGTCAATCTCGGTGTGGCGTACAGGGGCTTGCGCCAGTTTGACGCTGCACTGGCTAGCTTCGAGCGCGCCTTGCAGATCAATCCGGATTTTGTGGAGGCCCACTGCAACAGGGGGCTGGCACTGCAGGATTTGCGGCAGTCGGACGCTGCCCTCAAGTGTTTTGATAAGGCGCTTGAAATCAATCCCGATTTTGCCGAGGGCTACGTGAACCGCGGGGTCACGCTCATGGCACGCAAGCAACTGTCCGACGCAATTGCGGACTTTGACAGGGCCATCGCCATTGAGCCCGAACTTGCTGCAGCCTATGAAAACAAGGCTTTTACCCTGTTAATAGGAGGCCAGTTTGCCAATGGCTGGCATGCCATGGAGTGGCGCTGGAAGAGGAATGAGGCCCGGTCACGGGGCCTTAGCACCAGCAAACCTTTGTTCAAGCCGAACACCACCAAGAAGCGCCTCCTGGTCTGGGCAGAGCAGGGTGTGGGCGACGAAATCATGTTTGGCTCGCTGCTACCTGAGGCCAGGCGGCTCTGTACCAAGCTGCTGGTGAAAGTCGATGCACGGCTCATTCCGCTGTTCGCCCGCTCATTTGAGAACATGGAGTTTTTCCACCGAACCGCCCATGTCTCAGAAGACGCCTACGACGAGCATATCCCCATGGGAAGTTTGTGCCAGTATCTCAGGCCAAACGAGCAAAGCTTCAAGAACGCATCCAAGGTCCAATTGGTGGCAGACCAGGCTAGGTCAAGTGCAATCCGGGAGACTTTGGGTGTACGCAGTGGGCAAAAGCTGTGCGGAATAAGTTGGCGCAGCAAGGCCGAGAAATCAGGCGCCGACCGAAGCGTGAGTCTTGCATCCCTGGCCGCCGCGCTGTCCCTGCCTCATCACAGACTGGTCAACCTACAGTATGGCGACACCAAAGATGAAATCACCCAGGTCGGACGGCAGCTTGGCATCGACGTGCTCAGCTGCGAGGACGTTGACAACTTCAAGGACATCGACGGTCTGGCATCGCTGATTCAAGCCTGCGATGTCGTGGTGTCGGTTAGCAACGTCACGGTGCACTTGGCCGGGGCACTGGGGAAAGACGTTCGAGTGCTCGTGCCCCACATGTCGAACTGGCGCTGGATGCTCGACAGGAGCGACAGCCCGTGGTACGCGTCCGTCAGGCTTTATCGTCAAGCCGCATTCGATGACTGGACGGGAGTTTTTGGGCAGGTCAGGGCCGATCTGCTGGGCTAGGAATCGTCTTTCATGGGAGCCGGCCAACATTGTGGCCGCCAGGTACGGCTCAAGCCACTGTAGGCGCCGGATCAGCGCTCACCGGCGCGCCACCCGACCCACCACTGCCTGAGGGCGGCGTGCGTGGCGTCCAGTCCTTGGGTGGACGTGGCTCTTTGTCGGCCATGATGTCGTCGATCTGCTCGGCGTCAATGGTTTCCCATTCGAGCAAGGCCTTGGCCATCGCATGCATCTTGCTCTGGTTGCCTTCGATCAGACCGCGCGCCAAGGCGTACTGCTGGTCGATGATGCGGCGCACCTCGGCGTCCACCGTTCGCATGGTTTGCTCGCTCATGTTGGTGGTCTTGGTGACCGAGCGGCCCAGGAAGACTTCACCTTCGTTCTCGGCGTAGACCATCGGGCCCAGCGCTTCGGTCATGCCGTAACGCATGACCATGTCGCGGGCCAGGGTGGTGGCGCGCTCGAAGTCATTCGATGCACCGGTGGTCATCTGGTGCATGAACACTTCTTCGGCAATGCGCCCGCCAAACAGCATGCTGATCTGACTGAGCAGGTATTCGCTGTCGTAGCTATAGCGGTCTTGCGCCGGCAGGCTCATGGTCACGCCCAGGGCACGGCCGCGTGGGATGATGGTGACCTTGTGCACCGGGTCGCACTTGGGCAGCAGCTTGCCGATGAGGGCGTGGCCGGACTCGTGATAAGCGGTGTTGCGGCGCTCTTCTTCGGGCATGACCATGCTCTTGCGCTCTGGGCCCATGAAGATTTTGTCTTTGGCCTTCTCAAAGTCCTGCATCTCCACCACGCGGGCGTTGCGGCGCGCGGCCATGAGAGCAGCTTCGTTGCACAGGTTGGCCAGATCGGCGCCGGACATACCGGGCGTGCCGCGCGCAATGACGCTTGGGTTGACGTCCTGGCCAATTGGAATCTTGCGCATGTGCACGTTGAGGATTTGCTCGCGGCCACGGATGTCGGGCAACTGCACATAGACCTGGCGGTCAAAGCGACCCGGTCGCAGCAAGGCTGCATCAAGAATATCGGGCCGGTTGGTGGCAGCCACCACGATCACACCCAGGTTGGTCTCGAAGCCATCCATCTCAACCAGCATCTGGTTGAGGGTCTGCTCGCGCTCGTCATTGCCGCCGCCCAGGCCGGCGCCGCGCTGGCGCCCCACGGCGTCGATTTCATCGATGAAGATGATGCAAGGCGCATTCTTTTTTGCGTTCTCGAACATGTCGCGCACGCGGGCCGCACCCACACCGACAAACATTTCGACAAAGTCAGAGCCTGAAATAGAGAAGAAAGGCACCTTGGCTTCGCCGGCGATGCCCTTGGCCAGCAAGGTCTTGCCGGTACCCGGAGGGCCCACCAGCAACAGGCCGCGCGGAATGCGGCCACCGAGTTTCTGAAATTTTTGCGGGTCTTTGAGGAAGTCGACCACTTCCTTGACTTCTTCCTTGGCTTCGTCGCAGCCGGCGACGTCAGCGAAAGTGACCTGGTTGCTGTTTTCGTCGAGCATGCGTGCCTTGCTCTTGCCGAAGCTAAAGGCACCGCCCTTGCCGCCGCCCTGCATCTGGCGCATGAAGTACACCCACACGCCAATCAGCAAGAGCATCGGGCCCCAACTGACCAGCAATGTCATGAGCAGAGAGCCTTCCTCGCGCGGCTTGACGTCGAACTTGACGTTGTTGGCGATCAGGTCGCCCACCAGGCCGCGGTCGAGATAGGTGGCCGTGGTGCGGACCTTGCGGTCATCGGTGGTGACGGCGATGATCTCGGTGCCGCCCTGGCCTTCCTGGATGATCGCGTTCTTGATGCGCTTGCTGCGGACTTCTTCGAGGAAGTCAGAATAGCCCATCACCGACGCCCCGGCGCCACCGCGTGTGTCGAATTGCTTGAAAACGGTAAACAGCACAAGGCCGATGACCAGCCACACGGCTATCTTGGAAAACCACTGATTGTTCAACTGAGTCTCCGGAAAACGGGTACTTGCATACTTGACGCCCATTCTAGGCGTTTCAAGGCAGGCACTGATTCAAATTCGTTACAGACCCCACGGGGTGTGCGAGATCATGCCGAGGCCTTTTTGAGCCCCCGGCCCACAAGAAAGGTCTCCGAGGACTTGTCCCGCGAGGCCTTGGGCTTGAACGGCTTAACGACCCGGAAGGCATCCTTGAAGAGCTTGACGAGTTCGTCATAGCCACCACCGTGAAATACCTTGGCCACCAAAGCCCCTTCAGGTTTGAGGTGATTGACTGTGAAGTCAATGGCCAGTTCGACCAGATGGGCAATGCGGGCGGTGTCGGCAGAGTCGATGCCAGAGAGGTTGGGCGCCATGTCCGAGACCACCACGTCCGCCTTGCGCCCGGCCAGCATCTGGGTGAGTTGCTCCAGAACCTCGCTTTCGCGAAAGTCACCCTGGATGAAAGTCACGCCCTCGACCGGTTCCATGGGCAGGATGTCCAGCGCAATGATGACTCCCTTGACTTCGCCGGCCGCAGCACCACCAGGGGCGAGTCTGCGGCGCAGATACTGGCTCCAGGCGCCCGGGGCCGAGCCCAGGTCCACCACCAAATGGCCCGGCTTGATCAGGCTCAAACTTTCGTCGATCTCCTTGAGCTTGTAGGCGGCGCGCGCTCGATAGCCCTCTCTATTGGCCAACTTCACATAGGGGTCGTTCACATGGTCGTTGATCCATGCGCGGTTGACCTTGCTGCTTTTTGTCTTGTCTTTGTTCATTCAGATTACCCGTGCGGGGATAATAGCCCGATGCCAGCTATACAACTCACCATCGCCGAGCGCAAGGAACACCGCGCGCAGGCCCATCACCTGGTCCCCGTTGTCATGATTGGCAACGACGGCCTCACTGCCAATGTCCAAAAGGAAGTCGACGCCGCCCTCAATGCCCATGGCCTGATCAAAGTCCGTGTGCTGGGCGATGACCGCGCCAAGCGCGAAGCCACTTACCAACAACTTGCCGACGAGTTGGGCGCCGCCTGCATCCAGCACATTGGCAAGCTGCTGGTGCTGTGGCGGCCCATGCCGCCCAAGGCCAAACCGGCAGACGAAGAGCGCATGCCCGGGCCGCGCGATTTCAAAGTGCTCAAGTACAGCAAACGTGGCGGCCAGCGCCCAGAAGTCAAGACCCTGAGGGTGCTGGGCAACCAGCGCCTGACATCGGGCGGGCAGGTCAAGCGGTCAAAGCCCAAGAAGAAGTCGATCAAGAAGGGGCGCTTGGGTTAGGCCGTGGTCTCGGGGTCGGCTGCGGACAGCTTCCACAAGCTCATACCAGCGCACATCCACTGCAGCAGGTACATGCCGCTGCCAAGGCTGTGCCACAGCTTCAGGTTCTCACGCGCCATGATGCGCGGTGCAATCGCGAACTCACCCAGCAAAGCCAACAGCATGCCGCCCAGCACGAAGGCCAGGGTGCCATGTGCCCAGCTCATGCGCCCCGCTGGGTTCGATCCCCGGGCCGACAGCATCAGAAGCATGCCGCAGGCTAGCGCCAGCCAGGTCTGGGCGGCAAAGAGCTTTGCAGCCATCTGACCGGCCAGCGCGGGGCTGGGCATGTGAGCAAACAGCAGGGGTACGGCTACAAAGCCAATGGCGCTGAGGCTGCCCCACCAGAGCGCGGCCGCCATGACAGGGACGCGGCGCCTCCAGTTGGCAATCATCCTAGAAACGGCAGTTGACCGCTTGTTTTCAGCAGGAAGTGCCCGTGGACATTGAGTTTTTTGGCTTTGAAGTTCCTCACCTGTTGGGTGAGAGCGCATCCAACTGCCGTTTCTAGGATCATGTCAGATGTAGTGAACCGCCACGATTTCGTAGCGCTTGAGGCCGCCGGGCGCCTGCACTTCGGCGGTGTCGCCCTCTTCCTTTCCGATCAGCGCGCGGGCGATGGGGCTGGAGATGTTGATCAAACCCAGCTTGAGGTCGGCCTCGTCTTCGCCGACGATCTGGTATCTCACTTGGTCGCCAGATTCTTCTTCCAACTCGACAGTAGCGCCAAAGACCACCTTGCCGCCCGCATCAACCGCCGCCGGGTCAATGATTTGTGCTGCCGATAGCTTGCCTTCGATTTCCTGGATACGGCCTTCGATGAAGCCCTGGCGATCCTTGGCTGCTTCGTACTCGGCGTTTTCCGAAAGATCCCCCTGCGCCCGCGCTTCGGCGATGGCGTTGATCACCCACGGGCGTTGGACTGTTTTGAGCTCGTGCAACTCTGCCTTGAGCTTTTCGGATCCGCGTTTGGTGATTGGAATCGTGGCCATGTCAGTGTCTTTGTAGGTCAAATGAAAACCGCCGGCCGTTGCCGACCGGCGGTTTCTTCTAATGGGCCGATTATAAGGTTGTGCCGGCGCCGGTGCCGCATTGTCGGCCCGAGTTAGAAATGTACCCTCGCAACCGACATCCAGTCGGCACCGGCACTGGCAAGGCTGCGGTTGCATGCCTGCTTGGTCTGCGCGTCGCGTCAGGCGCAAGGCGGCCAGGGCTCATTCTGGGGCGGCTGTGATTTGTGCTCTGGGGTCGGATCGCGCGCAGCGCGACACGTTGTCATGCTCGGTGTGCTTGTTTGAGTGGAGCGGCCGCAGGGCGCGCAACGAGTTGCACACCGCCGACCCCAGAGCACAAATCACAGCGGAGTCTGCGCGCAGCGTAGACCGCCACAGCATGAGCCCTGGCCGCCTTGCGCCTGACGCGACACGCGACACATACCGCGTGAAACCAAGCGCAACGCATGAGCGCAGCCTGCGAGGCCAGCACCTAATTGCAGCCCACAGGGGCAGCCTGCAAAGCTTCCCCAAGGGCCACTTCTAACTTGGACTGACAGCGCCAGCGCCGCATCAAGCAAGCTGCGCGTGCAACTCCTGCAGGGAATAGACGGTGAGATGGTCCATGTACTTCATGCCCTCCACTGCGGCTTCCGCGCCGGCAATGGTGGTGAAAGTGGTCACCCGTGCCAGCAGCGACGAAGTACGGATGGCGCGTGAGTCGGCGATCGCGTTGCGGCGCTCTTCCACCGTGTTGATCACCATCACGATCTCGTTGTTCTTGATCATGTCCACCACATGAGGGCGGCCCTCGATGACCTTGTTCACCGCCTCGCAGGCGATGCCAGCAGCACCAATGGCCGCCGCCGTGCCCTTGGTGGCAACGATCTGAAAGCCCTGCGCCGCCAATTGGCGGGCCACCGCCACCGCGCGCGGCTTGTCGCTGTTCTTCACAGTGAGAAAAACCTTGCGCGCGGCATCGGTCGGTCGGGGCAATTTGGTGCCCGCGCCGACCTGACTCTTGATAAATGCCTCCCCAAAGGTCTTGCCCACGCCCATCACTTCGCCGGTGGATTTCATCTCGGGCCCGAGAATGGTGTCGACGCCCGGGAACTTGACGAAGGGGAATACAGCCTCTTTCACGCTGAAGTAAGGCGGCGTGACCTCCTGGGTGATGCCCTGGGATTGCAGCGACTGGCCCACCATGCAGCGTGCGGCCACCTTGGCCAGCTGGATGCCGGTGGCCTTGCTGACGAAGGGCACGGTGCGTGAAGCGCGCGGATTGACTTCCAGCACGTAGATCACGTCCTTGCCATCCCTTTGCTGAATGGCAAACTGCACGTTCATCAGTCCAACGACATTGAGCGCCCGCGCCATGGCCGCGGTCTGGCGCTTCATCTCGTCGATGCTCTCTTTGGACAGCGAGTATGGCGGTAGCGAGCAAGCCGAATCGCCCGAATGCACTCCGGCTTGTTCAATGTGTTCCATCACGCCGCCGATGAAGGTGTGCGTGCCGTCGGACAGGCAATCGACGTCGCATTCAATGGCGTCGTTCAAAAAGCGGTCGAGCAGCACTGGCGAGTCGTTGGAGACTTTCACTGCTTCGCGCATGTAGCGCTCCAGGTCGCGCTGCTCATGCACGATTTCCATCGCGCGTCCGCCCAGCACATAGCTGGGGCGCACCACCAGCGGGTAGCCCAGCGCGGCGGCCTTTTCAAGGGCCTCTGGCTCGGTGCGGGCCGTGGCATTGGGCGGCTGCAAAAGCTTGAGCTCATGCAGGAGCTTTTGGAAACGCTCACGGTCTTCAGCCGCGTCGATCATGTCAGGGCTGGTGCCGATGATCGGCACGCCTTCAGCCTCAAGCCCCAACGCCAGCTTCAAGGGCGTCTGGCCGCCATATTGCACGATCACGCCCAGGGGTTTTTCCTTGTCGACGATTTCCAGCACGTCTTCCAGGGTGAGCGGCTCAAAGTAGAGGCGGTCGCTGGTGTCGTAGTCGGTGGACACGGTTTCTGGGTTGCAGTTGACCATGATGGTCTCGTAGCCGTCTTCGCGCATGGCCAGCGCGGCATGCACGCAGCAGTAGTCGAACTCGATGCCCTGTCCGATTCGGTTGGGCCCGCCGCCCAGCACCATGATCTTCTTGTTGTTGGTGGGTTGGGCCTCGCACTCTTCCTCATAGGTGGAGTACATGTAGGCGGTGTTGGTGGCGAACTCGGCGGCGCAGGTGTCCACCCGTTTGTAGACCGGGCGCACGCCCAGCTTGCGCCGCAGCTCACGCACTGTCTTATCGTCGGTCTTGAGTTGGCGCGCCAGGCGCCGGTCGGAGAAGCCCTTCTTCTTGAGCATGCGCAAGAGAGGCTCATCGATCTGGGCGAGCGACATTTTCTCCAGCTCAAGCTCGATCTTCACGATCTCTTCAATTTGCACAAGGAACCATTTGTCGATCTTGGTGAGCTCATAGACTTCATCGACGCACAGGCCCAGCGCGAAGGCATCGCCCACGTACCAGATACGCTCGGGGCCAGGCGCACCGAGCTCTTTTTCAAGCACTTCGCGGTCTTGCGTCTTCTCATTCAGTCCATCGACGCCGACTTCGAGGCCGCGCAGGGCTTTCTGGAATGACTCCTGGAAGGTGCGGCCCATGGCCATCACTTCGCCCACGGACTTCATCTGCGTGGTCAGGCGGCTGTCGGCCTGAGGGAATTTCTCGAAGGCAAAGCGCGGTATCTTGGTGACCACATAGTCGATGCTGGGCTCGAAGCTCGCTGGCGTGGCACCGCCGGTGATTTCGTTGCGCAGTTCGTCCAGCGTGTAGCCCACAGCCAGCTTGGCCGCCACCTTGGCGATGGGAAAGCCGGTGGCCTTCGATGCCAGCGCGGACGAGCGCGAAACGCGCGGGTTCATCTCGATCACGATCATGCGCCCGTCCTTGGGGTTGATCGAGAACTGCACGTTGGAGCCGCCTGTGTCCACCCCGATCTCGCGCAGCACCGCAATCGAGGCGTTGCGCATGATCTGGTATTCCTTGTCGCTCAGCGTCTGCGCCGGGGCCACCGTAATCGAGTCGCCGGTGTGCACGCCCATCGGGTCCAGGTTTTCGATGGAGCAGATGATGATGCAGTTGTCCGCCTTGTCGCGCACCACTTCCATCTCGAATTCTTTCCAGCCCAGCAGCGATTCTTCAATCAGCAACTCGCTGGTGGGCGAGGCTTCCAGGCCGCGTTTGCAGATGACTTCGAACTCTTCGGGGTTGTAGGCGATGCCGCCACCGGTACCACCCAACGTGAAACTGGGGCGGATGACGGTGGGAAAGCCCACTGTTCTTTGCACCGTCCAGGCTTCTTCCATCGAGTGAGCAATGCCCGATTGGGCCGACCCCAGGCCGATGCGCGTCATCGCGTCCTTGAACTTCAGCCGGTCTTCGGCTTTGTCGATGGCCTCGGGCGTAGCGCCGATCAATTCGACTTTGTATTTCTCAAGCACGCCGTGGCGCCACAGATCGAGCGCGCAATTGAGGGCTGTCTGGCCCCCCATGGTGGGCAGGATCGCGTCCGGCTTCTCGCGGGCGATGATTTTTTCAACCGTCTGCCAGGTGATCGGCTCGATGTAGGTGACGTCGGCCGTGTCAGGGTCGGTCATGATCGTGGCGGGGTTGCTGTTGATCAGGATGACCTTGTAGCCTTCCTCGCGCAGGGCCTTGCAGGCCTGCACCCCGGAATAGTCGAACTCGCAGGCCTGGCCGATGATGATTGGGCCGGCCCCGATGATGAGGATGCTCTTGATGTCTGTACGTTTGGGCATGGTTCTAGACGTTTGCGGATTTTTTGTCCATGAGCCCGGTGAAGCGGTCGAACAGGTAGCCGATGTCGTGCGGGCCGGGTGAGGCTTCCGGGTGGCCCTGGAAGCAAAAGGCCGGTTTGTCGGTGCGTGCCAGCCCCTGCAGCGTGCCATCGAACAGGCTCACATGGGTGGCGCGAAGATTGGCGGGCAATGTTTTCTCGTCCACCGCGAAACCGTGGTTCTGGCTGGTGATGCTGACGCGGCCACTGTCGAGGTCTTTGACGGGGTGATTGGCGCCGTGGTGGCCGAACTTCATCTTGAAGGTCTTGGCGCCTGAAGCCAGCGCCATGATTTGGTGGCCCAGGCAAATGCCGAAGGTGGGAAAGCCAGCTTCGATCAACTCGCGCGTGGCGGCAATGGCATAGTCGCAGGGTTCAGGGTCGCCCGGTCCGTTGGAGAGAAATACGCCATCTGGCTGGAGCTGCCTGACTTCAGCCGCACTGGTACGAGCCGGCACTACCGTGACCTTGCAGCCGCGCTCTGCCAGCATGCGCAGGATGTTCTTCTTGACGCCGAAATCAAACGCCACCACGTGGCGACTGGGCGTGCCCTGCTGGCCGTAGCCCGTGCCCAGGCGCCATTCGGTCTGAGTCCAGCCATAGGATTTGTCCACCGACACGACTTGGGCCAGATCCAGCCCACTCATGGAGGGCACTGCCCTGGCGCTGGCCACTGCCTTGTCGATCAGCGCCGAGCTGGCCTGCTGACCCGCAGCCAACGCAAGGATGCAGCCGTTTTGCGCGCCACTGGTGCGCAGCAGGCGCGTGAGCTTGCGCGTGTCGATGTCGGCGATGGCCACGGTGCCCTGGCTGCGCAGGTACTCGGCCAAGGTCTGGCTGGCGCGAAAATTCGAGGCGATGAGAGGCAGGTCGCGGATGATGAGCCCGGCCGAGTGGATCTTGCTGGCTTCGACGTCTTCGTCGTTGATGCCGTAATTGCCGATGTGCGGATACGTGAGCGTCACAATCTGGCGGCAGTAACTCGGGTCGGTGAGAATCTCCTGATAACCGGTCATGGCCGTGTTGAACACGACTTCGCCGGTGGTGGAGCCAGCGGCTCCAATCGAGCGGCCGATAAAGACTGTGCCGTCTGCAAGCGCCAGGATGGCGTGAGGGGCGGTTCCCTGTTGAGACAAAAGCACTGGGTTCTCCGGATGTTACGGGTACGCCCAGTCATCAAGTGCGCCCTGCAAGATCAGCTTGCACGGATGCTTTTGTTTAGGGATTTGGCTGGATGCGCTAGGCGTACGGGGGTTTGCGAGAAAGCCGCTGATTATAGCCGAAGGGTTTTACTTTTTTGGTCATGTCGGCCCGAGTTAGAAATGTCCTCTGGTCAGCCTTTGCAAACCACCTCGGCGGGCCGCAATGGGCTACGCAGCGTTCATGTATGCATCTTCGTTCCATGCGGTATGCGTCGCGTGTCGCGTCAGGCAACTGAGTTGCGCGCGAAGGTTTCGGGCCCAGTGACCCAGGCTGCGCAAGAGACATCTGTGCGCTCGAAATGTCTTGACCGCTACGCACGCCAACACCATCCCCGTCGCGGCAGGCGATGCCCGGCAGGCGCTCATTCTGGGGCGGCTGGGATTTGCGGCCTGAATAGGGGTAGGGAAGGCGCAAGCCTCCCCTCCCTCCGCACCGTGCATGCAGTTCTCCCGCACACGGCGCTCCAGTCGATGAAGTCCTCATCGGGGTTGGCTCGCTAGACGCCGGGCTGTGCTCATG
>CANJPU010000013.1 GCA_947476285.1 Comamonadaceae bacterium | reverse complement strand
GCAGGGATCGCCCGCAGTGCGGACTTTGTGAGAGACTTCATTTCGGTGGTTCCTTTCTTTGCTTGCTAGGCACCCGCATGTTCACATGCGGGCGAAAGGAGCCGCCACCCTCAGCTCATCTGTTCAACAAGTTCTGGGACATCGCCCCAACGCCACCTCCGGACTGATTGCGTCAGCCGGTACCGGCTCGCCCAACCTGTTGCTCTACACACTCAGCGGCGGCACCCCGCCGCCGCCGCCGCCCGTGCTTGACGTGGCAGCCAGAATGGTTTCGAGTGGTGGCGTCAGGTCCGGCAAGAACTGGAAGCCCCAGGCGAGCATATCGGTCACCTATACGTCAAATAACGGGCCGGTCAATGGCGTCACTGTCTACGGCAATTTCAATCCAGGCGGCAACGCAACTTGCGTGACCTCCAGTGCCGGCACCTGCACCCTCACGGGTCCGTCCATCAGTGTCAGCACCACCAAGCTGAGCATCACCAACGTCACCGGCGCGAATCTGAACTACGTCAGCGGCACGGTTCAATACACACTGACCAAGCCTTGATCGCTGGCCGGCACGATAAGTCTAATGCGCCGGCGGCGTCACTTCCCAGTGCTGCAGCACCCGCTCGTCGTCGTCCACGCTTTCCAGCCGCACGCGAAATCCCCACAGACGCGCGACATGCTTGATGACTTCTTCGGCGCTGTTGTCCAGCGGGCGATCGTTGTGGCGGGCGTGGCGCAGCACCAATGAGCGGTCGCCGCGCAGGTTGACGTTCCAGACCTGGATATTGGGTTCGCGCCAGTTCAGATCGTACTGATGCGACAAGGCCTCGCGCACGCGCCGGTAGCCTGCGTCATCGTGAATGGCTGCGACTTGCAGCTCTTTCTGGGCAGAGTCGTCCACAATGGAAAACAGCCGCAGCTCACGCATCAGACGCGGCGAGAGGTATTGACCGATGAAGCTCTCGTCTTTGAAGTGTCGCATGGCATAGTCCAGCGACTTGTGCCAGTCTGAGCCAGCGATATCGGGGAACCATTGGGTGTCTTCCGGCGTGGGGTTCTCGCAAATGCGGCGCAGGTCGGTGAACATCGCGAAGCCAAGCGCATAGGGGTTGATGCCACTGTAGGCCGGATGCCCCACTGGCGGCTGAAACACCACATTGGTGTGCGAGCTCAAGCACTCCATCATGACGCCATCATCCAGCAGGCCCTGGTCATACATGTCGTTGAGCAGCGTGTAATGCCAGAACGTGGCCCAGCCCTCGTTCATGACCTGCGTCTGGCGCTGCGGATAGAAGTATTGCGCGACCTTGCGCACGATGCGCACGATCTCGCGCTGCCAGGGTTCAAGCAGCGGCGCGTTCTTCTCGATGAAATAAAGGATATTCTCCTGAGGCTCCGACGGAAAGCGGCCACGCTCCTTGCGCGATTGCCGGCCCGCTGACTTGGGCAAGGTGCGCCACATGTCATTGACCTGCTGCTGCAGGTAGGCCTCGCGGTCCTTGCGGCGCATTTCCTCTTCAACCATGGAAATTTTCTGCGGCCGGCGATAGCGGTCCACGCCATAGTGCATCAGCGCATGACAGGCATCGAGCAATTCCTCCACTGCATCGATGCCGTGCCGTTCTTCGCACTCGCCGATGTAGGACTTGGCATACACCAGATAGTCAACGATGGAGCTGGCGTCCGTCCACATGCGAAACAGATAGTTGCCCTTGAAGAATGAGTTGTGCCCGAAGCATGCATGTGCCATCACCAGTGCCTGCATGGGCATGGTGTTCTCTTCCATGAGGTAGGCGATGCAGGGGTCGGAGTTGATGACGATTTCGTAGGCCAACCCCATGTGACCGCGCCGGTAGCTCTTCTCGCTGGTGATGAACTGTTTGCCGAAGGACCAGTGTCGATAATTCACCGGCATGCCCACCGATGCGTAGGCGTCGAGCATCTGCTCGGCCGATATGAGTTCGAGCTGCACCGGGTATGTGTCCAGGCCGTGAATCTGCGCGGTGCGCTTGATCTCCTCGAAGTAAGTCTCGATGAGCTCGAATGTCCAGTCCGACGGGCTGGGTAGCTGCTTGCGGCGAGTGCTTGTCTCGGTCATGTGCTCACGCTCTTCTTGAACAAGTCCCGAAACACAGGAAAGATCTGATCGGCCGAGGTGATCTTCTGCATCGCGAAATTGAGGTTGCCATCGCGCACACGTGTGTATTCTTCCCACAGGTTCTGGTCTTCCTCGGCCACCTGGACGTAGGCAAAGTAACGCACCAGCGGCAGCAGCTTTGAATCGAGCAGCTCGCGGCACTTCGACGAGTCCTGCTGCCAGTTGTCGCCGTCCGAAGCCTGCGCGCCGTAGATGTTCCACTGGCTGCCCATGTACCGCTCGCGAATGATCTCGTGCATGAGGGTCAAGGCGCTGGAGACGACCGTGCCGCCGCTTTCGGTGGCATGAAAAAACTCATCCTCGGTCACCTCTGCCGCCTGGGTGTGGTGACGGATGAAGACCACGTCGGTCTGCTGATAATGGCGCGTGAGAAAGAGATACAACAGGATGAAGAATCGCTTTGACAAGTCCTTGCGCGTCTCGTCCATGGAGCCCGACACATCCATCAGGCAGAACATCACCGCCTTGCTGGTGGGCAGGGGCTCGCGCACCCGGTTGCGGTAGCGCAGATCGAAGGGATCGAGAAAGGGCACGCGCTTGAGCCGCTGGCGCAACACTTCAATCTCGGCCTTGAGCGCTGCGATCTCGGTCGGCGGCGTGTGCTGCAAGGCTTCTATCTGGCGCAAATGCGCTTGGAGCGCGCGCAGTTCGGTGCGCGCCTGCCCCCCCATCGCTATGCGCCGCCCCAAAGCAACCCGCATCGAACGCACTACATGCAAACTGGTGGGGTTGCCCTCAGATACAAAACCCGCGCGGCGCACTTTCCATTCAGGTGCATCGGCCAGCAACTCGGTACGTATCAGGCGCGGCAGCGCCAGATCGTCGAAGAAGTAATTCATGAACTCTTCGCGGGTGATGCGAAAGACGAAATCGTCCTCGCCCGAACCATCAGCCGATGCGCCCTGCCCTGATCCGCCCGAGCCGCCGCCTTGAGGCCGCGCGATACGGTCGCCCCGCACAAACTCGCGGTTTCCCGGGTGCACGGTCTCTCGGTTGCCGCCCGCACCGTGGCTGAATATTGGCTCGGTCACATCACGCTTGGGCAGGGTGATGTCGGTGCCCTGTTCGATGTCGCGGATGCCGCGGTCGCCTACGGCCTTGCGCACCGCCTCACGGATCTGTTCGCGGTAGCGCCGCAAGAAGCGCTCGCGGTTGCCTATGGACTTATTCTTGCCCGACAGGCGCCGGTCGATGACTTGATGGAGCATGGGTCTCTCCGGTCGGGCATTGGATGAAGACACTGGGTCGCTTTCTCCAAGATCAAGATGGAAGACTCAAGAGCTCTTGCGAACCCGCAGGTACCACTCGCACAAGAGCCGCACCTGCCTGTGGGTGTAGCCCTTCTCGACCATGCGGTTGACGAAGTCCTCGTGCTTCTTCTGCTCGTCCGCGCTGGCCTTGGCGTTGAAGGAGATCACTGGCAGCAGATCTTCAGTATTGGAGAACATCTTCTTCTCGATCACCGTGCGCAGCTTTTCATAGCTGGTCCACACTGGGTTCTTGCCGGCATTGCTGGCCCGGGCACGCAGCACGAAGTTGACGATCTCGTTGCGGAAATCCTTGGGGTTGGACAAGCCCGCCGGCTTCTCGATTTTTTCAAGCTCGGCATTGAGCGCGGCGCGGTCGAAAATTTCACCGGTGTCGGTGTCGCGGAATTCCTGGTCTTGTATCCAGAAATCGGCGTAGGTGACGTAGCGGTCGAAGATATTCTGGCCGTACTCGGAGTACGACTCCAGATAGGCCGTCTGGATCTCCTTACCGATGAATTCCGCGTACCGAGCCGACATGTGCTCCTTGATGTAGGCCAGGTATTTTTGTTCAGTCTCGGGCGGAAATTGCTCGCGTTCGATCTGCTGCTCCAGCACATACATCAGGTGCACCGGATTGGCCGCGACTTCGGTGGAGTCGAAGTTGAACACCTTGGAGATGATCTTGAATGCAAAGCGGGTGGACACGCCGGTCATGCCTTCGTCCACGCCGGCGTAGTCTCGATACTCCTGGTAGCTCTTGGCCTTGGGGTCGGTGTCCTTGAGGTTCTCGCCATCGTAAATCTGCATCTTGCTGAAGATGCTGGAATTTTCCGGCTCTTTCAGTCGGGTCAGCACCGCGAACTGGGCCATCATGCGCAAGGTGCCGGGCGCGCAGATCGCGTCCTTGAGAGATGAGTTGCGAACCAGCTTTTCGTAGATCTTGATTTCCTCGGTGACGCGCAGGCAATAGGGCACCTTGACGATGTAGATGCGGTCAAGGAAAGCCTCGTTGTTCTTGTTGTTGCGAAACGCCTTCCATTCGCTCTCGTTGGAGTGGGCCATCACGATGCCATCGAATGGTATGGCGCCAAAACCCTCGGTGCCCTTGAAGTTACCCTCCTGGGTGGCCGTGAGCAAAGGGTGCAGCACCTTGATGGGCGCCTTGAACATTTCCACAAACTCCAGCAAGCCCTGGTTGGCCAGGCACAAGCCGCCGGAGTAGCTGTAGGCGTCGGGATCGTCCTGGGCGTAGGTTTCGAGCTTGCGGATGTCGATCTTGCCGACCAGGGAGGAGATGTCTTGGTTGTTCTCGTCGCCCGGCTCGGTCTTGGCGATGCCGCACTGCTTGAGGATGGACGGAAAGCGCTTGACCACGCGGAATTTCCGGATGTCGCCACCGAACTCTTCCAGCCGCTTGACAGCCCAGGGCGACATGACACGCTGCAGGTAGCGCGGCGCGATGCCGTACTGCTGCTCAAGCAGCGGCGCGTCTTCGGCATTGTTGAACAAGCCCAGCGGCGACTCGTTCACCGGCGAACCCTTCAGGGCATAGAAGGGCACTTGTTCCATTAGGGCCTTCAGGCGCTCTGCGATGGAGGACTTGCCGCCGCCGACGGGACCGAGCAGGTAGAGGATCTGCTTTTTCTCCTCCAGGCCCTGGGCAGCATGGCGGAAACACGACACCACCTGTTCGATGGGATCTTCCAGACCGTAGAAGTCCCGGAAGGCCGGGTAGATGCGCACCATCTTGTTGCCGAAGATCCTAGAGAGGCGGGGATCATGGCGTGTGTCGACGAGCTCGGGTTCGCCAATCGCCTTGAGCATGCGCTCAGCCGCGGTGGCATAGGCCAGCGGGTCTCGTTTGCACAGGTCGAGGTACTCCTCAAGCGAGATTTCTTCTTCGCGAGTTTGCTCGTATCTTGAGAGAAAGTTGCGCACTACATCCATGGAACCTCCTGGGGTGTTCAAAGACTTCTGCACTTCCGCCGTCTCTTGCTTAACGTACTACACAGCGCGAGGAACGACAGACCAATGAGTAAATTTATGTGCCCACTGTAAGTCAATGGTAGATAAAAACAAGAGCGAAAAACTTTATCAGTGAAAACGTGCATAGCTCTCATGTTTGGTAGGCACGCATATTGCGCGCCCGAATTTAATCGCTTAGAGTTCGCAGTTGACTGCCCTGACTGCTTCGGTTTTAGGGCACCTGGATTGAACCGCTGCGCCGCCCGCCGCCCCCAGATCCCCGCCGCATGCATGCGCGCGCTCCAACGCAAATTGCCCTTCTACTGCTATTGTTTGCGTAGCAATTGGCGCGTACACTCGCATGCCCGCCAGAGCAAACAAAACAACATCGGCATGAGGAGCAGCGGCAATGAGTTCCAAGGAAAACGCGGCCATCAGCCAATTGCTCAGGCTGCTGGAGTCGCGCTATGCCATCCGTGTTCTGTGGGCGCTGCGTGACGGCCACGCCCAGACCTTTCGGCTGCTGCAAGACAGCGTGGGCGGCATCACACCCAACACCTTGAATACCCGCATCAAGGAATTGCGCGAGGCCGGCATGCTCAATCATGGCGCTGACGGCTACATCGTCACCCCGGTGGGCTCTGACTTGCTCAAGCGCCTGGGCGATCTGCCGGCTTTCGCAAGCAAGTGGGTCGCCGGCCAGACCCGCAAGAAATAGTGCGCACCAGATGCGCGCGCGATGACTCGCCTTACACTTGCCTACCGGCTTCACGGCGAAGTTCTTGCGTCGCGACCCGTCGGCACAGACACGCACACTGCGCGGCCCTGATTGCCCGCACCATTCCAACCCAAAGGAAACCCTATGATCACCACCACCTCCGGTCTGCAGTACCACGACACCACCGAGGGCAGCGGCGCCCAGGCCCAGCCGGGCCAGCAAGTGCATGTGCACTACACCGGCTGGCTTTTCAACGATGGCCAGCAGGGCGCGAAGTTCGACTCCAGCCTTGACCGCAATGACCCTTTCGCTTTTTCACTGGGCGCGGGCATGGTCATCAAGGGCTGGGACGAGGGTGTCGCCGGCATGAAGATCGGGGGCAAGCGCACGCTGATCATTCCGCCCCAATTGGGCTATGGTGCGCGCGGTGCGGGCGGGGTGATCCCACCCAACGCAACACTGAAATTCGACGTCGAGCTGCTACAGGTGGCCTGAAGGCCGGCCTGCACCGCGTCGGGGCAGCCCCGTGGTCGCGCCCCCGACCAAGCGCGCCTCCGGCCACTTGCGCACTTATTTCAATTGAAGCGCTTGCGCCAGCCTTGAAAAGACCGCGGCGGCCCCAAGCTGCTGCGCAGCATTCATTTTCCATCCAACAAACATGTCAGACACCCAACGGACTGAACCGACACTCGACCCCGTTTCACTGCAGCCGTCCACTGCGGGCCAAGACGCCGGTCAGGCCCCGACCAGCCCCGACCCACTGAGCCAGGCCCAGGCCGACTTGGCTGACCTGCAGGCAAAAAATGCCGAGCTGGCCGAGCAATACCTGCGTGCCCAGGCTGAAATGCAAAACACCCGCCGCCGAGCCGATGAAGAAGTCTCCAAGGCCCGCAAGTTCGCGGTGGAGAGCTTTGCCGAGAGCATGCTGGCCGTCGTCGACAGCCTGGAGGCCGGGCTGGCCATCAAGGACGCCACGCCCGAGCAGATCCGCGAAGGAGCCAAGGTCACACTGGCCCAGCTCAAAGGCTCGCTTGAGCGCAACAAGGTTCTGGAAGTCAATCCGGCCCAAGGCACCAAGTTCGACCCCCACCAGCATCAGGCCATCTCAGTGGTGCCGCTGCCCCCAGGTTCCACACAAGAAGCCAACACTGTGGTCAGCGTCCTGCAAAAGGGCTATCAGATCTCTGAGCGCGTGCTGCGGCCAGCCTTGGTCACTGTCTCGGCCTCAAAATAAAAGCTTGAAACCTCACAGCTTATCCACAAGTAACCCACATCAAATTGAATTGGCTGTAGCAGCCGCAAGTTAAGGAGAAAACTCATGGGCAGAATCATCGGCATCGACCTGGGCACCACCAACTCGTGCGTGTCCGTCATGGAGGGCAACACGCCCAAGGTCATTGAAAACAGCGAAGGCGCGCGCACCACGCCGTCCATCGTGGCCTACCAGGAGGATGGCGAAATTCTCGTGGGCGCCTCGGCCAAGCGACAGGCCGTCACCAACGCCAGGAACACCTTGTACGCGGTCAAGCGCCTGATCGGCCGCAAATTCGAGGAAAAAGAAGTCCAGAAGGACATCAACCTCATGCCCTACACCATCGCAAAGGCCGACAACGGCGATGCCTGGGTCGAAGTGCGTGGCAAGAAGCTGGCGCCGCCGCAAATTTCCGCCGAAGTGCTGCGCAAGATGAAGAAGACCGCCGAAGACTACCTCGGCGAAGCTGTCACCGAGGCCGTGATCACCGTGCCGGCCTACTTCAACGACAGCCAGCGCCAAGCCACTAAGGACGCCGGGCGCATCGCCGGGCTGGACGTCAAGCGCATCATCAACGAGCCCACCGCAGCGGCCCTGGCCTTCGGCCTGGACAAGCAGGAAAAAGGCGACCGCAAGATCGCTGTCTATGACCTGGGCGGCGGCACCTTCGACATCTCCATCATCGAGATCGCCGACGTCGATGGCGAGAAGCAATTTGAAGTGCTGTCCACCAACGGCGACACCTTCCTGGGCGGCGAAGATTTCGACCAGCGCATCATCGATTACATCATCGGCGAGTTCAAGAAAGACCAGGGCGTTGACCTCTCCAAGGACGTGCTCGCCCTGCAGCGCCTGAAGGAAGCGGCCGAGAAGGCCAAGATCGAGCTGTCGAGCAACTCGCAGACCGACATCAACCTGCCCTACATCACCGCCGATGCCAATGGCCCGCGCCACCTGAACATCAAGCTCACCCGCGCCAAGCTCGAATCGCTAGTCGATGAACTGCTTGAGCGCACGCTGGGCCCCTGCCGCACCGCCATCAAGGACGCCGGCGTGTCCATCGCCGACATCCACGACGTCATCATGGTGGGTGGCCAGACCCGCATGCCCAAGGTGCAGGAGATCGTCAAGGAACTCTTCGGCAAAGAGCCGCGCAAGGACGTCAACCCCGACGAAGCCGTGGCCGTGGGCGCCGCCATTCAAGGCCAGGTGCTGGGCGGCGAACGCAAGGACGTGCTGCTGCTGGACGTGACCCCGCTGTCCCTGGGCATTGAAACCCTGGGTGGTGTCATGACCAAGATGATCACCAAGAACACCACCATCCCCACCAAGTTCGCTCAGACCTTCTCCACCGCCGACGACAACCAGCCGGCCGTGACCATCAAGGTTTTCCAGGGCGAACGCGAAATTGCCACCGGCAACAAGCTGCTGGGCGAATTCAACCTGGAAGGCATCCCGCCGGCACCGCGCGGCCTGCCCCAGATTGAAGTCAGCTTTGACATCGACGCCAACGGCATTTTGCATGTGGGCGCCAAAGACAAAGCCAGCGGCAAGGAGAACAAGATCACCATCAAGGCCAACTCTGGCATCTCTGAGGAAGAAATCCAGAAGATGGTGAAAGACGCCGAGCTCAACGCCGCCGAGGACCGCAAGAAACTTGAAATCGTGCAGGCCAAGAACCAGGGCGAGGCGATGGTGCACAGCGTCAAGAAGAGCCTGACCGAATACGGCGACAAGCTTGATGCCGACGAGAAAGAAAAAATCGAGGCCGCACTCAAGGACGTCGAAGAAACCCTCAAGGGCGACGACAAGGCCACCATCGAGGAAAAAACTGGCATCCTCATGACCGCAAGCCAGAAGCTCGGCGAGAAAATGTACGCCGACATGCAGGCGCAGCAGGCCACGCAAGCGGCCGGTGCCGGTGCCGGAGCGGCTGGGGGCGCCCAAGCAGCCGCTGGCAAACCCGCCGACGACAACGTGGTCGATGCGGAAGTCAAGGAAGTCAAGAAGGGCTGATAGCGGGCGCGCAATGCCGCATTGACTCGCCGCGTTGATCTGTTTTCCTCAAGGGGAAAACGTCAACGCGGCGTTTTGCATCAATGACCTGAGACCACGATGGCCACCAAACGAGACTATTACGAAGTTCTGGGCGTTCCAAAGAACGCATCGGAAGAAGACATCAAGAAGGCTTATCGCAAGCTCGCGATGAAGCACCACCCTGACCGCAATCAGGGTGAAGACAAAGGCGCCGAGGCGAAGTTCAAGGAAGCCAAGGAAGCCTACGAGATGCTCTCCAATGCGGAGAAACGCGCGGCCTACGATCAGCACGGCCATGCAGGCGTTGACCCCAACATGCGAGGCGGCCCAGGCGGCGAAGGCTTTGGCGGTTTCGCAGAAGCCTTCGGCGACATCTTCGGCGACGTCTTTGGCCAGCGCGGCGGTGGACGTGGCGGTCGCCAAGTCTACCGAGGCAGCGACCTGTCCTACGCCATGGAGATCACCCTGGAAGAAGCCGCTTTCGGCAAAGAGGCGCAAATCCGAATTCCCACATGGGAACACTGCGCCACCTGCACGGGCTCAGGCGCCAAACCCAGCACCCAGGCCAAGGCCTGCGCCACCTGCCACGGCCAGGGCGTGGTGCAAATGCGCCAGGGCTTTTTCAGCGTGCAGCAAAGCTGCCCGCACTGCCGCGGCAGTGGCAAGATCATCGCCGAACCCTGCAGCACCTGCCACGGCCAGGGCAAGCAGAAGAAGCAAAAGACGCTGGAAGTCAAAATCCCCGCCGGCATCGACGACACCATGCGCATCCGCAGCGCAGGCAATGGCGAGCCCGGCACCAACGGCGGCCCACCGGGCGACCTGTACATCGAGATTCGCCTGAAGAAGCACGACATCTTCGAGCGCGACGGCGACGACCTCCACTGCGTCGTGCCCATCAGCTTCACCCGCGCCGCATTGGGCGGCGAGATCGACGTGCCCACCCTGCAAGGTAAAGCCGCCATCGACATCCCCGAAGGCACCCAGGCCGGCAAACAGTTTCGTATTCGCGGCAAGGGGCTCAAAGGCGTGCGCTCCAGCTACCCCGGCGACTTGTACTGCCACGTGTCAGTGGAGACACCCGTCAAACTCACCGAGCATCAACGCAAGCTACTCAAAGACTTCGATGAGTCTTTGAAGAAGGGCGGCGCCAAGCATTCACCCGGCGAAGTGAGCTGGGCCGACAAGCTCAAGGGGTTTTTCAGCGCGTGAGTTGCCGTGGTTGTGGGCTGGCATCGCAATCCACCTCGCGCCGCCAATTTCTGTCCCTAAATCGCAACCGACTTCACGTTGAACTGCCTGGCACTTTCCGCCAAGGCGAGATCCAGCGTCGCCATCGACTTCGCCCCGGCATCCATGGTGCACGCCAGGTGCAAGGCGTCGCCGGCGCGCAGACCGGCTGATGCGTTCAGGATCAGCATGGCGGCCTGGTGAAAAATCGGCGCTTGCACCGGCAGCAATTGCAGGTCGTTGGCGCAGATACGTTCAAACTGCGACCACGCAGCTTGGGCTTGTTCGGGCGCCAGTTGGCCGGTGCGCTGCTTGAGACCCAGCGCGCTGGCAAATTCAGTCACGCACCAGGTAGCCGATACCAATTCATGGCGGCAAGCGGCATACCACTTGAGGACATCCGCCGTCTTGCGTTCGTGGGTGCACAAAGCCACCAGCACACTGGTGTCGACGTACAGCATCAGTAGCGAGCGTCTTGGCGCAGCTGCCCGATGACCGACGCACCCAAGGGCATGCTCTTGCTGCTCGTGGCAAGCTCCTGCGCAAAAGCCTTTCGGCTCCAGGTGGCCGCACGAAGGTTAAGCGCGCCATCAGCACCCACATGGGCCCGCAAGCGATCGCCCTCTTTGGCGCCGATCTGACGAACAAACTCAGCCGGAATACGCACGGCCAGACTGTTGCCCCAGCGGGCGATTTGCATGTGGATCATAAAAACGATTGGATATCCGTTGCGGGATCTACATGCTAGCACAGCGGTTTAAAAAAAAGCAGTGCTCACAACCAAGTGGCTCTCTCAAGAAACACCATCCAAGTTCTTGATCCTAAATCCGGCAGTTACCCCACCATTGTGAGCCTCTCTGGCGGGAGCCACGGGGGCAATAGGCGGGTGATTTTGGCCGCCACGTAGTGCAGGAATGTCTTCCCCCGGTCTGCCTGCGGCAACTGCTCCGCCAAAGCGCGGGGCGATCAGCTGGGCCCAGATGCCTGGGCCGTTCATGCGTTTGGCGACGTTTCTGTCGTAGTCTTTGCCGCCCTGGTCGACTTGGTGTCATTGGGGGCATGACACCCGCAGCAGTGGCATGACCGCGGTGGGTACGGCCCGCCAGCATTGCATGCCGCCACCTCAAAACAACATCCCCTGCCCCTGCCCGCCCGGCCGCTTGAACGCGCCGGTATCCAGCGCCACATGCTCCCGGTTGAACCCCAGCCTGCCGCAGGCCTTCTCAAATCGTTGAGCGATCAACTGCGCCCAGATGCCTGAGCCTTTCATGCGGTTGGCAAAGTTGCTGTCGTAGTCTTTTCCGCCGTGCATCTCCTGCACGCGGGCCATGATGCGCTCGGCGCGTTGCGGGTAGTGCACTTGCAGCCACTGGCGAAACAGGGGGCTGACTTCCCAGGGCAGGCGCAGCACGTGGTAGAAGGCGCTGCGGGCGCCTGCGTCCCAGGCGGCTTGCAGCACTTGCTCCATGTCGTCGTTCAGAAAAGGTATCTGCGGCGCTAGGCTCACGCCGCAGGGCACGCCATGCTCGGCCAGTGTCTTGAGCAGGCGCAGGCGCCGGTGTGGCGCGGCGGCGCGGGGTTCTAGCTTGCGGCTCAAATCGGCGTCGAGTGTAGTGATGGTCACCATCACCGACACCAGGCCTTGCTGCGCCATGGGGGCGATGAGGTCCAGGTCGCGTTCGACGCCGCTGGATTTGGTGACCAACGTAAAAGCGTGTCGCGTCTCATGCATCAGCTCGATGACAGAGCGCGTCAGGCGCAGCTCGCGCTCCACCGGTTGATAGCAGTCGGTGACCGAGCCGATGACGATGAGCTTGGGCTGGTAGGTATTGCGCGAAATCTCCTGGCGCAGCACCTGCGCGATGTTGCGCTTGGCGATGATCTTGGTTTCGAAGTCAAGGCCGGGCGAGAGGTTGAGGTAGCTGTGGCTGGGTCTGGCGTAGCAGTAGATGCAGCCGTGCTCGCAGCCGCGGTAGGGGTTGACGGCGCGTTCGAAGTAAACGTCGGGTGAGTCGTTGCTGGTGATGATGCTGCGCGCGTCTTCCCAGATCACTTCCGTGGGCGGCGGTGCGGCGCCTTGGGCGTGCTCGGTCTGCAGTGTGTCCCAGCCATCATCGAAAGCGTGCCGCGTGTCGACGGAGAACCGATGCGGAAAATCCAGCGCCGAGCCGCGGCCCTTGAGAGCCGCCAGCGGGATTTTCACCGTGTCCATCAGCTCACGGTGACAAAGCCCGCTTGGCCCAGCAGTCGCTCGCGGGTTTCGAGGTACTCGCGCTGCAGGCGTGCCACCAACTGCGCCACGCTGGTGATTTCAGTCACCGCCCCAATGCCTTGCCCGCAGCCCCAGATATCTTTCCAGGCTTTGCCGCGGCTGTTGGGGTCGTCGCCGCCGAAGTTCATGGTGCTCTTGTCGCCCAGAGGTAGATTGTCTGGGTCGAGGCCGGCAGCGCGAATGCTGGGCTTGAGGTAGTTGCCCAGTACGCCGGTGAACAGGCTGGAGTAGACGATGTCGTCCGAGTTGCATTCGACAATCGCCTGCTTGTAGGCATCCGTGGCGCGGGCCTCATGGGTGGCGATGAAGGCCGAGCCGATGTAGGCGAAGTCGGCGCCCATGGCTTGTGCGGCCAGGACGGCGCCGCCGGTGGCGATGGCGCCGCTCAAGGCCAAGGGGCCGTCGAACCATGTGCGGATTTCCTGGATCAGCGCGAAGGGGCTCTTGATGCCCGCATGGCCGCCTGCGCCAGCGGCCACCGCAATCAGACCGTCGGCGCCTTTTTCGATGGCTTTGCGTGCAAAGCTGTTGTTAATGATGTCATGCAGGACCACACCGCCATAGCTGTGGACGACGTCGTTCACATCGGTGCGCGCGCCCAGCGAAGAGATGATGATGGGCACCTTGTACTTGGTCACCATGGCCATGTCGTGGTCGAGCCTATCGTTGCTCTTGTGCACGATCTGGTTGATGGCGAAGGGCGCGGCCGGGTGATCGGGGTGGGCCTTGTTCCAGGCGGCCAGGGTTTCGGTGATCTCGTGCAGCCATTCGTCCAGCTGCGATGCGGGCCGCGCGTTGAGCGCGGGCATGGAGCCGACCACACCGGCCTTGCATTGTTCGATGACCATCTTGGGATTACTCACGATGAACATCGGCGAGGCAATCACCGGCAGCGAAAGATTTTGCAGAGCCTTGGGCAGTCTGGACATGAGATAAGCCTTTACGTGGGTGTGCAGAGTGCTCAAAACGCCTCGATCGCCAGCGCCGTGACGCTGTCGGCGCCCTCGACGATGGCGTCGCGGATGCCTGGGGCTTGCGACAAGATGTGCTCGCCATAAAAACGTGCAGTGGCGATCTTGGCCGCCATGAAGGGCGCCTCTTCGCCGCTGGCCAGAAGGTCCTGCGCCACCAGCATCGAGCGGGCTAGCTGCCAGCCTGCGATCAAATTGCCGGCCAGCATCAGGTAAGGCACCGAACCGGCAAACGCCGCATTGGGCGAGGTCTTGCTGTTGGCGGCGATGAATTCCACCACGTCGACAAATGCAGCGCGTGCGCCAGCCAGGCGCTTGCACATGCTGCGGGCATCGGGGTTGTCGCGCTTGGCGAGTTCGGCTTCGGTCTTGCCGATCTGCGCGGCGATGGCCTTGGCGGTCTGGCCGCCATCGCGCGCGGTCTTGCGGCCCACCAGGTCATTGGCCTGAATGGCGGTGGTGCCTTCGTAGATGGGCAGGATGCGCGCGTCTCGGTAATACTGCGCCGCGCCGGTCTCTTCGATGAAGCCCATGCCGCCATGCACTTGCACACCCAGCGATGCGACCAGCGGGCTGATCTCGGTGGAAAAACCCTTGATCAGTGGCACCAGGAATTCATAAAAGGCCTGGTTCTCCTTGCGCGTGGCGGCGTCGGGGTGGTGGTGGGCCGCATCGTAGGCGGCGGCGCCCACGCAGGCCATCGCGCGGCAGCCCTCGGTGTAGGCGCGCATGGTCATGAGCATGCGCTTGACGTCGGGGTGATGAATGATCGGCGCGCTGGCGCCCAGCGTGCCATCGACCGGACGCGACTGCACGCGGTCGCGCGCATAGGCCACTGCCTTTTGGTAGGCGCGCTCTGCCACCGCGATGCCTTGCACGCCCACCGCATAGCGGGCCGCGTTCATCATGATGAACATGTACTCCAGGCCGCGGTTCTCCTGGCCCACCAGGTAGCCCAGCGCACCGCCGTGGTCGCCAAACTGAAGCACCGCGGTGGGCGATGCTTTGATGCCCAGCTTGTGCTCGATGCTGACGCACTGCACGTCGTTGCGCGCGCCGATGGTGCCGCCCTGCCCCACCAGAAACTTAGGCACGACAAACAGGCTGATGCCCTTGACACCCTCTGGCGCGCCGGTGACGCGCGCCAGCACCAGGTGCACGATGTTTTCCGCCATGTCGTGCTCACCATAGGTGATGAAGATCTTGGTGCCAAAGAGCTTGTAGCTGCCGTCGGCTAGCGGCTCGGCCCGGGTGCGCACCTGGGCCAGGTCAGAGCCGGCCTGCGATTCGGTCAGATTCATGGTGCCAGTCCATTGGCCTGAGACCAGCTTCTCCAGATACACCGCTTTGAGTTCGTCCGATCCAGCGGTGATCAATGCCTCGATCGCGCCGTCGGTGAGCATGGGGCACAGGGCGAAGCTGAGGTTGGCCGAGTTGAGCATCTCGCCGCAGGCCGCGCCTATGGTCTTGGGCAAACCCTGCCCGCCAAAATCCACCGGGTGCTGCAAGCCCTGCCAGCCACCTTCGACAAATTGCGAGAACGCTTGCTTGAAGCCTGGCGTGGTGGTGACCTCGCCCTTGGCCCAGCTTGAAGGGTTGCGGTCGCCTTCCGCATTGAGCGGAGCGACCACGTTGCCGGTGAATTTCGCGCTTTCTTCCAGCACGGCTTGGGCGGTGTCGAAGCCGGCTTCCTCGAAGCCTGGCATTTTGGCAATATCGTCAATGCCGGCCAGATGCCGGATGTCGAACAGCATGTCTTTGACGGGGGCGGTGTAGCTCACGTTGGGTCTCCAGGAATGCGGCCTTGAATTGAAGATGCCTGCGTCCGGTGGGGTGCGGGAGCAGGCATCTGGGTGCGCGAAAAGTGGATCCCGGGTCAAGCCCGGGATGACAGGTTTCTTATGGCAAGGGTTTCATCCCAATGCCGCGACCAACTCCGGCACTGCTGTGAACAGGTCGGCGACCAAGCCATAGTCTGCCACGCTGAAGATCGGCGCTTCTTCGTCCTTGTTGATCGCAACGATCACCTTGGAATCTTTCATGCCGGCCAGGTGTTGAATGGCGCCTGAGATGCCCGCGGCGATGTACAACTGTGGCGCGACGATCTTGCCGGTCTGGCCCACTTGCCAGTCGTTGGGTGCGTAGCCGGCATCCACTGCGGCGCGGCTGGCACCGAGCGCGGCGCCCAGCTTGTCGGCCAGTGGCGTCATCACTTCATTGAACTTCTCGGCGCTGCCCAGTGCGCGGCCACCCGAGACGATGATCTTGGCTGCGGTGAGTTCGGGCCGGTCCATCTTGGCGATCTCATTGCCCTGGAACGTGCTCTTGCCGCTGTCAGCCACGGCAGCCACGCTCTCCACTGCGGCGCTGCCGCCAGTGGCAGCGGCCGGATCAAAGCCGGTGGTGCGCACGGTGATGACCTTTTTCTCGTCCAGGCTCTGCACCGTGGCGATGGCATTGCCCGCGTAGATGGGGCGCTCGAAAGTATCGGGGCTGTCCACTTTGGTGACGTCGCTGATCTGGCCGACGTCGAGCTTGGCCGCCACGCGCGGTGCGATGTTCTTGCCGCTGGCGGTGGCCGGGAAGAGGATGTGGCTGTAGGCGCCGGCGATGGCCAGCACTTGCGCGGCCATGTTCTCGGCCAGGCCGTGGCCCAGGTGTTCGCCTTCCACATGGATGACCTTGGCCACGCCGGCGATCTGGGCCGCCGCCTTGGCTGCTTGCCCTGCATTGTGGCCAGCCACCAGCACGTGTACGTCGCCACCGCACTGGATCGCGGCACTGACGGTGTTGAGGGTTGCGCCCTTGATGGATGCGTTGTCGTGTTCTGCAATTACGAGGGATGCCATCTCAGATCACCTTTGCTTCGTTCTTGAGTTTGTCCACCAGCGCGGCCACATCGGCCACCTTGATGCCGGCTGAGCGCTTGGGCGGCTCGACGACCTTGAGGGTCTTGAGGTGGGGCTTGATTTCCACGCCCAGGTCGGCTGGCTTGAAAACATCAAGCTGCTTCTTCTTGGCCTTCATGATGTTGGGCAGGGTGACGTAGCGCGGCTCGTTCAGGCGCAGGTCGGTGGTGATGATGGCCGGCAGCGTGAGCGTCAGGCGCTCCATGCCGCCATCGACCTCGCGCGTGACGTTGGCCTTGCCATCGACAATCTCGACCTTGCTGGCAAAGGTGCCCTGGGGCAGGTCGCACAGGGCGGCGAGCATCTGGCCGGTCTGGTTGCAGTCGTCATCGATGGCTTGCTTGCCCACAATGACCAGGCCGGGTTGTTCCTTGTCGACAATCGCCTTTAGCAGCTTGGCCACCGACAGGGGCTGCAGCTCTTCGGTGGTTTCAACCAGAATGGCGCGGTCAGCGCCGATGGCCATGGCCGTGCGCAGGGTCTCCTGGCACTGGGCCACGCCGCAGGAAACCGCGATAACCTCGGTGGCCACGCCCTTTTCCTTGAGCCGCATCGCTTCTTCGATGGCGATCTCGTCAAACGGGTTCATGCTCATTTTCACGTTGGCGATGTCGACGCCCGTGTTGTCCGACTTGACCCGGACTTTCACGTTGTAGTCGACCACACGTTTGACAGGTACGAGGACCTTCATGCTTGCGGCTCCTAAGGTTGGGGAATTGAATTTTGCGTTGATTCGATTCTATGTTGCACTGCGTCCGGCCATTTGACCTCGGTCACAGGAACAAGGAAGTAGTAAAAGAACGATCGTTCGGCTGGGCAATTATAGGCCTGCTGACATCTCCCTGACATCCACGAGAGCATTGCCATGACCACCCACGTTAAATGGCCAATCCGGGTAAGTCTGGACCGTTCATGACTCTGGCTGGCCTTACAGTCAGGCCATCGCATCCAAGGAGTGTTTCCAATGAAAAGATTCGCACTGTCCGTGTCCGTGGCCGCAGCCCTCATTGCCGGCCCTGTTGCGGCCCAGACCGTGTTCACCGTGTCCAGTTGGCTGCCACCCGCGCATGCGCTGAGCTCGGCGCAAAAGGAATGGTGCGATCAGGTGGAGAAGGCCAGCACAGGCAAGATGAAATGCAACATCTTGCCGCGCGGTGTGTCGGCCGCACCTGGCACGCTGGACGCAGTCAAGAATGGCCTTGCCGATGTGTCCTACACCGTGCACGGCTACACGCCCGGCCGCTTCATTTTGCCCACCATGGCCGAGATGCCCTTCCTGGGTAACTCGGCCGAGTCCATCTCGGTGGCGTTCAACAAGATCGCATCCAAGTACCCTGCGTTTGGCGCCGAAAATCAGGGCATGAAGGTGCTGGCCTACTTCACCCATGGCCCTGGCATCATCTTCAACACCAAGCGGCCCATCACCAAGGTGGAAGACCTGCAAGGCCTGAAGTGGCGAGTCGGCGGCGGCATTGTCAATGAAATCTCCAAGGTGCTCAACATGAATTCCACGCTCAAGCCGGCGCCCGACTCCTATGAGTTGCTCGCCGGCGGGGTGATGGACGGCACGCTGTTTCCCGCTGAATCCACCGAGTCCTTCCGGATCGACAAGATCATCAAGCACGCGACCCTCTTCCCCGGAGGCCTGTACAACACCAGCTTCATCTTCATGATGAACCAGGCCAAGTACGACAAGCTCAGCGCCAACGAGAAAAAGATCGTCGATTCGGTGTCCGGTGAGAACGCGGCGCGCATCTTCGGTCGCGGCTGGGACAAGGTAGACCGCCGTGCCATCGCCTTGATGCAGGCCAACAATGTCCAGATGGTCAAGGCCGACGCCAAGTTTGTGGCCGAGATCAAGGCCAAGACCGCACCTCTTGAGACGAAGTGGATTGCCGATGCGAAGGGCCGCGGCCTGAAAGACCCCACCAAGGTGATCGCCGAGTTCCGCGCTGAAATTGCCAAGGCGGAAAAATAATACCGCCCATGCTGCTTCGGTCTCGCGCCCTTCTTGAGGGCGATCGAAGGTTCCCCATTGAAAAAGCTGCTTGAGTTTTGCTGCGCACTGCTGGCTGCCACGGCCTTGTTCGCCATCATGGCTTTGACTTTTTTCGATGTGCTGGGCCGCAAGTTCGCCGACCAATCCATCCCCGGCTCGCTGGAGTTGACCGAGTTGCTGATGGTGGCGGTCATCTTCGCCGCTCTGCCGCTGGTCAGCAGCCGGGGAGAGCATGTCACCTTTGACTCTCTCGACGCCTATCTGCCGGCCTGGGCGCGGCGGGTGCAGTCGGTGATCGTGAACCTGGCCTGCGCGGCCATGCTGCTGGGCGTGGCCTGGCTGATGTGGCGCACCGCCGGCCAGTTTGCTGATGCAGGCGAGACCACACCGCAGCTCAAGCTACTGAAGGCGCCCTTCATCTACGCGATAGCCGTGCTCTGCGGCGTGACAGGCTTCTTGCACCTGGCGCTGGCTGGCCAGCCGCCAAGGCAGTTGGCCGAAGGCGAAGGGGCTGCGCTGTGATAGAGGCCTTGCTTGGTTTTGCCGCGATCTTCGCGCTCGCGCTGCTTCGAATTCCCCTGGCATTCGCGATGGGTCTGGTCGGATTCATCGGCATGGCCACCACGCGCGGCATGCTGCCCGCGCTGACCAGCACCGCCCAGGTGGTGCAAGAGACCGGCTTTGCCTACACCCTGTCGGTGATTCCCCTGTTCATCCTGATGGGCAACTTCGTGGCGCGCGCCGGTCTGGCCCATGAGTTGTTTCAGGCGGCCTATGCATTCGTAGGCCATCTGCGCGGCGGCTTGGCGCATGCCACTGTGGCCGCGTGCGCAGGCTTTGGCGCCATCTGCGGCTCGTCCATCGCCACCGCCGCCACGATGAGCCGGGTGGCTTATCCGTCGATGCGCAAACTGGGTTACAGCGCGTCGCTGTCCACCGGCGCCATGGCCGCAGGCGGCACGCTGGGCATCATGATCCCGCCGTCCACCATCATGGTGATCTACGGCATCATCACCGAAACCCACATCGGCAAACTGTTCGCTGCGGGCGTCATTCCAGGCTTGCTCACCACAGGCGTGCTGATGGGCGTCATCGCGCTCATGACCGCTCGCGACCCGGAGCACGCACCACCAGGCGAACGCAGCACCTGGCCGCAGCGCTGGCAAGCCTTGCGCGGCATTTGGGGCGTGCTGCTCCTGGTGTTTGTGGTGCTGGGCGGCATTTATGGCGGCCTGTTCACCGCCACTGAAGGCGCCGGCTTTGGCGCGGCTGGTGCGTTTCTATTTGCGCTGGCACGGCGCCGTCTCACCTGGGCCATCTTGTTCCAAGTGCTGGTCGAATCGGCCCGCACCACGGCCATGCTGTTCACCTTGCTGATCGCAGCAACCATGTTCGCCAACTTCGTCAATCTCACCACCATGCCGGGTGAATTGAAAGAGTGGATCACGCATCTCGGGCTGTCGCCCATCATGATCATCGCCGCGATGATGTTGATCTACGTGGTGCTGGGCACGGTGATGGAAGAACTCACCATGGTCTTGCTGACCATTCCGCTGTTCTTCCCCATCGTCACCAGTCTGGGGTTTGATCCGGTCTGGTTTGGCGTGCTGATCGTCATGATCGTGCAAATCGGCCTGATCTCACCGCCAGTTGGCATGAACCTTTTCGTGCTCAACGCCCTGCTGCCCGAAGTCGGCCTGGGGCAGATTTTTCGGGGCTGCTGGCCCTTTGTCGGCGGCATGGTGCTGATGCTGATCGTGCTGATCGCTTTTCCGCAGCTGAGCTTGTGGTTGCCCTCGCTGATGCGCTGAAATGACTCACGGTATCTCAGCAGCGCGGCCAGGCTGCACCTTCATATGCACCACCCTTTGCGGAAAGGGAATCTCCACCCCCGCCGCGCGCAGACCCTTGAGCACATTCAGATTCACCTCTGACTGCACTGTGAGCTGGCCCTTGGCCGGATCGTCGATCCAGAACAGCAGGGTGAACTCCAGCCCGTCCGAGCCCAGCTTGGCCAGGCGCACGGCCGGCGGCGGATCGGTCAGTACGCGGGTGCAGGCGCTGGCCGCTTGCAGCAAGATGGCTTGCACCTGGTCCACATCGCTGTCGTAGCCTACTGCAACATCCACCGTCAACAAAATTCGCGGGTCGGCCAGGGACAGGTTCTCGATGCGCTCGGTGATGAGCTTCTCGTTGGGCACGATGGACTCGCGGCCAGTAAGCGATCGAATCAAGGTGTAGCGGGTCTTGATGTCCATCACCTGCCCTTCGAAGTTGTCCACCCGCACCGTGTCGCCGATGCGAAGCGAGCGCTCGAACAAGATGACGAAGCCACTGACGTAATTGGCCGCGAGCTTTTGCAGCCCGAAGCCCAAGCCCACGCCGAGCGCGCCGCCCAGTACCGACAAGGCGGTGAGATCCACCCCCACAGCGGACAGTGCGAACAGCAGACCCACCAGCACCAGCAGCGCGCGGATGGTGTTGGCCGCGACCTTGCGCAGGGAAAGATCAGTCACAGCCTCTCGCAACACGCGCCGCTCCAGCGTGGCTGACAACCACAATGCCAGCACCAGCACCAAGCCAGATGAGAGCACGCCTTGCGCGATGGCCAGCAGACTGACCTTGGACTTGCCGAAACTGAAATGGATGGTGTCCATCTCGTCCATTACCGGTGGCAGCAGCCCCAAAATCCAGAGCACGGCAGCGAGCCAGGCGAGCCAGGAGAACAGGCGCTCAACCAGCCGCGCCAGGCCCGGCCCCGGGAACACCACCGTCATCACCCGGGCCAACAGGCGAATGCCGGCCAGCGAAATCAGAATGGGCACCGCCAGCTTGAGCAAGGCCAGCGGCTGGCGCTGCGCAAGCGCCAGCAAGCTGGCATAGGCGAAAACCAGCGCCAGCAGCGGGAACAACAGGCCATCGACGATCGCACGGCCAAACCACACCGAGTCGGATTCCCGCCCGCGTCCGGCCAACCAGCTCAAGCCATAGGCCAGGGCCAAGCCGCCCAGCAGCGCGGCCAGTTGCGGCAGCACACTCGCATGGCCCAGGTCGCGAATCAGCTTGTCGATTTCATCCATGCGACAGATCGGACAGCACGCGGATGTGCGCCTCCACGCTGCGCCCCAGGGCGCTGAGGTTGTAGCCGCCTTCCAGCGAAGACACGATGCGGCCCTTGGCATGCGCGTTGGCAACGTCCTTGATGCGCGAGGTGATCCAGATGTAGTCCTGCTCGGTCAGGCCAAGCTGGCCCAAGTCGTCTTCGCGGTGCGCATCGAAGCCGGCACTGATGAAGATCAGCTCAGGTTTGAAATCCATCAGCCGAGGAATCCACGATTGCACGATCAGCTCGCGGATGTCCATGCCCCGGGTGTAGGCCGGCACGGGCAGATTGAGCATGTTGGCGCCGCGTGGCTCGATGCCGGTGTTGGGGTAGAAGGGGTGCTGAAAGAAGCTGACCATCAACACCCTGTCCTCGCCAGCCAGGATGTCTTCGGTGCCATTGCCGTGATGCACGTCGAAATCAACGATGGCCACACGCTTGAGGCCATGCCGGTGCAACGCGTACTGCGCCCCCACCGCCACGTTGTTGAAGAAGCAAAACCCCATGGCATGGTCGCGGCAGGCATGGTGGCCGGGTGGGCGCACCGCGCAGAAGGCGTTCTCCAACTCGCCCGCCATGACCGCATCGGTTGCTGCCAGCACCGCACCAACGGCACGCAAAGCGGCGGGCCAGGTGTGGATGTTCATCACAGTGTCAGCGTCGATCTGGCTATAGGCCCGGCCGCCTGCGGCGATGTCGTCTGCCAGCTCCTGGCCCAGGCCGCGCATGGCCGCCACATGCAGCTTGTCATGGGCCAGCTCGATGTCGTGCACCGAAGCCAGCGGTGCCTCGCGCCGGTCCAGTGCGTCGCCCAGACCGGTGATCAGCAAGCGGTCTTCAATGGCGTCCAGCCGCTCGGGACATTCGGGATGCCCCGGCCCCATTTCGTGCCGCCTGCAATCGGAGTGCGTGAAATACCCGGTTTTATTCACTTGCTTTGCTCATCGGTACGCGATTTCGGATAACGTCTTGCCTCATGGATGCACCACAAATACTCAAGTCGCTGCTCGATCAGCTTAACACGGTGATCGTCGGCAAGCCCGCCCAGGTGCAGGATTGCGTGGCCTGCCTGCTCGCGGGCGGTCACCTGTTGATCGAAGACGTGCCCGGCGTTGGCAAGACCACCCTGGCCCATGCGCTGGCACGCTCTTTCGGTCTGCATTTTTCGCGGGTGCAGTTCACCGCCGACCTGATGCCCAGCGATTTGTCGGGCGTGTCCATCTACGATCGCGGCAAGGAAATCTTCGTCTTTCATCCCGGTCCGATTTTCGCCCAGGTATTGCTGGCCGACGAGATCAACCGGGCCAGCCCCAAGACCCAGAGTGCGCTGCTCGAAGCCATGGAAGAAAAGCAGGTCACGATCGAAGGCGAGACCCGGCCACTACCCTCCCCCTTCTTTGTGATCGCCACGCAAAACCCGCACGATCAGTTGGGCACCTTCGCGCTGCCCGAGTCGCAGCTCGACCGCTTCCACATGCGCATCTCGCTGGGCTACCCTGACCGGGCCGCCGAGCGAGAGCTGCTCAACGGCGCCGATCGCCGCGGCATGGTCGAATCGCTGCGCAGCACCCTCACGCCCGCCGATCTGCAAGCCTTGCAGCAACAGGTGATGGACGTGCACGCGGCCGATCCGCTGCTTAACTATGTGCAAGACTTGATGGCTGCCACGCGCTCGGGCCGGTGGTTTCTGCAAGGCCTCTCGCCGCGAGCCGGCATCGCGGTGGTTCGCGCCGCTAAAGCGCAAGCCCTGCTCAGTGGTCGCAACTACGTGGCCCCAGACGACGTACAAGCCATCTTGCCGCAAACCATCGCGCACCGGCTGATTCCAGTGGGCGATGCGGGGCGGGGGCCGATTGAGCAAGTGAGGGCGATGCTAGAGGCGGTGGCCTTGCCATGAAATCGGGTTTGGCTTTGTTCTTTGGAGCTGGTTTAGCTTGCTGTGGTCAGACCCCATGCCCACCCTGACCCTTAACCCCTTCAGCTTCGTCCGCCGGCGATTTCGCCAATGGTGGCACGCCCGGCTGCCGCTGTCGGACAGCATCACGCTGACCCAGCGTACGGTCTACATCTTGCCAACCCGGCCAGGCTTCATGCTGGGGGTCACGCTGATCGTGCTGCTGGTGGGGTCCATCAACTACCAGCTTAACCTGGGCTATCTGCTCACCTTCCTCCTGGCGGGCAGTGGCGTGGTGGGCATGCATGTGGCGCACGGCACCTTGCGCGGGCTCTGCATGAATTTGCTGGCGCCTGATCCGCAGTTTGCCGGCACCAGTGCCACGGTGACCATCGTGCTCACCAATGAGCGTTCATCCACACGCCACGGCATCGGTCTGGCCATGGTCGATGCCACGCATGAGGACCGCTGGGTCTGGACCGATGTGCCCGCGCTGGGGCAAAGCACGGTGCATGTGGCATTCAAGCCGCAGCGGCGCGGCCTGCACAGGGTGCCTGCGCTCACGGCGGAAACCAGATTTCCATTGGGCACCTTCCGCGTCTGGACCGTGTGGCGGCCGGCCGCGCAGGTGCTGGTCTATCCCGCACCTGAGCCTTTTCCACCGCAACTGCCACCGGGTGAGCCGCGTGCCGGCGGTGCGGGCAGTGCGCGGCCGCAGGGCTCCGGTGAGTTCGAAGGCGTGCGCGCGTATCGGCGCGGCGATCCGCTCAAGCTGGTGGTCTGGAAAAAAGCCGCCAAGTCCGATGAGCTGGTCAGCCGCGACACTCAGCAGACGCAACGCTACGAGCTCTGGCTGGACTACGCGCAGGCCGGCCACCTGGATATCGAGCACAAACTCTCTCGCCTGGCGGCCTGGGTCTTGCAGGCCGACCGCCTGGGGCTGGACTACGGCTTGCGCGTGCCGGGCCAAGAGGTCAAACCCGCAAGCGGCGAAGTACACAAGCGCCGCTGCCTGGAGGTGCTGGCCACATGCTAGCCACACCCAGGCGCAGCGACGCCGCACTTCATCCGCTGGCCCGGCTCAAGTCCTTGCCGCGCGAGAGCCGCGACACCTTGTTTCTGTTGCTGGTGATCGGCTGGGTGGTGCTGCCGCAGGTGGGCAATTTGCCGCTGTGGTGCAGCGCGCTGGCCGCATCGGTGCTGGTGTGGCGCGGCTGGCTGGCCATCACGCTGCGGCCTTTGCCAGGCAAGTGGTGGCTGCTCGCACTGCTCGCCGTCACGCTGGTTGCCACGCTGGCCACCCACCGCACGGTGCTGGGTCGCGACGCAGGTGTCACGCTAATCGTGGTGCTGATGGCCTTGAAGACCATGGAGCTGCGCGCCCGGCGCGACATCTTCGTCATCTTCTTCCTGGGCTTCTTCACGATGCTCACCAATTTCTTCTTCTCCCAGTCGCTGCTCACGGCAGCAGCCATGCTGCTGGGCCTGCTGGGCCTGATGACGGCCCTGGTCAATGCCCACATGCCCGTTGGCAAGCCACCCTTGATGGCCGCCGCACGCACCGCCGGATGGATGGCCTTGCTGGGCGCGCCCATCATGGCAGCGATGTTCGTGCTGTTCCCCCGCATCGGGCCGCTGTGGGGCATACCCAGCGATGCGATGAGCGGGCGCAGCGGCCTGTCCACCACCATGCAGGTGGGCAACATCGCCAACCTGGTGCTGGACGACAGCATCGCGATGCGCATCAAGTTCGAGGGCACCGTACCCCAGCAAAGCGACCTGTATTTTCGTGGGCCGGTGCTGTCGAACTTCGACGGGCGCGAATGGCGCTCGCTGGAACGCAGGCTGGGCTCGCGCTTTGCACCGTCGATGGGCAATGCCCAGCTTCAGGTGCTGGGCACACCTGTGCGCTATGAAGTGACGCTGGAGCCGAGCAACCGGCCCTGGTTGATGGTGCTGGACGCGGCAGCCAGCCCACCCAAAGTCGTGGGCATGGAAACGCTGATGACCAGCGAATTGCTATGGATTGGCAGCCGACCGGTCACCGACCTGCTGCGCTACAGCGCCGAGAGCTATCCGATCTTTCGGCATGGCCCGCGCAACAACCTTGCGGCTGTGCTGCCCGACTACGTTGACCTGCCTCCCGGCTTCAATCCACGCACGCTGGAGTTGGCCGCCGAGCTGATGCGCGACCCGCAGGCGGCCGCTGCCGGCCCTGCTGGCCTGGTGCAGGCAGCCATGAACCGCCTGCGCCGGGGCGGCTACCAATACACGCTCAGCCCCGGTGAATACGGCCAGCACACGGCCGATGAATTCTGGTTCGACCGCAAGGAAGGATTTTGCGAACACATTGCATCAGCCTTCACGGTGCTGATGCGTGCCATGAACATACCGGCGCGCATCGTCACCGGCTACCAGGGCGGTGAGCGCAATGCAGTGGACGGCTTCTGGGTGGTGCGCCAGAGCGACGCACATGCATGGACCGAAGTGTGGCTGGCCGGCCAGGGCTGGGTGCGGGTGGACCCGACTTCGGCCGTGGCACCTAGCCGCACGGGTTCGTTCCAGCGGCTGCTGGCACCGCGCGGTGTGATCGCCACCGCCTTTGGCAATGTGATGACGCCCAACGTCGCAGCCAGCCTGCGCGCCGCTTGGGAGGCGCTGAACAATAGCTGGAACCAGTGGGTGCTCAACTACACCCAGAGCAAGCAACTCGATCTGCTCAAAAACCTGGGCTTCAAGACCCCGAGCTGGGAAGACCTCAGCTATGTGCTGCTGGGTCTGATCGTGCTGGCAGCCCTGGCCGGCGCCTTATGGACCTTGTGGGAGCGCAGCCAGCACGACCCCTGGCTGCGCCTGCTGGCCCGCGTGCGCCGGCGCCTGCAGCGCAGCGGCCTGCAACTGCCCCCCACAGCCGCCCCGCGGCAAATTGCGCAAGCCGTCACATCGCACTTTGGTGACCGTGCCGCCACCTTGGCGCAATGGCTGCTCAAACTGGAACGCCAACGCTATGCGCCTTCATCTGGCATCCAGCTCAAGCTGCTTGCGCGAGAATTCAGGCAAATTGCCTGGCCCTCCTGATGCTCAAACCCACATTGATCCGACACGTCTGCCTTGCCACCTGCATGCTACTGGCCTGCTCTCTTGCACTGCCCGCGAGCCACGGAAAATCAAAGAACAAGAAGAAGCCCCGCACGGCCGAACGTGCCGCCCATCAAGGCGTGCCCTATGCAGGCAATCAGGAGGTGATGCGATGGGCCGATGACATGGCTGCACGCCGCGACCTCGACCCGGCGTGGGTGCGAAAAGCCATGGCGCGCGCCAAGCTGCTGCCGGTGGTCGTCAAACTGATGCAGCCAGCACCCGCCGGCACGCCCAAGAACTGGGGCGTTTATCGCAGCCGCTTCATTGACCCGGTGCGCATCGACGCAGGCATGCGCTTCTGGCAGCTCAATCAGGCCACACTGGAGCGCGCCGAAAAGGAATACGGCGTGCCGGCAGAGATGATCGTGGGCATCATCGGCGTGGAGACCATCTATGGCCAGCAGATGGGAAACTTTCGCGTGATCGATGCGCTGGCCACGCTGGCATTTGATTTCCCGCCGACGCATCCTCGCGCTGCCGAGCGCAGCGCCTATTTTCGCGGTGAGCTGGAGCAGTTTCTCTCCCTGCAAAGCCGCATGGGCGTGGACCCGATGGCCCCGCTGGGCAGCTACGCCGGCGCCATGGGCATGCCCCAGTTCATGCCCAGCAGTTGGGTCAAGTGGGCGGTGGATTTTGACGGCGACGGCCGCATCGACCTCGCGCGCAGCCCAGCCGATGTGATCGGCTCCATCGCCAATTACTTCAAGAGCTATGGCTGGCAAACCGGCATGCCCACGCACTACCCGGTAAGCTTTGATATGCAGCGGCTGGACAAAGAAGCGCTGCTGGCGCCAGACATCTTGCCGACCTTCAGCGTTGAGAGTTTCATGGCCAAGGGCGCGATGCTGGAAGGCGAGGCACTCACGCACAAGGGCCCGCTGGCGCTGGTGGAGCTGCAGAACGGTGACGTATCGCCGCAGTATGTCGCGGGCACCGAAAACTTCTACGTCATCACCCGCTACAACTGGTCAAGCTACTACGCCATGGCGGTGATCGAGCTGGGCCGCGAGGTCAAACAGGCTGTGGCTGCCAATCGCCCATCATGAACGTCCACCTTGATTCGTGGCACGGTGCCTGGCGCGATGTCGGCGCTGCCAAAGGCGATGAAGTCTTGCATGGCCAACTTATCGCCTGCTGGAGCGAGCCGCATCGCCACTACCACAGCATGCAGCATCTGAGCGAATGCCTGTCGCAGTTTGAGGCTGTGCGCAGCTTGGCCGAGCAGCCCGGTGAAGTGGCCCTGGCGCTGTGGTTCCATGATGCCTTCTATGACCCACACCGCGGCGACAACGAGTTGCGCAGCGCGCAGTGGGCGCACCAGAGTGTGCTGGCTGCAGGCGTGAGTGTGCAGGTGGCCGATCGCGTGCACGCGCTGGTGATGCACACGCGGCATGCGGCCGTGCCCGACGAGGCTGATGCAATGCTGCTGGTGGACGTGGACCTGTCCATCCTGGGTGCGCCCGCACAGCGTTACGATGAATTCGAGCGGCAGGTACGTGCTGAATATGCCCATGTGCCACTGGAGGCTTTTCGCGAGCGCCGCTCGCTCATCCTGCAAAGCTTTCTGGACCACTCACCCCTGTACCACACGGCGTATTTTCAGACCACACGCGAAGCGCAGGCGCGGCTCAATCTGAGCGAGGCAGTGAAGAAACTTCAGCCTTGCGCCGGCGGCTGAGCACTGAAGCGATTGGGCTCCTTGGCCGGCTGGGTGCACCAGACGATCATCAGAATGAGCCCCACGATGGGAATGAGCCCCAGCAACTGAGTCCAGCCGTTTCTGTCGGTGTCATGCAGCCGCCGTGTGGTGACCGCGCAGGAGGGCAACAGAGTGAGCACCGTGAAGGCCGCTGAAGCCTTGTGGCTGATGACACCCAAGGCCATCGACGCGAGCACAACGAACAACACCCACCACCAGAGCTCGGGCCTGGACGCCCGGCCGCTGAAGTCGGCGTATTTGGTGAAGCAAGTGCGAATGGATTCAAAGAAAGTCACGGGATGCCTCTCTATGTGCGAGTCAAGAACAGGCAGATGGTAGCCCACCGCGCGATACCTGCCAGACTGATCCGCCCTGGCCCTGCAGCAACTCCATCACCCGCACCACCTGCGCCGCCCTGCTCTCTTTGAACCCACGCCTGAACAGCCGCATCGTCGGGTACCAGGGCGAGTCATCGCGGGCCTGCATCCAGCGCCAGTCGGGGTTGGGCGGCAGCAGCACCCACACTGGTTTGCCAAGCGCGCCCGCAAGATGGGCGATGGCGGTGTCCACGGTGATGATCAGGTCCAACTGCGAGAGCATGGCGGCGCTGTCGCTAAAGTCCTGCCAGTGCCCAGTCAGGTCTACCAGTTTGGCGCCATCCACCACCACATCGCTCCACTTCCCGGCGTCACCCTTTTGCAGGCTAAAGCACTGCAGCGTGTCAAGCGCTGTGAGAGGCGCCAACTGACTGAGCCACATGGAACGGTTGGCGTTGTTCACATGCGCGGCCGCCCCGGCCCACGCCAAGCCCACGCGCGGTTTGTCGCTCCAAGGTGCGAGCTTGTCGCGCCACTGCGCCATCCTGTCATCGGGTGCTTTCAGGTAAGGCACTTGCGCGGGGATGTTGCCCAGCCCGGTATCGAGATGCATGGGCAGATCGAGCAGCGCCACATGATGGTCTATCTCCAGGCTGCGCGCAGCGGTGAGGCAGTCGACGCCGGGCATGCTGGCTTGCACCAGTGGCACCAACTCGGCATGAACCAGCACTGAAACCGTGGCACCCTGTTGCTGCAGCAAGGGCAGGTAGCGCGCGAACTGAATTTGATCGCCCAGGCCTTGCTCCGAATAGACGACGATACGTTTGCCCGCCAGCGGCTGCATGGCGGGGCCCTTCCATTCAAGCTCGGCCCTGAAGAAGCTGGGCCTGTGCATGCGTTCCACATCGCGCCAGCGCCTGCCGTACATCTGCCAGCCCTCATGCATCTGGCCACCCGACAGCAGCGCGAAAGCCAGATCGACTTCGGCCAGGGAAAATCCGGGCTGCAATTCAAGTGCCTGACGCAAGTGTGCTTGCGCCTGTTCAAGCTGGTTCAGATGAAGCCAGGCCATGCCCAGCACCCGCACCGCATGGGCATGCGTGGGCGCAAGTTCAACTGCTTTTTGCGCATGAATCAGCGTGGCATCGAACTCGCCCAGCCGCCACAGGAGCCCGGCCAGATTGACATGCGCTTCCATAAAGCCGGGATGATGGGCAATTGCCTCGCGCAAGACTGCCGCCGCATGTTCCAGTGAGCCGGTCTGCTCCAGACAAAACGCGTAGTGAAGAAGCGTGACTCGGTCTTGCGGCTGCAAGACGCGCAGCGCGCGATACGGCGCAAGCGCCTGGTCATACTGCCGGGCATGCAGCATCAGTTCGGCCTGCATGTTCAACAACGGTGCATTGTGCGGGTGAATAGCTGTGGCCGCGCCCAACAACGGTGCAAGCTCCGATTCGCGCTTGAGGGCCACCAACAACTTGGCCAGATCCAGCCACAACTGCGCCTGCTGCGGCGCAACCCTGCACGCATCGCTCAGCCACGCAGCCGCAGCCCAGCCATCGCCTATGCGCAGGCAAACCTCTGACAAGGCAAGGCGCGGCTCCACGCTGTGGGGTTGCTGGCGCAAGGCCTGGCCAAAAGCCTGCACGGCCTCCTGCTTGCGGCCCTGCTCCATCAGCAAGCGGCCCCGGTTCAAGGCGGAATCGGGTGTGCTCAAGCCTGCGCCGGTATGAGGAAGTCGCGGCTGATGCGCACGCCCAATTCGTTGATTCGATCAAGAAACTGGGTGAGAAAGGCGTGCAAGCCAGTCGCCAAAATCTCGTCAATCGCGCCGTACTGCAGGTCTGCCCGCAGCTTGCCGGCGCGCCGCTGGGTTTCGGATGACTGGTCGTTGGCCACCATGGCCAGATTGCTCACCACTTCATTGAGGCTGGCATGCAAGGAGCGCGGCATGTCGGCACGCAAAATAAGCAGATCGGCCACCCGCTCTGGCTTGATCACATCACGGTAAACCTTGCGATAGATCTCAAAGCCCGAAACGCTGCGCAAAATCGCGCTCCAGTGGTAGAAGTCGTACTCCTGGTCTTTCTCGTTGGCCGCGCCGAAGAAATCGCTTTGCACCGCGTGGAATTTCACATCCACCAGTCGCGCGGTGTTGTCCGCCCGCTCCAGGAAAGTGCCCAGGCGCATGAAGTACAGCGCCTCGTCCATCAGCATGGTGCCCACGGTAACGCCGCGCGAGAGGTGCGAGCGGAACTTCACCCACTCAAAGAAATGAGCCGGGTCGCGCTCGAACTCGCCGGCTTTGAGCATGCGATTGACTTCCAGCCAAGTCTGGTTCTGAGTCTCCCAGGCTTCAGTGGTGAGCGAGCCGCGCACAGCACGTGCATTTTCGCGAGCAGCCTTCAGGCAAGAGACGATGGAAGAGGGGTTGCTCTCATCCTTGACCATGAACTCCATCACCTGCTGGGGAATCACCTCGCCATGCTTGGCGGTGTAGGCGGGCATTAGTTCGCTGATGGAGAGCAAGCCCTGCCAGCCCACCTGGGCCACTGCGGCCGATTGTGGCAACAGGGATGTCTGGTAATTCACATCGAGCATGCGCGCGGTGTTCTCGGCCCGCTCGGTGTAGCGGGACATCCAGAAGAGGTGATCGGCTGTTCGTGAAAGCATCTTCAAACCTCCAGTATCCAGGTGTCCTTGGTGCCACCACCCTGGGACGAGTTGACCACCAGCGAGCCTTCCTTCAGGGCCACGCGTGTCAGGCCACCGGGCACCATCTGCACCTCTTTGCCAGACAGCACGAAGGGCCGCAAGTCAATGTGGCGCGGCGCAATGCCGCTTTCAACGAAGGTTGGGCAAGTCGATAGCGACAGCGTGGGCTGCGCAATGTAGCCCGCCGGGTTGGCCACGATGGCCTTGCGAAAGTCTTCGATCTCCGCTTGCGTGGCGGCCGGCCCCACCAGCATGCCGTAGCCGCCAGCACCGTGCACTTCCTTGACCACCAGGTCTTTCAGGTTTGCCAGCGTGTAGCCCAGGTCGTCCTTGTTGCGGCACATGTAGGTGGGCACGTTGTTCAGGATCGGTTTCTCGCCCAGGTAGAACTCGATCATCTTGGGCACGTAGGGGTAGATGGATTTGTCATCGGCCACACCGGTGCCGATTGCATTGCAGATGCTCACGTTGCCCGCGCGGTAGGCATCGACCAGGCCTTCACAGCCCAGGGTGGAAGTGGGGCGGAACACCGATGGATCGAGGAAGTCGTCATCCACGCGGCGGTAGATCACATCGACCCGCTTGGGGCCACGCGTGGTGCGCATGTAGACATAGCGATCTTTGACGAACAGGTCCTGTCCTTCGACCAGTTCCACCCCCATCTGCTGGGCCAGGAAGGCGTGCTCGAAGTAGGCGCTGTTGTACATGCCAGGGGTGAGCACCACCACCGTGGGGTCGGGCGCGCCAGGTTGGGCCGATGCGCGCAGTGTCTCCAGCAGCAAATCGGGGTAGTGCATGACGGGCGCCACCCGGTGCGAACTGAACAGGTCGGGAAAGAGCCGCATCATCATCTTGCGGTCTTCCAGCATATAGCTCACGCCGCTGGGCACGCGCAGGTTGTCTTCGAGCACGTAGTACTCGCCTTCGCCCTTGGCATTGGGCGCGCGCACGATGTCCACGCCGGCGATGTGAGAGTAGATGCGGTGCGGCACATACACGCCCATCATTTCCTTGCGGAACTGCTCGTTGTTCAGTATTTGCTCGGCCGGGATGATGCCGGCCTTGATGATGTCCTGCTCATGGTAGACGTCGTGCAAGAAGCGATTGAGCGCGGTGACACGCTGCACCAGGCCTTTTTCCATGCTGGCCCATTCATTGGCCGGAATGATGCGGGGAATCAGGTCGAACGGAATCAAACGCTCAGTGCCCGCGCCTTCTTCGTCCTTGGCGCCATAGACAGCAAAGGTGATGCCCACACGGCGAAAGATCATCTCGGCTTCTTCGCGACGCGCGCGCATGGTCTCCTGCGTCTGGCGCGCCAGCCACTGCGTGTACCCCTTGTAGTGGTCGCGCACTCCCTGGATTTGAAGCTGGCTGCGCCCACCTTGCGACTGGCTCTGGAACTGAAGCTGTCCATCGCCAGGCAAGGTGCTGCACATCTCGTCGAATTTATGCATAAAGGCTAATCTCCACGCCACAGGATAGCAAGTTCCGGGCCTTGTTCAATAATCAAACTCACGGCAGCTCTTTTTGGTCACCGGCATCGGTGATGTCGGCCGCATCGGCACGGTGGCGCCAATACCGCCGGGCCGACTGGCGATGGCAATCCACCTGCTCAGGACGTGCGGAGTTCCATGTTGCGGCCCCGCAGCGCGGCGTGTCAATCATCCGAACGCCCAGCATGCGGTAGCGCTCCACCACCGGCGCGGCCGGATGGCCGAATCGGTTGCGGTAGCCCGCTTGCACCAGCGCGATTGTGGGGTGCACCGCGCGCAGGAACGCTTCGCTCGATGAGGTCTTGCTTCCGTGATGCGGTACCAGCAGCACATCGGCTGCAAGTGGCACGCCCTGCGCCAGCAGCCTCGCTTCCTGAGGCTGCTCAATGTCGCCCGCCAGCAGCGCCGACCGTGTGGCGGTGGAGATACGCAGCACGCAGCTCATCGCGTTGGACCTGGCCTTCTGGTCGTAGTCTGCAGCCTGCGGGTGCAGCACCTCAAAGCGCACGCCGTCCCAACTCCAGCTCTGGCCAGCCTGACAGCGGGTGGAGGTGCCCATGGCCCGCAGCTCATGAGCATCCTCCAGCGAGCCCGTCAGTGCGGCGGTGGGCTGCATCGCCAGCACTGCAGCCGCGCCGCCGGTGTGGTCGATGTCGCGGTGGCTCAGCATCAGCATGTCAAGGCGCTCATCCAGAGCGCGCAGCAGTGGAACCAGAACGCGGCTGCCAGCATCACTGTCGGTGCCATAGCGCGGGCCGCTGTCATACAAAACCGTGTGACGCGCCGTGCGCACGATCACTGCGTTGCCCTGGCCGATGTCGGCAGCGATCAACTCAAACTCGCCCGGCGCCGGCCGTTGCACTTGCCAGAACAAGACCGGCAGCAGCAGCGGCAGGCCCAGCAGCCGCGCATGCCAGGGCAGGCGCAGCGCCACCAGAAGCCCGCCGATGACACCCAGCACCCCCGCCCACAAGGGAGCGGCCGGCACCGACACGCTAGACCAGGGCAGCGCCGCCAGCCATTGCAGGCACATGCCCAAAGCCTGCAATGCCCATGAGGCCACACTCCACAGCGGCGAGAGCAGGACACCGGCCATGGCCAGTGGCGTGACCACCAGCGTCACCCAGGGAATCGCGATCGCATTGGCGACCAGTCCAATCACAGACACCTGGCCAAAGAGCAACAGCGACAAAGGCGTCAGGGCCACCGTCACCACCCACTGCTCATGCATCATCGCGCGTGCCGCCTTGATGAAGCGGGGCACGCGCGCGCCGACCCCGTCGTCCGCCTCGGCTGCATGGGTACCGCCACCCGGATCGGTGGCAAAGAGCACGCCCACCGCCACAAAGCTCAGCCAGAAGCCCGCCTGCAGTAAAGCCCAGGGATCAATGCAACTGACCACCGCGCAGGCCAGCAGCCACACCGGCGGCCATGGCCAGCGCCGCCCCCACAGTCGCAAGAGCCCCACGGTGGCCAGCATCCAGATGGTCCGCTGCGAAGGCACACCCCAGCCACTGAAGAGCGCATAGCCTGCGGCCAATGCAATGCCACCGATCAGGGCAGCGTGCTGCGTAGGGCATGCCATGCACAGGCGCGCGCTGCGCCGCCACAGCCAGCCCACCAGCGCAGCGGCGGCCCAGGCGAACATGGTCACATGCAAGCCCGAGATACTCATCAAGTGCGCGACACCGGTGGCCCTGAAGATGTCCCAATCGGTCTTGTCGATGGCGTTCTGGTCGCCCACGACCAAAGCCGCCAGCAGCCCCGCTGACTTGGCGTTCTCGACATACGCGAGAATGCGCGCGCGCACCGCATGGCGTGCCTGCTCCACCGGATGCTGCCAGGTGTCCTGCAAGCGTTGGGGCGGTAGATCACGCGGCCCGGCGCGCACATAGCCTGTGGCTTGAATACCTTGCTCCCACAGCCAGAGCTCGTAGTCGAAACCATGCGGATTGCTGTTGCCATGCGGTGCGCGCAAGCGCACGCTGAAGCTCCAGCGTTCTCCGGGGCGCACATTCGGCGCTGCGTCTTGCGCACCGGATGCGCCCCACCAGCCCAGATAGACATGCCGCAGCAGGTGCAAGGCCTGCCCGTCCATTTCGGCTGAGTCCACCTTGAATCGAAAACGAATCCCCGCTTCGTTGCGCTGAGGCATCGCGCTGACCATGCCAGTGATGCGGATGTCACGGCCTTCGAGCTGCGCTGCAAGTGCCTGCTCAGCGAACTGCGCTGCGCGCAGCCCCGTCAGGCCAAAGCCCAGCAGTGCGGCGGCAATCAGCGCCAAAGCGGCAAGGCGCCAGCAGCGCCAGCGCACGGCCAGCAAGCCAAGGCCAGCCCCAACAATCCAAAGGTAATGACCCAGTGACCACAATCGAGGCTGCTGCAATTGCAGGGCGATGCCCAGCACAGTGCCCAAGAGCACGGGCACCAGCCACCCTCCCCCAGTCCATTTTTTGTTGTGATGCATCTGCGCCGTTCGAGCCGCGCAGCATAACCAAGCAGACCCGGCCATTGGCCCCGCACTGGGCTCAAGTTGGCGATTTGTCAGGATCAGGCCCCGTAATTGCTAGTATCCGCCCATGTCGATACATGCCGCACTCCATCACGTCACCCATTACAAGTATGACCGTCCTGTGCAGTTGGGGCCTCAGGTCATCCGGCTGCGTCCGGCGCCTCATTCGCGCAGCCACGTGGTGTCCTACTCGCTCAAGATCGAGCCGGCCAAGCATTTCATCAACTGGCAGCAAGACCCGTTTGCCAACTACCAGGCCCGACTGGTGTTTCCGGACAAGACCACTGAGTTCAAGGTCACGGTCGACCTGGTGGTCGAGATGGCGGTGTACAACCCATTCGATTTTTTTCTTGAACCCAGCGCCGAGAAATTTCCGTTCAAGTACGAAGCCTTGGTGGCTCAGGAACTGGCGCCCTACCTTGCTGCCCTGCCGCTCACGCCACGCCTCAAGGCCTACCTGGACACGATTGATCGCACGCCTGTGGCCACCATCGACTTTCTGGTGGGCATCAACCAGAAGCTGCAGCATGACATCAAGTACCTCATCCGCATGGAGCCCGGCGTGCAGACGCCCGAGCAAACGTTAGAGCAAGCCAGCGGCTCCTGCCGCGATTCCGGCTGGCTGCTGGTGCAGCTTCTGCGCCATTGCGGTCTGGCCGCGCGCTTTGTCTCGGGCTACCTGATCCAGCTCACCCCCGACGTGAAAGCCCTGGACGGCCCCAGCGGCACCACGGTCGATTTCACCGATCTGCATGCCTGGTGCGAGGTGTATCTGCCCGGCGCCGGATGGGTGGGCCTGGACCCGACCTCCGGCCTGCTGGCTGGCGAGGGACACGTGCCACTGGCCTGCACGCCGCAGCCCTCGGGCGCTGCGCCGATCGAAGGCGTGGTGGACGATGCCAAGGTCGAGTTTGACCACCAGATGCAGGTCACCCGCATCCATGAATCACCGCGCGTGACCAAGCCCTACACCGAAGCGCAGTGGGCACAGGTGCTGGCACTGGGCGAAGCTGTGGACCGCGAATTGAAGGCCGGCGATGTGCGCCTCACCATGGGCGGTGAGCCCACCTTCGTCGCCACGCAAGATCGCGACGCGGCTGAGTGGAACACCGACGCCCTGGGCCCGACCAAGCGCGCATACGCCACCGAGCTGGTGCACAAGCTGCGCGACGAATACGGCCGCGGCGGCTTTCTTCATTTCGGCCAAGGCAAGTGGTATCCGGGCGAGCAGTTGCCGCGCTGGGCCTTGTCAATCTACTGGCGCACCGACGGCCAACCGGCCTGGGTCAACCCTGCCTTGTTCGCCGATGAGCGCGAGAGCGCCCACTACACCAGCGATGACGCGAAGCGATTCATCTGCACACTCGCCAAGCGCCTGGGCCTGACTGACCAATTCATCCGGCCCGGCTATGAGGACAGCTTTTACTACCAGTGGCGCCAGCGCCGTCTGCCGGTCAATGTGGACGCTTTCGATTCGCACCTGGACGACGAGATGGAGCGCGTTCGCCTGCGCCGCGTGTTCGAGCAAAAGCTTGAAGCCGAGGTTGGCTACGTGCTGCCGCTGCAGCCGCGCGATGAGGACGAGCCCGACGGCCCCGCATGGCGAACCCAACCCTGGTTTCTACGCGAAGATCGCCTCCTGCTAACCCCCGGCGACTCGCCCATGGGCTTGCGCCTGCCGCTCGATTCCCTGCCCTGGGCCAAGCCCACCGACCTGCCCTACCTGATCGAGCGCGACCCGACTGCACCGCGCGACAGCCTGCCCGAGCCAGAGACCCTTCAGGCGCGCTATGCGCTCAGCCCTGGCGTCAGCGCACCCGTCACGCCTGAAGCAGCGCAGGTTGCGCCGCGCCTGCGTGAATCAGCCAAGGGGCTCTCACGCACCGCGCTGTGTGTGGAGGCGCGCGATCCGCGCCGCGCAAGCGGGCCCAAGGCGGAACAGACCGGCGCCAAGAGCAGCCTGCTCTATGTCTTCATGCCGCCCTTGGCCCGGGTGGAAGACTATCTCGATTTGCTGGCTGCGATCGAAGCAACGGCCCAATCGCTGGGCGTGAAAATCGTTCTCGAAGGCTATCCACCGCCGCGCGATACCCGGCTGAAGCTCCTGCAGGTCACACCCGATCCCGGCGTGATCGAGGTCAATATTCATCCGGCCCACAACTGGGGCGAACTGGTGCAGCACACCGAGTTTCTCTATCAGGCCGCATTTGAGACGCGCTTGTCGGCGGAAAAATTCATGACAGACGGGCGCCACACCGGCACCGGCGGGGGCAATCACTTTGTGCTGGGCGGCGCAACACCCACTGACTCACCCTTCCTGCGCAAGCCCGAACTCTTGGCCAGCCTGCTGCTGTACTGGCACAACCATCCATCGCTGAGTTATCTTTTCTCGGGCATGTTCATCGGCCCCACCAGCCAGGCGCCGCGCGTCGATGAGGCGCGCAATGACCAGTTGTACGAGCTGGAAATTGCAATGCGCGAGATCGAGCACAGTCGCGAGAAGCATGGCGAAGAAATGCCGCCGTGGATTGTGGACCGCACGCTGCGCAATGTGCTGGTTGACGTCACCGGCAACACACACCGCAGTGAATTTTGCATCGACAAACTCTACTCGCCCGACAGCAGCACCGGCCGCCTGGGCCTGCTGGAGTTGCGCGCCTTCGAGATGCCGCCGCATGCGCGCATGAGCATCGCGCAGCAGTTGCTGATTCGTGCGCTGGTGGCTCGCTTCTGGAAACAGCCTTATCGCGCCAATGTGACGCGCTGGGGCACACAGTTGCATGATCGCTTCCTCCTGCCCAGCTTTGTGCGGATGGATTTCAATGACGTGCTGACAGAGATGCGCCAGGCCGGCTATGCATTCGATGAAGCCTGGTTCGCGCCGCATTTCGAGTTTCGCTTTCCCTTGGTCGGCCAAGTCGATTCGATGGGCATCGAGCTCACGCTGCGCAATGCGCTGGAACCCTGGCATGTGATGGGCGAGGAAGGCTCTGCGGGCGGCACGGTGCGCTATGTTGACTCATCGCTGGAGCGCATCGAGGTGCGCGTCACCGGGCTCAATGAGAGCCGCCATGTGATCACCGTCAATGGCCGCGCGCTGCCCCTGCAAAGCGCAGGCACTGCGGGCGAGTTTGTGGCCGGTGTGCGCTACAAGGCATGGGCGCCGCCATCTGCCCTGCACCCCACCATCGGCGTGCATGTGCCACTGGTGTTCGACATCGTCGACACCTGGATGAAGCGCTCACTGGGCGGCTGCCAATACCATGTGGCCCATCCGGGCGGGCGCAACTACGAAGGCTTTCCGGTCAACTCCTATGAGGCCGAGAGCCGCCGACTGGCGCGATTCTTCCGCATGGGCCACACGCCGGGCGCCGTGCACATACCACAGGCGAGCGTCAATGTGGCGGGTAGCAAAGAATTTCCTTTCACGCTGGATCTTCGCCAAAGCTGACATTGGCCGGTGGCCGCTTATCCACTGCGCCTGTGGACAAGTCTGTTGGTTAACGCTGGAAAGTTATCACAGGACCAGTATTCATGCGGTGCGGATGGGGCATGCCCGTCAAACAGGCAGATGAACCCCGCCCTCCTCAATCCCTTGTCAAGGTCAGCAGAATGTCAGCGTACCAGGCGCAATTGAGTCCAAGGGCTTCATCCAATTTCAAATCGCGGGTGCCCACATCCATGCGCGATGAATGCACGCCAAGCAACAGCCAAGGCAATTCGCCCAGCCCGTCGGCACGCGCAGACGCTCGCATCACCACGGACGCGCCGCTGGTGCCGCGATGGGTTCTGGCATCTGTCAGGAAATAACCCTTGCCCTGGAAACGCAAGCCGAAGGGGGAAGCGTTGACTGCGTGGCGCACCACGGGCAGGTGATGCAGCGCATCATGAAAGCCCAAGGGGAAGCCCGCCACAAGCAGCGATGCGCCAAGCGGCACCGAATCGCTTGCGTTGCACAGATGCTTGGGCGTGAAGGCGCGGTACACAGAAGTGGCAGGCAAGGCATTGCGTTCAATCTCGATCACCGCCACGTCGATCTCGCCGCCAGTGTCGCTGCCCTGATGCCACACGCTTTTGCCGTCGCGGTACAGGGGCATTGAAAATCCGGTGGACTGCGTCATGTTGCGCGAATCAATGTGCATCTCGATCTCGATGCGATCGGGGAAATGCCTGCTTGGCTCGTCGATCATCACATGCCGGCTTGTCACCAGGAACAATCTGTCCCCACGTTCAAAGAAGAAGCCGCTGGCATTGGTGAGCAGCCGCTGCCCGTCGAAAGTCACGACGCGCGCTGAAGTCAGCAAGAGCGGATCGATGGGTGGAGCCGATGAGGGCGCTGAAAGAGGATTCGAAGCCATGCCCGATTGTGCTTCAGAGCACGGCCCGATCGAGCAGTTTCCCCGCGCGATGCATGCACCTTGATAGTGCTGCAACGTCGTCCACATGCAACAAGCCCTCGATTTGATCGAAGCCGCAAAGATGGCGCGACCTTGAGGGTGTGACAATAGCCCCGACGTGGATAATCACAACGACCCGGCTGGATCACTCTTCGGTGCGCACGCCCAGGAGACGCCCGCGGCATTTGCCGCATCTCTGGCGCCGCCCTGCGCCACCGGACACTATGACGAATTGCGCGGCGCAGCAGCTGTGCCGGGTGCGCCGGTGCCCGCCTTGCCTGCTGCCCCCTGGTCGCAATTCTTCGACAAGCTCGGCCGCGAAGGCTTCGACGATCTGAACCGGCGCACGCAAAATCTGCAGCGGCAGGTGCGCGACAACGGTGTCACTTACAACGTCTATGCCGATGCCAACGGCCCGCAGCGCCCCTGGTCGCTCGATTTATTCCCGCTGATCATTTCACCGCAGAGCTGGCAGCAGATCGAGACCGGCGTCTTGCAGCGGGTCAAGCTGCTGGACCGAATCATGGCCGACGTCTACGGCCCGCAGCAGCTACTGGCCGCCAACATGCTGCCGCCCGCGCTGGTGCAAGGCCACCCTGGCTATCTGCGCACCATGCACGGGGTCATACCCGCTGGCGGCACCCACTTGCACATTGCAGCATTCGATCTGGCGCGCAACCCAGCGGGCTCATGGCAGGTGGTCTCCCAGCGCACTCAGGCACCATCGGGCCTGGGCTATCTGCTGGAAAACCGCCTCATCATCTCGCGCATGTTCCCCGAGGCGTTTCGCGAACTCAAGGTCCAACGCCTGGCCGCCACTTATCGCGCCCTGGCCGACGGCTTGCGTGCCATGTGTCCGGCCGACAGCGAGCCGCGCATTGTGCTGCTCACACCCGGGCCCTACAACGAAACCTATTTCGAGCACGCGTTCCTCGCGCGCTACCTGGGTCTGGACCTGGTCGAGGGCAGCGACCTCACGGTACGCGACCAGCGCCTCTACCTAAAGACGCTTCAGGGGCTTGAGCCGGTACACGGCATGCTAAAACGCCTGGACGATGAGTTCCTCGATCCGCTGGAGCTGCGCGCGGACTCGCACCTGGGCGTGCCCGGCCTGTTGCAGGCCATACGCGCAGGCCATGTGCTCGTGGCCAATGCACCGGGCTCGGCCTTTCTCGAATCGACCGCGATGCTGGGCTTTCTGCCCGCGCTGTCGCGCCACCTGCTGGATGAAGAACTGCTCCTGCCTTCACTGGACACCTGGTGGTGCGGTGAGCGCGCTGCGATGCAGTCGGTGCTGCCGCAGTTGGCCAGCAGTGTCATCAAGCCCACTTACGGCACCGCAACCGCCGGGGCCGTGCTCGGCAAATCACTCTCGCGCCGCGAGTTGGACGAATGGACAGGTCGCATCGTGCGTGAAGCCGATCTACACACCATACAAGCTTATCTGCCTCTGTCGCAGATGCCTACCTGGAAACACACCCTCGCTGGCGAGCGAATCATCCCGCGCTCCATGATGCTGCGCGTGTTCGCGGTGTCAGACGGCCCTCAGTCCTGGCGAGTGCTGCCGGGTGGCCTCACCCGCATCGCCGGCACGACCCTGGACATCGCCTCCATGCAGCGCGGCGGCAGCAGCGCCGACACCTGGGTGCTCACCGAAGGCGAAGTTGACACCACCACGCTGCTGCATCACGACCAGCCAGCAGCGAGCGTTGCTCACCGCAGCCGCAGTGTCACCAGCCGTGCCGGCGAAAACCTGTTCTGGCTGGGTCGCTACACCGAGCGCACCGAGAACAGCGCACGCCTGGCCCGTCTCACCCTCGAGAACTTAAACGGCGAAGACCAATCATCCCAGCCACTGCTGGCCTGGCTGAGCGAAATGGCGGTGGACAATGCCCTCATCGTGCCTGCCGTGCCCGCCGCGACACAGGCACGCCGGGTGTTTGAGCGCTCACTGATTGCAGCCTTGGGCGATGCCACCGGCGCTACCAGCGTCGGCTTCAACCTGGCCGCCTTGCGCGGCGCGGCCGGCGCAGTGCGCGAACGCCTGTCTACCGAGCAATGGAACGTGATCGTTCGAGCAGAGCAAGGGTTCACGCGCGATTGCAAGGCTTTCACCGAGGGCGGCGACTACTCTTCGGTGGAGGCTTTACGCGCACTCGAAACGCTCTCGGGCTACACCGCCGCGATGACCGGCGCCCAGACCGATCGCATGACACGCGACGATGGCTGGCGTCTCTTGTCCAGCGGGCGGCATCTGGAACGCCTGGGGTTTCTTGCGTCTGCGCTGGGCTGGGCAGTCGAGACAGATGCTTGGCTGGACCAGGGCGGCTTCGAAGCCGTGGTTGCCTTGTTCGACAGCACCATCACCTTCCATGCGCGCTACCAACAGCGCCACGACATTCCCGCCCTGCTTGACCTGCTGCTGCTGGACCGCGACAACCCACGCTCGCTGGCCTGGGTGGCGCAAACCCTGCGCGGGCGCCTTGCGAAGCTAGCCGGCAGCGCCCCGGGTGAAATGCCCGACATCGCCTTGACCGTGCCCGATCCAAAGAAGTGGTCGCTGTCAGCGCTGTGTGAGCGCGATGCCCAGGGCCGCTACGCCCGATTGTTGGAACTACTCCAAACCTGCACCGATGCTGCTTACAAGCTTTCGGACAATCTGGGCTCGCGCTATTTCACGCACTCGGGTGACGCTCGCTACAGCGTTGGGGCATAACTTTGAGCACGGCCACGCCCCCCCTATTGCTGCGCGTCGTGCATGAAACGCACTACGCGTATTCACCGCCCGTCAAAACCGCGCAGCACATGGCGCACTTGAAGCCATCGCACACAGTGCGCCAGCAGTTGCTCAGCCACGAACTGCGCATTGAACCGACCCCCGCACAACGCAGCGAGACCTTCGACGTCTACGGCAACACCCGCGCTTTCTTCAGCCTCAACTCCGAGCACGACACGCTGGAGGTGGTAGCCCTCAGTACTGTGCTCACCACGCAGCCCAGCCCCATCAGCAACGACATGCCCTGGGAAGACGCCTGCGAGCGCATGCGCTACCACCGGCAGGCTGCCTATGACCCGGCAGCCGAGTTTGCCTTCGCCTCGCCCTATGTGCCGCGCCATGAAAACTTTCTGGCCTACGCACAACCCAGCTTCGCAACTCAAAGGCCCCTGATCGAAGCAGCACGCGAACTGATGGAGCGCATTCACAGCGACTTCGAGTACGAGCCTGAGGCCACCGACGTCAGCACACCGGCCCTGCAGGTGCTGCAAATGCGCAAAGGCGTGTGCCAGGACTTTGCCCACATCATGCTGGCTTGCCTGCGCAGCCTGGGCTTGCCGGCACGCTACGTCAGCGGCTACCTTCTCACCTCGCCGCCGCCTGGCCGGCCGCGACTGGTGGGCAGCGATGCATCGCACGCGTGGGTGTCGCTGTATCTGCCCGGCCCGCCCGGCAGCTTGGGCGAGTGGGCAGACCTGGACCCCACCAACAACCGCACGCCGGGCCAGGACTATGTGACACTTGCCACCGGACGCGACTACTCGGACGTCTCGCCGATGCGCGGCGTGATCCATGGTGGGGCCAAGCACAAACTGCGAGTGGCAGTCACGGTGACGCCGGCTTCTACAATCTCCTGAACCCCAAGGAGATCTCCACATGAGCGTCTACGACAAACTTAAGGAATTGAACATCTCGCTGCCGCCAGTGTCCACCCCCGCGGCCGCCTACGTGCCCTTTGTGCGCACCGGCAATCTGGTCTTTCTTTCAGGCCATGTTGCCAAGAAAGATGGCAAGGCCTGGGTGGGTCAACTCGGCAAGACCATGAACACCGAAGAAGGCAAGGCTGCGGCGCGCGCGGTGGCCATTGATCTGATGGGTACCTTGCAGGCCGCTGTAGGCGACCTCACCCGCGTCACTCGCATCGTCAAAGTGCTTGGCCTGGTCAACTCCAGCCCCGATTTCACCGAACACCATTTGGTCACCAACGGCGCCAGCGAACTGCTGGGCCAGGTTTTTGGCGACAAGGGCGCGCACGCGCGCAGCGCCTTTGGCGTGGCGCAGATTCCGATGGGAGCTTGCGTAGAGATCGAGCTGATCGCCGAGGTGAGCTGAGGAGCCTGGCCGCGCCTGCGGCCAAGGCGCAAGCAGCCAATGCCCGCTACTCCACCCGCACAACCGAGGTCGGCTTGAAGCCAAAATCTGATGCGCGCCCCTTGCGGCCACGCACAGCGCGGGCGTTGTTGAGCGAACGAATCTCCAGGGTCTCCTCGCGTTCCTTGCCGCCGCGCCCGATGCCCGAGATCTTCACGCTGCGGGTGTAAGCCGCAGCACCGGCCAGGGTGTCCTTGGCGTCCAGGTCAATCAGCATCAGGCCGCGGCCGCCATTGGCCATGGGCTTGAGTTCGGTGATCTCGAACGTGAGAATGCGACCGCCCTCTGACACACACGCCACGTGGGTCGCGGGTGCTTGCGGCGCCACGTTGGCCGGCGATGGGCGGCACACAGTTTCGCCCTCGCCGCAGCTGATGAAGGACTTGCCAGCCTTCAAGCGCGAAGTCATGTTCTCCACGGTCGCCAGAAAGCCGTAGCCACCAGAGCTGCTCAGCAGCAACCATGCGCCGGGTGCACCGGCGAAGTAGTGCTGCAACTGGGTGCCGGCCTCCAGCTCTATCAAAGTGGTCAGGGGCTGGCCGTCGCCTCGCGCACCGGGCAACGCGGAAACCGGCACTGAATAGACCCTGCCATTGCTGCCAAACGCCAGCAAGGTGTCAACGGTGCGGCACTCGAAGGTGCCGTAGAGCCCGTCACCCGCCTTGAATGCAAAGCTCGCGGCTTCATGGCCATGACCCTGGCGCGCGCGCACCCAAGCTTTGTCGGACACCACCACAGTGACTGGCTCATCTATCACCTTGATTTCGACAATCGCTTTCTTGTCGGCCTGAATCAGGGTGCGACGAGCATCGGCGAATTGTTTGGCGTCCTGCTCGATCTCTTTGATCATCAGGCGGCGCAGTGCGGTGGGGCTAGCCAAAATCTCCTCAAGCCGGGTTTGGTCCAGGCGCAATTCCTTGAGCTCCTGCTCGATCTTGATTGCCTCAAGCCTGGCAAGCTGGCGCAGCCGAATTTCAAGAATGTCCTCGGCCTGGCGGTCGCTGAGCGCGAATCGCGCGATCAGCGCCGCCTTGGGCTCATCGCTGCGGCGGATGATGGCGATGACCTCGTCGATGTTGAGCAAGACGAGTTGCCGGCCTTCGAGGATGTGAATGCGATCGGTGACCTTGCCCAGCCGGTGGCGCGAGCGCCGCTCGATGGTGGCCTGGCGAAACTCGATCCACTCCAGCATCATCTGGCGCAGCGACTTCTGCACTGGCCTGCCATCCAGCCCGATACTGGTGAGGTTGATCGGCGAGGAGCTCTCCAGGCTGGTGTGCGCCAGCAGCGTGCCAACAAATTCAGCTTGGCTGATGCGGCTGGTCTTGGGCTCCAGGACGATGCGCACCGCTGCATCCTTGCTGGATTCGTCGCGCACCGCATCGAGCACGGCCAGCATGGTCTGCTTGAGTTGCACCTGCTCCTGGCCCAGAGCCTTCTTGCCGGCCTTGACCTTGGGATTGGTGATCTCTTCGATTTCCTCCAGCACTTTCTGCGTGCTGACGCCGGGCGGTAATTCATGCACCACCAGTTGCCACTGGCCGCGCGCGAGCTCTTCGATCTTCCAGCAGGCACGCACCTTGAGTGAGCCACGCCCGGTGCGGTAGGCCTGCGCGATGTCAGCGGGCGGGCTGATGATCTGGCCTCCGCCGGGATAGTCGGGGCCGGGCAGCAGAACGGCCAGTTCGTCTTCATCGAGCTTGGGATTGCGAATCAGTGCGACGCAGGCTTGCGCCACTTCGCCCAGGTTATGGCTGGGAATCTCGGTGGCCAACCCGACCGCGATGCCGCTTGCGCCATTGAGCAAGGCAAAGGGAAGACGCGCAGGCAGTTGCGCAGGTTCCTGGGTACTGCCGTCGTAGTTGGGGATGAACTCGACCGTGCCTTCGTCGATTTCGTCAAGCAGCAAATTGGTGATGCGCGACAAGCGCGCCTCGGTGTAGCGCATGGCCGCTGCGCCGTCGCCATCTCGGCTACCGAAGTTGCCCTGGCCGTCGATCAGGGGGTAGCGCTGCGAAAAATCCTGGGCCATGCGAACCAGTGCGTCATACGCGGCCTGGTCGCCATGCGGATGAAAACGGCCCAGCACATCACCCACCACGCGCGCGCTCTTGACCGGCCGGGCGCCACCCGCACCGGTAAAGCCCAGCCCCATGCGCGACATCGAGTAGAGAATGCGCCGCTGCACCGGCTTTTGGCCATCACACACATCAGGAAGTGCGCGGCCCTTGACCACGCTGAGCGCGTATTCGAGATAGGCACGCTGGGCATAGGAGGCTAGGTCCAGTTCGTTGTTGTCGCCGCCATCACCGGCATCCAGGGAAATCAGCACTTGCTCCATGAACTTGTCGTCAATCGAAAATCAAAAAGGAGAAAAAAGAATATCAAAGCCGCGAACTCACAAACGAAAATCTTCGGCTGAGAGCGTGACGATGCGCCGGTCCGAGCCAGACGCCACCTGCTCATCGAGCAGAGCGCTCATGCGTTGAAGCAAGGCCCTGGCAGGCATGTCGGTCGGCGGAATGGCCGCCAGCACAATGCGGAAATGGATGAACTCTGTGGGCGCCGCAGGCAGTGGCTCTTTCAGGCCAGCCACCAGGATGCGACTGGCCAGATTGGAAGCGCCCTCGGCCAGGGACATGCCCTCGGCCAGGACCGCAATGCGCGAATGTGCCAGCCGGGCTGCGACATCGCCGTCGCGCAAGGCATGCTGAATGCGATCCGCAGACACGAGCACCGCGGATTCGGCTGTCTCGGGCCCGAACTCGCCAGCCAGCTTCGAAAGACCTTCGATGTGAACCAGCAGCAGCACGCTGGGGTGCCCATAGCGACGAATCAGGCTGCGCACAGCCTGCACCCTGTCGTAGAAAATCATCGGCGTGGACAGGCCGGTCAATGGGTCGACCGTGTTGCGCGCATCCACACGCAACTGCGTTTCGCCAAGAATTCTGTTGCGCCAGGTGGTGGCCAGGAACACGGCAACAGTCCAGACAGTGAGCATGGCGGCCAAGGGCAGGGCAGGGTCGGGCTGGGCATCGAGTGAGCGCCAGCCAAGCCAGCCTGCGGCAGCGGTCAGCGACAGCTTGCCCGGTACCAGCCACCAGGTCCAGGGCTTGCTCTGCGGCCATGCGCGCAGCATCACCACCATGACCACTGCGGCCCAGACAGCCAGACCGGGCAGCAGCAGGTGCCAGGCAGTGAAGAAATCCACGATGGCCAGTGCCGGCAACAGGACCACACTGGTGCCCACCAACAGCACGCGGGGTGTGCGCATCGCACCGGTGTGGGTGACCAACTCTCGCAGTTGCAAGCCGCCCAATGCCAACACCATCAGCATGACCGACTCAGCAACCACCGCATGTCCGCCCACCAGTGTCTGCACTGCCAGCACGCCCATCATGGTGGTGGCGCCGTGCAGCAGCAAGGCACGCTCGCGGTAGGCGTTGGCAATGATTACGCTCAGGCAAACGATCAGCACCTGAGCTCCGGCCAGCGCACCCAAGGCCACCAATACGTCGGAATCGTTCGGCAAGGGGATCAATTGGCTTCCTCCAATCGTCTGACCCTTGAAGCACAACGCATGTTCGTGGGCATGTCAATCGCGCTCATTTAGCGACACTGACTGCATGGCCGAGGCCACCGGCGGCATCGCCTGCAGCGACGCAGGCATGTTGCCGCGCCCAACGGCTCCGCCCGCAGCCAGCTCCATGCGAACGCGCACGGGTGGCGGCAAGACGGCGGCAGCGATCGGCGGCTTCATGGCAGGCGGCTTGAGCATCCGATAGAGCTGCATGACAGTCTTGACGTAGTTCTGCGTTTCTGGATAGTTGGGTATTTTGTTGCCGGCGCGCTGCACTGCGCCTTCGCCGGCGTTGTAGGCGGCCAGAGCCAGTTCCATGCTGCCGGAGAAAAGATCAAGCAAGTGGCGTAGATAGCGCGTGCCGGTGCCGATATTGGTCTTGGGATCGGTGAGCTTCCTTTCCACCCGCGTCTTGCTGTCCGAACTGACACCGTAACGCTGTGCGGTGGTAGGCATGATCTGCATCAGCCCCACGGCTCCCTTGGGCGAGACCGCCCGCGCATCAAAGCCCGACTCGGTGGCGATCAGGGCTTTGAGCAGTTCGTAGTCGATGTCATTGGCCAGGGAGGCCTCGCGCAAGTGGTGCTTGACCTGCTTGTAGCCATTGGACACCTCAAAGAAGGCAACCAACGCAGGCGGGGCGGTGGGCACCGAAACTTCCCGGGGTGTAGCAATGTCCTTGGCAGTGTCGAAACTCTCACCGCCACGAAAGAACAATTCATAGCGCGCGTCCAGCTTCTGTGCTGCAAAGTGCGCCACGCCCTTGGCATCGACATAGCCCCACACATCGGCATGCGCACTGCAAAGCGCCGCGCCATACAGCAGCAGCGCAGCGGCGGTGCGGGCGAGTGTCTTGGCGATCATGCGTGCAATTCCAGTGCGCGGCCACGCCGGGCGGTGAACTCGGGCTGCAGCATGGACATCACCACCAGCGAATCGAACCCGCCGGCAACACGAACTGCCTCGCGCAAGGTGCCCTCCACAATGAAGCCCTCCGACTCGTAAAGCGCCCTGGCGCGGGTGTTGTGGCTTTTGAAGTCAAGCCACAAACGGTGGGCGCCCAGGTCATCGAACGCGACTTTCTTGGTCATGCGCAATGCGGCGCGGCCATAACCCTGGCCCTTGTCGCGCACCACCATGCGCTTGAGTTCCAGCGACTGGTGCCGGCTGCGGCAGCCAATCAGGATCATGAAGCCCACTGCATCTAGCCCGACGCCGCCCTCGATGATGAAATGGCGAAAATCGGGGAAACGGATCGCACCCTCGTGCTGCACGCGATCCCACGGTGTAATGAAAGGCAAATTGGCATCGTCCTGCTCCAGCGAGAGCACGAATTCCAGATCGCTCTGCATGGTGGGGCGCAAACGCAAGCGCACCGGCGCGCGTTCACGCTGGCTATCGGAGGAGTTGACGTCGGTCGTTGCCACGGTTTTGTTTAGATGTCTATCTCCACGGCATCGCCGTGTATTTCCATCAGCTCCCGGCGGGCGGCGGCCTCGCCCTTGCCCATGAGTTTGCCAATCAGATTTTCGGTCTGGGCGAAATCGACCTTGCCCAGGTGTACAGGCAGCAAGCGGCGGGTGTCGGGATTGAGCGTAGTGTCCCATAGCTGCTCAGCGCTCATCTCGCCCAGGCCTTTGAATCGACTGATGCTCCAGCTTCCTTCTCGCACGCCTTCCTTGCGCAGCTTATCCAATATGGCGGTCAATTCGCCTTCGTCAAGTGCATAAGTCTTGGAAGCCGGCTTTTTTCCACGCGCGGGTGCATCGACCCGAAACAACGGCGGCTTGGCCACATAGACGTTTCCAGCCTCGATGAGTTTTGGGAAATGGCGGAAAAAGAGTGTGAGCAACAGTACCTGGATGTGCGAGCCGTCCACATCCGCGTCTGAAAGTATGCAGATCTTGCCGTAGCGCAGGCCCGAAAGGTCAGGCGTGTCGGCAGGCCCATGTGGATCGACGCCTATTGCAACCGCGATGTCGTGAATTTCGGTATTGGCAAAGAGCCGGTCGCGCTCGACTTCCCAGGTGTTGAGCACCTTGCCGCGCAACGGCAGTATGGCCTGGCATTCCTTGTCCCGGCCCATCTTGGCGCTGCCGCCGGCCGAGTCACCCTCGACCAGGAACACCTCGTTGTGGCCGGTGTCCTTGCTTTCGCAGTCGGTGAGCTTGCCGGGCAGCACCGCCACGCCCGAGCCTTTTCGCTTCTCGACCTTCTGGCCGGCGCGCTGGCGCGTCTGCGCCGCCTTGATGGCCAACTCGGCCAGCTTGCGGCCGTATTCGACATGCTGATTGAGCCACAGCTCTAGCGCCGGCCGCACGAAGCTGGACACCAGGCGCACCGCATCGCGCGAATTGAGGCGCTCTTTGATCTGCCCCTGGAATTGAGGATCAAGCACCTTGGCCGAGAGCACATACGAGGCACGCGCGAACACATCCTCGGGCAACAGCTTCACACCCTTGGGCAGCAGCGAATGCAGATCGACGAAGCTCTTGACTGCCGTGAACAGGCCATCGCGCAGGCCGCTTTCGTGGGTGCCCCCTGCGCTGGTGGGAATGAGGTTGACATAGCTCTCACGCACCGGCTGGCCGTCTTCGGTGAAGGCCACGCACCACTGCGCGCCTTCGCCTTCGGCAAAGTTGTCATCGGTGGTGGCATAGCCCTCGCCCTCGAACAAGGGTATGACGGGATCGCCAGTGAGCGTCTGCATGAGGTAGTCGCGCAGACCGCCTTTGTATTGCCAGCTTTGGGTTTCTCGGGTTTTCTCATTCACCAGCGAAACAGTGACGCCGGGCATCAGCACAGCCTTGCTGCGCAGCAAATGGGCCAGCTCGGCCATCGGAAGCTGGCTTGACTCGAAGTATTTTGGATCAGGCCACACCCGCACCGTGGTGCCCTGGCGGCGATCGCCCTCCTGGGCCTTGCGCGTGCGCAGCGGCTCGGTCACGTCGCCGCCCTGGAACACAATGTGCGCCACCTGTCCCTCGCGGTGCGTGGTGGCTTCCAGCCTCTTGGCCAGGGCATTGGTCACCGACACACCCACGCCATGCAAGCCGCCGGAGAAGCTGTAGGCGCCGCCGCGCCCTTTGTCGAACTTGCCGCCCGCATGCAAGCGGGTGAAAACGAGCTCGATCACCGGCGCATTTTCTTCCGGGTGCAGGCCGAACGGAATGCCGCGCCCATCGTCTTCCACGCTCACCGAGCCATCGGCATGAAGAATCGTCTTGATGCGCTTGCCATGCCCGCCCAGGGACTCGTCCGCCGCGTTGTCCAGGACTTCCTGGATGACGTGCAGCGGGTTGTCGGTGCGGGTGTACATGCCCGGCCGCTGCTTGACGGGCTCCAGACCCTTGAGCACGCGGATGGATGCTTCAGAATATTCGTTGGGAAGTTTGCTGGCCATAAGAGCTGCGCATTGTAGTCCCGTTGAGCGGGCGGGCTGTACATACGTACAGACCACGACCGGCCACAAGCTTCACCCTGCGTCGTGGGAATTTCGCACATCGCACCCGCCAGCCGCGCGCATTGGCTAAAGTGCAGGTCATGCAAAGCCATCCGCACAAGATCTCAATGACCCAGATTCTGATCTGCGGCGCTCTCATCGCCTCCATGTCGATGGGCATTCGTCACGGGTTTGGTCTGTGGCTGCAGCCGATCACGCAGACTCAGAACTGGTCGCGCGAGACGTTCTCCTTCGCCATGGCCCTGCAGAACCTGAGCTGGGGATTCTTCGGAATTTTTGCGGGCATGGTGGCCGACCGCTTCGGCGCCCTGCGTGTGATGATCGTGGGCGCCCTCTTGTATGCGGCAGGCCTGTTCGGCATGGCGTGGTCCACCCATCCGGCGGCCTTCATCCTCAGCACCGGCGTACTGATCGGTGCGGCGCAGGCAGGCACCACCTATGCCGTGATCTTCGGCGTGATCGGGCGACAGATCGATCCAGCCAAACGATCCTGGGCCATGGGCGTGGCGGGCGCGGCCGGATCTTTCGGGCAATTTCTGCTGGTGCCAGTTGAGAACCTGCTGATCGCCGGCCTGGGCTGGCAACTGGCGCTGGTGGTGCTGGGTGTGGCCGTCATGGTGATCGCGCCGTTGGCCTTCGGCCTTCGCGAGCCCACTTCGCCCGGCGGCAAGCACGCCCCTCGCGAGCAATCAATCGTGCAGGCCCTGCGTGAGGCCTTCCGATATCCGAGCTTCCTGTTGCTGACTGCGGGCTTTTTCGTCTGCGGCTTTCAGGTGGTTTTCATTGGCGTGCACATGCCCAGCTACCTGAAGGACAAAGGCCTGTCACCTGAAGTCGCGGGCTATGCCTTGGCCCTGATCGGCTTGTTCAATGTGGTTGGCACCTACTTGGCGGGCAGCCTGGGGCAGAAGCTGGCCCGGCGCAAGATACTGGCATTCATCTATCTAGGCCGCTCCGTGGCTATCGCCCTGTTCCTGTGGGCACCTCTGTCGCCGATGACTGTGTATGCCTTCTCCTGCGTGATGGGCATGCTGTGGCTGTCCACCGTGCCACCCACCAATGCCACCCTGGCGCAGATCTTTGGCGTGGCGCATTTTTCGATGCTCAGCGGTTTTGTGTTCTTCAGCCATCAGATCGGCTCATTCATGGGCGTGTGGCTGGGCGGTCTGCTCTATGACCGCACCGGCAGCTACGACCTGGTGTGGTACCTGTCCATCGCACTGGGCGTGTTCGCTGCGGTCATCAATCTACCGGTGCGCGAGGCGCCCATTCACCGCGCAGTTGCGCCTCAGGGGGCTTGAGACCATGCGCATGAGTCCGGTCGCGCGCAAGCTGCTGGCATACGGGGCTGCGGCTGCGGTGCTGGTGGCGGTGTTTGCCTTGTACACGCGGCCCCAGATGCTGGTCTCCTTAGCGGACCAGGTCTGGGCTTGCTTCGGTCCTTGAGTGCCCATGCACGGAAAAGAAGCGCCTTCCACCTGGGTCCAGCGCTGGGCTCATCTCATCGCCCCTGGCGGCACGGTGCTGGATGTTGCCTGCGGCTGGGGCCGGCACATGCGCTGGCTGGCCCTGCAGGGTCATCGCGTGTGCGGCGTGGATCGCTCGCCCGAGGCGATCGAGTCGCTCGCCAATGTAGGGCGCACTGTGCTGGCCGATATTGAAAACGGTCCGTGGCCCTTTGGCGGCGAAGTGTTCGACGCCGTGATCGTCACGCATTACCTGTGGCGCCCCCTGCTGCCAGCCATCGTGAGCAGCGTGGCACCGGGCGGCTTGCTGATCTACGAGACCTTCAGCGCCGGCAACGAAACCGTGGGCAAACCTTCCAGGCCCGATTTTTTGCTGCAGCCCGGTGAGCTCTTGCGCGTATGCGAGCCTCTGCGCGCGATTGCCTACGAAGACGGCTTCCTCGACTGCCCTGCACGCTACCTGCAGCGCATCGCCGCAGTCAGGCAGCCGCGCGATAGCGCAGACCCGCGTTACCTTCTGTAAAGCCGGAAACAGCGAATGGCGCGACATATGGGCCGCGCAAGGTGAATCGGCTCGTTAGAATCGCTGCTTACCGAACAAGATTCCCGACATGACACCCATTACAGGCAGCATCGTGGCACTGGCCACGCCGATGCAAGCAGACGGCAGCGTGGATTACCCCGCGCTGCGCCGGCTGATCGATTGGCATATCGCTGAAGGCACCGACTGCGTTGGCGTGGTCGGCACCACCGGCGAATCGCCCACGGTCAACGTGCAAGAGCACCAGGAAATCATCCGCGTGTCGGTTGAGCAAGCCGCCGGCCGGGTGCCGATCATGGCCGGCTGTGGCGCCAATTCCACCGCCGAGGCCATCGAGCTGGCCAAGTTCGCCCGCGGCACCGGGGCGGATTGCCAGCTGCAGGTGGTGCCCTACTACAACAAGCCCACCCAGGAAGGCCAATACCGCCACTTCAAGGCCATTGCCGAGGCAGTGGGCGATCTACCCATCATCCTCTACAACGTGCCCGGCCGTAGCGTGGCCGATATGCAGCATGACACTGTGCTTCGTCTGGCCCAGGTGCCCGGCATCGTGGGCATCAAGGAAGCCACCGGCAACATCGAACGCGCCCAGTGGCTGATTCGCGAGGTGCCCAAGGGCTTTGCCATCTACTCCGGCGACGACCCCACTGCGGTCGCGCTGATGCTGTGCGGCGGCCAGGGCAATGTGAGCGTCACCGCCAACGTGGCGCCCCGGCTGATGCACGAGTTGTGCGTGGCTGCGGTGGCCGGCGATGCACGCCGCGCCATGGAAATCCAGATGAAGCTGATGCCGGTACATAAGCAGCTCTTCGTTGAAGCCAACCCAATCCCGCTCAAGTGGGCGATGGCCCGCATGGGCCTGTGCGGGCCTGCGCTTCGACTGCCAATGACGCCTCTGTCCACCGATCTCGAAGCCGGCCTGGAAGCCGCACTGCGGGCCAGTGGCTTGCTGGCCTGAATCTTTTTGAAATTGAATCCTTAAGGGGATGATGTGAACCAATCTGCAAGAACCGGCGCGATCATGTTGTGCGCTGCCCTGGCCCTGTCCGCCTGCTCCATGCTGGAAGGCGACAGGATCGACTACAAGAGCTCTGGCAAGTCGCCCTCGCTGGATGTGCCGCCCGACCTGACCCAGCTTTCCCGCGACACGCGCTACGCCATTCCCGGCGGCGGCCCGGTGACCGCCAGCGGCTTTCAGGTGGGACAGGCCGCGCCCGGTATGCCCATTGCCGCCTCGGCCATCGGCGATGCACGCATCGAGCGCGCCGGCACGCAGCGCTGGCTGGTCATCAACCGCCCGGCCGACCAGCTCTGGGGCCCGGTACGCAAATTCTGGCAAGAGAGCGGCTTTCTCCTGACGCAGGACCAAGCCAACCTGGGCATCATGGAAACCGATTGGGCAGAAAACCGCGCCAAGATTCCGCAAGACTTCATCCGCAGCGCACTGGGCCGCGTGCTCGATTCCTTCTACTCCACCGCAGAGCGCGACCGCTTTCGCACTCGACTCGAACGCAACGCCAATGGCGGCACCGAAATCTACATCAGCCACCGGGGCATGATCGAGGTCTACACCAACTCCAGCAAAGAGCAAACCTCATGGCAACCCCGCCCCGCCGACCCGGAGCTTGAGGCCGAATTCCTGCGCAGGATGATGGTCAAACTCGGCGCGAGCCAAGAGCAGTCGCGCGCCATGGTGGCAGCAGCAGCGGCAAGCAAACCCAGCTCGCGCGTGGCCAGCGTCGGCAACCGGCCAGTGGTGCAACTCGACGAAGGCTTCGACCGTGCCTGGCGCCGCGTCGGTCTTGCACTGGACCGCACCGGCTTCACCGTGGAAGACCGCGACCGCAGCCAGGGCACTTATTTCGTTCGCTATGTCGAGCCCGCGATGAACCGCGAAGAAAAGGGCTTTTTCAGCCGCTTGTTCAGCAGCTCCGACAAACCCGCCGCGCCAATCAAGTACCGCATCAACATCAAGAGCGAAGGCGAATCAAGCACCGTCTCCATCCTGAACGAGAAGGGTGAACCCGAAGGCTCTGGCAATGCGCAGCGCATCGTGCAGGTGATCGCCGACGATTTGAAGTAAAAAGCCAAGCCGCCCCGAATGCTTCGCTTCAAGAGCCTCGGAAGCGGCAGCTCGGGCAACGCGACCCTGGTGCAGGCCCGTGGCGCAACAGGCCTGACCCATCTCTTGATCGACTGCGGCCTGGGCATACGCGAGCTCGACACGCGCCTCGGCCAAGCTGGCATGCTGGCCGATCAGATCGACGCCATTTTCATCACGCATGAGCACGCCGACCACATCGGCTGTGCGCGCAGGCTGGCAATTCGAAATCGCATCCCGATCTGGATGAGTCATGGCACCCACCTGGCAATCGGCGAGCCCGATTTCGACGGCCTGCTGCACATTGCCTGCGATGGCGAGCCAATCGATCTGGGCGACATGCAGTTGCGCCCTTTCACGGTACCGCATGATGCGCGCGAGCCCTTGCAACTGCGTTGCAGCGATGGCGCCAGCGACTTGGGCGTGCTGACCGATCTAGGGCATGCCTCCAGCCATGTGCTTGACATGCTCGCCGGGTGCGGCAGCCTGATTCTCGAGTGCAACCACGACCCCGGGTTGCTCGCCGCATCCAGCTACCCACCTTTCCTCAAACGCCGCGTGGGTGGTGACTGGGGCCACCTAGCCAATGACGCGGCTGCAGGCATCGCGCAGGCAATGCGGCCACAGGGTCTGCGCCAAGTGGTTGCCGCCCATCTGAGCGAGCAGAACAACCGCCCCAACCTCGCCCGCCAGGCACTGGCCTGCGCCATGGCCTGCGATGAAAGCGAAATCCACGTGGCCGACGCGGCAAGTGGCTGCGGGTGGCTCAGCGCCTGAGCGAACAAAACTCGCACGCTCATCTCCAGACGCAAGAAAGCCGCCCGAAGGCGGCTTTCTTGGCAAATCGACTGAACGATTACTTGGCGGCGCTGGCAGGTGCCGAGGCAGCAGCAGCGGGTGCCGAAGCAGCAGCCGCAGCAGCGGGTGCCGAAGCATCAGCAGCAGGAGCCGAAGCAGCAGGGGCAGGTGCAGCAACCGCAGGAACGGGAGCAGGAGCCGGAACTTCCTTCTTGCCACAGGCAGCCAGGGCAGCGGCTGCAATCACGGTCGCCAACAAGAGCGATTTGTTCATTTTCAGATTTCCTATATTTTTTGGGGGGGTTAACAACTTCCGGAAATTGTCAGGGGTCGTGAGACCAAAGACAGGACGGCAAGGGGACTCGAGCACCTACCGGCCAGTTTCGATTATATGCTGGAAAAATTTCATGCCTGAGAAACCCTTAGGTGGGAACCCTAGCCCGCATCTCAGAGGCGCTACAAACCCAGCGTGACAGCCGGAAACGCCGGCGAGCTCTTTTGCAACCACTCGCGTAGGTTTTCGCGCAGCAGCAGGCGCCTCTGTGGCTCGCTGCCGCTGTAGCCATTGCAATGCACAGGGTCCAGCCGCTGCATCACCCAGCCTGGGCTGCAGATCGCACTGGGCATCTCAAGTGGGTCCGCACTGTGGCAGCCGCGCGCTTCGATGATGTGTGACCAGGTCTTGCGCCAAGTGACGAAGCGCGCATGGCGGCGCACGACGTCGTCGTAGCGGTGCGCGAGCAAGGTGCAGTGCCGCCCTGAAGCGGACCAGTCCTGCAAAGACTGCGCAACGGCACGTTCGCCCAGAGGCCAGTCGGAGAAATCGGGGTCGCACAGGATGATCTCGCGCCAGCCCTCGCGCGCGGCGCAGGCCAATGCGTCGCGCACCAATTGCTGGAAAGCCACGCGTCCTTCGAATCGTCCTTCAGGGAGACCGCAGTGTGCGGGACCTGTCTGCGTGCCATCACTCATACGCCCTCCTCGATCTGCACCCAGCCCGCTTCACACCAGGATGTCAAGAGCGACCTGGCGGCCGCACTGGCCCGTGCCAGCGACTGCGAGTCCAGTGCGCGCCGATCCGCCAACAGCCGCATCAGCACGGCATCGCGCCCGGATGCGCGATAGCTCTCACCGTTGATGAAGACATGCTGTTCGTCATACATCATCCGCGTGCGGCGATCGAGCGTCAGCGAGCGCAGCATGGCCGGTGCGGCGCCCGCTTCGAACCATACATTGGCCTTGGGCTCGCTGAGGTATTCGCCCAGCGCGCGGTCCAGTGCGGCGCCGTCCTTCAGTGACGCCCGCAAAGCGTCTTGGGCAAATCGCCGCAGGCCGGGCGGAATGGCGCCTGGCGTGGATGTTGCCGATTGAGTGGGGTCACGGTAAAGCCCTTCACCGACCAGCTCGGTGGCATCCTCTGACAAGCGCTGCAGGAGTTCACGCGCCAGCTCACCGCGCGCGGGTGAGCGGAAGCCGATTGAGCAGGTCTGGCACTCGCCCATCGCAATGCCATCATGGGCATAGCGGGGCGGTAGGTAGAGCATATCGCCGGGCTCCAGAACGTATTCTTCCTCGGGCTCAAAATGGGCCAGCACCTTCAGAGGCAAGTCTTCGCGCAGCGAGAGATCGAGCTGACGACCGATGCGCCAGCGCCGCCGCCCCTGCGCCTGCAGCAGAAAAACATCGTAGCTGTCGAAATGCGGACCGACCCCGCCGCCATCACTGGCGTAGCTGATCATCACATCGTCCAGGCGAGCATGCGGCACAAAATCAAAGCGCGTCATCAGCGCATGGGCCCGCGCATCATGCAGATCAACCCCCTGCACCAGCAAGGTCCAGCCTGGCCGCACCAAGGGTGGCAGTGCCCGGCGTGAGAATGGGCCGCGGCGAAACGACCATTTGCCCTGACTGTGCGCAACCAATCGCGATTCAACCTCTTCACGCTCAGCCAACTCGAACAATTCACCACGCGGCAGCAGCGGCTGCATGCCCGGCACGGCCCCGCGCACCAGCAGTGGTTTTTTTTGCCAGTGGCGCTTCATGAATTGCTGCGCCGTCAGGCCGCCCAGCATGGCGATGGGATGAGAGCTTGTCATAACTGCGACAATTCTGCCCTATGGACAGCATTCAAATCACCCCTCAATGCGTAGTCGCACTCACCTGGACGCTCAAGGACACCTTGGGCGAGGTGCTCGACGAACTTCAAGACCCGGTCGAGTTTCTGGTGGGCGGCGACGACCTGTTCGCCAAGATCGAGCAAGCCCTGCAAGGCCACGAGGCGGGTGAACGCGTCGATCTGCACCTCGAACCCGAGGAAGCGTTTGGCGACTACAACGAAAAACTGGTGTTCCTGGAGCCTCGCGCCATTTTCCCCGACCTGCTGGAAGAAGGCATGACTTTCGAGGGCGTGCCAGCCGGCGGCACCCAGGAAGCGCCGCGCGACGTGCTCTACACCGTGACCGAGATCTACCCCGAGCACGTGGTGCTGGACGGCAACCACCCACTGGCGGGCATCGCGCTTCGCCTGCACTTGAAGGTTGAACGCGTGCGCGAAGCCACCGAAGAAGAAATCGGCAGCGGCACTGCAGGCACTGGCTTTTTCACGGTGCAGCGTGAGGCGCCAGGCGACGCCACCTTGCACTGACATCCACACTGAGAGCAGTCAGCTCTTGCCCGTTGAGCCGTAGCCGCCCTCGCCGCGCTGAGTGGCGGGGAACTCTTCAACGACATTGAACTGCGCCTGCATCACCGGCACGATGACCAGCTGCGCCAGCCGCTCCATGGGTTGCACGGTGAATTCCGTGTCGCTGCGATTCCAGGCGCTGACCATCAGTTGGCCCTGGTAGTCGCTGTCAATCAGGCCCACCAGATTGCCCAGCACGATGCCATGCTTGTGGCCCAGGCCCGAGCGCGGCAGGATCATGGCGGCATAGCCGGGGTCTTTGAGCCAGATTGCGATACCAGTGGGCACCAGGCGCCAGGCATTGGGCGCCAGCGTCAGCGGCTCGTCGATGCAGGCACGCAGATCCAGGCCGGCGCTGCCGGGTGTGGCGTAGGCGGGCAGTTGATCCACCATGCGTGGATCGAGAATTTTGACGTCGATTTTCATGAGCGGTTTAAACGGCTTGCAATATCAGCCACCAGATGGCGGGCCAGTTCGAGCTTGGATGCGCGGGGCACGGCGCGTGTGCCCTTCTCGTCCACCAGCAGCAAGGCATTGTCATCGGCGCCGAAAGTGGCCGGGCCGATGTTGCCCACCAGAAGCGGCACCCGCTTGCGTTCGCGCTTGGCCTGGGCATTGGCCTCCAGGTCATGGCTTTCGGCGGCAAAGCCCACGCAGAACAGCTCACGCGAAAGTGCCCGGGGCGACTTCGCCACCGTGGCGAGAATGTCGGGGTTTTCAATGAAGGCAAGCTGCGGCGTGTCGCCCGAGCCATCCTTCTTGATCTTCTGATCGCTCGCGTTAGCCGGCCGCCAGTCGGCCACGGCTGCGGTGGCAATGAACACATCGGCCAGCTCGGCCTGCGGCACGGTGGCAGCCAGCATCTCGCGCGCCGAGCGCACGTCGATGCGCGTGACGCCGCGCGGCGTGGGCAGGCTCACCGGCCCGGCCACCAGCGTCACCTGCGCCCCTGCTTCGCGCGCCGCCCGGGCGATGGCAAAACCCATCTTGCCGCTGGACAGATTGGTGATGCCGCGCACCGGGTCGATGGCCTCGAAGGTGGGCCCCGCAGTGACCAGCACACGTTTACCGGCAAATCGCTTGGGCTGAAAGAAAGCAATGACGTCATCAAGCAGCTCGTCTGGCTCCAGCATGCGGCCATCGCCGGTCTCACCGCAGGCCTGATAGCCGCTGCCCACCCCCAGAATGTGCGCACCATCGGCCGACAACTGCGCCAGGTTGCGCTGCGTCGCCGGATGCGCCCACATTTCGCGGTTCATCGCGGGAGCCAGCAACAGCGGCACGGTCTCGATGGGCCGGGCCAGGCACATCAGGCTGAGCAAATCATCGGCCCGCCCATGCAGCAGCTTGGCCATGAAGTCGGCGCTGCAGGGCGCGATGACAATCGCATCGGCATCGCGCGAGAGATTGATGTGCGCCATGTTGTTGGGCTCGCGCTGGTCCCACTGCGAGTCATACACCGGCCGATTGGACAACGCCTGCATGGTCACCGGCGTGATGAATTGCTGCGCCGCCTCGGTCATCACCACCTGCACCGTCGCGCCTTCCTTGATCAGCGCCCGGCACAGCTCGGCTGCCTTGTAGCAGGCGATGCCCCCGGACAGCCCCAGGACGATGTGTTTGCCTTCCAAGTCGTTCATGGTGGGCAATGTAGCAGAGGTGGGGACGGGGGATGCATTGCGGCCTCATGGACGCGCAAGAGAGCGAGCATTGACCTGACGGTAGCTGCTGCTTGACGACTGGCGCGCGGTGTGTGAACATTACTACATCGCTAGAATTTCTGCTGTCATGTCTGCCAACCGCCAACCCGTCGCCACGTTCTCTTCGCGCGAGTTTGCGCACGATCTGGCTGGCGTCAAGCGCGCCGCCCAGGAAGGACCCGTGTTCATCACCGACCGCGGGCGGCCCACTTACGCGCTCATGAAAATCGAGGACTTCCGGCAGCTGGCCAACGCCGGCGCGCCGAGTCGCTCATTGCTAGACGTGATGGACAGCCTGCCGGCCACGGGCGGCATCGAGTTCGAGCCGCCGCGTCTGGAAGGTGTGGTCTCCGGCGCCGACCTGAACTGAACAAAGGTAGTGCGCGGTGCACTTGTTGGATACGAACGTAATTTCCGAGCTGCGGCCCGGCAAACGCGACCAATCGCTGGCGGTGCGCGCCTGGGCGGCCGCGCAGGACTTCGACACCCTTTACCTGTCCACCGTGGCAGTGCTCGAGCTGCGCGCGGGCATGGAGCGCAAGGCCCGCACGGATGCGGCGCAGGGCGCGATGCTCAAGGCCTGGATCGACGCGCTGGAGCGGCAATTCGACGGGCGCATCCTGCCATTCACCCTTCGGGGAGCGCGCATCTGCGCGCCCTTGCACGTGCCCGATCCGATGTCCTGGCGCGACTCGCTGATTGCCGCGACCGCAATGGAGCACAGCTTCAACTTGATCACGCGCAATGTGGGGGATTTTGAGGGGATCGACGTGCAGTTGATCAACCCCTGGACGCCGGTCGAGCCCAAAGATATTTAGCAAACGCCGTTGCTCCGCCCTTGCCGCAGCTCGAAGCATCCACGGTTCGCCTCGATGAGGAGTCCATCGGCTACTTCAAGTCCGTCTCTGAAGAGGTTGGCATCCCGTGTCAAAGCCTCGTCAACCTGTATTTGCGTGATTGCGCGGCCACACACAAAAAGCTCAACCTGAGCTGGAAGTGACTGCGGTCCAGCCCCATCGACAACCTGCCCCATGGGTGCTTACACTCGGCCCCCTTGATCACACAACAGGAGATGGACATGAAACGATTCCTTGCTGTCTACACCGCATCGCCCACCGCGATGTCCAAGCTGGAAGCGCTGTCAGAGGCCGAACGTGCCCAACGGCTGGCTGCGGGCGTCGCCGCCTGGCACAAGTGGGCCGCCGACAACAGCACCGCGATTGTCGAGATGGGCGGCCCGCTCAGCCGTACCAAGCTGGTGAGCCCCGCGGGCATCACTGACATCCGCAACAACCTGTCGGCCTTCACCATCGTGCAAGCCCCCACGCAAGAAGCCGCCGCGCGGCTGTTCATCAATCACCCCCACTTCAGCATCTTCCCCGGCGAAGGCGTCGAAGTCATGGAATGCATGCCGATACCGGGGGCTTGAACACGGTGGCCTGGAAAGTCAAGCTCTGCCCAGAGTGCGAGCCCAAGCCAAATTTTGCTTGGCATGTGGCCTAATTTCTACGTATAATCGGGCGCAGATAATCATCTATCACCGAACAGGGAGCATTCCCTTGGCGGTAAATCCTAGGGCCACGAAAGTGGCCCTAGTTGTTTCTGGACTCGCATGCACATTTGCTACCTTGATGAATCCGGCTGCACCGGAATGCTCCCTGCGGTGAACTCTCCCATACAACCCGTCTTTGTGTTGGGCGGCGTCATCCTTGATCAGCAATCCATCAGGGCGGTGACCGGGGCGCTCCTGGCTCTCAAGCAGCGGTTCTTCCCGAATCTGTTGGCTGCGGGGGCGCTGTATCACGACTGGATGGCCGCCGAAATAAAGGGAGCCGACATCCGGAAGAAGGCGCGCAGCAGCAGTCGAAACGAGCGTCGCTTTGCATACACAGTGATTGATGCGGCTCTGAAAATTCTTGAGACTCACAAGGCGAGGATCGTTGCGCGAGTCTATGTGAAGCCGGTGGGCGCCGCGTTCAACGGCGCGGCGGTCTACACCTCAACTGTTCAAGCCGTGTACGCCACGTTTCAGGAATTTCTAAGCGCAATCCATTCCATTGGCCTGGTGATTGCCGACAGTCGCACGAAGGGCAAGAACGCGATCGTATCGCACTCCGTCTTCACTCAACGGTTCAAGGCGGCAGGCGACCCGTACCCCGCACTGGCAGAAGTGCCTACGTTTGGGCACAGCGACAACCACGCGGGGCTCCAGATGACGGATTTCATCTGCTCAGCCCTGCTCTACCCCATAGCTGCTCAGGTGTGCTGCGCAGGGCACATGACAGACATCACCCACATCTCGGAGCACTACGACAACTTGCGCACCCGGTATGGCGAACGGGTGCAAAACCTGCAGTTCCGCTACCGTGACGGCGATGGACATTGGCGCGGGGGCATCACACTGGTTGATCCCGTGAACAAGCTCAGCGCGAAGGCGCTGCTGTCGTAGCAAGTGCTGCAAAGCGAATCCCCCCGACCAACCCACCCCTATAATCTCGCTTTACCACCTACCGGAAGCCCTGCTTCCGGCCTTGACATGACCAAATTTGTCTTCGTCACCGGCGGTGTGGTGTCCTCCCTGGGCAAGGGAATCGCCTCAGCCTCCCTCGCTGCGATTCTTGAATCGCGGGGCCTCAAAGTCACTCTCATCAAGCTCGATCCGTACATCAACGTCGATCCGGGCACGATGTCGCCGTTTCAGCATGGCGAGGTGTTCGTCACCGACGACGGCGCCGAGACCGACCTTGATCTGGGCCACTATGAGCGTTTCGTGACCACCCGCATGGGCAAGGTCAATAACTTCACCACCGGCAAAATTTATCAGTCCGTGCTCGAGAAAGAGCGCCGTGGTGACTACCTGGGCAAGACCGTGCAGGTCATTCCCCACATCACCAACGAAATTCAAGAGTTCATCAAGCGCGGCGCCCGCTTTGGCGAGCCTGGTGCGGCAGATGTCGCCATCGTGGAGATCGGCGGCACGGTGGGCGATATCGAGTCACTGCCCTTTCTTGAAGCAGCCCGGCAGATGAACCTGCGCATGGGCGCCAACAACACGGCTTTCGTGCACCTGACCTACGTGCCCTGGATCGCCGCCGCCGGCGAGCTCAAGACCAAACCCACTCAGCACACGGTGCAAAAGCTGCGCGAGATCGGTATCTCCGCAGACGCCCTGCTGTGCCGCGCCGACCGCAAGATCCCCGAGGACGAGCGCGCCAAGATCTCCTTGTTCACCAACGTGCCCGAATGGGGCGTGATCTCCATGTGGGATGTGGACACCATCTACAAGGTACCGCGCATGCTGCATGAGCAAGGCCTGGACGGCCTGATCTGCGACAAGCTGCGCCTGAACACACCGCCGGCCAACCTCAAGCGCTGGGACGAGCTGGTGCACGAAACCGAAAACCCGCAAGGCGAAGTCAACATCGCCATGGTGGGCAAGTATGTCGATCTGTCCGACAGCTACAAGTCGCTCAACGAGGCGTTGCGACATGCCGGCATGAAGAACCACATGAAGGTGGTGATCGAATACATCGACTCCGAGACCCTCACCGCCGAGAACGTGTCGCAGCTGGCCAAGTTCGATGCGGTGCTGGTGCCCGGCGGCTTTGGCAAGCGCGGCATCGAAGGCAAAATTGCCGCCGCCCGCTTTGCCCGCGAGAACAAGCTGCCCTACCTTGGCATCTGCCTGGGCATGCAGGTGGCCACCATCGAGTACGCGCGCGATGTGGCGGGCCTGAAGGACGCCAACAGCACCGAGTTCGAGCCCGACACGCCCCACCCCGTCATTGCCCTCATCACCGAGTGGAAAGACGCCGACGGCACCGTCAAGACACGTGACGAACATTCCGACTTAGGCGGCACCATGCGCCTGGGCGCACAAAGCTCGGACGTCGCCAAGGGCACACTGGCCCACAGCATCTATGGCGACGTGGTCACCGAGCGGCACCGCCACCGCTACGAGGCCAACGTCAACTACCTGGACCGCCTGCGCCTGGCCGGGCTGGTGATTTCCGCCCTGACCCAGCGCGAGCACCTGACCGAAATCGTCGAGCTGCCACAAGACGTTCACCCCTGGTTCATGGGCGTGCAGTTCCACCCCGAGTTCAAGTCCACGCCCTGGGATGGCCATCCGCTCTTCAACGCCTTCGTCAAGGCGGCGCTGGTGCACCAGGCGACTGGCAAGACTTCGCTGAAGGCGGTGGCATGAGGCTGTGCGGCTTCGAGATTGGGCTGGATAAGCCCTTTTTTTTGATCGCAGGCCCCTGCGTGGTCGAGTCCGAGCAATTGCAGATGGACACCGCCGGCACGCTCAAGGACATCTGTGCCAGCCTGGGCATCCCCTTTATTTTCAAGAGCAGCTACGACAAGGCCAACCGCTCGTCGGGCACCAGCTTTCGCGGGCCGGGCATGGCACGCGGGCTGGAGATTCTGGCAAAAGTCAAACATGAGCTGGGCCTGCCCATCCTGACTGACGTGCACAGCGAATCCGAGATCGCGCAAGTGGTCAAGGTCGTCGACGTGCTCCAGACGCCGGCCTTTCTTTGCCGCCAGACCGATTTCATCCGCGCCGTGGCCCAATCAGGCAAGCCGGTGAACATCAAGAAGGGCCAGTTCCTCGCGCCGCATGACATGAAGAACGTCATCGACAAGGCACGCGCGGCGGCCAAGGAAAAAGGCCTGCCGCAAGACAGCTTCATGGCCTGCGAACGCGGCGCCAGTTTCGGCTACAACAACCTGGTTTCTGACATGCGCTCGCTGGCCATCATGCGCGAAACCGGCGCACCCGTGGTGTTCGACGCCACGCACTCGGTGCAGTTGCCCGGCGGCCAGGGCACCAGCTCGGGCGGCCAGCGCGAAATGGTGCCAGTGCTGGCACGCGCGGCAGTGGCCGTGGGCGTGGCCGGCCTGTTCATGGAAACCCACCCCGACCCAGCCAAGGCTTTGAGCGACGGGCCCAATGCGGTGCCGCTCAAGCACATGAAGGCCTTGCTGGAGACCCTGCTGGCACTCGATGCGGTGACCAAGAAGAACGGTTTTCTCGAACAGAGCTTCTCCCTTTGAACGAAGGCGCCGCGCCCCAAGCGAGGGTGCCCGCCAAGCAGAATTGAAAAACTGAAAGGTAATGAATGAGTGCAATCGTTGACATCGTCGGCCGCGAGATTCTCGACTCGCGCGGCAACCCCACCGTGGAATGCGACGTGCTGCTGGAGTCAGGCACCATGGGCCGCGCGGCCGTGCCCTCGGGCGCGTCCACTGGATCGCGCGAAGCCATCGAGCTGCGCGACGGCGACAAGACCCGCTATGGTGGTAAGGGCGTGCTCAAGGCGGTGGAACACATCAACACTGAAATCTCCGAGTCCGTGCTGGGCCTCGATGCTTCCGAGCAAGCCTTTCTGGACAAGACCCTGATCGACCTGGACGGCACCGACAACAAGGGCCGCCTTGGCGCCAACGCCACGCTGGCTGTCTCCATGGCAGTGGCGCGTGCCGCAGCCGAAGAATCCGGCCTGCCGCTCTACCGCTACTTCGGCGGCATGGGCGGCATGCAACTGCCCGTTCCCATGATGAACGTGGTCAACGGCGGTGCGCACGCCAACAACAACCTCGATCTGCAAGAGCTGATGATCATCCCGGTGGGCGCGCCCTCTTTCCGTGAAGCGGTGCGCTACGGCGCAGAGGTTTTCCATGCGCTCAAGAAAATCATTCACGACAAAGGCATGAGCGTGGCGGTGGGCGACGAAGGCGGCTTCGCGCCCAATGTCGCCAATCATGAAGCGGCCATCCTGATGATTCTGGAAGCGATTGAGAAGGCCGGCTACAAACCCGGCGAGCAGATCGCCCTGGGCCTGGACTGCGCGGCCAGCGAGTTTTACAAGGAAGGCAAGTATCAGTTGCAGGCAGAAGGCCTGACACTCGATTCGGGCGAGTGGACCAACGTGTTGGCCAGCTGGGTCGACAAATACCCCATCATCAGCATTGAGGACGGCATGTCCGAAGGCGACTGGGACGGCTGGAAGACGCTCACCGAGCGCCTGGGCAGCCGGGTGCAACTGGTGGGCGATGACTTGTTCGTCACCAACACCAAGATCTTGAAAGAAGGCATCGAGAAAAAAATCGCCAACTCGATTCTCATCAAGATCAACCAGATCGGCACACTCACCGAAACCTTCGCCGCCATCGAGATGGCCAAACGCGCTGGCTACACATCAGTCATCAGCCACCGATCGGGCGAGACCGAAGACTCCACCATCGCCGACATTGCGGTGGGCACCAATGCAGGCCAGATCAAGACCGGCTCGCTCTCGCGCTCGGACCGCATGGCCAAGTACAACCAGTTGCTGCGCATCGAGGAAGACCTGGGCGACGTTGCGTCGTACCCTGGCCGCGCGGCTTTCTACAACCTGAAGTAGACCACGGCCCCGCATGGGCAAGCGACTCGTCCCGGCCATTCTGATCCTGCTGCTGCTGATCGTGCACGCGCAGCTATGGTTCGGCCGGGGCAGTATCGGCAATGTGTCGGCCATGCAGCAAAAACTCGATGCCCAGAAGGCCGCCAATGCGCAGGCCCAGCAGACCAACGAGCGGCTGAGCTCCGAGGTGCGCGATCTCAAGGAAGGCCTGGAGATGGTGGAAGAGCGCGCACGCATGGAATTGGGCATGGTCAAGCCCAATGAGATTTTTGTGCAGATCAGCAAGTGACATCGCCAATTGCCTGACCTTCTCTTCGCACAAGCTTTCAGCCTCTGGGGTTCGCCCGCCACCTGGCTGGAAATCGCGGCTGTGCTGATCGCGCTGGCCATGGTGGGCTGCAACATCCGCGAGATTCATTGGGGCTGGCCGCTGGCCATCATCAGCTCCTTGATGTATTTCGCGCTTTTCTGGCGCAGCAAACTCTATGGCGATGCGTCGTTGCAGATCTTCTTCGCGGTGGTGGCGCTATGGGGCTGGGTGCAATGGCGCAAGGGCCGGCGCGCCGATGGTTCGGCGCTGCGTGTGGCGCGGCTGTCCCGGCGCGGCCTTGTGCTCACAGTTGCAGCCTGCGCGCTGATGTGGCCCGCCACAGGTATTTTCCTCAAGACCTTCACCGACACCGACGTCCCCTGGTGGGACGCCTTCCCCACCGCCACCAGCCTGGTCGGTCAGTTTCTGCTGGGGCGCAAGTTCATCGAAAACTGGGGCGTGTGGATTGTCGTCAACCTGGTGAGCGTGGGCCTCTTTGCCTACAAGGGCCTGTGGCTCACAGTGGCCCTGTACCTGGTGTTCATCGCACTGAGCATCATTGGTTGGCGCGAATGGCGCAAACGCCTGTGAGAATCGCCCTCCTGGGTGCCGAGAGCACCGGCAAGACATCGCTGGCGCAGGCGTTGGCCACGCACATGCGCGCGCAAGGCAAGACGGTCGCTGTCATACCCGAAGTGCTGCGCGAGTGGTGCGAACGCGAGCAGCGCACGCCGCGCCCGCAAGAGCAGATGCCCATCGCCAAGGAGCAAGAACACCGAGTCGATCAGGCCGCACCAGAGCACGACATCGTGATCACCGACACCACCGCCCTCATGGTGGCCATCTACAGCGCGATGCTGTTTGAGGATGGCAGCCTCTACCGCTTTGCCCTCGCGCGTCAGCGCGGCTACGACTTCACCTTGCTCACCGGCCTGGATCTGCCATGGGTGGCTGATGGCCTTCAGCGCGATGGCCCGCATGTGCGCGAACCCGTGGACACGCTCATACGCCAATGCCTGGGCGACGCGGGCGTGCCCTATCGCGTGGTGTACGGCAGTGGCCCCGAGCGCTGTATCAACGCCCTGGCGGCCATCGATGCGCAGGCTGCGCCGGCAGGCATTGCGCGGCCATGGAAATGGACCTGCGAGAAATGCAGCGATCCGCAGTGCGAACACCGCCTCTTTACTGGACTGCGGGGCTGACCGGCGGCTGGTCGCCAGCTGAGGTGAAGATGCGTGCAGTGTCCACCGCATCGAAGCGGTAGTCCTGGCCGCAAAAATCGCAGGACACATCGATATCGCCACGCTCGGCCAAAATGCCTTGCGCCTCTTCAAGGCCCAGGCTGCGAATCATGTTGCCCACCCGTTCACGGCTGCAGCTACAGGAAAAGCGCGGTGTCTGCGGCTCAAAGCGCAGCAGCTTCTCTTCCCAGAACAGGCGGTGCAAGATGGTGTCCACATCCAGCTCCAGCAATTCGTTGCGCGTCAGGCTGCCAGCCAGTATGGCGATGCGACGGTAATCTTCGTTGCGGCCAATCTCGTCCTCATTGGCCTTTGAGACCATGCTACCCGCGAGATTGCCCTCGCCCGCCAACGGCAGCCGCTGAATCAACAGGCCAGCCGCGACCTTCTCATTGGCCGCCAGCACCAGCGTGGTGTCGAGTTGTTCGGACTGCAGCATGTAGTGCTCCAGCACTTCGCTAAGCTTTTGCAGCTTCTCTTGATGGTCGCCATACAGCGGCACCACGCCTTGGTAGGGCTGCTGGCCGGGGAATCTGTCCTTGGGGTCCAGGGTGATGGCGCAGCGCCCCTTGTTGCCACGATTGACCATATCAGGCAGGCGGGCGTTGATGCCCACGTCGCCCACCACTTTGGCTGTGGCACGCAAGCCCAAGTCGTGCTGCACTTCCACCACTGCCAGCTTGACGGGTCCGTCGCCAAAAATCTGCAGCACCATGGCGCCGTTGAATTTGATGTTGGACTGCATCAGCGCCCCTGCCGCAGCCATTTCTCCCAGCAGTTGCGCCACCGGCGGCGGCCAGGCGCCGGTGCTGGCATTGGCCTGGCGGCGTGCCAGTATTTCGGTCCAGGCGTCGGTCAGGCGCACGATGCTGCCGCGCACCGGCAGGCCGTCGAACAAAAACTTATGCAATTCGCTCAAGACAGGCACCTCAGGCGATTTTCTTCAAGCTGGCTGCAAATCGCCTGGCGTTCACGACGTAGCGATCGGCGCTGTCCTGCAGACGCGCGCGCTCGGCTTCGTCCAGCGTGCGCACCACCCGCGCGGGCCTGCCCATGATGAGTGAGTTGTCGGGGAATTCCTTGCCCTCGGTGACCAGGCTGCCGGCGCCAACGAGGCAGTTCTTGCCGATCTTCGCGCCATTCAAAATCACACTCTGAATACCGATCAGCGAGCCGTCGCCGATGACGCAGCCGTGCAGCATCACCTGATGGCCCACCGTCACGTTGTCTCCCACAATCATGGGCAAGCCGTCATCGGCATGCAGCACCGACAAATCCTGCACATTGCTGTTGCGCCCGATGCGGATCGGCTCAGTGTCGCCGCGCAGCACGGCGCCAAACCACACGCTGGAATTTTCCGCCATCTCCACTTCACCGATCACCTGCGCGCTATCGGCCACCCAGGCGCCGGGCGCCAGTTGCGGGGCTTTTCCATCAAGTTCGTATATCGCCATGACTGCTCTTGGTAAAAACTAGAATTGTAGGGATGGAGCTACGCCAATGCGCACTGCAGGCCTTGTGCAACCCCGATCCACTGGAAAAAGCCGCCCAGGCACGCAATCTGTGGGCGCGGGTCGCTTCGCTTTCGCTCGCCCAGCAAGCGCCTGCCCCTGATCGCGAGCTACCCGGCCGCCCTGCCCGGCCCGAGCTCATCCATCCGGCCAAGGTGCCGCGCCGTTCGCCTTTCACTCCAGAGGGTCTGGCCGCGCTGCTGCATGCCATCACGCACATTGAATTCAACGCAATCAAGACAGCAAGTCATTCGATTTCATCTCGCATCGCGCAATCAGGAGCAATGACTCTATGAAGACGCTCAGGCAGCAGGCCCTCGAAGTGCTTCTCGAGAGCGAGGCGCCAAGCAAAGCAGCGCGCGCGCTTGAAATGTCTCCGACTGGCGAATGCGGCGAGAACCAGCGCTTGGATGAACCGCCGGGAGTGCCGGGACGCCCCGAGCGTCCGCTTCTGGTGCCCCACACGTCCTTGAAACACCGATCACTGGGCACCGATGCCGGTCGCGCGGCGCTGATCCATGCGCTTGCCCACATCGAACTGAACGCGATCGACCTGGCGGCGGATATCGTGTGGCGCTTCGATGGCTTGCCGCAGGCGTTCTACCGAGATTGGATCACCGTGGCCCGCGAGGAAGCGATGCACTTTCAGTTGCTGCGAGCCCACCTTCAATCAGTCGGCTTCGACTATGGGGATTTCCCTGCGCACAACGGGCTGTGGGAAATGGCCGAGAAGACCAAGAGTGACCTGCTTGCGCGACTCGCGCTGGTCCCGCGGACGCTAGAAGCACGGGGCCTGGACGCGTCCCCGGCCGTGAAGGCCAAGTTGATCCGTGCCGGCGACACCCGGGGCGGCGAAATCCTCGACATCATTCTTCGCGACGAGATCGGGCACGTTTGGATCGGGAACAAGTGGTACGGACATGTGTGCGATGAACGAGGCATTGACCCCGTCGCTACGTTTGCCGAACTTGCGCGCCACTTCGGGGCGCCGCGCCTGCGAGGCCCGTTTAACCTCGACGCACGGCGAGCGGCAGGCTTCAGTGAACAGGAATTGGCGGAGCTGACCGGCGGCACGCAGGCGCAAGGTCCGGCATAGACACTTTCCAAGACTACTACCCTGCTTTGGGCCATCGGACTAAACCGCTCGCGCGGTAGACGCTCCGGCAACGCGGTGGTGGTGCGTCTACCGCGCGAGCGGTTTAGTCCGATGTCAAGCGCAGAGCAAGTCCCATATTGCCCATAATCTTCTTACTCGGAGCGACTGACCCAGCCATCGCAACGTGCAGCGTCAATCGGGTGCCCTGCTTCCCGAAAGCGCGCGGCAGCAGCGGTAAAACTTGCCCGCGCTTCACCGGTCTCGCCGCGCCCTGCCGCGATGTGCCCGCGCACTTCGTGGTGGGCGGCATACCAGGCCGGCAGACGCATGACGACGTTGGCAAGGTAGGCGCACTGTTCTTCATGTTTTTCGGCCAGATCCAGTTCGCCGGCGCGCGCGGCGGCTATGGCCGCAGGAACGGCGAAGGTAATGCGGCAGCCAGGACAGGTTTCAAGCGGCCCGCGCACAGAGGCGCTGGCGTCCTCCATCACATATAGCGCGGCGCCCGGGTCGTCGGCATGCAGGTTGATGCGTGTACCGTAGATGCGGTCGAGCAGGTGAAAGCCGATGTCTGTCTGTCGCGCCACGTCCAGGGCCTCGTCGATCAGTGAGCGGGCCTCATCCCGCTGGCCCTCGTGCAAGGCCAATTCGGCCAGGCGCTGCAGCGACAGTGCCTCTCCCACCGGCCCGCCTATGGCGCGGTGCAGTCGGGCGCCCTCAACCAGATGCTGGCGTGCTTCAGTCAGGTTACCAGCCAGCCACTCGGCCTCGCCGCGCAACGTGACACCGAAAGCATGGCCGCGTGCGGCGCCCAGCCGCTGGGCCTCCGTGGAAAGGGCTTGGGCGAAATTGATGACATCTGAGTAGGGTCGGGCGCCATATAGAAATCTTTGGGTGATGCACAGGTGGCCGTCGAACACGCGCAGCGCCAGGTGTGGCACCTGGCTGGTCTCATGTAGATCAGCCCAGACGCTGCTGCGCAAGTCGCCGCGCGCATGTGCCGCCGCTGCCTGCGCCCAGGAAGCCATGACCAGCGAAGTGGTGTCACCAGATTGCAGCGCTAGCTGCCGTGCCACCGCGGCCTTGGCGGTACCTACAGCGGGGTCGCCGGTGCCGAGTGCAGCCGCGCCACTGTAAGCCAGTGCTTCACACAGTTTCCCCTCAACGCTGGTGGGCTTTAGACCGGCCAACACCACGAGCGCACCTTTGGGGTCTCCTAGCTTTACCTGGGCTAGAGCGGCCTTGGCACGCAGATTGTGGCTCTCGGATTCAGTCGCAACGTCTGCAGCTGCGTGGTACGCGGCCAGCGCTGCAGGTTCTCCCATGGCGTCCAGGGACTCGGCGCGCAGTCGCAGGCCCTCGGCATGGTCGGGTTGAAACGCAAGCAGCGGCTCGAGGTGGCGCAGCACATCGCTGAAGGCGGCCAGGCGCACGGCCTCGCGTGCGGCAGCCAATAGCCAAGGCATGGCGTCTTGCCGGTGGCCGGCTTCGAGCCAGTGGCGGGCAATGCCGGCCGGCGGGCTGTCGAGCTCGGCAAGGCGCATGGCGATATGGCGGTGCATCTTCAGTCGGCGGTGCGGAGGAATCTGGTCAATCAGAGCCTGTTGCACTAGGTGATGGCGGAAGCGATAACGAGTGGCCAGTGGCAGTAGCACGCCAGCGGCCAAAGCGACGTCCAGGGACTCCAGGCTGGGCACCAGAGCCTCAGCCGCCAGCGCCTCCACGATGGCGATGTCCAATTCTTCGCTGCACAGCGCCATCCACTTGAGCAGACTCAGCGCGTTGTCCGATACGTCGCACAGCCGCGCAGTGATAGCGTCGGCCACGCCGCCAGGCAAGCGCAGATCGGTGCTGGCGGTGGCATAACGCGCCAGTTCGATAGCCGCGAACGGGTTGCCATCAGCCGCACGCGCGATGCGTGCCACCACATCGTCAGTCACGCCGGGCGGGGCAGCCCGCGCCACCAGCCGGCGGCACTCGTCTTCAGGCAATGGCTCCAGATCGAGCACTTGAAGGACGCCTGATCGTTGAAGCCGACCCAGGGCACGCGCTAATGCGGTCCCGGGCCCTGGCGGACGGACGGCTAGCAGAACGCACAAGCCGGCTCCGCTGGCCGCCAATTGCGTGATCACATCGACATCGGCATCGTCGGCGTGGTGCGCGTCGTCAATCAGCAGAAGCACTTCTTTGCCAGGTGTCGCTGCCAGCAGCATGCGCCGGATGGCGCCGACCACCTGGTGCCTGCCCAGCGGGCCTGGCAGAGAAACAGCTGGTGCCGCTTGCGGGCTCAGCAGCGCCAAAACTGCGCGTGCTTGGGCGCCAATGCGGTCAAGCACGCTGCGGTCCTCAAAGATCAGTCTTTCGGTGATGTCGCACATGACCGCATAAGTGCGCCCACTCTGCGGGGCCTCAACGCGGCACACCGCCCAGCCACGGGTCTGCGCCTGCGCGATGATCTCGCGCCCTAGTGCACTCTTACCAATGCCGGCTGGCCCGCGTAACATGATTCCACCGGGCCGCTCGCTGGGGGTCATGCCCAGCCAAGCTTGCGCTTGAGCACAGACCAGGGCCCGGCCGACGAAGGCGGGGCTGGCAACCTGCAAGCCGGAGATGCAGCGCTCGTAGAGTGCCTGTGTCTGCGCGTTTGGTGATACGCCCAGGCCATTCTGCAGCGCCTCGCGCAAGCGCGCATACCAACGCAAGGCGGCGGCGCGGTTTCCAGCTACCAGTTCGCGTTGCATCAGCGCACGGTGCGCCGCCTCATCTTCCGGGTCAAGCTGCGCCACGCGCTCCCATTGGCCGGTGGCGCGCAACAGTTGCAACTGGCGCTCACGCAAACGTTCGCGCGTGGCTTCGGTCCACGGCTCGAAACGTGCACCGGGTAGTAGGTCGCCCACATAGGTGGCAGCAGCGTCGGCACAGTCGGCGGGGTCGCTCTGCGCTAGGGAAGCATCGGCACGCTGCTCGAAGCGCAGCGCATCAACCATCACCGGACGCTCGGGCCACAGAAGCACCTCGCCGGCCTGCAGCACGATACCGTTGTGAAACCCCAGTGCCTGGCGCGCGTGGTGAGCGGCCTTTCTCAGGTTGGCGGCACCAGCCTCGGGGTCGAGTTGCGGCCACAGCGCGTCAATTACCTCGTCGCGTGTCAAACGCTGGCGTGGCTGCAAACACAGCAATTGCACCAACTGAGCGGAGCGAAGGCTGGGCCATCGGTCGCCCCCAAGTTCCACACCGTCGATGGCCACTGCAAAGCGGCCGAGCAGGAAGGCGTCGAGTCGGGTAATAGCGCCGGGAGGCATGTTGGGCGGGTTGATGTTCATGCCAACAATAGTAAGACAGCGTTGTGGCTTCAACAACCCCCCGGGAGCGAGGAACGATTCAGGAACGCCGGTCCGGCAATCTACGGCTACGCCAAGTGAATTTCCACTGGCGAAAACCATTAAGACTATCTATGACTTGTCTAAATAGCAACCTCTGCGCATCGGAAACCTTGCCTTCGCCGCTGAACCTGCTTCATCTTCTGGACGGGCAGGCCATGCATGAAAACGAGCGTGTTTTTATCAGCAAACTTGCCTTGTTAAGTAGCTACCTCTTCGGCGTTTACGTCAGTACGGCTACCGCGCACGCAGTGAGTAGCCCTGGCGCCGCTGACATCGAGTACGCCTCGTGGCTGCCAGATCCCGGCGCTCTGGAGGTTGCATCTTGGACCCCAATATCCGGAGTGCGGTGCGGTGAATGCCTGCCTGTATGACCGAATGGGTGGCGCAACCGCTGTGGCTGCCGTCGTTGACAACACGGTCGACCGCCTCGCCTCGAACCCGCTACTGGTTGACAAGTTCTACGGCCGGGACTTGCCGCAAATCAAGGCGCTTGGCGTGAGCCTTTTGAGCGCTCGGGTCGGCGGACCTTGCGGTACCAGGGTATCCGGCGTGGAACTGCCTGGCGCCGGCATGCGTTTCAGCCCGAAAGAGCTGCACGCCGCGCTGGGCGATATGACCGAGGCACTGCGCGAGCAGGGAATCGGCGCGGATGAAGTTCGTGAAGTGGTGAGCCTTATCCATGCCGTCGCCCTTGCACCACCTCTGCGCTGAACCGCTAAAGATCCGATATGGAGCCAGGAACGATTCAAGAACGCTGCCTCCATAGCATGCAACCCAGCCGATCCAATTGTGGATCTGCCAACCCCAAGGAGCGATTCAAATGAACCAAGCTACCACCACCCTTTACGAGCGCCTTGGCCGCCGCGAGGGTATTACCCGCATCACTGCGGACCTGATGAAGAACCACCTTGCCAATCCGCTGGTGAATGCTCGCTACATGAATAGCGAAGATCTCGCGCGTGTGGAGCGCCGCGCGGTCGAGTTCTTCTGCGCCGGCACTGGCGGGCCCGAGGCCTACACCGGCAAGGACATGGTCGCCACCCACAAGGGGATGAACATCAACGAGCAGGAGTTCATGACCGTGATTGACGATGCCATGGACGCGCTGCAGAAGAATGGCATCGACGATTCCACCCGCAATGAGGTGCTCGCCATACTCTGGTCCATGCGGCGTGAAGTGCTTCGCGTGTGACTGTCAGGGGCGGCCAATGGCTGCCTCTGGCTTAGCTTAGGGGACAAGAATTGGTAAGCGGTATCAGTTCGTACAGTAACAGTCGTCTCATTGCCAGCAAATCTAGTTAGACTTCCATACTGCGGCCGTGGGCCAGAGGCCGACATTCGCGGACTCTAGTAAATCACCTCGTTGTCGCGCAGCGGTCGCGACCGCTCCCCGGTCCGGCTGTGACTGCGCACAATGGGGATTGTGTCGTCCCACAAGCCGCTATTGGTAAAAGCGCCGCAGCGCTAGTCGGGCGAGCGCTCAGGGGGTTACCTGGGTTGTTCCATCCCGGCCCTTTCGATCGCACCCCTGGCCGCATCGGAGGCCAAGAACGCGACCAACCGACCCGCCTCGTCTAGGCGCGTGGAGCCGGCAAAGATGGCACCAACGAATAAGCCGGCGGGCCTCACGTTGGAAGGGATGGTGCCGCCCAACTGCGCGCCAGGCATGTTCAGAATCTCGCTCACGGGTTGAATGGAGAGCGCGGCCTCGCCGCGTTCAACCATCGAGTTAGCGTCCGAATAGCGAGCGCCGACTTTGACCGTCACTTCGTCGCCAATGCCGAGTCGCGTCAGCAAGGCTGCAACGCCATTCGCACTGCTGGCTGATGTCGCAATGATCTTGGCCAGGCGCAGCGTCTGCCGGAGAGCGTCGGCCGTGCCAACGTCGGGCGCTGCGCTGCCCACGCGGACGCCGATGCCTGTCAGCACCTGGGCGAGTCTGCGCTCGGAGCCCTTGACGATGCGCCCCTGCGCCATGAGGGCGGCGAGTCCTGTTGTGTTCAAGATGACGACATCGAATAGCGCGCCACTTCGCAGTTGTGCGCCGATGGTCGTCGGGCCGTCGCCCTGCGAAGAGCCGCTTGCGGTGACGAGCGATATGCCAGACGTCCGCTCGAACTCCGGGACCAATTCCTTGTAGGCCGCAGAAAATCCGCCCGAGATGATCACCCGCAGCTGCGCGACGGCCGGAACTGGATATGCCAGGACTGTCGCGAGCACCAGTAGAGCCGCTCCACCAATTCGGGAACCGAAAGTCAACATCGCCGTCCTTGTGATGGTACTGACCAACTCGAATCGAATGTGGTTGCGGCAATGGTAGTCCTTCCGGCGCCCACGCGAACATCCATTCAACGCGATCAAGAAAGCGGATAGGTCGATTTGCCATATTGAGCCATCGCCATTGCAGACAACAGCGCGCTGTCCATATCGGAGCCTGCTCCATTGATGGCTCATGCCCTCGTGATCAATGGTCACGCCGGTGACTTTGACGAAATTCGGGTCTCGACCCTCAGCGGCCAGTCGATTCGACGAAATGCTGGCGGCAAAGCTGACGCTGACTACCGAGTCTTTCACTCTCTCGACGCGCCAGTTTGTGCGGCGGCAGTGCAGCGCAACTTGCCGGTTGTGGGTCTTGGCCGCTGGCCAGCACCCGGACGCATGAAAGACATTCGTCGAATACGTGATCCCCGCTTTGGAACCCAGTTGGGATACGATGCGTCGACGACCCGGCACACGGTGGGGTCAACCCCGGTGACCGGCACTGAGCCTCGCCGCCGAATGCCAGTACCTCGGAGTTCAACGATACAACGATGAATGATGCAGGCGACTCCCCGTTGAAGACGCCGCTGCGGCCGCTGCTCCACTTGTTCTGGATTTTTGTCCTTGCCATTGTCTTGCCTGGTATGTTGCTGGGGCTGGCTCTGGCTTGGTGGTCGGCGCAACAATTGGTCGAGCGCCAGGAACGGGAAGCCGTTCAGTTGGCGTCCGCCGCCGCACAGAGCATGGGTAGTCACGTGACAACCATGTTCACAGCGAGTGCAGTGCTCTCGCAACTGCCCCTGGGCAAGGACCACTTTCCTGAGTTCTACCAGGTAGCCAAGCGCTTTTCGGAAAACCAAGGACACGCCGTCACACTCGCAGACGGCGACGGCAATCAATTCCTGTCCTCGCGCTTGCCCTTGGGAGCGACGCTTCCCCGGCGGGACGCGCTGGACTCGGTGCGCAAGGCGATTGCCAGCGGCCGTCCTCACGCATCCGAGCTCTTCCCCGGCAAGATGGCGGGCAACTATGTGGTGACTGTGGATGCGCCAGTTTCGACCACCGAAGGCCTACGCGTCATCACCTTATCCGTCGATGCAACAGCCATCGCAACAGTCATGTCTCGAACATCGCTGCCGGCAGGCTGGCTGATTGCCTTGATCGACGGACATGGCGTTTTCATTGCGCGCAGCAAGGATCAAGACCAATGGATAGGCAAACCCACCCGACCGGAACTGGTAGAGGCTTCCCTGCGATCCGTGAGCGGAATGATCTACAACAAGTCCGTCGAAGGATTTCCGATATTGAACGTATTTCACCGGGTTCCCGGCACTGACTGGACGATGCTGATCGGCATCCCTCAGAGCGTGCTTTATGCCCCGCTGATGAGGCCCGTGGGTTTTTTGGTCGGATTGATCCTGCTGAGCGCCGGGTTGACCGCTTTACTGGCCATCTTGCTTTACCGGCGACTCAAGCTTGCCACCACACGATTGTTGACGAAAGCCCGCGATCCATTGCGCCGCGATGAAGTGGCGAGGGACTGGAATATCTTCGCCGAGTTCGAGGCGGTGGCATGACCTTGCCCCTGTTTACCGCACTCCATAGGCTGCCCATTATGCGGACTTCCTGTCTTGCTGCTGGGCCGCGATCCAGCGTTGCTCGAACGTCATCGGGCTGACGTAGCCCAGCGTCGAGTGCAATCTTGTATGGTTGTAGAAATTG
>CANJPU010000012.1 GCA_947476285.1 Comamonadaceae bacterium | reverse complement strand
GCACGGTGCGGAGGGAGGGGAGGCTTGCGCCTTCCCTACCCCTATTCAGGCCGCAAATCCCAGCCGCCACAGAATGAGCGCCTGCCGGGCATCGCCTGCCGCGACGGGTAGCGTGTGGGCGTGCGTGGCGGTCAAGACATTCGAGCGCACAGATCTTTCTTGCGCCGCCAAGTTCACAAGGGCGAAACCTTCGCGTGCAACCCAGCTGTCGGTCGCGGCAGGCGGTAGCCGGCCAGGGCTCATTCTGGGGCGGCTGTGATTTGTGCTCTGGGGTCGGATCGCGCGCAGCGCGACACGTTGTCATGCTCGGTGTGCCTGTTTGAACGTAGCGGCCGTAGGGCGCGAAGAGAGTTGCACACCGCCGACCCCAGAGCACAAATCACAGCGAAGTCGAAGCGAAGCGTAGACCGCCACAGTATGAGCCCTGGCCGGCTACCGCCTGACGCGACACGCGACACACTCCGCATGAAACGAAGCGCGACACATACCGAATGAAGCAGACAAGCGACACATAACAACAACGGACGAGCGCCGCAGCCGATTGGTGCCCAGGGGACATCTCTAACTTGGGCAGACATCTGGCTGGGCACCTGCACCCAGGGTGATGCACACGCAAGGTCAATCCCCACATCGCACCTGCAAAATCGAATTTGCATAGAATGATTCGACCCCCTGCAACCTAACTGAGACCTTTCGCATGCCTTTGAGTCAATCCAGTTCGCGCCAGGAAATTCACCATCGTCAAGTCAACCTGAAGGCGTACCACCGCGACGATGGCATGTTCGACATCGAGGCGCACCTCGTGGACACCAAGCCCTTTCCCTTCGAGCGCCTTCTGTCAGAGCATCCCGCGCCGGCGGGCTCGCACCTGCATGACCTGTGGCTGCGGATGGTGGTCGATGGCAACTACATCGTGCAATCGGTGGAGGCCGCTTCGGACAGCACGCCTTACGCGGTGTGCAAGGAAGCAGGCGCGGGCTTGTCGGTGCTGGTGGGCGAGCGGGTTGGTCGGGGCTGGTCCAAGTTGGTCAAGGAAAAACTGCGCGGCGCGGCTGGTTGCACCCACTTGAACGAGATGCTGCTTCCCATGGCCACCGCAGCGATCCAAGGCATACGGGGCATTCGCCGCGAAGAGCTTTTTTCCAACGACGAAACCGGCAAGCCGCACAAACTCAACAGTTGCTATGCCTACGCCACCCATCGCGAGGTGGTGCGCGTTACCTGGCCGGAGCACTACCGTCCTAGCTGACGGGTTGCCTTTCTGTGTCGAGAGGCGCCGGTCTGCGCGTCGGCGCGCGAGCGCACACCCGAATTAGGGAAAGCCCTTCGCTGCATCCATCACCGCGGCAGCGCCGATGAATATAGAATGCATTTTATTCTTGTGAATGAAGTTCAAGTCACATTCCAACGGATGCGCCCATCGGCGCATCGGCACATCCGCACATTTGAAAGCGAGCACGTCAATGTCAAGCAAAGATAACTCGATGCAGGCCGCACCCGCACAGGGCCTGATCACGGACGAAGCGATCGACGCGGCCAAGGCCATGATCGGGCGGCGCTTGCGCCCAGAAGGGCCGTATGTCCAGGACGTCACGATGGACACGATCCGCAATTTCTGTAACGGCACCGGCGACCTCAACCCGCTGTACCGCGATCTTGAATACGGGCGTGCCAGCCGCTACGGCGGCATCATTGCGCCGCCCATGTTCCCCATGGCCTATGGCTGGATGGGTCGCACCCGCTGGGGCCTGCCCGGCGTGCATGGCTTCTATGCCGGCAACGAGTGGGAGATGTTCCGCCATCTGCGCCCGGGCGACCGCATCGACTGCGAAGAGCGCGTGGTGGGCGTGGAAGACAAGGAGAGCGAATTTTCCGGCCGTCTCGTGATCCAGTATGTCGAGGCCCACTTCACCAATCAGCGCGACGAGCTGGTGGCACGCGTGCTGGGCTGGTGCACACGCCACGAGCGCAAGGCCGCCAAGGACAAGGGCAAGTACAAGGACATCACCACCCATGAGTACACGCCCGATGAGCTGGCCGCCATCGACGACGCGGTCCTCAACGAAGACCAGCGCATCTGCGGACGCGACATCCGCTACTGGGAAGACGTGACCGAAGGCCAGATGCTGCCACCCATCGCGCGCGGGCCGCTGTCGATGATGGACACCATCGGCTTTGTGGTGGGCTGCGGGCGCGGCCACACCCACGGTGTTTTGCTCAAGGGTGCGGTCAAGCATCCCAGCCACTTCTTCCGCAACCCAGAGGCGGCGGGCGGCGTGGAATACACCGGCATCGGCCATCACCGTGAATCCACCGCCAAAGAAGTAGGCGTGCCCGGTGTGTACGACTACGGTCCGCAGCGTTCCTCGTGGCTGTGCACCCTGGTGACCAACTGGATGGGCGATGGTGCGGTGCTCAAGCGCATCAAGACCGAGCTGCGACGCTTCAACACGTTGGGCGACACCACCTGGTGCCATGGACGGGTCACGCGTAAATACATGGTCGACGGGCACCCACTAGTGGACATCGAGGTGTGGGCGCAAAACCAGCGCAAGGAAATCACTGCGCCCAAGGGCCTGGCCACCGTCATGCTGCCGTCCCGCGACACCAGCACCCGGGTGAGCAAGGACGGCCGCTCCATCGACCTGGGCCACGCAAAGTACACGCCCGCCTGAGCCACAAAGGCAAGGCCAGTCCGAACATGCACGACAACGAACTACCTCTGCGCGGCATCACCGTGGTGGACAACGGGCAGGAGGTCGCGGCTCAATACTGCGGTCGGCTGCTGGCTACCTTGGGTGCCACCGTCATCAAGGTCGAGCCACCCGGCGGCTGTGCCATGCGCAGCCAGCCACCGCTGCTGGTGCAGGAGCCGCCGCGCGGCGTGCTCTTCGAATACTTGAGCCTGGGCAAACAATCGGTCACCTGCGATCTGTCGAGCAGCAAGGGGCGCTCGGATTTTCAAGCGCTGCTGGCGCGAGCCGATGTGCTGTTGGACGATACGCCGGTGATGCAGCGCGGTGATCTGCTGTCGCCGCAGGCTGTGCATGCGGCTTTCCCCGCGCTGGTGCATGTGTCCGTGCTGCCCTTTGGCGCGATCGGCGAGCGCGCGAAATTCAAAGGGCGCGAAATCAATCTGCTGCATGCGGGTGGCGAAGGTTTCTTGATGCCCAATGGTCTTGCGCTTGAGCGTCAGCCCGATCGTCAGCCGGTGAAGATCCATGGCCATTTCGCTGAGTTCGTGGGCGGCATGTCGGCGGTGTCCGCCACGCTGGCCGCGGTGTTTGCGCGTGATGAAGCGGGCGGCCAGTTCGTTGATGTGTCGGTGCAGGACGCCAATATCTCCGTCGGATGCTTTGCCATCCAGCGCATGGGTGAGGGTGTCATGGAAACCCGCCACACACGATCATTCAAGTACGGCGGCGTGCTCGAATGCCAGGATGGCTTTGTCGAACTGTTGGTGCTGGAGCAGCATCAGTGGGAGGCGCTGGTTCAACTGATGGGAAGCCCGCAGTGGGCCATGGTCGATGAGCTCAAGGATCCGCTGGAGCGCGGCCGGCGCGGTGCGCAAATCAACGAGGGGCTGCGTGCCTGGTCGCGCGGCCTCACCGTGGCTGACATGGTTGCCAAGGGGCAGGCGATGCGCGTGCCCATCGCGCCCTACAACGAGGGCAGTGTGGTCTTGCACAGCGATGAGCTGAGCCAGCGCGGCAACTTTGCGCCGACCCACCTGCATGGCGGCGTCTCGGTGCCCGCGTTCGTCGCGCCCTTCAAGTTTCCGCAGTCGCCGCTGCAGGCGGGCGTGGGCATCGGCCCGCCCGGCGCGGACAATGCACGCCTGCTTGGCACCACCGAAGTGAGGGCTTGAGATGCAAACAAAATCTGCACCACTCAAAGGCCTGCGCATTGCCGATTTCACCTTGCACGCGGCCGGGCCGTACTGCACCGAGATGCTCACCATGCTGGGGGCTGAGTGCATCAAGATCGAGACGGCCGGGCGGCTGGACATCTTTCGCAAACCCCATCCGGTGTACGGCCGCATGGAGGCCGCCACTTTCGATCAGGTCAGTGCCGGCAAGCTGTCGGTGTGCATGAACCTCAAGACCGCCAAGGGCGCGGAGCTGGCACGCAAGCTGGTCGCGGCCAGCGATGTGGTGGCCGAGAGTTTTCGCCCGGGCGTGATGAAACGGCTGGGGCTCGATTACCCCACGCTCTCGCGCATCAAGCCCGACATCATCATGCTCTCTGTGTCGGCAGCGGGGCAGACCGGGCCTGAATCGTCCCACGCCGGCTATGCGCCCCTGTTTGGCGCGGCCGGTGGCCTGGGCGCACTCACTGGCTACGAGGACGGGCCACCGGTCGAGGTGCGCCATGTCATGGACCACAGCACGGGGCTGGCGGCAGCCAACGCGGTGCTGGCCGCCTGCGTGGCCCGCAAGCGCACCGGGCGCGGCCAGCATGTGGATGTGGCGGCACGCGAAGTGGCGATGTCCTTCATTGGTGATGCCTTGCTGGAACAGGCCTTGACCGGCGTGGCGCAGCATCGGCGCGGCAATGACATGCCGGGCTGCGCACCGCACAACGTGTACCGCTGCAAGGGCGAGGACGCGTGGGTGAGCATCGCAGTGGCCGACGAACAAGAGTGGCAGGGCCTGGTACGCGCGGCAGGCGCGAGCGGCGCAACATGGGCGAGCGATGGCCGCTTCGTCACGCAAACGCTGCGTTTTGAGAACCGCCATGCACTCGATGAGGCCTTGGGGCATTGGACCCTTGGGCAAAGCCGCGAGGAAGTCACCGCCAGCTTGCAGGCGGCTGGCGTGCCGGCCTTTCCGTCGTGCACCAGCAAAGATCTGGTCGAAGATGCCCAACTGCATGCGCGCGGCGTGATCACTCGGGCGCATGGACCCGATGGCGCGCAGCGCAACGTGGTGGGGCCGCCCTGGCGCTTTGATGCGACGCCTGCCGTGGGCGGCGGCTGGACGCCGGGCCTGGGCGAGCACAATGAATATGTTTATGGAGAGATACTCGGCCTGGACCGCGCGCAGATCGCGCAACTGATCGAGGAAAAAGTGATCTGGTAGGCGCGGTTTGTCTGCGCAGAGGCAATAGAAAAGAGGAGCAAGCATGCTGGACAGCAACGTATTGAAGAACTGGCCTTTCGAGGATGTGAGGCAGACCTACACCGAGAAGGACACGATGTCCTACGCCTTGTCGGTCGGCTTCGGCGCTGATCCGACGGACTTGCGCCAATTGCCCTTTGTCTATGAGCGCGATCTGGTGGCGGCGCCCACCATGGCGGTGGTGCTGAGCTATCCGGGCATGTGGATTGCCGACCCGCGCACCGGCATTGATTGGCTCAAGGTTCTGCATGGCGAACAGACCGTGCGCTTTCACAAGCCGCTGGCGCCCGCCGGCACTGTGGTCGGCAAGAGCCGCGTCAGCAGCGTGACCGACAAGGGCAAAGGCAGAGGGGCGGTCTTCGTGCAGGAGCGGGTGCTGCGCGACGCGCAAAGCGGCGAAGCCATCGCCACGCTGGAGCAGGTCAACTTCTGCCGCGCGGATGGCGGCTACAGCGAAGGCGGCGGCGCCGATGGACGACAGGTGTCGGACCCACCGCCACCGGCTGTCCACCCAATCCCCGATGAACCAGCGCACCAGGTCCACGACACCGCCACCTTGCGGCAGCAGGCCTTGATGTATCGCCTGTGCGCCGATCGCCATCCGATTCATGTGGACCCGGTGGCTGCGGCTGCGGTGGGCTTCCCGCGTCCGATCCTGCACGGTCTGGGCACCTATGGCGTGGTCGGCAAGGTGATGTTGCAGACCTGCTGCGAGACGAACCCCGCGCGCCTCAAGCTCCTGCGCTGTCGCTTCAGCTCGGTGTTCTACCCGGGTGAGACGCTGCGCACCGAAATCTGGCGCCACGGTGGCACCGTGTCATTCAGGTGCTCTTCCCTGGAGCGCAATGTGGTCGTGCTCAACAACGGTTTGGCTGAGATCGACTGATCACAAGGCGGCCCGCGAAGGAGAATCGATGCAGGACGAGTCAACACCGGTGGCAGTGCCCGCCGCAGGACCTGAGCGGCACTGGTTTGAACAGCTTGACGCAGGCAACTTCACGATACAGCGCTGCGCTGCCTGCGCCAAGCATGTGTTTTATCCGCGCACCCAGTGCGTGCACTGCGGCTCTGACCGGCTTGAGTGGGTGCGCCCCTGCGGGCGCGGCACGGTTTATTCGGCGACCATCATCCGTAACAAGCCCGAAGATGGTGGCGATCGCAACCTGTCTCTGATCGATCTGGAAGAAGGCGTGCGCATGATGGGCTGTGTGCAAGGCGTGCATGCACATGCGGTTCGCATCGGTATGGCCGTGTCGGCACGCATTGAGCGGCAGGACGGAAAAGCAATCGTGGTCTGGGATGCGAAGACGCAAGGGGGTGCGCCATGAGCGCGCATCGTCTGCGCGGTGCCGCCGCAATTGTGGGTGTGGGCCTGGCCGGCTGCGGCGAAGCGCCTGGCCGCACCGCCATGGAGATCCAGATCGAGGCCGTGGCCAAGGCGCTGGCCGATGCCGGCATTCACAAGAGCGAAGTCGATGGCCTGCTCACTGTGTCTGCCTTCGCCACATCGCCGTCTTTGCTGGCGGCCGAGTACATGGGCATTCATCCGCGTTTCATGGACACCACGCGCCATGGCGGCGCGTCCTTCCTGGACCATGCCACGCATGCTGCGCTGGCGCTGGATGCGGGCCTGTGTTCGGTGGCGGTGATCTGCTATGGCAGCAACCAGCGCACGGCGCATGGCAAGCTCAAGTCGATGGCCGAACTCAGCCCCTATGAGGCACCGCATCGGCCGCGCTATCCGGTGTCGATGTATGCCCTGGCGGCGCAGCGGCACATGTTCCAGTACGGCACCACACCCGAGCACCTGGCCGAAGTGGCGGTGGCCGCACGCAAGTGGGCACAGCTCAATCCCGAAGCCTTCTCGCGCGGGCCCTTGTCCATCGAACAAGTGCTGTCCGCACGCAGGGTCTGCGATCCGCTGGGCGCGCGCGACTGCTGCCTGGTGACCGATGGCGCCGGTGCCGTGGTGATGGTGCGGGCCGAGCGTGCGCGTGACATGCTGCGTCCGCCGGTGTATGTGCTGGGCGGTGGCAGTGCCACCACGCATTTGTCGATCTCATCGATGCACGATCTCACCGTGACCGGCGCGGCGCAGTCGGGACCGCAGGCGTTTGCAATGGCCGGCTTGTCACCAAGTGATGTGGATGTCGTGCAGCTCTACGATGCCTTCACCATCAACACCATCTTGTTCCTGGAGGACCTGGGCTTTTGCGCCAAGGGCGAAGGCGGTGCTTTCGTGGCCAACGGCGGCCTTGCGCCGGGCGGCCGCCTGGCAGTCAACACCAACGGCGGCGGATTGTCGTGTGTGCATCCGGGCATGTACGGCATATTCACCTTGATCGAGGCCACCCGCCAACTGCGCGGCGAATGCGGTGAACGGCAAGTTGCCGATGCGAACGTGGCCCTGTGTCACGGCAACGGCGGCGTGCTGTCGGCCCAATCCACCGTGGTGCTGGGCACGCAAGCATCTTTATGAGGCCGCTGGAGCAACAACATGAGCAGTGATGAGAGCCTCGTTCGCGAGCTTGAGCAAGCGGTCGATGCATTCGCAGCTGGGCGCCTGGGCACCCGGCGCGCGCGCGAGGTGCGCGACTTGGCAGGCGGCTTTGACCGGAAGGTCTGGCGTGAGATGGCCGAGCTGGGTTGGCTGGGCATCTTGGTACCGCCACAATACGGCGGCCTTGGCCTGGGTCTGCGCGAGATGCTGGCAGTGGCACGCCGCCTGGCCGGCTCGATACTGCCAGAGCCGCTCAACGCCTGTGCCGTGCTTGCAGCGCAATGCCTGGTGGCATCCGACAACGAGGCCCTGAAACAGAGTTTGCTGCCTGCGCTGTGCGCCGGGCAGACCCTGCCCACACTGGCCTGGCAGGAAGACGTGGGTCAGGTCGATGCGCAGCCAGTGGCAGTGACGGCGACGCAGGAGCAAGGCAGCTACTTTCTCACCGGCAGCAAGTGCTGTGTGCCTTATGCCGAGGTGGCCGATGGCTTGATCGTTACTGCCAGCAGCCCCGACGGTGTGGGCCTCTACTGGGTCACGGGCAATCAGGGCGTGACGATCTCTTGCGCCAGACTGGCCGATGCCAGCACCCAGGCCAGGGTGTTGCTCCAGCGTGCACCGGCACAGTTGCTGCGCACGCCAGGCGCTGACCTGCAGTTTCTGGATGAGGCGCTCGATGCGGCTCGGCTCGTTGCGGCGGGCGAGTTGCACGGCACGGCATCGGCCTGCTTGCAAATCACCTTGGCCTATCTGCGCACCCGCACCCAATTTGGCAAACCCATCGGCAGCTTCCAGGGCTTGCAGCATCGTGCGGTGGACTTGTACCTGCAGCAAGAGTTGTGCGAAGCCGCGCTGACAGGGGCTCTGCATCAGTGGGATGCGGCTGCCAGCCCTGCCTTGCGTGCGGCCGCTGCAAGCCGTGCCAAGGCGCGCTGTTCGCAGGCGGCCCTGAAAATCTCGAATGAGTCGATACAGATGCACGGCGCGATCGGCTGGACTGACGAATGCGATGTGGGCCTGTATGTCAAGCGCTCGCTGCTCTTGTCTGCGTGGCTTGGCAATGCCACCGCCCACCGCAGCCGCTACGCGCGGCTCGCGCCCTTGAAGCCAAAACATTGAACCGGGGTTGAACACGCCATGACGACCGACTGGAATTCGATGGACAACGAGAGTTTCCGCGCGCAGGTGCGGGACTTCTACGACCGCAACTACCCTGCCGAGTTGCGCAATGTGTGGCGCTACCTGACCTGGGACGAGGTGAAGGACTGGTGGCCCAAGCTGTATGCCAAGGGCTGGGCCGCGCCTTCATGGCCCGCCGAACATGGCGGCATGGGCCTGGACGCCACCAAGCAGTTGATCTTTCATGAAGAGCGCCTTGATGTGTCGCGCGGGCCGGATTTCGGCGGCATTGTCTTGCTGGGGCCGGTGCTGATCGAGTTTGGCACGCCGGCGCAAAAGCGCGAGTACCTGCCAAAAATTCTTTCGGGCGAGCACCGCTGGGCGCAGGGCTATTCCGAACCCAATGCCGGCTCCGACCTCGCATCGCTGCGCACCGAGGCCGTATTGGACGGCGATGAGTTCGTGGTCAATGGTCAGAAGATATGGACCAGTTGGTGCCTGAGCTGCAACCAGATGTTCGCCCTGGTGCGCACCGACAAGACCGTGAAGAAACAAGAGGGCATCAGCATGCTGCTGATCGACCTGAAGGCACCGGGCGTCACGGTGCGTGGCATTCAAAATCTGTCGGGCAATCAATCGTTTTGCGAGGTCTTCTTCGACAATGTGCGCGTGCCGCGGGCCAATCTGGTGGGCGAGCTCAACAAAGGCTGGACGGTGTCCAAGGCACTGGTCGGCTTTGAGCGCCTGCTGGTGGGCAACCCACGGCATTGCCTGTTCGCGCTGGAGCGTTTGCGCGCCATCGGGCAGGCCCACGGGCTGATGCGCGATGCCTGCTTCGTGGATCGCTTCACCCAGCTACGGCTGGATGTGGAAGACCTGGGCGCGCTCTATGAGCGCTTTTGCGACATCGTGCGCAGCGGCGGCGTCTTGCCGCCCGAGGTCTCCATGCTCAAGCTGTTTGCCACCGAGACCGTGCAGCGCATCACCGAGGCCATGCTCGAAGCCGCGCAAGGCCTGGGCGGCACCCGCGATGAGCAGGTGTTCGACGGCTTGCCAATGGACATCCTGGGCATCTACTATCTGGCACGGCCCACCACCATTGGCGGTGGGTCCAGTGAAGTTCAGCGCAACATCATGTCCAAGTTGGTGCTGCAGCTTCCGGGCTGAGCATTGCGGGTGCTGCCCTACTTGAGGGCGGCGGTTCATAGGCTGAGGCAAGGAGACACACGATGGATCGATCAACACATCAAGGCCGGCGCACGCTACTGGCCGGGGCCGCTGGCGCGCTGATCAGCGGCATCTCGCCGCTGGCATGGGGCCAGGCTGCAGGGCGCTTTCCCAGCAGGCCGGTGCGTGTCATTGTGCCTTTCTCGCCAGGTGGGCCGGTTGATGCGATGGCCCGTCCCTTGGCGCAAAAACTGAGCGAACGCTGGGGCCAACCGGTGATTGTGGAGAACAAGGCCGGCGGCTCGGCAACCATTGGCTCGGACATGGTGGCCAAGTCGGCGCCCGATGGCTACACGCTGCTGATGTGCAATGTGGGCGAGATTGCGATCTTGCCCTCCACCATGGCCAACATGCCATACGATTCCGTGCGCGACTTCACGCCGGTGACGCAGCTTGTCTCCGGGCCCATGGTGCTGGCCATCAATCCCAATCTGCCGTTTCGAAATCTGCAGGATCTGGTGAACGCCGCCAAGTTGCAACCCAACAAGATCAGCTATGGTTCGGTCGGCTCGGGCAGCATCTCGCATGTGGCTGGCGAGATGCTCAATTCGCTGGCGAAAATTCAGTTGCTGCATGCACCCTACAAAGGCGCAGGCCCGGTGATTACAGACTTGCTGGGCGGCCACATCAACATGGCCTTCGTCGGCATTTCGGTGGCTTCGCCGCTGCTGGCCAACGGCAAGCTGCGCGCACTGGCGGTGAGCACCACCAAGCGGGCAGGCATGCTGCCTGACTTGCCGGCGATCTCCGAGCAGTTTCCGGGTTTTGAAGTCAACTCCTGGTACGGCGTGATGGCGCCCGCCGGCACGCCACGCGCCATCGTGCAGCAGATCTATGAAGACATCTCTGCGGTGATGAAGCAGCCCGAGTTTGCCGAGATGATCAAAAGCCGAGGCAGCGACATCGAGGTGTCCAGCCCCGATCAATTCGCACTCAAGATCAAGGACGACCTCGCCCGTTTCGCAGCAGCGGCCAAGACGGCGGGGATCGATCCGAAGGCGTCCAATTGACGGGCGGCAATCGGTCTCTGCTGCCTCTGCTCACGCCCCGGTCCGTCGCCGTGATCGGCGCATCGGCCGATCCCGCCAAATTCAGCGGCCGAATTTTTCCCTGCCTGGTACGTCACGGCTACACCGGTGCGCTGTTTCCGATCAACGCGCGGCAGGCGCAAATCATGGGCCACAAGGCCTACCCTGATCTGGCCAGCGTGCCCAGCCCGGTGGACTGCGTCGTCTATTCGATCGGCGCTGCCGGCATCGGCCCTGTGCTGCAGGCCTGCGAGGAAAAAGGCGGCGTGCGCTTGCTGGTGGTCACCAGTGCTGGTTTTGCCGAGCGCGGCGATGAAGAGGGCAGGCGGCTGCAGCAGCAGCTCACCGATTTCGCGCGCCGCACCGGCACCCGCGTGATCGGGCCCAACTGCATCGGATTTTTCAACCCAGTCGATTCAACAGCATTGGCCGCGGCCGCGGTGCTGGAGTGGCCTGAATTTCCGGCCGGTCGCATTGGGTTGATCAGCCAGAGCGGCGGTCTGGCATTTGGCACTTTGCTGATCGGTGCACATGAGAAGGGCATTGCCTTCAGCCGAATCGTGACCACCGGCAACGAAGCTGACACGGATTTGGTGGAGTGGTCGCAGGCGCTGATCGATGACGATGAAACCGACGCGATCTGCCTGACCATCGAAGGTGTTCGCGATGGGGCTGCGTTCCAGAGATTTCTGGCACGGGCGCGCCATGTGGGCAAGCCAGTCGTGATACTCAAGTGCGGTCGCACTGCGCTGGGCGAGACCATGGTGATGTCGCACACCGGTGCGGTCGCAGGCTCGCAGGCGGTGTTCGAGGCGGTGTGCGCGCATCATGGCGCGACGCTGGTGGAAGACCTGGACGAGTTGTATGAGATTGCGCAGATGTTTTCCAAGCTGCGCCGCTCGGGCAAGCTGGCTGCGGGCGCTCCGAAGCATGCGGGTGCGCGCGCCGGCGCTACCGCGCTGTCCATCTCGGGCGGCCACATCGGTTTGTTTGCCGACCTGGCCAGCCAGGCCGGTGTGCGTTTTGCCGACCTGAGCGCCGCCACGCAGGACGCGCTGGCCGTGCATCTGCAGCGCCCGGCGCCGATTCTCAATCCGGTGGACCTGACCGGCGGCACCGTATCTGACCCAGCGCTTTGGGGCCGCTGTGTGCAGACCTTGCTGCAAGACGCGGATGTGGACATCGTCGTGCCAATTCTCACCATCGCGAAGAACTACGATTCGGTCAGCCGGGACTTGCTGGCGCAGGCCGAGTCGCAGCGCAAGACGGTGCTTGTCATCTGGGCCGGAAGCGCGCGTGAGGGCCTTGGTAAGGCGATGGTGCGCGAGAGCCTGGTTCCCATCTTCGACAGCCAGCGCTCAGGCGCGAGAGGCGCTGCAGCCTTGACCGGCTACTGGCAGTGCGGCGCTGTTGCGCAGTTGGTGGCCGGCCCGCAAAGCCAAGACACCGGCATGCGCGCCCGCTTGCTTGAGTTGGCCAAGGGCAGGGCGGTGGTGGGTGAAGAAGAGAGCAAGCAGATCCTGCAGCGCATTGGCTTTACGCTGCCCCGAGAAAGCCAGGCGCGCGATCTACAGCAAGCCTTGACTGCAGCACAGAAAATTGGCTACCCCGTGGTGCTCAAAGGCATTCACCCAGACATCGCGCACAAGTCGGATGCGGGCCTGGTGCAACTGGACTTGCGCACACCGCAGCAGCTAGAGGCGGCCTACTCGCAGATCATGGCCAGCATGCACAAGCAGGCGCGGCAAAGCAGCGATGCATTCGTGCTGGTGCAGGAGATGGCGGCAGGGGGAATCGAGTTGCTGCTGGGGGTGCGGCGCGATCCGACCTTCGGACCGGCTGTGGTGTTCGGCCTGGGCGGAATCTATGTGGAGATATTCAAGGATGTGGCGGTGCGCCCCGCACCCATCACGCATTCGCAAGCCCGTGCCATGATGGACGAGGTGGCTGCAATTGGTTTGCTCAAAGGGGCACGCGGGCGCCGCCCTGCTGACCTGGATGCGATCGCGGCGCTGCTGGTGGCGCTGGGGGACTTCGCGGTGGCGCAGCGTGATCTGGTGCGCGAGGTGGAGGTCAATCCCTTGATTGTGCTCAATCGCGACGAGGACAGCTTGCGCGCAGTGGACGCTCTGATCGTGTTCGACCCGCAAGCTTCCCCTGCAGTGCTCAGTTCGCCTTGATGTTGGCTTCCTTGACCAGCTTGTCCCAGAGTCTGACTTGCTGGTCGATGAACTTCATGGTGTCCGCCGGGTTGCTGCCCACCAGGTCGGCGCCCAGGCTTGTGAGTCTGTCTTTGACGTCGGGTTGATCGATGACGCCACGAATGGCAGTGCTGAGCTTGTCAAGCACCGGCTGGGGCGTGCCGGCTGGCGCGATGATGGCGTAGAGCGTGCCAGCGCCCGACTCGAACGCCGGATAGAACTCCGACATGGCGGGAAGTTCCGGGAACGCAGCCGAGCGCTTGGCACCGGTCATGGCCAGCGCCCGCAGCGCGCCGCTCTTGACATGGGGCACCACCGAGGAAGGGCTTGCGAAGTACATGTCGATTTGCCCGCCCAGCAGATCGGACTCGGCCGGGCCGCTGCCCTTGTAGGGCACATGCACCAGTTTGAGATTGGCACTGCGCGCCAGCAGCTCGCCGCTCAGGTGGGGCAGGCCGCCCAGCCCGCTGGAGGCGTAGGTCAGGCCCTTTGGGCTGGCCTTGCCCAGCGCGATCAGCTCGGGCACGCTCTTGACCGGTGTCTTCGAATTGACCACCAGCATCAGGGGCGAGGTGGCAACCAACGAGACGCCAGCGAAATCTTTCACCGAATCATAAGGAAGCTTGATCAGGCTGCCGTTGATCACATGGCTGCTGGTGGCCATCAGCAGGGTGTAGCCGTCCGGCGCGGCCTTGGCAACCATGTCAGAGCCGATCACTGAGGCGCCGCCGGCGCGGTTGTCAACCACCACCGACTGGCCCAGCACCGGCGTCAACTTGCCCGCGATCAGGCGCGCCACGATGTCGCCGCCACCGCCCGCTGCCAGTGGCACGATCAAGCGGATGGTGCGGTCTGGAAAATTGGCTTGGGCCAGCGCGGCCACTGCACTGCATGCCAGCGCAGCGGCCAGGCCCGGGCGAAGGAGAAGTCCAAGAAAGTGCATGGTGCAAGGTCTCGCTAAATAAAATGCATTCTATGCCCGTATCCGGCTCGTGCCCGAAGGGGGAATCCCTTAAGTCAACAGCCTCCCAGATGCACGAGTCACCGATAGAATTGGCGTATCTCTCCTGCCGGCGCCACGCGGCCCCGGTGCACGCGATCGGGGCTCTGGCCAGGCTTCACCTAGACACCGAAGGACTCGAAGTGGATTTGACTATCTTGCCCGACGCCGATGGCGTACGCACCCTGATTCTCAATCGACCTGATCGGCGCAACGCATTGAATGCCGCGCTGGCGCAGTCACTGATAGACGCACTGCGCCAGGCCAATAGTGATCCGCAGGTGGGTGCGGTGCTGATCGGGGGCAACGGCAAGTTGTTTTGCGCCGGCGCCGATCTGGCCGAGATCAAGGCCGAAGCCGATGATCCGCAGGCCAAGGTCAGGCGCTCCGATGTGTTTCTTCAATTGCAACTAGTCTTCGGTGAAGTCGATGTGCCGGTGGTGTGCGCAGTGGAAGGCGCGGCCATTGGCCTGGGCGTTTCGATTGCGATTGCATCGGACTTCACCGTGATGGGCCAGAGCGCGCGGCTGGCCTTGCCCGAGATCGCTCACGGCATGTTGCCCAGCGGCGTGATGGGGCATGTGCAGCACCGCCTTGGCCGCAAGGAGGCCTTCGAGATGCTGGCATTGGGCCAGCCCATGATGGCAGCGCAGGCACTTGAAAAAGGGCTGGTGAACCGGGTGGTGCCCGATGGTCAGGCCCTGGATGAGGCGCGGGCCTTCGCACGCACATTCGCCGGCCATGACAGGGCCACGATGCGCGGCACCAAGCGCTTGTTCGTGGACACGGTGAATATGCCCTTGCGCGAGGGTTTGCTGGCCGCTCGCGAATCGGTTCGCAGGCGTTCGCTTTAGCTCCAAGCACCTGACGGGGATTTGCAGGCATACATCCGATCTACAATCAAAGCAGAAGAACGAGGTTTGCATGGAATACCGTACCAAGGAGGACCTGGTCGCAGATTACCTGCGCGAAGGCATCATCAGCGGACAATTCGAGCGTGGTTGCCGGCTCAAGCAGGCTGAAATCGCCGAAACGCTCAAGCTGAGCATCACGCCGGTGCGCGAGGCATTGAAGCTGCTGGAGGCTGAAGGCTACGTCACCCGCGAGTCGCACCACGGAGTGATGGTTGCGCCATTCGAGCACGAAGCCTCGGACGACATCCTGGGATTGCGGGTGCAGCTGGAAGAGCGCCTGGTGCGTGCCGCGGTCGAGCGAATCGGCGATGCCGCCTTGGCCGAACTCGCCGTCATCGGAAAAGACTTTGAGAAAGCCGTGGCCTCGGGTAGCCGCACCGCCGCTCGCGGCGTGAACTACCGCTTTCATTGCCAGCTCTATGCGCAGGCCGACCTGCCACAGACTTTCCATTTCGTGAAGATTCTGTGGGCCAAGTATCCCTTCGACGTCATCAACAAACTCGGCGGGCGAACCGACCGGGCGGTGCAGGAGCACCGCTTGTTGCTGCGCCATGTCGCTGCCCGCAATGCGGACAAGGCCGTGTTGGCGATTCGCACGCACATTGAAAAGGGTTGGGCTGAATTGCGCAAGCACCTGCAGGCGCAGCGCGCTGCAGCGGCATCCGCATCGGCGCCGGCTAAGACACGAAGCAGTCGCGCTCGCGCGGCCTGAGGCACTGCATCGTCGCACTGCTGTGCTGTGGCAGAGGCCGGCTGTCACTGCCTTTGGCGCCTTGTCACCTTGTCACTTAGGAGTTTCCTCGGTCCTTGGCGCGAATTGGGTGTGTGGGAGTCCTGCATGCTCAGCAGGGCGATGGATGCGCTGAGATGTAATTTTTTCACGCTGGCACTCTGTCATGTGGAAATGGCGTTAGCCGATCCGACTGACCGATCTCCCGAGTCGGAGGCCAGGATGACAGACCAAGTTTTTCGAGTGGACGTTCTACGGCAAGCTTTTGATCAAGCCCGCCATCACCCAGTGCCTTTGCTGTAGGTCATGCTGGCGGCGTTGCTCCAAATTGATTCGTCACTTCCATTGTTGATGGTTTTCACAGGGCGGCGGAAACGCAATTACATCGCCTCCCACCTTCGTTTACAAGAAGGTGCCTTGTAAACGCAAACGCCCCTGAAATGCGTTGGGCGTCTTAATCTGGAGATTGACTATGCTTAGCGCTTCAAGCTACACACTAATCGCGACCGCAGGATCACCCATGCATACCTCCTCGTTGAGTCCTGCCGAACTCACCGGCATTGACGATCGAACCCTGTGCGTGGCGGCAACGCCGCGAGAATACTACGGACCCAGTTCCGCCGTTTTACAGGAAGTGGGTCGACGGGGATTAGACTGCAGAAGTCTCTACACTTATACGCCCAACCCCGTACCAGCGCAGCCTGCGCAATCGACTGGTTCCCGCCCTACAATTTGCCACCAAATGAATGCGGGGGTGGGCGTCCCACCGATGATGATTTGCCAGTAGTCGCTTTGGGCTACGCTTGGCAGAATGCATCCTGTTTGGCTACCGGATGTGGGCGAAGAAGCGAGCTGGTATGTTGCTTGGCAAATCCGTTTCGAAGAGATCAAGGGGCAAATTTCCTCGGTGGGGTACTCGGTGGGGTTGGGGGATGAATGAACAATCGAATTCGGTACGCCCAGCCAGGAATGCTGTGCTTCCGACGAAGCACAGCATTCCTGGCTGGGCGTACCTGAGCTTTATAACCATAATGTATCAGCGGTTATTATTGACTGCGTCCCTTGACTCTGTAAAAGCGAGCTTTGGCGGTGAGTTGCACTGAGGTGAGGTTTTCATGTATAGTCACCCTGAAGATCTGCCATATGCGTGAGTGCAAAAGGCAGCGCCGCCCGAAAGGGTCCCACCTGGAGTGGGAAGTCGCGAAAGCGATAGAGAGCCTCACATGCAACGGCCGCCATATGGCGGCCGTTGTCTTTGTCAGCCGCGAATTCTTCTGCCTTGGTATGTTGCGCGAAGAAGGACTGTGAAATTGACCTTTTTCGCAGATGTATGCCGTTTGTCCAGTTTCTCAACTGGGTATGCGCTCTGGACACGCAGGAGAAGCCTTTTCTTGCGTGTCTTGTCCTTCTTCACCTCAAAGAACACCGCGTAATGCTTTGTTTCGCCGGATGCGGCTACTAACTCCAGCGTGAAATAATTTCCTCGCGCAGGCACAACTCGAATTTGGCGGCGGGGTAGTTCACGGATCAGTTCCGGCAGATACTTCCTCGAGAGTCTGTACCGCTCCTCGTTGAGGACTCGTCGCTCTCGGCCATCCCAATAGAGCTCACTGACAGGGATCGGGCTTCGTGGGTCGTGTTCTACGGCGTGGGTGAAACAATGGCAACTGAACAGGACAACGACGTCGACGCTCAAACCAACTTCGATCACTAAGCGGATTGAAAATGAATTGAGGTGAGCAAGGTTCCAGTCCGTCCCGGCAAATCGCACGGTGTGGAATCGGTTGTGCTGCTCGATTACGTCTTCGTGTGAACCTCGGGATTTCTCGAACTCTGCGGTCATACGATGGCAACATGCTGTGCCCCATTCAGGTAACGGTGGGGGATGATAAATACAAGGGTCCGATGGTACGGGGTCGTTTACAGCGTGTCATTGTATGGACTGACGGGGATGGGCACAGCAGAGCATGAACGCAGGGTGCACGCCGGCCGAACAAGGGATCAGCGTAGCGCTGTCAAGGGGTGGCGCACTTTTGAAAAAACAGCACGACGTGCTACTATTTGGCGGCGAAGATCGTCCCCGGTTCACGGGCGTGGTGTCGGCACCTGCTGCGCATGTCTGGCATGCAGGCTCGGCGCCTTCGAATTGATATTCAACTGAGGTGACAGATGCCGATTCTCGAAGGCGTGCGGGTGCTCGATCTGGGCACAGGGCTGGCCGCACCGTATGCCGCAATGATGCTGGCGGACCTCGGCGCCGATGTCATCAAAATCGAGAAGCCCAAGCGCGGCGACCTGATCCGCTTCACCGATGACTACATTCACGGCAAGAGCGGATACTTCCTCGGGATCAATCGCGGCAAGAAGAGCGTCACGCTCGATCTGCGCACGAAGACAGGCCGCGAGATTTTGCTCAAGCTGTGCAAGGACACCGACATCCTGATCGAGAATTTCACCGCAGGGGTGCTCGATGACTGGGGCCTGTCATACGATGAGATCAAGAAGGTTGCGCCCAGCATCATCTACTGTTCGGTGTCGGCCTTCGGTTCGGTGCCGGGCTTCGAGCGCCGCTCGGGCAATGACATCACTGCGCAGGCGTACTCAGGCCTGATGGCCTTGACCGGCGAGGCCAAGGGCCCGCCAGCCAAAGCCGGTGCCCCTGTGACCGATGTGTCGGCCGCGTGCATGGCCACCATCGCCACCCTGAGCGCCTTCATTCAAAGGCAGCGCACCGGCGAGGGCGCCCATGTGAAGACATCACTGATCGACGCGGCTTTCGCGCTCATGCCCAATTTCAGCGCCAGCGTGTTGAATGGCTCGCCAGGTTTTCGCCGTCTGGGCAGCGGGCATCCGCAGCTCGCACCCTACCGAGCCTACGAAACCTCCGACGGAAAATTCGTGGTGCTGGGTGTGTTCCACCAGGAATCATGGGAACGCCTGTGCGATGCGATCGAGTCACCTCAGCTTGTGTCCGACGAGCGTTTCAAGAACAACAACAATCGCGTGAAGAACCGCGAGGCGCTGGACCAAAGCGTGGGCGGGCAACTGAAGCTGCAGACACTTGATCACTGGATCGCTGTGCTGGACAGCCATGACGTGCCTTTCTCGCCAGTGCTGGAAGTAGAAGAGGCCATGGAATTCTTCGGTGATCTGCAACCCTCGCTGATCGCCAATGATGTGCCATCCAATGCCGGCCCTATTCGCATGTTGCGCGCACCTTTTGAAATCAATGGCGAGCGGCCTACCCATGCCTTGGGTGCGCCGGCTTTGGGCGAACACACGGCGCAGGTGCTGGGCACACTGGGCATTGGCAAAGAAGAGTTGGACCGCATGCGCGGCGAAGGAATAGTCTGAATGAGCACACCCACAAATCTGAAGCGAGGTCACGCATGACCCATTACGGATCGCCAGAGAACATAGCGGCCGCGCAGCATCAAGTCTTGTGTGAAATCGATCGGGCGCGGGGCTTTGGCCGCATCATCCTGAACCGCGACGACAAGCGCAACGCCCTCACGGTGCCCATGCGCGACCGCATGACCGAGTTGATTCATCAGCTTGAAGCCGATGACGATGTGCGGGTGATCATTTTTGAATCGGTGGGCTCGTCTTTTTCCAGCGGCGCGCAGCTCGACGAAGACTGGGGCCAGCGCGGCAAGACCAAGCGCTTCACCCTCACCCACGCCTACCTCTATCACAGCCAGTTGTCATGGGGGCGTGCCGGCTTTGGCCAGGCGATCAACCGCTGCGCCAAGGTGACCATCGCCCAGGTGCAAGGCTATTGCGCGGCCGCGTCGTATTTCTTGCTGGCCTCGCGCTGCGATTTCATCGTGGTGAGTGAAGACGCGCGTTTCGGCGCATTGGAGGCGAGCTTCATGGGCCCGGCCGGCGCCACGGCCAGCATTCACCTCAATCGCATTTTGGGAACCAAGGCCGCGCGCCTGATCGGCTACACCGGCCGTCCAATCGATGCGCAGGCGGCGCGCCGCTTTGGCATGGCGCACAGCATTGTGCCCAGGGAAAAGCTGTCCGAGCATGTGCAGGACATGGCTGCGGGCATCGCGGCCCGGCCCAGCGGTTTGCTCACCTACCTGAAGGCGCGTATTCGCGTTGGCGAATCTCTGCTGGCTTCCAACGTGCCGGTGATCAGCGGCCTCTTGTCTTCGCATTTCATTCGCAGAGGCGCGGACGAACACAACTTCTTCAAGACCGCTCGCACCGGCGGCATCAAGGCAGCGTTGCAACAAGAAGAGCGCCAGCGGGGTAAGTCTCACCATGATGTTTGAGCGCAATTCATGAACACCCCATCCCCCACCTCACCCGTCGCCATCATCACCATCGAGAACGCCGAGCTGCTGGCCTTGCAGAACAGGGCCGCTGGCGAGCACTTGTGCAACGAGCTGCTGCGCCTGGCCGCGGACGATTCGGTCAAAGTCATTGTCTTGCAGGTGTTGCCGTCAGCCACATCGGCGCAGCCCGTGCCGCCAAGCAGCCCGCTCGGCACTTACCTCGGGCCGGCCGGCCTCTACCAGACCATGGTGTTTTGCAGAAAGCCGGTGATCGCGCAGTTGCATGGGCCGATCGGGCCCATGGGCGCGTTGATCGGCCTTTACGCTGACATCACGGTGGCCGACATCGCGTCGAACATGCCTTCGCCCTTTGATGTGGTGCCCTCGGCCAACTTCATGATGGCCGCGCTGACCATGCGGCTGGACCGTGCCAAGGCATGGCTGCTCAGCGCCGAGCCACTGACGGTGCGAGAAGCAGAAGAGATGGGTCTGGTCAACTTGGCGGTGCCAAATGACCAGGTGCATGCGCGCGCCATGGAGCTGGCAGAGCGTGCCGCGCAAATGCCCTTGGACGCCATCACGGTGTCCAAGATGAATGTCAATGCCAACCTGGACGCGATGGGCGTGGGGCAAGATTTTGATCTGGCCGGATTTTTTGGCGCAGGCATGCAGGTGCCAACTCAGTTGGGGATGAAATGAGCAGCGATCACAGTCAAGATAATGAGCTGGTGAGCTGCTCGCTCAACCTGGAAGGCCAGTACGGGGTGATCGAGCTGCGCCGGCCCGGCTATCGCAACGCGATGACAGTGCCAATGATCGACCGCTTTTGCGAACACCTCAGCGCGCTGGAAGACGACCACAGGATCAAGTCCATCATCATCCGCGCGCAGGGTCCCGACCTGTGTGCCGGGCTGCATCTGGCGCAGGCGGCTGATCTGTACGCCCCCACCGATGGCGACGAGCCGGGCCGATTGCCCAGCCTGCGCGCTCGGTTTCGCGCGCATGACAAATACTTCTGGGGCAGCCGGGGCTTGTATTCGCGGGTGGTGCGCTGCTCCAAGGTCACCATTTTGGCGGCACGCGGCTTGTGTCATGGGCCGGGTTTCTATCTTGCGTTGTGCTGCGATCTGTCGGTGGCCTCGCACGACGCCTTGTTTGCCAATCCGCGCTGGCGGCAAATTGGCGTCGACGGCGACTTGAGTCTCTTGATTAATGCGGTGGGCCTCAAGCGGGCGAAAGAGTTTGTCTACTGCGGCGCGCAATGGACCGCCGCGCAGGCCCTCGGGTATGGCCTGATCGACGAAGTGGTCGCGCCCGATGCGCTGGACGACAAGGCGGTTGAGTTTGCGTCCATCATCGCGCCCATGGTGCGCGATGGCATAGCGGCGGAAAAATACGTGGCCATGGCGGCTCTTGAGAAACTGCATGTGGGAACAGGCTTTGCCATCGCCACCATGATGGGCGCGATGGCGAGCAATGTGCACTTCAGACCCGGCGAGTTCAACTTTCTTCGGGCGCTGCGCGATGGCGATCCTCATCAGGTGCTGCGGGACGCCGCTGCCGATTTCGCCGATTGGACACATGAGCGCGACGCATCATGACAGCCACCACCACCACCACCCGAATTGCGCCGGCCAGTCTGAAGGCCTTGTTCTCGCCGCGCTCGATTGCGGTGATCGGCGCCAGTGAGTCATCAAGCTGGGCGCGTTGGCTGTTCAACAGCGTGGCGCTGCCTGGGCAGGGCGCGATTCGCATCGTGCCGGTCAATCCGAACCGAGCCACTGTGTTCGGCCACGCCGCTGTGCCCAGCCTGCGCGAGATCGAAGGTCCGATCGATCTGGCCTTCATCATGACGCCGGCCTCCACCGTGGCCGGCATCTTGCCCGACGTGGCCGCAGCCGGCATCCGCTACGCGGTGGCATTGGCATCGGGCTTTGCCGAGGCGGGCGACTCAGGGCGCAACCGCCAGGATGAATTGGCGCAGACAGCGCGGCACCTTGGCATTACCTTGCTCGGGCCCAACACCACTGGCTTTGCCAATGTGCGTGCCAATGCGGTTCCTTGGGCGGTGGCGGTGTCGCCGCCCTTGCTGGCGGGGCCGGTAGCCGGTGTGTTCGAGAGCGGCTCCATGACGCGCGCCGCGTTTGAATTTGCCCAGGCCCATGCGATTGGCACCAGCCTTTGGGTGTCGGTTGGCAATGCCGCAGTGGTCTCCACCATGGACATCGTGGAGTACCTGCTGGAGGACGAAGACACCAAGTGCATCGCGCTGTTTTTGGAGTCACTGCGCGAGCCAGTGCGATTCATGGAGCTGGCCCGCCGCGCACTGACCATCGGCAAGCCGATCGTGGCGATGAAGACCGGCCGCAGTGCCGCCGGTAGCCGCGCGGGCCTGGCCCACACCGGCGCGCTGGCCACCGATGATGCGGTGGTGGACGCAGCCATGCGCCAGACCGGCGTGGTGCGGGTGCACAGCATTGAGGAACTTCTGGTCACCGCTGGGCTGTTTGGCTACAGCCCGCGCTTGCCCAAGGGCCGGCGCATGGGTGTGGTTACTTCCTCTGGCGGCGGCTGTAGCGTGATCGCCGACAGGGCGCAAGACTATCGCCTTGAGTTGCCGCCCTTTGGCGATGAAACCGTGCGGCGCATGAAAGAGCTGCTGCCGCCTTATGCCACGCTGGTCAATCCGCTCGATGTCACAGGTGCCGGCAACTCGGTGGCGAGAAAGCGCCCCACCAAGGCGGAGGACGATCTCATGGAGATCGCCGCGCAGGACGCGGGCTTTGACTTCATGTTCTCGCTGATGAACGCCTCATTCCTGGCCACCCGGCCAGCCGCCACACCGGCGCCGCAGACGGCGAGCGCGAGCCCGGCGGTGCTGGTGCCCATCGACAGGCGGCTAGAGATCCTCGGTCAGATTGTTGCCGATGCGCCGGTGCCGGTGTTCCTCGCATCCAGCACCTGCCTGGATGTGGCGCCCGAACAGCGGGCCATGCTCATGGGCAGCGGCATTCATCTGCTGGCCGGTGTCGATCTGGCGCTGGTGGCCATCAAGCATGCCTGCGGCTGGGTGCAAAGCCGCGATGAGCACGCCCGCGAGAGCGCGCAGGCAGAGCAGCCGCGCGCCGTGGCGCAGGCGGGTGTGCAAGCCATCAGCGGCAACTGGCCAGAGGACCTGGGCCGTGAATTGCTGGCGCAGCACGGCGTGCCGGTGGTGCCGTCCAGCCTGGTGAGATCAGAGCAAGAGGCCATCGCTGCAGCGGCGCAGCATGGCCCGGCGCTGGCGGTGAAAATCTGCGCAGCCGAAATCGCGCACAAGACCGACATTGGCGGCGTCCACCTGAACGTGGCGCCCTCTGATGCCGGCGCGGCCTACCGCGCAGTGTGCGATGCGGCGGCCAGCCGCGCGCCCCATGCGCAGGTGCGGGGCGTGCTGATTTCTCCCATGCGTGCGCCAGCAACCGAGCTCTTGGTTGGCGTGACTGCTGATCCACTCTTTGGCAACATCCTCACCGTGGCCATGGGCGGCACCTGGGTCGAGGTACTCAAGGATGCAAGCATTCGCGTGCTGCCGGTGAGCCATGCGCAGGTCAAGGGCATGCTCAGCGAACTCAAGGGCGCGCCGGTGCTGTTTGGCGCGCGTGGTTTCGAATCTGCCGATGCCGATCAGTTGGCCCAGGCGGTGCTGTCCATCGTGTCGGCCGCACAAAGCCTGGGCGCAAATCTGGAGGCACTGGAAGTCAACCCGCTGCGCGTGCGTGGCCGCGAGATCGAGGCACTGGACGTGATGATCAGCACCCGTGGAGCACATCCGACATGAGCGACACCCAAGGCGCGCAAACCCCGGCACCCCATCTCGTGGAGCTGCCCGACGATTCCTATGAATCGACATGGGAGATGATTGAAGAGCGCCTGTGGGGCGATGGCCTGCCGGTGGTGCCGCCAACGCCTGATCGAGTGAAGCGATTCGTGGAGGCGTCGGGGCGCGATCCGCATGAAGTCATCGGTGTGGTGCCGGTGCGCCGGGGCAATGCCACGGTGGAAGTCATCGCAGCCAATGCGGTGATGGCTGGGTGCAGGCCGCAATACATGCGCGTGGTGATCGCCGCGGTCAAGGCTGCGACCATGCCGCAGGTGAACCTGGCCGCGCTGCAGCCCACCACGCATCCGGCCGCCGCGCTGGTGGTGGTCAATGGCCCGATCCGCCATGAGCTCAAGATGAACTGCAGCTCCGGTGCATTCGGTCCGGGCAACCGCGCCAATGCCACCATCGGGCGCGCGCTGCGTCTGGTGATGCTCAATGTCGGTGGTGCCCGCCCCGGCGTGGGCGACCATGCCACGCAGGGAACACCGGGCAAGTACACCTACTGCATCGCTGAGAACGAAGAACAAAACCCCTGGGGCTCGCTGGCGCAGGCGCGCGGCTTCGATGCCCAGCAAAACGTGGTGACTGTTGGCCCCGCCGAAGCGCCGCACAACATCAACGAGCATGTGGGCGAGACTGCGCCTTATGTGCTTGAGAACATCAGCGCCACCATCGCCAACATCGGGGCGAACAACCCGCACACCATGATCACGCCAGAGGTGTGGCTGTTCATCTGCCCCGAACACGCACAAGTGATCTCCAGCGGCGGCTTTGATCGCAAGGACACGCTGCGTTTTCTGTATGAACACGCGCGCATCACCCTGGGTGCGCACATGCGCGGCCCGATGTGGGGCATGCACGACTGGCCGATCTGGATGCAGGGCACCAACCCGAACGCTCAGCTCCCTATCGTGATCGAGCCAGAGCGATTCAATTTGCTGGTAGTGGGTGGCCCGGGCCGGCAGTCGTCCTGGGCGCCGACCAATGGTGGATGCCGGTCGGCTTCGGTGCTGGTGGAGTAGTTTGAAAACCTTGAAAGGGCAGACCTATGTTGATCGTGAGACCTGATGGAGATATCGCGCATGCTGGTGTGTCGCTGGCGCCGATGCGCAAGACCGCTGGCATGAGCGTGGGCATTCTGGACAACCGCAAGGACAACGCAGGCCGCTTGCTAGCAGGCGTGCGCAATGAACTGGTGGCCAGGGTCGCAGCCCGGGTGGGCGCTGTGTTCCAGAAATCGTATGTGAACATTCCGGCCACGCTCCAAGCCATTGTGGGCCTGACCGAAACCTGCGATCTGGTGCTGATCGGCTCAGGCGACTGAGGTAGCTGCACGTCGTGGAGTGTCCATGACGCCATACAGCTTGAGAAGCAGGGCATACCGACCATTCTGTTCGTGACCGACACCTATGAGTCACTGGGCAAGATGATCGCGAAACAGCAAGGCCTGCCCAACTTGCGAATGATCGCGGTGCCCCATCCGCTGGCCGGTGTGCCGGAGGCCGACGTCGATCGCATGGCGATCAGGGCAGGCGCCGACACGCTCGCCTTGTTGAAGGCGGCGCACGCCAGCGTGGAGCGGGTTTGAGCGGCGAGCGCGCCACCACAAATAACTGAGGAGCATCGTTTTCATATGTCAGAAGCAGATACATTGACCCTGGCCGCCGTGGGCGACATTCACATCGACCGCGTGCCGCCCACGGGCTTGATGCAGCATGTGGCTGCGGAAATTCGGTCGGCCGATATCCGGTTCACCAACTCCGAGCAGATGTTCGCTGAGGGTGGGCATCCCGATCCGCACCATGCGACCTTCACCCATCCGCGCAACATCGAGGCCTACACCGAGATTGGCTTCGATGTGGTGTCACTGTCGAACAATCACACCATGGACTGGGGCGCAGCCGCCTTGCTCGATTCCATTGAGCGCCTCAAGGCCGCGGGCATTGCACCCGTGGGGGCCGGGCGCAATATTGCCGAAGCGCGCAAGCCTGTGATCGTCGATCGCAAGGGCGTGAAGGTGGGCTTTCTTGCCTACAACTGCACCGGCCCTGATGGCTACGAAGCCACTGACGACATGCCCGGCAATGCACCGGTGCGCATCTGGACTGTGTATGACAAGTGGGACTACCAGCCCGCCACACCGCCGCAGATCATCTCCATGGCGCGCAAGGAAGACCTGGAGGCAATGAAAGCGGACATTGCGGCGCTGGCAAAGCAATGCGATGTGTGCGTGGTGTCCTACCACTGGGGCCAGCACTACATTCCGCGCGTCATTCCCGACTACTGCTACGAAGTCGGGCGGGCGGCGGTGGATGCGGGCGCCGACCTGATTCTGGGCGGCCATCCGCACATGCTCAAAGGTGCTGAGGTCTACAAAGGCAAAGTCATTTTCTATTCGCTGGGCAATTTCGCTTTCGAGCAGGGCGCAGGGCCGGAGAAATACCGCGGCACCACCAAGATGAAGGGCCTGGTGAAAAAACACTACAAGGTCACACCGCTGCCTTACCCCACGCACGCCTTTCATCCGGATGGCCTGACCACCATGATCGTGAAGGCGCGCATTTCAGCCAAGGGTGAAATCACCAGCGTCTCCTATGTGCCCTGCCACATCAACCCGCAGGCTGAGCCCATGATCTACCGCCGGGGCCAGGCCAGGGGCGACGAGGTGCATGACTACATGGCGTCCATCTCCGAATCCGAAGGGCTGAACGTCAAGTATGTCTGGAACGAAGAGGGCACGGAGGTGTTTTTGCATTCGAAGGCGTGATGCCGCTTGTAGAATGAAGTTCGACAAGGACAAGGGATGAGCATCATGAACCGTGCGCTGGGCATCGCTGCCATTGCCAACCAAGCAGGCCGGTCATAGTGGCGCGCCGCAAAGACATCGAGCTCGAAGACGATGAGGGCGAGGGCGACAAGCCGGTTGCCTCCGTACAGCGCGCGTTGTCGCTGCTCGACGCCTTCTTGCCCGGCCCGCCCACTTTGTCGCTGGCCGATCTGGCCGCGCGCACTGGTTTGTACAAGAGCACCATCGTGCGCATCCTGGGCACGCTGGAGCAACAGGGCTATGTGGTGCGCACCGAAGGCGGCGGATTTCAGCTCGGCTCCAAGCCGCTGCGCCTGGCCAATATGTTCCAGAACGCGGTGCAACCCGAGGATGTGGTGATGCCGGTGCTGCGTGCCCTGGTCGAGCAGACGCGTGAAAGCGCGTCCTACATGATTCGCCAGGGCGATCATCGCATCACGCTCTACCGGGTCGATTCCCCCATGGCCATTCGCGACCACGGCTCGCCCGGCGACATGGTGCCGCTGGGCAAGGGGGCGACCAGCAATGTGTTCGACACGTTCTCGGGCAAGGCGGGCAAGTTTCGCAACATCCGCCTGCGCCTGGTAGAGACCACCACCGGCCAGAACGCAGTGGGCATGACTGGCGTGGCGTCGCCGATCTTCGCCTCAGGCAAGGGGCCGTGCATCGGCGTGATCGTGCTCACCGGGCCTGAGCACCGACTCATCGGCCCGATGACAAAGCGGCTTGAGCGACAAGTGCGCGATGCAGCCCGCGCGCTCACCGAGCGGCTGGGCGGCGATGTGTCCCGGTTTGATGCGGCGACCGACTGATCATTTCAGCGCGCTCAACTGGGCCGCAGTGACGCGGTACCGCAGCGCTTGCCCTGCAAAGAAACGCTGAAAATCTTCAATCACCTGGGTGCCCATGCCTTCATATGCCTGCACCGTGTGGCCGGAGCGGTGGGACGAGAGCAGCACATTGTCCATGGTGCGCAGAGGCGAATCAGGCGCGAGCGGTTCGCTCGCAAACACATCCAGCGCGGCCATGAACGCGGGGCAGCGCTGCAGCTTGTCGATCAAGGCTTCTTCATGCACCAGGCCGCCACGTGCGGTATTGACCAGCAGGGCGTCCATCTTCATCTGCTCAAGTTGAACTCGCCCGATCATGTGGGTGGTGGTCTGGGTCAGCGCTGCATGCACTGAGACGATGTCGCAGCAGGTTAGCAACTCATCCAGCGAGGTGAAGCGAACGCCTGCGGGCGTGTCCGGGCCCATGGCCGCGTAAGGGTCGTGCACCAGTAACTCCACCTGGAAAGGTGCCAGTAGGTGCGCCACTCTCTTGCCAATCCATCCCAATCCGATCAGGCCCACGGTGGCGCCGCACAGCTCGCGCCCGAGGATGGACGCGTTCTTGATGCCCCAGGCTTCGGTGCCCATGCGCATGGCGCGGTCGTGTGCAGGCAGGCGGTGGCGCGCGCCCAGCATCATGGCCAGGGTGAACTCGGCCACGGCGTTGGCGAATGCGCTGGGTGAGTTGACCAGCGCAAGCCCACGTGCGAACACTGCGTCGGTATCGATCTGCTTGATCGACTGACCGAGCTGGCCCACGATGCGAAGCGACCCGGCTGCGTCGATCAGGGTTTTCGATAGTGCGTTGCTTTGTCCGGGCCAGCCGACAATGATGCCGTCGGCTTGTGCAGTGCGCTGCAGCATTTCCTCATCGCTGAGCAGGCGCTCTTGCATGTTGCGATCAACGGTCGCGAAACTCTCCAGCACCGCCGTGCCGCGCGGCCCGATGAGCCGATCGTATGCGCTGGGCATGCAGGTGATGAAGATGCGAGGGCGGGGCGTTTTGCTTGAGTTCATAGGCAGACCGATGACGGGCGATAAACCGCACCTGAGGCATTGAGTAAAACAGTACGACGTGCTATTGTAGAAGCGGCCAAGGCGTGCGTGTCATTGCGGCCGTGTTGATTGCCTTATTCACAGCAGTTCAATTGCCAAGACGGCCTTCCTGCTGCCAAACCAAATTGAGGATTCCAATGAGCTCCTGGATTTTCAAGAACATGCCCAGATGGATTGCCACTGCGGCCTGCGTGATGGCCAGCGCCACTGCGATGGCGCAAGACACCAAGCTGACGATTGCTTTGTCGAGTTTCAGCATTGGGCAAGGCTTGTCATTTATCGCGCAGGAAGGCGGGTTCTTCAAGCGTGAGCGCCTGGATGTGACGCTGCTGGATGCGCGCAGTGGTGCTGGCGCGATTCAGGCGGCGCTGTCGGGCAGCGTCGAGCTGGCCACTGGCAGTCTGGACTCCACCCTCAATGCCACCGCGCAGGGGAAAATGGTCTACGTGCCGCTGCGCCTGTACAGCGGCCTGCCCGGCTATCTGGTGGTGACCAAGAAGCTGGCGGCTGCCGCCAAGTTGCCGGCCAACGCGTCCGTGATGGACCGCCTGAAGGCACTGAAGGGCGCCACTATCGCGAGCCCGTCTCAGAGCAGCACCTTCACCGTGATGGTCAAGCAGGCCGCCGAGGTTGCGGGCGTCAACGTGACCGTCACCTATGTGGCCAACGACGGCATGGTGGCGGCTCTAGCCACCGGCCATGTCGATGGCATCATCGTCTCCTCGCCCTTTGCCGAGCGTGCAGTGGCGCAGGGCGCTGGCGTGCTGTGGGTGGACGGGCCCAGGGGCGAGTTTCCCGGTACCGAGGCCGATGATTTCGTCGTGCCGCTCTCAGTGCCCGCCCCGTACTACGCGGCCAACCGCGAGGTGGTCGAGCGCGTGATACGCGCGTATCTTGCGGCTTCCAATTTCGTCAAGACCAATCCAGCAGGCGCAGCCAAGGCCATCCGGGGCCGTTTTGCCAACCTTGACGATGCGCTGTTCAATCTGGTGTGGGACCGAAACTATCAGGCTTTTCTCACACCGGTTCCCACTGCTGCGGCCGTCAAGCGCACCCAGAATAACGCAACCGGCGCCTTTGCTGTGCAGGTCAAGGCATTGAATCCGGACAGCATGCTTCTTGCCGACGTCGTGAAAGCAGCCCAGGCAAGCCTACCGCGTTGAAGCCAGCATCGGCTCATCGAAAAGAAAGACTGCATGCCCGCAACCGCAGCGGTGAACGTGCCCGCCATTGAGTACGTGAACGTCGGCAAGAGCTTTGGAAATGTTCGCGCGCTCAACCATATTTCCTTGAGCATCCGCCAAGGCGAATTCGTCGCCATCGTGGGCCCCAGCGGCTGCGGTAAATCGACGCTGCTGTCCATTGTGGCGGGCATAGTGCTTGCCACCGATGGCTATGTTCGCTACATGGGCAACGAAGTCAACGGCCCCAATCAGCGCGTTGGCTTTGTCACCCAGAAAGACCTGCTGCTGCCCTGGCGCACGGTCGAAGACAACATCCGCTTTCCGCTGGAAGTCAGGGGCCAGCAGCGCGACGCGGACCGGCGGGTGGCAGAGGTCATCGAGCAGGTGGGTTTGTCTGGCTTCGAGAAAAAATACATCAGCCAACTCTCCGGCGGCATGCGCAAGCGCGTGGGCATTGCCCGCACCTTGGTCTACAAGCCCGATGTCTATCTGATGGACGAGCCCTTCGGCAGCCTGGATGCGCAGCTACGCACGACCATGCACACCGATGTGCTGCGCCTGTGGCGCGACACCGGCAGCACCATGGTTTTTGTCACGCATGATCTGGGTGAGGCCGTGGTGTTGGCTGAGCGGGTGATCGTCATGAGCGGCAGGCCCGGCACCATCAAGGCCGAAGTTCCGATCGAGATGGACAAGTCGGTCTTTCGAGACGCGGTCTCGATACAGACCGCGCCTGAGTTTCAACACTACCTGGCCAAGCTCTGGTCGCTGATCAAGAGCGACGAGGAGACCCACGCGTGAACGCAGAGCAAAACGCTGCGCCAGGCGCTTATGCGGCGGCCACGACGGGCGAGGCGCGACCCCCTGTGTACCAGCCCAGGCGTGAGTCCTGGTGGGTGACTGCCGAAAGCACCTGGCTGCCGATCGCGCAGGTGTTGCTGGCCGTGGCCTTTCTTGGGCTGTGGCAGTTGGTGGGCAGCATCAAAGATCTGGTCTTCTACACCAGTTCACCGCTGCTGGTGGCTAAGCAACTGCAGACATGGTCAGAGCAAGGCGTGTTGTGGATCGGCCTTCAGGTGACCATGACCGAGGCCATGTCGGGCTTTGCGATCGGCACCGTCGCGGGTGCAAGCCTGGGCTTCATCCTGGGCTGGGTTCGCTTGTGCGGCAAACTGCTGGAGCCATTTGTGCTGATGTTTTATTCGGTGCCCAAGATCGCGCTCGGCCCCTTGTTTGTGATCTTCTTTGGCATCGGTCTGGCCACCAAGGTGGCGCTGGCGGCGCTGGTGGTTTTCTTCCTGGTGTTCTTCACCACCTTCCAGGGTGTGCGCCAGGTCGATCAGGAGTTGATCGCCATCAGCCGCGTGCTGGGCGCGAACCGCTGGCAGGCCATGATCAAAATCGGCTTGCCTTCGTCCACCGTCTGGATTTTGTCTGGCGTGAAGATCGCTCTGCCCAATTCGCTGATCGGTGCGGTGGTGGGTGAGTTTCTCGCGGCCACCAAGGGCATAGGCTTTCTCATCAGCACGGCCAGTGCGGATCTCAACACCAGTGGCGTGTTCGCAGGGGTGATCATGCTTGTCATGGCAAGTGGCGTGCTGTCGGTCATCCTGCGAGTGGTTGAGAACCATGTGCTGGCATGGCAGAGCGCCGGCAAGTCATGATTGCAAACGTTCACCCCGAACAGATCGAAGACCCCATGGCCTGGGTCGGCAGTGAGCTGCAATCGGTCGATCAATTTGCTTTCGCGCTTGAAGATCGGCATCGGCGCGCTCTGGTGGAAATCCTGGAACGCACCCGACAGATTGCGCGCGATGCAATCACCCGAGCGCATTGTTCCCATCCCGATCTGGACGCAGACCTTGCCGGCATTTTGTGCGAGGTGCAGTTGGGCCGCGGCGTGGTGCTGCTGCGTGGGATGCCAGTTGCCGGTTATAGCGACGATGACGTCGAGCGCATGTTCTGGATTGTGGGAATGCATCTGGGCGCGGCGCTATCGCAATACGCCTTCGGCCAGACGCTGGTGCGCATACAGGAGGAAAAGCCCTCTGCCGCCGACCAAAGCTCACGCGGCTCCAAGGCCAGCCAGGAGCTGGCCATGCACACCGACATGTGCGAGGTGATGTGCCTGATGTGCGTGCGTGATGCGGCCCAAGGCGGTGAGAATCATCTGGCCAGCGCGATTGCCGTGCACCAGGAAATACAGGCCACGCGCCCTGACTTGCTGCCGATTTTGTATCGCGGCTTTCCCTATCACCGGCGTGGCGAACAGCCCAATGACCAGCCTGGCGTGTCGCCTTACCCGGTGCCGGTGTTCTGCAAGGTGGACGGCCACATCAGCACGACCTATTTGCGCAACCATGCCATCGCCGGCATGGCAGAGCTTGGCCGCGAACTCAGCGCCAAGGAGCTGGAGGCGCTCGATAGGGTGCGTGATGTGGCAGCGGCGCAGCAGATCAGTTTTCGGATGTCGCCGGGCGAGGCAATCATTCTGAACAACTGGACGATGTATCACTCGCGTTCGGCGTTCCAAAACCAGGGTGATCCCAGCCAGTGGCGTATGGCGCTGCGCATGTGGCTGCAGGCAGCGCGCGATCGAAGGCCGGTGCTGCCCGAGATGATGATCTATCAGAACGAAGGCGGCCGCCATGGCGTCGATGCGGTGCCAGGGCGCACTGCAGCGGGCACCGATTACCAGAACGTGTCGGCCAGGGCGCTCAATATTCTGAAGGGCGAGCGGGGCTGATCCGCGCCCCCGGCCTCAGCCGATTCCTAGGGCGGATCAGACAATCCTCGCCACAAAACCGGATTGCACTGACGGTCTGATTCAGCCGGCGCCGATACCTTGCCCGCCCGATTGCGCGCACAGTCAATGCATGTCCCCAAGCTCCTTTCCCGTGAAGGTTTTTCTAGTCGATGATTCGCTGATGATTCGCGAGCGCGTCGCAGCCATGCTGGATGCCGGGGACATGCGGGTGGTGGGCCAGGCGCAAACACCGCAGGCCTCCATCGACGGCATTTTGGCCAGCCATCCGGATGTGGTGGTGCTCGATGTGCAGCTCGAAGGCGGTACCGGCCTGCAAGTGCTGCGCGCCATTCGACGGGCCGCGCCCGAGATCGAATTTGTGGTGTTCAGCAACAACTCTGGCCCGGCCTATCGCAAGCGCTACCTTCGCGAAGGCGCCTGCCTGTTCCTGGACAAAAACTCCGAATTTGACCAGCTCGTGCTGGCCGTCACCAACGCATCCAAGCACCCGCTTCACTGATTTCAAAGAACCCACAGGAGATATTCATGCCCACCGCCATCGCAAGCGTTCCGCCTGTTGTCACCACCGTCCAGGTGGTGCATCGCGGTCTGTCCGCGTCGCCCGTTGCGCCGGTCAAGACGCAGTGCTCCAGTTGCCATCTGCGCGACCTGTGCCTGCCCTGTGGCATGAGTGGCAGCGACATGGACCGCCTTGATACGCTCAAGTTCGCACGGCGCAAGGTCAAGGCCGGTCAGACGCTTTATCGCGAAGGCGATCGCTTTCAGTTCATCTATGCGGTGCGCGCCGGCACGCTCAAGTCCAGCTTGATGCTGCAGGACGGACGCGAGCAAGTCAGCGGCTTCTACATTGCAGGCGAACTGGTGGGCCTTGACGGCGTGGCGCAGGGCGCACACGCCAGCGCCACCATGGCGCTGGAAGACAGCGAGATATGCGCCATCCCGTTTGCCCACCTGAGCGACTTGGCTGCGGGTGCCAGCAGCATGCAGCATGTCATCACCCGGCTGATGAGCAGGGAGATCACGCGTGAGCACAGCCTGATGATGTTGCTGGGCAGCATGAACGCCGAAGAAAGGCTGGCCGCGTTCCTGCTCAATCTGTCGCAGCGCTACGCTGCGCGTGGCTACTCTGATCGGGAATTTCACCTTCGCATGAGCCGCGCCGAAATCGGCAGCTACCTTGGCATGAAGCTCGAGACCGTCAGCCGCACGTTCTCTGCATTCCAGCAGCTTGGCATTCTGGAAGTGGACAAGCGGCATGTGCGCATCGTGGACATGGAGGCCCTCAAGCACCGGTTCAATGTCCGAGTTCACTGAAGCACAGTGCTGCATCACTGGCGCTGAGTCATGAAATACAAGGACTACTACGCCACGCTGGGAATCGCCCGGGATGCGGACCTCGATCAGATCAAGAAGGCCTACCGCAAGCTCGCGCGCCAGCACCATCCCGACATGTCCAAGTCGGCCGGCACCGAGGCACGCTTCAAGGAAATCGGCGAAGCCTATGCCACCTTGAAAGACCCGGACAAGCGCGCCGCCTACGATGAATTGGGCCGCCGGCCGGCGGGCGAGGAATTCGCACCGCCACCGCAGTGGACGCATCAGCACCCAACGGGTGCCGAGTCATTTGAAGATATCGATTTGTCAGACTTGCTGGCGTCCTTGGGGCGCGCAAGAAGGCCTGGCGCCGGCCACGGCCCAGTGCCCATGCAAGGGCGCGACTTCGAGACGCAGGTGCGCATCAGCCTGGAAGACGCCAACCGCGGTAGGCAAGTCACGCTGGAACTCGCCGACGCGGGTGGCGGTCGCACGCTGGAGGTGACGGTGCCGCCCGGCGTCACCGAGGGCCAGAAGCTGCGCCTGCGTGGCAAAGGCGGCAAGGGCCGCAACGGCGGTGCTGATGGCGACATCTATCTGCACATCACCATCGCGCCGCATGCGGTGTTCCGGCCCGATGGACATGACCTGCATTTTGATCTGCTGCTGGCCCCCTGGGAGGCTGCTCTGGGCGTGCAGATCGAGGTCAGCACCCTGGAAGGGGCGGTGCTGCTGGTCGTGCCAGCGGGTACGCGCTCGGGTCGCAAACTGCGCATGCGCGAGCGCGGCATGGCCGATGGCCGAGGCGGGCATGGCGATTTGTACGCCCATGTCCTCATCGATGTGCCTGCCACGCTCAGCGAGCGCGAGCGGGAATTGTTCAAGGAACTGGGCAGCGTCTCGCGGTTCAACCCGCGCGTGGTGCCTGCCAAGGAGAACGCACCATGAGCACGCAAGGTGTTGAGCTGGCCTGGCTGGATGCGCGGGAGACCGTCACGGTGATGGAGTTGTCGCAGGCGTGCGGCCTCAGTGCCGACGAGCTGCAGGAGTTGATTGAATACGGTGCGCTATCTCCGTTGCAGGCGGGTGAGTCGCAAGTGATTTTCAGTGCTGCCTGTGTCACGTCGATGCGTACAGTGGGCAAGCTGCGGCGCGACTTCGATCTGGATCTGTTCGCGCTGGCGACGGTGCTGGGCTATCTGGGGCGGATTGAGGAATTGGAACGGGAGCTGCGGACGTTTCGAGCCCATGTGCCTGGGCATGGCTCGCAATGAAAATTCATCAACAGGCTCAGCTCAGCACCCCAAGCACCCGGCCCTGGGCCACTACTTGGCCCTGAACCAGAATATCGAAGCAGGTGTTCTTGGGGAATCGCGGCAGCGCCAATTGTGGCCGTAGAAATTCCAACTCCAGCGTGGTTGGCCCTTGCCTGGCCTGTGGGGGTGCGATGCGCGTGCGCGCGCTGAAACCTTCCTTGTCAAGCACCAGCGTCACGCGCTCCAGCGTGTCCATGCTGGCGGTCACCGTCCCCTCAAGGCGCACCAGCAACTGAGGTGCGAAGGCTGCTCCCTGCGGGAAATCCTTGGAAGCCTTCATCATCTTGCGGGTCTTGTTGATGACAAAACCCACCACGGTGCCGATGATGGGCAGCCACAGCACCAGCAGCAGGGTGCCCAGGTCATGCGCAATGGTGCCCTTGTCAGTCCAGTGGCGCACCGCGCCGCCGGCCAGCGCCAATACCAGCAGCAGATAGGCCATGAATCGTCTGTGGGTGGAGGTGACTATCATTTTGGTTTTGTGCCGGGTAATGCGGTGCGCTTGGGTCCATTGTGACAGCAGATGGATGTTGCAGGTTTCGCCTCATGGCAAGCCTGTGGTGAGTCAGGCGTCCTCAATCACATGCACGGTGTCACTCTGCGACTGCGCATATTCAACTGCATAGGCCAGCGCACCGGGTGAGCCGGCGTGCAATGTGAACAGTGGCTGACCGCGCTCAACGAATTCGCCGTTTTGCACATGCAGATCGATGCCGGCGCTGGGCGTCTTGGGTGCGCCGGCCAGCTTGGCGATGCGAGCGAGCCGGCGGTTGTCGATGGCGGTGACCGAGCCGCTTCGCGTTGCGATGATCTCGTGCCGGCACGGCGCGATCGGTGGCTCGCGCATGCCGCCTTGTGCTTCGCAGATTTCCTGGAACTTGGTCCAGGCGCTGCCGTCGTCAAGTGCGCCTTGTGCCATGGCCATGCCTTCGCCTGGTGCCGCCACATTGCCCAGCTCCAGCACCATGCCGGCCAGCTCCAAGGAGCGCAATGCCAGATCGGCCGGTGCATGCGCCTCGCGCCGCAGCACAGAGAGCACGTCGCGTGCTTCCAGCGCCGGGCCTATGCCTCGCCCCACCGGCGCCAGACCATCGGTCAGTGCCACCCGCACATGCAGGCCCATCGCCTGGCCCACATGTTCAAGCTGATGCTGCAGGATGGCCGCAGCCTGCGCGCTGCGCACCTTGGCGGTCGGACCCACCGGCATGTCGATCAGCACATGGGTCGAGCCGGCTGCGGCTTTCTTGGACAGTACCGACGCAACCAACTGGCCCTGGCTATCCAAGTCCAGCGGCCGCTCCACCCGAATGAGCACGTCGTCCGCTGGCGAGAGGCGCACCGCACCGCCCCAGACGACGCAGCCGCCGCAGCGCTCCACCACGCGCTTGATCTGGGGCACGTCCAGATCCACCGGCGCAAGTGTCTCCATGGTGTCGGCTGTGCCGGCAGGCGAGGTGATGGCGCGCGACGAGGTCTTGGGCATGCGCAGTCCGCAGGCCGCCACCACAGGCACGATGATCATCGTGGTGCGGTTGCCCGGCAGACCGCCCACGCAGTGTTTGTCCATCACCAGGCCGGGGCCCCAACTCATGCGTTCGCCCACCTTCACCATGGCGCGGGTCAGCGCGACCGTCTCGTCAGGGTTGAGTCCGTCACCGGCGCAGGCCGTCACGAAGGCCGCAAGCTGCAGGTCGGAATAGCGGCCGGCCGCCACGTCGGCGATGATCGCGTCGAAAGCAGCGGCGGTCAGGCGCCTGCCGTAAACCTTGGCCCGCACATGGCCCAGCGACTCCAGCGGCGCCGGATGATGCAAGATGGCCACGTCGCCCTCAGCGGCACGCAGCAACCGCCACGCGGCCTCAGAGAGCCCAGCCTCCAGCGGCGAGAGAAAATCACCACTCACCACATTGAGCGTGGCCACCACAGTGCGGCCGTTCAGATCGATCTCCACCCGAGACTGGGCCTCGAAGCCCTCACTGTGGCACACCAGGCAATCGCGGTGCAGGTAGAGCACCGGCTCCTGGTAGGTGTCTATGCCCAGCCGTCGCAAGCGAAGCCGGTTGGCTGCTGGCGCTGTCTGTGCACTTGATCGGGCGTCTTGCATGGATGCATCAGTTTGCCACGTGTTGGGAACTCTGAGGGAGCAGTCTGAGCACACCTGAGTTTGATCGCTTGACCCGCCGCGCAGCGACAGAAAGCTTGATCTGGATCATGGCATCGCGCATTGGAAGTCATAGAGTGACCTTAGCTGCCGTAGCCGGGTTATGCCACCGATGCGGATAGGGCGACGGTATTGGGTCGTAATCCCCTCGATCCGTCTTGCCGTGACGTGCTGCGTCGCGGTCGTCGCCCGCTATGCAGGCGGCTTCGCTCGCGCGAAGCTCGGTTTGCGGCGGCCTTTTTCCCCGTCTCTGCTTCGACTGTCTGGAAGGTCATCATGAACGTCTCAGGCATCTGTCAGCGCGTGATCGTCACCATCAGTGGCACTGCAAGCCTGAAGGAGGCTGCGATCAGCATGCGCGAGAACCATGTGGGGGCACTGGTGGTCACCGATGACAAGCAGCCCGCCAACGTCGTGGGCGTGGTGACCGACCGCGATCTGGTCATCGAAGCCCTGACCCGTGACCTGGACATTGCCAGCGTGCGCGTGGGTGAATTTGCCAGCGCCAAACTGGTGGCCGTTGCGGGCACCGCGAGCATTCGCGACGCGGTCGCGGCGATGACCAAGGACGGTGTGCGCCGCCTGCTGGTCACCGACGGAGACGACCGGTTGCTGGGCATTGTGTCGGCCGACGACTTGCTGGATGCGATCGCCGACGAAATCGGCGGTTTGGCTGCGGCCCTTCGGAGCGGCATGGCCCGGGAAAGCGCGCAGCGTGCGACTCAGTTTTCGGGGGACGTGCAGGTCTTCTTGCCCAGGGCTTTGCGAGGCCTTTTATAACAAGCTTGCCGGATCGCGCCACGGGTAACCCAGTGCGCGGGCCACCGGCTCGCAGCTGACTTCTCCCAGACACACATTGAGGCCCGCCCTGAGGTGTGCATCGTCGGCCATGGCCTTCTTCCAGCCCTTGTCGGCCAGCGCGATGATGCGCGGCAAGGTGGCGTTGTTCAGGGCGAATGTCGATGTGCGGGCCACGCCGCCAGGCATGTTGGCCACGCAGTAGTGGACCACGCCGTCCACCATGAAGGTGGGTGCCTCATGCGTCGTGGGGTGTGAAGTCTCGAAACATCCGCCCTGATCGATGGCCACATCGACCATCACCGCGCCGCGCCGCATGCGCGAGACCATCTCGCGTGTCACCAGCTTGGGCGCCGCGCCGCCTGGCACCAGCACCGCGCCGATCACCAGGTCGGCCGAGAGCACTGCCCGCTCCACCGCATGCCCGCGGGAGTGCTGGGTGCAGATGCGGTTGCCGTAAATCAGATCGAGTTGGCGCAGCCGGTCCAGGTTCTTGTCCAACACCGTCACGCGCGCGCCTGCGCCCACCGCCATCTGCATCGCATGGGTTCCCACCACGCCGGCGCCCAGGATGACCACATGGGCCGGGGCGACGCCGGGCACGCCACCCAGCAGCATGCCCATGCCGCCGTAAGACATCTGCAGATGCGTGGCGCCGGCCTGGATGGACATGCGTCCGGCCACTTCGCTCATGGGCATCAGCAGGGGCAAGCCGCCGCCTTCCTGCGTCACGGTCTCGTAGGCGATGCACACTGCTTGCGATGCGATCAGGGCTGCGGTCTGATGTGGGTCGGGTGCGAGGTGCAGATAGGTGAACAGCATCTGCCCCTTGCGCAAGAGGTGGTACTCGCTGGGCTGGGGCTCCTTGACTTTGACGATGAGATCGGCCTCGCCGAAGACTTCCTGTGCGGTGGCGGCAATGCGCGCGCCAGAGGCGGCGTATTGATCGTCTTCCAAGCCGATGGCGTGGCCCAGGCCGGACTCGACGAGCACATCGTGCCCATGCGACTTGAGTTCGCGCACGCTGGACGGCGTGAGGCCAGCGCGGTATTCGCTGTTCTTGATTTCCTTTGGAACGCCGATTTTCATGATGCATATCCTCCCACGTCGTTTTTGAGTGCGCCTTCGCATGCATTTTGACAAAGCTTGTTCATGCACAGCATTGTTGGACAGTGATCGACCCGGCAGTTGATGCCGGTCAACAAGCTGCGTGCGCCGGCTATCTATATTGGAGCCAATGCGGCGCCGAGTGGTGCCTTTTGGAAAGGATGACCATGAAACCCAACTGGATACTGATCGCCAGCGCTTCGCGCGCCCGACTTCTGCAGCAGGACGTCGGTGAGCCGATGGTGGTGTTGACGAGTTTCGATCACCCTCAGAACCGCCTGAAGGCCAGTGAGCTGGGGGACGACCGAGCAGGGCAGGAGAGATCCGACGGCAGCTTCGGTGGCGTCGCCTACGAGCCTCGCACCGACGCAAAGCAAAAAGAGCACGATCGCTTTGCCCGTGAGATCGCAGACTACCTGGAGCAGCAGGCCCGGCAGGGCCGCTACCGTTCGCTGGCGATGTTTTCACCCAGCCAGTTCATGGGCGATCTCAAAGCTGCATTGGGCAGCTCCACTGCAAAGCTGCTGACCAGCACCCACGATGTGGACCTGACTGCGGTGGGTCTGGCGGAAATTGAACGAAGGATCGCCCACGAGCTGGTGCAGTGAGGCAGCATGCGCTGGGTCTGCGAGCTGGGCTGCCAGGGCATCCAGGCCAATGCGTATCGATGAGATCTTTCTCGTGCTTGATCTGTCTCAATGGGGGGCTACACCAACCCGCACCACACCGCAATCCGATGCGCCATGTCCATCCACAAAGCCCACAACGCGGCCAGCACCAACAGGCCACCTGCCGCCCGTGTGCCCCAGTCCTGTCCGACCTTGTTGCCGGCCTGTTGCAGCCGCGCCAGCAAGCGCGGGGCCAGTGCCAGGGAGAGGCCGCTGCCCAGGGCGAACAAGGCCATCGAAGCAGCGCCGGCGAGGAGGCCGCCCGAGAGAGAGGAGACCAGCAGCGCGGAGTACAAGAGCCCGCAGGGCATGAAGGCCCATAGCGCGCCGGTGGTGAACAAGCCGCCGCGTGCGGATGCCATCGGCCGCACGCGCTGCCAGATGCCGCGGCCAGTGGCACTGACCCACATGGGCTGGCGCGCTTGTGCCACCAGCATCAGGCCCCAGGCCAGCACGGCCAGGTGAAACAGCGTCCACATCGGACGCAGCGCCGCGCTGCCCGAAGACAGCCAGGCAAAGCTTTCCACGGCCCAGGCCGCGGCAGCGCCCGCTGCACTGTAGCCGGCGAGCCGGCCGGCCTGGAACAGCCACATGGATCGCGCGGGTGAACTGCCCAGGCGCGAGAGGCCGCCGCATGCGGCGCCACACATGGCGACACAATGCGGGCCGCCAACCAGGCCCATCAGGAGAGCGGAAAAGGCGAGGGCGAAGGACATGCCGCGGGCCTAGGAAACGCTCCGCGTGCGAGAGGGCGTTTCGACAGGCTCAACGCGAACGGATTTTTTCGGCACGGCGTCAGATGATGCGGGAGAACTTGGCCCGGTTGCGGTCGGCCTGCAAGTAGCGGTCGAACACCATGGCCACGGCGCGAACAAAATACCAGCCGGTGGTGGTGACCTGAATGCCGGTTTCGTCCAGCGTGACCAGGCCTTTTTCCTGCAGATCTTTCAGCGCTTCGAGTTCAGCGGCGAAGTATTCCTTGAAGTCGATCAGCCAGGCCAGCTCGATTGATTCGTACAGCAACTGGCCCTGGCACATCAGCGCCATGATGACCGCGCGCCGTGCAAGATCGTCGCGGTTCAGGGCCAGCCCGCGCGTCACCGGCAGGCGGCCATGGTCCAGCAGATCGCAGTACTCGTCCATGGTTTTGGCGTTCTGGCTGTAGGTGGCGCCAACACGACCGATGGCAGACACGCCCAGGCCGATCAGGTCGCAGTCGGGCTGTGTGCTGTAGCCCTGGAAGTTGCGATGCAGCCGGCCCTGGCGCTTGGCCACGGCCAGCGCGTCGTTGGGCAATGCAAAGTGGTCCATGCCCACATAGACATAGCCTGCTTCCATGAAGGATGCCAGCGAGCGAGAGAGCATGGCCACTTTGGAGGCCGCACCCGGCAGGTCGGCCGAGAGAATGCGCCGCTGCGGCTTGAAGCGCTCGGGCAGGTGGGCATAGGCATAGAGCGCGATGCGGTCAGGCCGCAGCTCATTGACCTGCGCCAGCGTGCGGTCAAATGACTCTGGCGTCTGGCGCGGCAGGCCATAGATCAAGTCGACGTTGATGGAGTCGAAACCGACCTCGCGGGCACTGATCATCAAGTCGCGCACCGATTCAAAAGGCTGGATGCGATGCACTGCCTTTTGGACATCGGCATCGAAATCCTGCACGCCGAAGCTGATGCGGTTGAAGCCCAGATCGGCCAGGGTGCGCAGGCGTTGCGCGTCCACCGTGCGGGGATCGACCTCCACCGAATACTCGCCCCCTGGCGCCATGGCGAAACTGCGGCGCAGCATGGCCATCAATTCACGCAGTTCGTCGTCAGACATGAAGGTGGGGGTGCCCCCGCCCAGGTGCAACTGCGTCACCGCCTGGCCCAGGCCTAGCTGGGCCGTGTGCAGATCGATTTCGCGGCCGAGATAGCGCAGGTAAGTGGCGGCGCGATTGTGGTGCCGGGTGATGATCTTGTTGCAGGCGCAGTAATAGCAAAGCGACTCGCAAAACGGGATGTGTACATATAACGACAGCGGCATCGCCAGGGCCGATGGGCCGGCTCGGCGCTGGGACAGGGCCTGGGCATAGTCGGTAGCAGTGAACGCCTCCACAAACCGGTCGGCGGTCGGATATGACGTGTACCGAGGCCCGGAAACGTCAAAGCGTCGCAGGAGTTCGGGCGTAACGAGGGTCATTTGTAAGGCTCTGTTGGGTAAGCTCAACTTTGCCGCTTCCCGACAGGCTCCGGTTTGATCTGGATCAAGCTACTCGGGCCGCGCGGCCGGACAATTTGGGTGCGACGGGGGCTCGAAGTAACTCAGAGGAATCCAGTGATCAACCAGACCGTGAATCTGATCCCGGCGGGCGTGCACCCTTTTGACGGCCATTCGATGAAGGTGGCTTGCTCCAGCTGCAATCTGCGCGAGTTGTGCATGCCGGTGGGCCTGAGCCCCGAGGAACTCGCCAAGATCGACGAAGTGGTGGCCACCCGCCGCAAAATCAAGCGGGGCACGGCCTTGTTTCGAAACGGCGAGCCTTTCGGTTCGCTCTATGCCATTCGTACCGGCTTTTTCAAGACCTGCGTCACCGCTGAAGACGGCCGCGACCAGGTGACGGGTTTTCAGATGGCGGGCGAGATCATCGGGCTGGACGGCATTGTCAATGACCGGCACACCTGTGATGCGGTGGCCCTGGAAGATGCAGAAGTTTGCGTCATGCCGTTCGAGCGCATCGGCGAGCTCTCGCGCGAGGTCAATGCCTTGCAACACCATGTGCACCGCATCATGAGCCGCGAGATCGTGCGCGATCACGGGGTGATGCTGCTGCTGGGCAGCATGCGGGCCGAAGAGCGGTTGGCCGCATTCCTGCTGAATTTGGTGCAGCGGCTGCATTCGCGGGGTTTTTCAAGCTCCGAGCTGGTGCTGCGCATGACCCGCGAGGAGATCGGCAGCTACCTGGGCCTGAAGCTGGAGACTGTGAGCCGCACCTTCTCGCACTTTGCCGATGAGGGCATCGTCGAGGTCAAGCAGCGCCATGTACGCATACTGGACACGCCGGCACTGCGCCGGTTGGTGAATCAGCAGCCGGGCGTGTGAGGCGCGCCCGTTGCCCCGCATGAGGTCTGGCCGGGCCTCAGGATCGGCGCTTAAGCTTTGAGTAGACGCAGCCGCATCGACACCGTGTCGGACGCCGGACCCGGGCTCATCTCGAAGCCAGCGTGTCTGGCGATCGCGGCCATGCCCTTGTTCTCCACGAGGCATTGGCCCGTCACTTCGCTGGTGCCGCGCTCGCGCAGGTAGCGCAGCATCTTGTCCAGAAGGGCGCGGCCCAGGCCCCGGCCTTGCCAGGCGGTTGCCACTTGCAGCGCGAACTCCGCTTCGACGTTGTCTGGATCGCAAATCGCCCGCACCTCGCCCACCATGGCCTGCGGCTGGCCCTGCACAGGTGGCGCCATCGCGATGAAGGTCATTTCGCGCTCGTAGTCGATTTGGCAATAGCGCGCCAGTTCCGAGTGCGACACCTCGCGCCGCACCATGAAGAAGCGCAGCCGCATGTCGGCCGGTGATGCATCGGCATAGAAGTCGGCCAGCCGTGTGCCGTCTTCGGGGCGTATGGGGCGCACCTGCAAGTCCTGGCCTGAGATGTTCAGCATCTCTTCGAGCCGCGTGGGGTAGGGCCGCACCGCCAGGCGACTGGGCTCGCCGGGTTTGGGCTGGCGCAGACGGATACGGGCATCGAGCGCCAGCACGCCCTGCGCATCGGCCAGCAAGGGGTTGATGTCCAGTTCGGCCAGCTCCGGCAAGTCGCAGGCCAGTTGCGAGACCTTCAGGATGGTGCCGATTAATGCTTGCTGGTCCACTGCAGGATGGCCTCGGTAGCCGGCCAGGAGCGACGCAACATGGGTCTGTGCGATCAGGCCGGCCGCCAGCGTTTCGTTCAGTGGCGGCAAGGCCACCGCCCGGTCCTTGCGCAGCTCCACCGCAGTGCCGCCTTCGCCGAACAGCACCACCGGGCCGAACATTGGGTCGCTGGCCACGCCCACGATCAGCTCGTGCGCTCCGGCGCGATGCGCCATGGCCTGCACCGTGAAGCCGGCCACATGGGCCTGGGGCTGAGCGTGTGCCACCCGCTGGCGCATGCGCACTGCGGCGCCACGCACTTCCTCGGCGCTGGTCAGCCCCAGCGCCACGCCGCCCACGTCGGACTTGTGCACGATCTGGGGCGAGACGATCTTGAGTGCCACCGGGTAGCCGATCAACTCGGCTGCGTCCACTGCCTCTTGCGCATCGCGCACCCTTCGGGTCTCCACCACCGGAATGCCGTAGGCTTTCAACACATTCTTGGCTTGCTCTTCATCGAGCCACTCATGGCCTTCTTTGGCGGCGTGTTCCATCAGGGCCCGGGCTCGCGCCAGGTCGGGCCGGAAGTCCGGCATGCTGCCTGAGGGCAACTGCAGCAAGGCTTCCTGGTTGTGGGCATAGGTGGCGCGTTGCAGCCAGCCGGCAATGGCCCGCTCAGGTGTGTCATAGCTGGCCACGCCAGCGGTGCGGCAGGACTGGCGTGCCTGTTCCACTGCGGCGCCGCCCAGCCAGCAGGCCAGTACCGGTTTGTCGGCCTTGGCCATCAGGGGCAGGCAGGCATCGGCGATGTCAGCGCTGCGCACGATGGCGGTGGGTGCGTGCATGAAGAGCACACCATCCACTTCTGGTGCCGCCAGCAGAATTTGCAGGGCGTCGCGATAGCGGGCCACGGGCGCATCGCCGATGATGTCCACCGGATTGCTGCGCGGCCAGGTTGTGGGCAGGCAGCCGTCCAGCGCGGCCAGTGTTTGGGTGCTGAGCTCGGCCTGAACGCCGCCGCCTTGCGCCAGCGCGTCGGCAGCCAGCACGCCTGCGCCGCCGCCGTTGGTGAGCACCGCCAGGCGCTCGCCGCGCCAGGGCTTGAGGCAAGACAGTGTCTCGGCTGCATCGAACAGCGATTCGAGCGTGTCCACCCGCAGCATGCCCGCACGGCGCACCGCAGCATCGAACACCGCGTCTGAACCCGCCATCGCGCCGGTGTGCGAGGCGGCCGCCTTCGCGCCCGATGGCGCGCGACCGGCCTTGACCACGATGACCGGCTTGTTGCGTGCGGCCGCGCGGGCAGCGGACATGAACTTGCGAGATGCTTTCACCGACTCCATGTACATCAGGATCGCGCGTGTGTTCGGATCGCTGGCCAGGTAATCCAGCAGATCACCGAAATCGACGTCGGCAGTGTCGCCCACCGAGAGAAAATGCGAGAAGCCGATGCCCCGGCTGCTGGCCCAGTCGAGCATGGCGGTGGCCAGCGCGCCCGACTGGGTGATGAAGGCCAGCTTGCCCGCCAGCGCATTGCCTGGTGCAAAGCTCGCGTTCAGCCCAATGCCAGGCACCAGCAGGCCCAGGCAGTTGGGGCCCAGGATGCGCAAGAGGTAAGGGCGTGCAGCGTCCAGCATGGCCTGCTCCAGCGAGACAGTGCCGTTTGTCTGGCGCATGCCGGCACTGAGCACGCAGGCTGCGCGCGTGCCCTTGCGCCCCAGGGCTTCGATCAGGCCGGGCACGGAAGGCGCGGGCGTGCAGATGAGCGCCAGGTCAGGCGCCTGCGGTAGCGACGCCACGTCGGCGAAGGTGGCTTGGCCCAGCACGCTGCCCTTGTGATGGTCGACCAGCCATATCGGCCCCTTGAAGCCGCCTGCGAGAAGATTGCGCGCGACCACCATGCCCAGGCTGTCGGACCGCTCGGGCACGCCGATGATGGCCACTGAGGCTGGGGCTAGCAGGGCTTCCAGGTTGCGTATGCTCATTTGCAAATTCCCAACGGGCGCAGAGCCCGCCACTGCGCGGAGGTTAGCGCGAGCCCACCTCGCATCATTGTTCCAGATCAAGGACAGCGGCCATCGCCATCTGGAGAATGAATCAATCACCAAGAGGATTTCATGGACACATACAAACACTCCCTGGCCCCTCGTTTCGCTAACATGCTCGTGGAACGTGAAGCACGGCTGCGGGCGATTCTTCACGACACGGGTGAGGTGATCAGCCAGGCCCCGCAGGCGCGCGAGCATGAAGTGCAAGACTTCAAGGACATCGCGGTGTGCGAGACCCAGGCGGTGGTCGATGAGGCGCAGGCCGACCACGCGGTGCATGAGCTGGAGCAAGTGCTCGCCGCGCGTCGGCGAATCAATGACCAGAGCTACGGCATGTGTCTTGACTGTGGCGAACCGATCGATCTGCGCCGGCTAATGGCCATGCCTGCTTCAGCGTTCTGCACCGGATGCCAGTCCATTCACGAGCATGAGCGCCCGCTACTGGCCAGGCGCTCGACAGCTCATGGTACGAAAGGAAGGTTCTCATGAGTGCCAAGACACAAAAGACTGCGGTGACGGCCACTGTGCCGGGCGATGCGCTTGCGCCGTTGAACTATCTGGCCGATCTGAGCCGCCAGCAACTCGCGGTGGCAGCCCAGGCGTCGTGCGCGATGTTTCGCGGCTTCGAAGAGATCCGCAAGGTCCAGCAGGAGGCGGCTCACCAGGCGTTGGTGCGGCACGAATCGGCTGCGCACAAGCTGCAGGGCTCAGTCAAACCGACCGACTTGCTGGAGGTGCAGTCCATCTTGATGCAGGGCGATCTGCAAGGCGCCACCCAATACTGGCAACAACTGAGCTCAGCCGCGATGGAGATGCAGACCGAGATGATGGGCTGCGCCACGCACATGGTGGACAGCGAGACCGCGCTTCACAATATGTCTGTGATGGAGACGCTTGACATGGTGCCGGGCTTGAAAGAGCTCTTTCCGCGCAAGGCGCAGGCGGCGTAGCTGTCATTGCTGGTGCACATAGGTGCCCGGAGCGGGCACCACTTTTCCGTTGTCGAGCAAGCCCTTCACCGGCCGGGCCGGCACCTTGCCGCTTGAATGTTCGTCCAGCCAGCGGTGCCAGGCTGGCCACCACGAGCCCGAGGTGCTTGGCGCGGTGTCGTACCACTGCTGCGGATCGGACGGCGCCTTGCTGGCGGCATGGGTAGCATGCCGATACGCCGCCTGCGGATGAGCGGACGCGCCAGAGGGTGGATTGACAATGCCCACGTTGTGGCCGCCAGTGGTCAGCACGAATGTGACGGCGCTGTGCACATAGCGCGCAATCTTGTAGACCGATTGCCATGGCGACACGTGGTCGCGCTCGGTTGCCACGACAAACATCGGCTGCTTGATGCGATCGAGTGAGATGTGCCGACCCCGGAATGGATAGCGCCCTTCGGCCAGATCATTGTGCAGATACAGCCGGCGCAGGTACTCGCTGTGCATGCGGGCGGGCAGACGCGTTGCGTCCGCGTTCCAGGCGCGCAGGGCCGTCATGGGTGTCTGTGCGCCCATCAGGTATTCGTGCACGAGCTTGGACCACACCAAGTCCTTGGAGTTGATCAACTGAAAAGCGCCCGCCATCTGCCGGCCGTCCAGGTAGCCGCGCTCGGCCATCAGGTCTTCCAGAAAGCTGATCTGACTCTCGTCGATGAACAGCCCCAGTTCGCCTGGGTCATGAAAATCAACCTGCCCGGCCAGCAGCGTCACGGTCTTGAGGGGATTGCGCGGCTGCTGCGCCAGCGCCGCCGCACCCATGGCCAGCAAGGTGCCGCCCAGGCAGTATCCGGCCGCATGAATGCCTGCACCGGGGCAGCGGGCGCGCACTGCATCCACGGCTTGCATGACGCCCAGATCGAGGTAGTCGTCCATGCCAAGCTCTCGGTCCTGGCTGCCAGGATTTTTCCAGGACACCATGAAGACGGTGTGACCCTGTTCGACCAGATAGCGCACCAGCGAATCCTCTGGCGTGAGGTCCAGCACGTAATATTTCATGATCCACGAGGGCACGATCAGCACCGGTTGCGTGTGCACCTTGGCGGTGGCGGGCTCGTACTGGATCAACTCGATCAACCGGTTACGCAGCACCACCTTGCCCGGTGTGAGCGCCACACCCTTGCCCGGTGCGAAAGGCTCTATGCCGCGTGGCTTGCCATCGCTTTGCACCGCCATCGCATCGCGAGCCCAGTTGGCAAATCCGCTGGCGAGATTGCTGCCCCCGGTGGCCAGCGTCTGCTTGATCACTTGCGGATTGGTCGCCACGAAATTCGAAGGCGACCAGATGTCCAGCCACTGACGCATGGTGAAGGCGGCCACGTCTTCGTTGTGCTGCGATACGCCGCGCACCCCGCTCATGGCCTGCGCCCACCACTGCTCCTGCAACAGAAATGCCTGCGACATCGCACTGAAGGGGGGCTGGCGCCACTCGGGCGGAGAAAAGCGTTTGTCTTGCGGTAGGGGCTCAACGCACGAGCGGCAGTCGCCATGCCAAGCATGCGCCGCGTATTGTTGCCACAACAGCGTCTTGCGCAGCGCACTGGCGGCCAGATCGGCCTGCCGCGAGGGCGAGACCATGAGATGGGTGAACCAGTCGGCGTAGGCCAATGCCACCGAGGTGGGCGAGATGCCGTGCGCCAGGCGAGCCAGGCCGAGCTTGAGCGGCAAGTCCATGGGCATCGGCGCATGCGGCTGCGATGGGGACATGGCGGTGGTCATGATTTCGGGGCCGTGCTGGGCAACGCCCCATCATCGCTGCGCGCGAGAAGTGGCCGCTTGAGCAAGATCAAGCAAGCGCTTTGCGCAGGGGGCGATCCCTCAGGGCAGATCGACGTTCTGCAGGTAGTAGGGCAACTTGCAATTCCATTTCAAGTCACGCTCGATTCGCTGGCGCATCGCATCTGCGGCGCTTGGTTCGCCGTGTGTGATGAAGGTCTGGCGTGGTGATGATCTAAAGCCACGCATCCAGTCGATGATCTCTGCTGCGTCGGCATGCGCGGACAGGCTGTCAAGCGATGCCACCTCGGCGCGCACGGGCACATCCTCACCGTGGATGCGCACTGTGGCGGCGCCGGCCACGATCTTGCCGCCTCGGGTGCCGCCCGCCTGATAGCCGGCAAAGAGAATCGTGTTGCGCTTGTCGGGCGCGAAGGCCTTGAGGTGGTGCACCACGCGCCCGCCGGTGGCCATGCCGCTGGCCGCGATGATGATCATCGGACCATGCCGAGTGTTGAGCACGCGCGATTCCTCTGGCGTGACCACCACCTGCACATCGCGCGTCATGGCATCGCACTCGGCCGCTGTCAGGCGCAAGTCTTTCAGGTGGTGCTTGTACACCTGTGTTGCGCTGGCGGCCATGGGGCTGTTGAGGTAGACCGGCATCCGCCCGATCATGCCCTTGGCGACAAGCTGATGGATGTAATAGAGCAGGGCCTGCGCACGGCCCACGGCGAATGCGGGGATGAGAATCACGCCGCCGCGCGCAGCCGTGCGGTTGATCACCTCAGCCAATTTTTGCAGCGGATCGTTTTGTTGATGCAGGCGGTCGCCATAGGTGGATTCGACCACCAGGTAGTCGGCGCTTTCGATGCGCACAGGCGGCTTGAGCACCAGGTCGGCTGGGCGGCCTATGTCGCCGGAAAAGACGATGGAGCGCTGGCCGTTGTCCAGGCGCACGAAGGATGATCCGGGCATGTGGCCTGAGGGCTGCATCTGTGCACTCAGGCCGGCGGCTGCTTGCCATGTGCGGCCCTGGGCGATCGGCTTGAACTGCTTGAGGCAATGCAGTGCATCTTGCCGTGTGTACAAGGGCAGGGCGGGCGAATGCTTGGTCAGGCGGTTGCGGTTGAGGTACTCGGCCTCTTCTTCAAGCAGGTGGCCGCAGTCGGGCAGCAGAATGCGGCACAAGTCTAGGGTGGCGGGCGTGCAATATACAGGGCCGCCATAGCCATTGCGTGCGAGCAGCGGCACATAGCCGCTGTGGTCGATGTGCGCGTGGGTGAGTATCACCGCATCGATGGAGGCCGGCGGCACCGGCAGCGGCTCCCAGTTGCGCAGCCGCAGTTGCTTGTAGCCCTGGAACAGCCCGCAATCGACCATGACGGTGGAGCCGCCCTCGCGCACGAGGTACTTGGAGCCGGTCACCGTATCGGTGGCGCCGAGAAACTGAAGTTGCATGGGTCAGTCTATGAAGCGTGGTGTGAGTGGTGCTTGATGTGGATCAAGACTGGCATCTCGGCGCAGATCGCCTCGTGCACTATTTTTGCCGGATGACATAGCGCACGAAGCCGTCGGCTTGCGCGAAGCGGTCATACAGTCTGCGTGAGTTTTGGTCATCGCCGCGCGTCACCCAGTACAGCCGCGCCCAGCCCTCGGCCCGCATCGCATTGCGCAGCCACTCGATGAGCGCCGTGCCAAGCCCATGTCCGCGCGCGGAGGGCGAGACAAACAGGTCTTCCAGGTAGCACACCGGCTGCGATTCCCAGGTGTTTTCATGCACCACGCAATTGGCAAAGCCATGCACCTGGTCGTCGACTTGCGCCACCATGCACAGCACGGCGGAATCGGGATCGAGGATGCGCTTCCAGGTGCGCGCGGTGATCTCGTCGCTGATCGTGACTCCGTAGAAATCGCAATAGCCGCGCCACAGCTTGCGCCAGGTGGCTTCATCGGCGGGGAGAGCGGATCGGATGGTGGGGACTGCCATGGGTTTGTATTGTGCGCGGACTACTTGGTTGCCGCCGCAGGTGTTGCCGAGGTCCGGCGCGCCGTCAAGGCCTTGATGCGCTGCCACAGCAGGGCCTTGGGCAGCGTCATGCGCATGGCCTGCATGCAGCGCTCCAGATGTCCTTCGCGCCGGGTCAGGACTTCAATGGCGCGGGCCAGGTCGGTCTGGACGCTGGCGCCGTAGGCCAGGCTGGCCTTTTGCAAGGCAGCCTGCAGCAGCTTGCCCCGAGGTTGCATCATGGCCAGATCGATCAGGTCGCGGCTGAACACGCTGTCATCAGCCCAGCGGTCTGAGTTGGCAAGCAGTTTGCTGGTGGCCATGTCCAGCGGCGTGATTGTCGCCACGCCGCAGATGCGATCTTGGTCGCGCGGCGGCTCCAGTTGGATCCGTGCTTCCAGAATGATCTCGAATTTAATCGCCGCTTCATCGACCAAGAGCAATGTGCGAATGCCGTATTGATCAGCGCGCACTTCTCGCGCCAGCTTGAAGGCGCTCGGATCGCTTGCCATGGCGTGCAGACCTCGTGTCCCTGTGAGTAGCTGGCGCAGTTCGCGGTAGCCAGCCAGATCAGAGACGAGGAAATCGATGTCCACTGATTCGCGGTATTCGCCGTAGCGCAGCGCCATGGCGGTGCCGCCCCCGAAGAGGCAGTGCCTGGCCAGAAATCCGGGCGCATCCAGGGCCTGCAGCACTCGGGCTATGCGCTGGTGATGAACGCGTTCAAACAAGCAGGTGTCCTCCGCCCAGCTTATGCACCAATTGGTCGAGCAAGGCCTCTTCGTGGGAATCCATCGCTTCGCGGTCCAGGTGACGCCAGTTGCGCTCATACAGGCCCAAGGCCTCACGCGGCGTGACCTGGGTTGCGCCCGGCAGGTGCCAGGCCAATCGCCTCAGTTGCGGATAGTCGGCCAAGTCGATTGCTGCGGGCAAGCTCGTGCCTGCCTTTGCTTGTGTCGCAAGCTGCGCATGCGTGGGCGCGGCAAGAGGCTGATGGATGTCGAACTCCAGCCCCAGCGCGCTCATGGCGTTGAGGTAGGCGCCCATGGTGACCGATGGCTCGCCGTGCTCGATGCGATGCAAGGTCACGCGCGACATGCCGGCTGCTGCGGCCGCATTGCTGGCTGTGATGCGCAGCTCCCGCCGATGCTGCCGGATGCGTAGGCCGATCGCACCCAACCGTTCTGCGACGGCGGCGGGAGTGAGTGGAGCGGGCGTGGGCATAGTGTTTCTCATTCTATTCATATTTTGAATAATGTCAAAAATGAGAGACTTATTTTCGATCAGGATTGATCTGCCGCACGGCGGCTGAACTGATGGCCCAGCCGTCAAAGCCACGCTGAGCGGATCAATCGCGGCTGTCGCCCTGATCCCGATCTCTCCCAGGCAGCGAATCTCGGAACGCGTCGAAGGTCTTCCAGGCCGGCACGGGCGGCGTGTAGTCGGGCCGGGGTGCATAGACCGAGTGCTCGACCAGCGCCATCTTGTGCAGGTAGCGCGGGCAGTTGGGGAAGATGTGGGTGGCGGTGACGCGGATGATCAGCACGGCACCGGGAAACTCTTGCAGCAACGGGTCGTCTTGCGCCACCTGCGCACGCCCGTTCACCCGGATTCGCTTGGCGCGCTCGAAGTCCATGAATAGCAGACCGACCTGCGGATTGACCAGCACGTTGCCCCAGCTTCTGTACATGCCATTGCCGTCGTAATCTGGAAACGCAAGCGTCCGCTCGTCCAGTACCCGCACGAAGCCGGGCAGCCCGCCCTTGTACGAGCAGTCAGGTTGCCCCTGCGCATCGGCCGTGGCCACGAACACCATGGCGCTGGCCTGGATGAAGGCACGGTCTTCGTCGGTGAATTCGCTGCGCACCGTCACCTGCTGCAGGCGGTCGGCAAGCGGGCGGGTCTCGCGGGCGTCCTGAAGTTGGCGCATGCCATCGTGGTAGAGCGGAGTGCTTTCCATGTTTGCTCCTGATGGGCTTCCCATTCATGAACATCGGATTGAAGTTCATTTGAGAATAATACTGGTTTGGATATAATTTCACTGATGCCGTGATCCACACCGCCTATTCATGTCACCGCCAGACCCATTGAGTTCCTCGGCGGGTCACTCAAAGACCTGCGCGACTTTCCCAAGGCGGTGCGTGAAGATTGTGGCTACCAACTACACAAGGTGCAAGTGGGCGAGCAGCAGAAAGGCACTCCATGAAGACTCTGCTTTCCCAGAAAGCCAAGGCGACGAAAAAGGCGGCACCTGTCAAGGCGGTTGTCAAGGTCAAGCCTGGCGACAGAAGGCAAAGGTTTGCCAGCGTGTTCGATGCGCTGGCCGATACGCCTCAAGAATCAGCAAATCTGCGCGCACGCGCCCAGCTCGCTCACCAGATCAACGATGCCATCAAGGAAAAGGGATGGACTCAGGCAGCAGCGGCCGAGCACTGCGGCGTCACGCAGCCACGCATCAATGACTTGATTAACGGCCGTATTTCCAGGTTCTCCCTTGATGCACTGGTGAACGTTGCTTCCACCATGGGTGACGTCAGGGTCGAGCTGGAGCTTGCACATGCCTGACTCAATTGCGGCGAGTGAAGTTGAGCGTAGCATCAAGGGCTGGTCCTTTCCACGAGGCACATGCAGAGGTGCTGCTTCGGTTCTCGAAGACCGATATGCCGTGCTGGCACGGTACATCCGGCCGGTCGAGAAACGGAAGATTCCGTCGCTGCTTTGATGCAGCCCGAAGCCGTAGCGTGAAACACTACACTAGACCCATCGCAGGGCTTCAGGGCGCCATGTGGCTGTCGCCTGATTGCTGGAGGCTGCCACGACCGTCGGTTGCCACAGCAGGTCATCCAGCAGCGTCACGGTGTCACCCAGGCTGGCGGCTTCGATGCGGTTCTTGTTCAGGAAGGCCTGCCACTGGCGCAGCTTGGCTGCGTCTTCGCTGAACTGCTTGGTCAGTGCCAAGGGCTGTTCGGTGGGCAGGGCGGTCTGGCGTCGGGCAAAGGTGGCGGCGATGGCTGCGGCCAGCGTGGCACCGTCCAGTTCCGTGCGCCGTGCAATCACCGCGAGGTCGAAGAAGTCCTTCATGCGGCTGTTCGCCTGCCCCAGCATCACCATTGCCTGGTACTTCTCGGCGATCACGGTGTAGACCGGATAAACCCGCAGCGTTGGAGCCGGGAAGTCGCCCAGTAATGTGGGATAGACCACAGTCTGTGGCCCCGGCGTCACGGCATCACCGAATCCCACGTCGATCTGAAGCGCGCAGCGTGCGGAGCCAATGCGTGCCACCAGCGTGATGCGGGTGCCGCCGTAGGTGTTGTCCTCGCGAATGGCATCGGCCTTCACGGAGTCGGGGTCAAACACGATGCCGTCGCCGAGGTCCATGGTGGCAACCTCGCAGAAAGTGGCGATCAGGTTTGCCTCATCGTCGGGGCCGAAGCCCAGCAGGTCAGCGTCCCTTGTTGGCCGGTGCGGGGTGTCGTACCAGAGTGCAAAGAGCAGCGCGCCCTTGAGCAGGAACCGGTCGGCATGTGGGGACGTGCTGACACGGGCCAGCAGGCGTTCCAGCGCAAAGCGGTTCAGCAGCAGGCTGTAGTCGTCGCCGCGCTGTTTGGCGAGGGTCAGAAGTCGAGCCAGGATGGATGCGCAGAGGTTTCCGGTCATTGCGTCACCGCTTCTAGGTAGGGCTGCATGACACGTTCTACGCGGTTGATCTTGGCGAAGTGGCTCAGCTCGGTCATGGTGACCTTGCGGCTGCGCCAAGCATCCTTTAGGGCCTCCAGAGCTACGTCCAGGCCGATCTTGTTGCGGAACTTGAAGCAGTCGGTCACCGTCTTGGCGGCGCTGTACACGCGGATGGGCGCGCCGTGGTCGGTCACGGTCTGGATACCGTCGTTGTACGCGGCACCGCGCAGGCGCGTGATGCGAAGCAGGGGGTAGCTCAGCGCCGGGGTCTGTGTCGCCTCGGGCAGCGCGATCCACACTTCGTGCGGCAGTTGCGTGCCGATCTCATGGAATTGCAGCGCGCTCAGCAGGCACAGCACGGCCTTGGGCACACGCTGGCAGACCTCGATCAGCGTCTGGTGCTCGGTGACTTCAGCGTCGGGCAGTCCGTACAGGCCTCGAGCGAACCGTTGCAGCTTGCCGGCCTGGTGCAGCCGGATCAGAAGCTGCGGTGACCAGCCGTGCTCGCGCACATCCGCCGCCCGCAGCACGCGCCGGTGCCGGGCCAGTTCGAGGATGTGGTCAGATTGGTTCATGAGGGGTTAGTTTAATATCCGCATGACTTTTATTCAAGTGATGCGAATTTCAATCAGGTCCGGGCGGTGGCTTCATAGCTCTCCAGCACGGCGCAATCCAGATCGACAAAAAGCGGACAATCTACTTGCTACCAAACCGGACAGTTCTATTTACTGCCGACATGCACACGCCTGACCGGTTCAGCCCCTCAACTGCCCCGCCAACAACACCGCCGCATGCACAGCCGTGCGTTGCGTCCCGTCGTGAATCTGATGGCGGCAGCTGGTGCCGTCGGCCACGATGATGGCGTCGGGGGCTTGGCGCAGGGCGGGCAGCAGGTTTAGTTCGGCCATCTGCATGGACACATCATGGTGTTCGGTCTCGTAGCCGAAGCTGCCGGCCATGCCGCAGCAACTGCTCTCTATCAACTCAGGCTGCACGCCGGGGATGAGCTTGAGCACTTCGACAATGGGTGTCACCGCGGCGAAGGCCTTCTGGTGGCAGTGGCCGTGCAGCAGCACACGTTTGTCTAGCGGGCGCAGTTTCTCCTTGAGCGCATCGAGCCGACCGGCCTGCGCTTCGCGTGCCAGAAATTCTTCCAGCAGCAAGGCCTGCTGCGATATCGTGACGGCCGATTTACCCAGGCCCATGGCCAGGGTTTCATCGCGCAGGGTCAGCAGGCATGAGGGCTCCAGGCCGACGATGGGAATGCCTTTGTCGGCGAAGGGCAGCAGTGCGGTGACGAGTTCATGCGCCTTGGCGCGGGCCTCATCGACCATGCCGCTGGAGAGATAAGTGCGGCCGCAGCACAGGTGCTTGCCATCGGGCAAAAGTTTTTCCGCCAGGTGCACCGTGTAGTCGGCGGCCTGCAGTAGCTTGAGCGCGGCGGTGGCGTTTTCTGATTCGAAAAAGCCATTGAAGGTGTCGACGAACAAGACCACCGGGCGATCGGCGGCCATCACTTCCTGCGCAGTGGCGGTGCGCGGCGCATGCTTGAAGAAGTGATGAGACTGCCAGGCCGGCAGGCTGCGCCGCGCCGAGATGCCCAGCATCTTCTCGCCCAGCCGGGCCAGCAGCGCGATGCGGTTGCGCAGATTGAGCAGCCAGGCAAAGCGGCTGGCCAGGTGCGCGTAATCGGGCAGGCGCGCCACCAGCTTGTCGCGCAGCGTGCGGCCGTATCTGGCTTTGTAGTGGTGCAAAAATTCCACCTTCATCTTGGCCATGTCCACGCCGGTGGGGCAGTCGCGCTTGCAGCCCTTGCAGCTCACGCACAGGTCCAGCGATTCCTTCACGGCTTGCATGGCGTCGTCTTGCGACGGGCCAAGTTGCCCTGACATGGCCAGCCGCAGTGTGTTGGCCCGCCCGCGCGTGAGGTGTTTCTCATCGCGGGTGACCCGATAGCTCGGGCACATGGTGCCCGCATCGAACTTGCGGCAGTGGCCGTTGTTGTTGCACATCTCCACCGCCTTGGCCAGGCCTTGCGCAGGGTCACCGCCGCTGCCTGGCGCGCTGATGCGCTCGGTGACCGGGTCGTTTTGTACATTCCAGGCGCTCCAGTCCAGCGCGGTGCGAAGTGGGATGACCTTGTAGCCCGGCGCAAAGCGCATCAGCCGCGTGTCGTCCATGCGTGGCGGGTCGATGATGCGCTGCGGGCACAGCAGGCCAGCGGGGTCGAACAAGGTCTTGATCTCGCCCAGTGCTTGCGTGATGGCGGGGCCGAACTGCCAGCGTATCCACTCACCACGGCACAGGCCGTCGCCGTGTTCACCGCTGTAGGCGCCCTTGTACTTGCGCACCAGGGCGCTGGCTTCTTCGGCGATGGCGCGCATCTTGGGCGCGCCATCGGTTCGCATGTCCAGAATGGGGCGCACATGCAGCGTGCCCACTGACGCATGGGCGTACCAGGTGCCCTTGCTGCCGTGCTTGCGAAACACTTGCGTGAGAGCGTCGGTGTATTCAGCCAGGTGTTGCAGCGGCACGGCGCAGTCTTCAATGAAGCTCACCGGCTTGCCGTCGCCCTTCAGGCTCATCATGATGTTCAGGCCGGCCTTGCGCACTTCCCACAAGGATTTTTGGGCGGCGTCTTCTTCCATGCGCACGACCGAGCCGGGCAGGCCCAGATCACCCATCAGCTCCACCAACGCATCGAGCTTGCGCACCGGTGCGGCCTTGTCGTCGCCACTGAATTCCACCAACAGCACTGCATCGGGACGGCCGATGACGGCGGTGCGAATCACCGGTGCAAAGGCCGGGTTTTGCAGGGCCAATTCGATCATGGTGCGGTCGACCAGCTCGACCGCTGTGAGCGTGCCATCGTCTCCCAGCTTGACAATGTGCTGGGCGCTGTCCATTGACTTGTAGAAGGTGGGAAAGTTGACCACACCCAGCACCTTGGCCCGCGGCAAGGGCGACAAGCGCAAGGTGAGCGACCGGGTCAAGGCCAGCGTGCCTTCGCTGCCCACCAGCAGGTGGGCCAGGTTGACCGAGCCGTCTTGGGTGTAGGGCCGCTCGCTCTGATTGCGAAAGATGTCCAGGTTGTAGCCGCCTACCCTGCGCAGCACCTTGGGCCAGTGCTGATCGATCTCTGGTGCCAGAGTGGCGGCCAGTGCTTGTACTTGCTGGCCAATTTCGCGGGCGCGGCCGGTGCTGTCTTCGAATCGGCCGAAGTCGTGCATCGCGCCATCGCTGGTCCAGGCTTGCATGCCCAGCACGTTGTGCACCATGTTGCCGTAGGCGATGCTGCGGCTGCCGCAGGAGTTGTTGCCCGCCATGCCGCCCAATGTGGCCTGGGCACTGGTGGATACATCGACCGGGTACCACAGGCCGTGCGGCTTGAGGGCGAGGTTGAGATGATCGAGAACAATGCCCGGTTCTACCTGCGCGGTGCGCGCCTGCGGATTGACTTCGATGATGTTTCGCAGGTGCTTGGCGCAATCGATCACCAAACCGACGCCCACGGTCTGCCCGCACTGGCTGGTGCCGCCGCCGCGCGCGATGATGGGCACCTGCAGATCGCGGCAGATGTCCAATGCGAGCTTCACATCATCCGCATCGCGCGGCAGGAACACGCCCACGGGCATCACCTGGTAGATAGAGGCGTCGGTGGCGTAGCGGCCGCGATCGGCTGTGGAGAAAAGCACCTCGCCTCGGGTTTGCGAGGCCAGACGCGATGCCAGCAGCCCTGCAACTTCATTGCCGGCCTGCGACACGCGCTCATAGGCCTGGGCGGTGTTCTCGCGGGTGATCTTGATAGGCAAGGGTGCGTTCATCGCGTGCCGCCCGGTTTCTTGGTTGGCAAGGCGCCATGGAGCTGCTCCATCACCACGCTGAGCTTGTTTCTCAGATGCGAGGTGAGCACCGCGCGCATCGCGGCGCCATCGCGCGCCGCCAGGGCTTCGATCATCTGCTCATGTTCGCGCACGGCTGACTTCCACTTTTCTTCATCCTGGTTGGAGCGAAAGCGCAGCGCCTGCAGACGCGCGTTGGTGCGCTCGTAGGTGGCGCTGAGCACGGGGTTCTTGGCGGCGGCGTTGATGGCGCGGTGGATGGCGGCGTTGAGGCGGTAATAGCTGGACAGATCGCGTCGGGTGTAGGCGGCCATCATCTCGAAGTGCGTGGCGCGGATCTCGGCCAGCTCGGCATCGGTGATGCGCTGGGCGGCCAGCTCGCCAGACATGGCCTCCAGTGCGGCCATGACTTCGAAGGTGTGGGCAATGTCGTCCTTTTTCAGCTCGACTGCGATGGCGCCGCGGTTGGGCAGCAACTCCACCAGGCCCTCGGCCGCCAGCATCTTGATTGCCTCGCGCAGCGGCGTGCGCGAGACGTCGAGCACTTCGCACAACTCGCGCTCGTTGAGCTTGGCTCCAGGTGCGATGCGGCCTTCGACCAGCATCTGGCGCAGGCGATTGGCCACCTGCTCATGCAGGTTTGTGCGAGGAATGGCGATGATTTCAGTGGACATCTGTGGATTTTGTATGCAAAAAAGTAGGCAGTCAATTCCCCTAAGGCCTACGAGATTTGCTTGACATTTGAATTTTGTATGCAAAAAATGGCAGCCGTCGCATCTCAGGGCCCCCTTATGCTCACGCTTGACTTTCACCCCACCGGCCGGCATTTTCTGCAGATTCCGGGCCCCTCGCCGGTGCCCGATCGCATCTTGCGGGCGATGAGCCTGCCCACCATTGATCACCGGGGGCCGGAGTTCGGCGCGATGGGGCTTCGGGTGTTGCAGGGCATTGCGCAAATCTTTCAGACCCGCCATCCGGTGATCATCTATCCGGCCTCGGGCACCGGCGCGTGGGAGGCCGCGCTGTGCAACGTGCTCAGCCCGGGCGACCAGGTGCTGATGTACGAGACGGGTCACTTTGCCAGCCTGTGGAACAAGATGGCCACGCGGCTTGGCTTGAAGACTGAGTTTCTGGGTCTGCCCGGCGTAGAGGGCTGGCGGCGCGGCGTGCAGGCCGGGATGATCGAAGAGCGCTTGAAGGCTGATACGCAGCACGCGATCAAGGCCGTGTGCGTGGTGCACAACGAAACCTCCACCGGCGTCACCAGCAACATTGCCGCAGTGCGCAGCGCCATCGATGCGGCCAAGCATCCCGCCTTGCTGATGGTGGACAGCATCTCGGGGCTGGCGTCGGCCCAGTACAAGCATGACGAGTGGGGCGTTGATGTCACCATCAGCGGCTCGCAAAAGGGCTTGATGCTGCCCCCTGGCATCAGCTTCAATGCGCTTTCGCCCAAGGCCATTGAGTGCAGCAAGAGCGCGAAGCTGCCCAAGGCCTTTTGGGCCTGGGACGAAATCATCGAGATGAACCGCAGCGGCTACTGGCCCTATACACCCAGCACCAATCTGCTGTACGGCCTGGCCGAGGCCTGCGACATGTTGTTGGCACCCGAACACGGCGGTTTGCCAGCCGTGTTTGCGCGGCATGAGCGCTGGGGCGAGGGCGTGCGTGCGGCAGTGCGTGCCTTGGGTCTTGAAATTCAGTGCGCCGACCCGGCGGTCTATTCACCTGTGCTGACCGGCGTGATGATGCCCGAGGGTGTGGACGCCGACGCGGTGCGCCGCGTGGTCTATGAACGCTTTGACTGCTCGCTTGGCACCGGCCTGGGCAAGCTCAAGGGCCGCATGTTTCGCATCGGCCATCTGGGCGACTGCAATGACCTCACCTTGATGGCGGCTCTGGCCGGCTGCGAGATGGGGCTCAAGCTCTCGGGCGTGAAGCTCGCCGGCTCGGGCGTGCAGGCCGCTATGGATTTCTTTGCTTCGCACCCTGCACGCATGCCGGTGCAAAAGGCCGCTTGATATTTTTGAATTGCGCGAACAACCAGAGGTTGTGGCAACTGCTTTGCAATGTGATTGGCCGCCTCGACCTGCGACATCCGCATCGCGACGCCTGCTGCACGGCTGGGCGTGCCCATCGCCAAAACACTGGGCAACTGCCTGTCCATGGCCAATCTGGCGCGGATGAGGCGCTGGCCTGTGGATTTCTGGCCCAGGTGCTGCCCGCCGATGCGCTGGACGCGGCCGCGACTCAATTGTGTGAGCACCTGGCGTCGCTGGCCCCGGTGACGCAGGCCGTGACCAAGGAAGCCTTGCGCCGCCTGCTGCTGCACGACCTGCCCGACGCGCAGGACCTGATCGAGCGCAGCTATGGCAGCGCGGATTTTCGCGAAGGCGTGAAGGCGTTTGCCGAGAAGCGCGGGCCGGTGTGGCAGGGGCGTTAGGGCCACAGGCCTATCACCTGGGCTTGCTTGTCAAGGCAGGCCTGCACGCGGCGGCGCAGGTCTGCCTGTACACCATACCCGTCGAGCATGATCGCGGCTTGGGTGTGCACGGTGTCGGCCAACTCCTCGATCAGGGCGTTCGCGCGCACCGCTGACAAACCGAATTGCGCCGCCGATGCACGCGCCAGGGTCAGGCTGGATTCCAGGCGGCCGGGCATGAGCGGCAGCGCCTGGTAGCCCAGGTTGCTCAATTGCATGACCAGATCGAAGGCCGGCGCCAGTTGCCAGCGGCCTTGCGCAGTTTGCAGCAGGCCATGGTTTTTGACGTGGTCATCGCTGTTGTCCACCAGCAGATTGAACACCATGCGACGGTACAGCTGATCGAGCGCGTGCCTGGGCTCGCTGCAGAACTGGCGCACTGCCTGGGCCAGTTCCACGTAACTGCCCTCGCTGCTCTCGTAGCGCACGTCGAGAATGGCACTGGCTGAAAGGTAGTGCAGGCGCGTCTCGTCAGCCAAGTCACCTTGCCGGTCGAAGCGCTGCAGCACCAAGGCGTTGGCACGCCGCAGTGGCTGCAGGAAGTGATGCGGCACCTCAATGCCGCACAGCCGGGCCAGACCCAGCGTGGCAGCCTCCAGCGCCTGCACGTCGTGATCGTCGCCACGGGCCTCGAATTTGGCGATGTGCCTGTGTCCGTCGTGGACAAAGCTGGCCTTGGGGCGCAAACCGCCCAGGCTACCGCCGCCCGCCAGCAGACGCTGCAGCGCGCGACTGAGCGGGCGGCCTGACTCCAGCTGCGCGGCGGCATGCGCCAGGTCCTCGAGATCGTGCACGGCCTGGGCCGCGGGGCCGCAGTGCAAGGGCAATTGCTCGCCAAACACCATGGCGCCCACCCGGTCCTCGTTGGTCAGCAGCAGCACGTCCACGTCGTCAAGATGTCTGCCATGGGCGGCTTCGAGCACGCGCCGGCCCCAGGTGTCGGGCAGGGCGTCGCGCAGGGTCAGGGGCAGCGCGCCGCCATCGCGCAGCCGAGTCGGCGGCAGCACGAACACGCGCTCTTGCAGCGGCAGATGAGCGGGGTTCAGGGGCAGGGCGCCAGCTTGCCGCAGATACTGAAGGCCGTAGGCGAACTCGCCCGACTCCACCACGCCCTGGCGCACCAGCTTGAGCAGCCCGGCCGCTTGCACCGCGCCCTGGCTGCGCCGGGCCAGGCCTACAAAGAGTTGGCGTTCAGAAGTCACGCTCGTGCTGCCCGATGGTACCTGCGGCCACCTTGCCCGCGCTGCGGCGCACCCGCCGGCCCGCGCTCAGGCTGGCCGCCAGCGCAGTGTCCATGGGTGCGGTTTGACCGAGCGAATCGAGCTGGCCCAGGAGCCACAGCGCGTGCGCCAGTATGCCGATGCTGGTGCCCGGCCGTCCCGTCTCCAGCGCGCGGTAGGTGGCCGGTGAACACAGCAGGCGCTGGGCCATGTCGGCTGCCATGAGCCCGCGCGCCACGCGGTGCGCGCGCAGGCGTTGCCCCAGGTCAATCAGCGCGCGCAAGGCCTGAGGCGGCGCGCCGAGCATGGCAGAGGAGCTTCTTGACATCAATAGAATGATAATTAAGCGATTTAAAAGTTATTCTATTGATTGTTTGTTTTTCGGTCAACTGTGAATCACCCCGCGACAATGGCAAAGTGTCCCGCGCCGTCTCCATTCCCCCAACCCATCACCCAGCCAAGCCCTTGTAGAACATATACGCCGCCAGCACATACAAAATGCTGGCGAATATGCGCTTGAGTTTGGCCACAGGCAGCGCGTGCGCGGCGCGTGCCCCCAGAGGTGCGGTCAGGAAGCTGCAGGTGGCGATGACCACCAGGCCGGGCAGCCAGATGTAGCCGAACGAGGCGGGTGGCAGATCGGGCACTGACTGCCCACTGATGATGTAACCCAGCACGTTGCTGAGCGCAATTGGAAAGCCCAGCGCGGCCGATGTGGCCACTGCGTTGTGCATGGCCACGTTGCACCAGCTCATGAATGGCACGCTGATGAAGCCGCCGCCAGCACCCACCAGGCCCGAGATGAAACCGATGGTGCCGCCTGCTGCGAGTTGACCAGCGGTGCCGGGCATCTGGCGGGTGGGCTTGGGCTTTTTGTCCAGGAACATCTGGGTTGCTGAAAAGCTGACGAACACGCCGAAGATGAGCGCGAGCCAGGCGCCCTTGAGCAGAGCGAACACCCCCAGGCTGGCGATGATGCTGCCGATGACAATGCCGGGCGCAAGGCGGCGCACGATGTCCCAGCGCACCGCGCCGCGCTTGTGGTGCGCACGCACGCTGGCGATGGAGGTGAAGATGATGGTGGCCATGGAGGTGGCGATGGCCATCTTGACTGCCAGGCCGGGCGCAACGCCCTGAGCCGACAGGATGAGGGTGACGAAGGGCACCATCAGCATGCCCCCGCCTATGCCCAGCAGGCCGGCCAGAAAGCCGGTGCCTGTGCCCAGCAGGGCGAGTTCGATGATCAGGGTGATGGGGATGGGCATGAAAAGGTGTCTGCAGGTGCCACCGGACCGGCATCCTGAACCGGGGTTCAGGTGGGCGAGGTCAACTTGGCGTTGGGTTCATCTGACGCGAGACGATCACGCTCACCAAGCGATGTTCCAAGCCCGGGCTCTAAGAGCATTGGTTCAAGGAAATATAAAGCCCAGCATGCACCGCAGACGATTGCATTGTAGGCGCGCTAAATGGTATGTGGGTGACATGCGGACGCCACAACTTGCGAAAAAATATTTCTGTTGATTCTCTTGACAGTGAGCCCGCTTGCGCTGCTGCGCCCCCGCACAGGCGCCTTCGGTGTCAGAGCAGTCGGCCGTCTTCGCCCAAGGCCTGGTCAAGGCGTGCCAGCAGTGCGCTTAAGCGGGCATCATCTTGAGGGTCGGCACCGTTCGAGAGCTTCTTGCCCTGGACCGGTAGGTCCGAGGCCACCAGGGGCGCATTCAGATTGTCGCCGCTTGGTCGGCTGGCAGGGTCGAAGGCGAGGTTGAGGGCGGCCAGCACCGCGATGCGGTCGCGCGCCTTGACTTTGCCTGCATCGCGAATTTTGCACATGGCAGTGTCCACCCGCAGGACGGCTTCTAGCAGGCGCTGCTCGCCACCTTCGGGGCAGGCCAGCAGATAGCTCTGCCCCATGATCTGGACTTCAAGCTGCTTCATCACGGTCATGCGGCGTTTTTGAATTCGGGGATGCGTTCGAGCAGTGCGTCGACGCGCGAACGCGCCGCTGACAGACGCGACCTAAGGGATTCGCGTTCTTGGGTGAGTGTCTCGACCTGCTGGGCGAGCAGCGCGTTGGTGCGCTGCAATTCTTCGTAGCGCACGAGCAGCCGCTCGATGCGCTCGGCGACCTGATCGATTTGGGGGGCGCTGGGCATAGCAGAAAGCATTGTATTGTTTTGTGGCTGGGTTCAACCGTAAAATGATCCCGTTGGTGCTCGCGGTGTGGTTCGCATGCCGCAGTTCAACGGGAAGCAGGGCGTCGGGCCGTTACAAAACGATTTGACTAACCTGCGCTGCCCCCGCAACGGTAAGCGGTTTCGAGTTTCCCTCTCGGGAGATTTGGCTTTTGTCGATTGAACCACTGGGCGCGTCTGAACAGCGCGCCTGGGAAGGTGACACAAGTTGACCCGCAAGCCCGGATACCGGCCAACAACGTGGTTGCGTTGCCTTCGGGCTGCGCGGCCGTTTACGCCCACTGTACTGGCGGGGAAGCCGGTCCGGGTTATTCGCAGGTTCGTTTCATCCATGATTTATTCTCGTTTTCCATCGCGCGCAGCCATGCTGCACGTGGAGCTGGCCGCCGCGTTTCCGTTCGCTTTCGCTCCTGGTGCTTTTGCCCAGGCTCCGGCCCTCAAAGAGACGGTGGTCAGCGCCACTCGTTTTGCCGAGCCCGCCCAATCGCTGCCAGTGGGGGTGAGCGTCGTCACCGCGCAGGAGATTGTCGACTCTGGCGCCACCACCATCAACGAAGCCCTGATGCGGGTGCTGGGCGTGGTGGGCCGTCAAGATTTTTTCGGCGGGGGTGAATACAGCCTGGACCTGCGGGGCTTTGGCTCCACCGCAGACAACAACCAGGTGGTGATCGTGGATGGCCTGCGCGTGAGCGAGGCCGATTTGAGCGGCACGCGCCTGTCTGGCATTCCAATCGAATCGGTCGAGCGCATCGAGGTCTTGCGCGGCAGCGGCTCGGTCATCTATGGCGAGGGTGCCACTGGCGGGGTCATCATCATCACCACCAAAGCGGGGCTGGGCAAGGAGCGGCGCAACAGCGCATCGGTGTATGCCGGCGCCGGCAGCAATGGCCTGCGTGAACTGCGGGCCAACGCCACAGTGGCAGCGGGCGGTTTTTCTCTGGACGCTTCGGGCCAGAAGCGCGATAGCGACAATTTTCGCGACAATTTCCGCTCCACCACGGACGCCACATCGGTCATCGGCCAATGGTCCAACGACTGGCTGCGGCTGGGCGGGCGCATGGCCACCGACTCGTTGGACACTGGTTTGCCCGGCAGTCTGACGGCAGCGCAGTACGCGGCCAATCCGCGCCAGACCACCACGCCGGGCGACAAAGCCAGCATCCGCTCCGAGCGCTCCAGTGTGTTCGCGCAGGCGCAGCTTGGCAATTGGCAACTTGCTGGCGATGCGGGCCGGCGCGAGAAGCGCTTGCGCAGTCTCAACAGCGGTTTTGTGTATGACTACGACACCGAGTCGAACAACTATTCGCTGCGCGCACACAACGAGTCAAGCCTTGCGGGCGCGAAAAACCTGCTTGCCATCGGCACCGACTACGCAAGCTGGACGCGCGAAGTGCTGGGCGCTTTCGGCTCCACCGCCAGCCAGACTTCGCGCGCCTGGTATCTCAAGGACGACATCACTCTGGCAGGTGGCACGCGATTGAGCGCCGGCCTGCGCAGCGAGCGCATTGTCAAGAGCAATACCTCCGCCGCGTCCGGCCTGGCCGATCGCATCAAGGCTTGGGAGTTGGGTGTGAGCCATCCGGTGGCCTCGGGGCTGACTGCATTTGGCCGCATCGGCAGCAGCTTTCGGCTGGCCAGCGTGGATGAGTTCAACTACACCTCGCCTGGCGCGACGCTCAAGCCGCAGACCTCGCGCGATGTAGAGCTGGGCCTGCGCTGGGCGGGCATGGCATCGCGCGTGGAGGCGCGCCTGTACCGCAGCATGATCGACAACGAGATTGGTTTCGATCCGAGTGCGGCGGGCCCCTTCGGATTTCCGGGCGCCAACGTCAATTTTGATCCGACTCGCAGGCAGGGACTGGAGCTCGATGCGTCGCATGCGATCAACTCCGCGTTGGCTTTGCGCATGAACGCGAGCGTGCGCGATTCAATCTTCCGCTCGGGCACTTATGCGGGGCGCAAGGTTCCCCTGGTGCCAGCGCGCAGCGTGTCGCTGCGAGCTGACTGGACGCCCGCCGGCGCGCATCGCATCAGCGGCGGCGTGAACTGGGTATCCACGCAACATCCTGACTTCAACAACGCCTGCTCCATGCCGGCCTACAGCACTGCGGATGTGCGCTACGCTTACCAATGGAGGCAAGTGGAACTGTCACTGGGGGTGGGCAATCTGATGGACAAGAAGCACTACACGCAGGCCTTCGCCTGTGCTGCCGGCGTGACTGGCGCGATCTACCCTGAGGCGGGGCGCACATTCACCGCGGCAGCGCGCGTGAAGTTCTGAAGAGATTCCATTCGTCTATAAGGAGTTGACACCATGCCATTCGGACCCGGCCCCCACCGCATCGTCTGCCTGACCGAGGAGACAACCGAATGGCTTTACATGCTGGGGCAGGAGGCGCGCATCGTGGGAATTTCCGGCTACACCGTGCGCCCGCGCCGCGCACGTGAAGAAAAGCCCAGGGTCAGCGCCTTCTTGTCGGCCAAGATCGACAAGATCCTGGCTCTGCAGCCCGATTGTGTGTTTGGCTTCTCGGATTTGCAGGCCGACATTGCGGCCGAGTTGATCCGCAAGGGTGTGCAGGTCACGGTGTTCAACCAGCGCAGCGTGGATGAGATTTTCTCCATGATGTACCAAGTGGCCGGCATGATCGGGCAGGCATCGCGCGCGCTGGAGATCATGCATACCATGCGCAATCGGCTGGCCCGGATCGACTTGCGCGGTCGGGCCTTGCCCCGGCGTCCGCGCGTCTATTTCGAGGAGTGGGACGAGCCGCACATCAGTGCAATACGCTGGGTGTCAGAGCTGATTGAAATGGCCGGCGGCGACGATTGTTTTCCCGAGCTGGCAACTGAGCCGATGGGGCGCGAGCGCATCATCGCCGATGGCAGCGAGATTGTGCGGCGCAACCCGGACATCATCATTGGTTCCTGGTGCGGCAAGAAGTTTCGCGCGGAGAAAGTCGCCGCCCGTCCCGGCTGGCAAGATGTGGCCGCAGTGCGCGATGGGCAATTGTTCGAGATCAAATCAGCAGACATTTTGCAGCCCGGCCCGGCCGCGCTCACCGATGGTGTCGAGCAACTGCACCGCATCATCATGAAATGGAGCCTGACGCATGCGTGAGATGCGCCTGCTTGGCCGCTGCCTGCTGCTGTGGCTGGCGGTCTTGTCAACTGGCGCGCAGGCTTTGCAGGTGCTTGACGATCGCGGCGTTGCCGTGTTGTTTCCCGCGCCCCCACAGCGTGTGGTGAGCCTGCTGCCGTCTGTGACTGAAAGCGTGTGCGAGTTGGGCGCTTGCGAGCGTCTGGTGGCGGTGGACAATTACTCCAACTGGCCGGCGCAGATTGCCCGGCTGCCGCACATCGGCGGTGTGGATGACGCCAACATCGAACGCATCATCGGCCTAAAGCCCGATCTGGTCTTGCTTGCATCCTCGTCGCGTGCCTTGCAGCGCCTGGAAGCGCTTGGAGTGAAGGTCTTCGCCCTGGACATGAAAACACTGGAGGATGTGCACCGCACTTTGCTAAAGCTCGGGCAGGTGCTGGGTGTGCCAGGTGCGCAGGCGCTGTGGGGCCGCGTTCAGGCGAGCATTGATGCAGCAGCCCACACGCTGGGGCCGCAGGCGCGCGGCACACGCGTGTATTTCGAAGTCAGCAGCGGCCCCTATGCGGCCAGCGAGATCTCGCACATTGGCGAGTTGATGACCCGCATGGGCCTGGTCAACATCGTCCCCGGATCGCTTGGCAGCGTTCCCAAGCTCAACCCGGAGTTTGTGGTGCGTGCCGATCCGCAGGTCATCATGATCGCGGACAACAATGCGCGTGCGCTGCGTGATCGGCCGGGCTGGCAGCGCATCACAGCCATTCGCGAGGGCAGGGTCTGCGCACTTGATGCGCAGCGCAGCGATGTGGTCACCCGGCCGGGCCCACGCCTGGGCGAGGCCGCGCGTGCCATGGCCCAGTGCCTGCGCGTGCCCTTGCGCGGGGGCGCTCCATGAGCCCAGCGCGCTCCAGCGCATCACCGCTGGCCATGAGCCTGTTGTTGCTGGCGCTGGGCGCTGCGCTGTGCGTCCTGGGCACGGCGGTGGGCAGCATGGGTTGGGAGCCTTTGTGGGGCGCGCCGGGCGATACGGCATCGGCCATCTTGTGGGACATCCGCATTCCGCGAACGCTGGGCGCCTGGCTCGCGGGCGGTTTGCTCGGTCTGGCCGGTGCTGTGGCGCAAGGCCTGTTTCGCAATCCCTTGGCCGACCCGTATTTACTGGGCAGTGCCACCGGCGCCGCCTTGGGCGTGGCCTTGCTGCTGGTGCTCATCGGTGTATCGCCGGTGGAGGCTTCGGGCTGGATGGCACGCATAGGGCTGACCGGTGCGGGTTTCGCGGGCGCTGTGCTGGCGGTGATCGTGACGCTCGGCCTGGCGCGGGGCGTGCAGCACACGCTGCGCTTGCTGCTGGCCGGGGTGGTGGTGGGCATGGTGTTTGGCGCATTCGCATCTCTGGTGATGTACCGCGAGCCCGACATCATTCCGGCCATGCAGTCCTTTTTGCTGGGCACCACAGGATTCTTGGGCGGCACCAGCGCGTGGCTGCTGGCTGCGGTGCTGGTGCCCAGCCTGGCGGCGGGCCTTGTCTTGAGCCGCGCGCTGGACGCCATGTCATTGGGCGAGACCACCGCCGCCAGCTTGGGCGTGGCCTTGACGCCGGTGCGTGTGGTGCTGATCGGTGTGATGGCGCTGGCCACCGGCGCTGCGGTGGCTCAGGTGGGTTTGATTGCCTTCATCGGCCTGGTTGCGCCGCATCTGGTGCGCGCGGCTGTCAAGCCCACACATCGCTGGCTGCTACCGCTCTCGGCCATGACGGGCGGCACATTGCTGCTGGCTGCGGATGTGCTGGCGCGCTGGATGTTGGCCCCACAGGAGCTGCCGGTGGGCGTGCTCACCGCGGTGCTGGGCGGAGGGTACCTTCTGTGGCTGATGCACCGGAGGCCCTTGTGAGCGGGGGCGCCGGCGTTGCACTACAGGCCCAGGGCCTGCGGGTGCGGCTGGGTGGCGTCGAAGTGCTGCACGGTGTGGATTTGTCGGTGCCATCAGGCCGCTGGACCGCCATTGTCGGGCCCAACGGTGCGGGCAAGACAAGCTTGCTAAAGGCCCTGGCCCAATTGCTGCCCTACGAAGGCCGGGTGCGGATACTGGGTCGGGACGCAACTGAATGGGACTCTCGCGGGCGTGCGCGTTCGCTCGCTTGGCTGGGGCAGAGCGAAGGCGGGGCGCAAGATCTGCTCGCGCACGATGTGGTCATGCTCGGGCGTCTTCCACATCAGTCGTGGCTGGGTAGCCCCAGCGCTGGCGATCAGGCGGCGGTGGAGTCGGCCATGCGCGAAACCCAATGCTGGGACTGGCGTGGCCGGCCGCTGGGCAGCCTGTCAGGGGGCGAGCGCCAGCGTGTGTTGCTGGCACGGGCGCTCGCAGTGCAGGCACCTGTGCTGATCATGGATGAGCCTCTGGCCAACCTGGATCCGCCCCATCAGGCCGACTGGCTTCGCATCGTGCGCCAGCACGTGCGCCAGGGCGGTACCGCGCTGTGCGTGCTGCATGAGATCACCATGGCCCTGCATGCCGATGAAATGGTGGTGATGCAGGCCGGAACGGTCATGGCGCAAGGCGACTGTGGCAACGAAGCCACGCACCGCGCACTGGAACAGGTTTTTCAGCATCGTCTGCGGGTGCACTCGCTGGCCGGGCAATGGGTCGCTCTGCCGCAACTGGCATCGGCATTGGATGAGCCTGATAAGGGGTAGCCAAAATAATGGTGCTGCCTCACATGACAAAGCGCGAGGATGCGTCTATGCTTGCGCCGAATCGACTCCCGGGAGCTTTTTATGTACAAGCGAATTCTGTTGGCTTACGACGGCTCCGACGCCGGGCAAAAGGCCTTGCTCGATTGCGGCGAGCTGGCGCAATGGGGGCAGGCAGAGCTTTACCTGATCGCTGTCATGCCCTCTGCCATGAGCTTCGTGGGCCTGGAGGGCGGCGTCTATGACATGGAACTCGAAGAGCGCGAGCGAAAGAAGCACCAGGCAGTGATGGACGACGGTGTGCAGCGCCTGGCCAAGATGGGCTTTACCGCACGGGGCGAGGTGGTGGTGGGCGAGGCGATCGACGAGATCACCAAGTTCGCGCGCAAGGTCAAATCAGACCTCATCATCGTGGGCCACAAGCATCTGGACGGCTGGGCCGCACGTTGGTGGCGCGGCTCCATCTCTGGCGCGCTGATCGAGCATGCGCCGTGCAGCGTGCTGATCGTGATCACTTCATGAACGAGCAACTGGCTTGAGCTGCAAGCGGGCGATGCATTCGCTCGATGCCGGCTGCTGCTTGATCAAGCAGCTTTTGCCCGCGCAAGTGGGCTGCGGGGCTGACGGGTTCGACAATTGCGCATGAACAAACGGCTGCTTCAGTTTGCGCTGGCGATTGTCGCCTTGCTTGCGGGCGTGCTGGGTTCGCAAGCATTGTTTGCGGCCCAAGGCAGGCCCCGCCTGGTGGTGATGCTGGTGCTGGATGGTCTGCCGCAATGGCAAGCTTTGGCCTATCGCGATCAGTTGCAGCCAGATGGGCTGGCGCGCTTTCTGGACCGGGGCGCCTGGTTTTCGCAGGCGCACCATGGCCATGCCCTCACCGTCACCGCCAGCGGTCATGCGGCCATGCTCACCGGCGCCTACGCCAATCGCAGCGGCATCATTGGCAACGAATGGCGAGACCGCGACACTGGGCAGCCCCAATACTGCGTGGGTGACAGCTCGGCCAGCTACATCGGTCACCCGACAAAACCGCTGGACGGCACCAGCCCGCGCAATCTGAAAGTGCAGGCCGTGGGCGATGTGTTGCGCGGTGCTTCCCCCGGCTCCAAGGTGATCGCCATTTCGGGCAAGGATCGGGGCGCCATCTTGCTGGCGGGCCATCGCGGCACGGCTTACGTGTACATGAGCGACACAGGGCAGTTCGCGTCCAGCAGTTACTACATGAAGGAGCATCCGGCATGGGTCAACGCGTTCAATGCGCGCCGGCCGGCCGATCGCTACTTCAAGGCCGAATGGAAGCCCCTGCTGCCAGAGGCCGCATACGCCCGCTCCGTGCCCGACAACCAGCCCTGGTTCGGCCCGGGCGGTGGCAAGCTGCCGATGATGATGGGGGCGCCGCGCGACGATGCGCCCAATGCGGCGTTTTACGCAGGCCTGCTACACAGCCCTTTCGCCGACGCGCTCGCCCTGGATTTTGCGCGCGCCGCCCTGGATGCAGAGCAGCTTGGCCAGGACGATTCACCTGACATCCTGGCCATCAGCCTGTCCGCCCATGACTATGTCAATCATCTGTGGGGTGCAGAGGCGCGTTTGTCTCACGACCATTTGCTGCAGACCGACAAGCAGTTGCAGGCTTTCTTTCAGGACCTGGACCGCAAGGTGGGACCAAACAACTACGTCGCCGTGCTCAGCTCGGACCACGGCTTCATGCCCGCGCCGCAATACAGCGAGCAGAGAGGCATTGCCTCGCCGCGCTTCTCGGGCGGGCAGGTGCTGGCGCGGGTCAATGCGCAACTGCAGCAGCGATTTGGTGTGGCGCGGCTGGTGCCGTTCACATCGGCTTCCACGCTGGTGATAGACCGAAATCTGCTGGCGCGCCATGGTTTGGCGCTGGATGCGGTAGCCGAGGCAGCGCGCGGCTTGTTGCAGGCAGAAGATTCGGTGGCTGCGGCCTATACGCGGCATGAGCTGCAGGCTGGCAGCCGCAGCGGCGCGCCGTTTTTCGAAGCCATGCGCAGGAGCTGGCACCAGGAATTGTCGGGCGACGTGATGTTTGTGTTCAAGCCGTTCTGGACGAGTTCACGCAATGTGGCCACCCATGGCTCACCCCATGAATACGACACCCATGTGCCCATCATGCTGTGGGGCCCGCGCTGGGTGAAGCCCGGGCGTATCGACAGCCGTGTGCTGGTGGTGGACATTGCGCCAACGATAGCTCGCCTGCTCGGTGTGAATGCACCTTCAACCAACGAGGGGCGCTTGTTGCCTTTCGCCGCCCCTTGACGCTTACCCAGGGGCCGGCGTCTTGGGCTTGAAATCGCAATAGCGCTCTACCGCGCACTGCCAGCAGCGGGGCGTGCGGGCCACGCACACATAGCGCCCATGCAGAATCAGCCAATGGTGCGCATCCACCAGATACTGCCTGGGCACGCGCTTCATCAGGGCCAGCTCTACTTCCAGCGGGTTCTTGCCCGGCGCCAGGCCGGTGCGGTTGGCCACGCGAAAGATGTGGGTGTCCACCGCCATGGTCTCGTGCCCAAAGGCCACGTTCAGCACCACGTTGGCTGTCTTTCGGCCCACACCTGGCAGCGATTCGAGCGCCTCTCGTGTGCGGGGTATCTCACCTCCGTATTGGTCCACCAGGATGCGGCAGGTCTTCATCAGATTGCGCGCCTTGGTGGGATACAGGCCGATGGTCTTGATATAGCCTTCCAGTTTTTCCAGGCCCAGGTCGAGAATGGCTTGCGGCGTGCTGGCCACAGGGAACAGCCTGCGCGTGGCCTTGTTCACGCTGACATCGGTGGCCTGGGCCGAGAGCAGCACGGCGGTGAGCAGCTCAAAGGGCGTGGTGAACTCCAGCTCGGTGGTGGGCTGTGGATTGGCCGCGCGCAGGGTGGCGAAGAAGGGTTCGATCAGGTCTTTTTTCATCAGTCTGCGATTGTGCGGCAAGGGGGGAGGCAATTCATAATGACTGCCATCATGAAATTCGATTTCCAAAACCCCTATCCCACCACCCGCCTGCCGGTGTTCGCACGCAACATCGTCTCCACCTCACATCCATTGGCGGCCCAGGCCGGCTTGCGGATGATGCAAAAGGGCGGCAATGCGGTGGACGCGGCCATTGCGGCGGCGGCTGCGATGATGATTTGTGAGCCGGTGAGCAATGGGCTGGGCAGTGATGCCTTTGCGATCTTGTGGGACGGCAAGGAGTTGCATGGGCTCAATTCATCGGGGCATGCGCCGGCGGCATGGACCGTCGAGCACCTGCGGGGCAAGTACGGGCCCGACGCCAGCAAGATGCCCAAGCGAGGCTTTGATTCTGTGACCGTGCCAGGAGCGGTGGCCGGCTGGGTGGCGTTGAGCGATCGCTTTGGCAAACTGCCCTTTGCCGATTTGCTGGAGCCGGCCATCGACATCGCCGAGCGCGGCTACCTGATGCCGGTGGTGGTGCAGCAAAAATGGGCGGCGGCCACGCCTGAGTTGCAACACATGCCCGGCTTTGCCGAATCCTTTCTGCCATGGGGGCGTGCGCCTGAGGTGGGCGAGTTGTTTCAGTTCAAGGCTGCGGCGCGCGGGCTGCGCGCGATTGCGCAGACCAAGGGCAGTGCCCTCTATGGCGGCGAGATCGCCCAGGCCATCGAACAATTCGCGGCCATGAACGGCGGTGGCATCACCGCGCACGATTTCGCGGCATTCAAACCCGAGTGGGTCAAGCCAATTGCGCGTGACTATCGCGGCTACACGGTGCATGAGATTCCGCCCAACGGGCAGGGCATTGCGGCGCTGATGGCGCTGGGCATTCTTGAGAAATTCGACTTGGCCGGCCTGCCAGTGGATGGCGCCGATTCGCAGCACTTGCAGATCGAGGCAATGAAGCTCGCATTTGCCGATGTGTATCGCTATGTGGCCGAGCCAGCCGCGATGGAGGTGACGCCCGCACAGATGCTTGACGATGTCTATCTGGCCAGTCGCGCCAAGCTAATTGACATGAAGCGGGCACAGGATTTTGGTGCGGGTAATCCGGTCAAGGGCGGCACCATCTACCTGACGGCGGCAGATGAAGACGGCATGATGATCAGCTTCATCCAGAGCAATTACATGGGCTTTGGGTCGGGTTGCGTGGAGCCGCACTTTGGTGTCAGCCTGCAAAACCGCGGCCACGGCTTCAGCCTGCAGCCGGGGCCCAACCAGGTGGCGCCCGGCAAGAGGCCTTTCCACACCATCATTCCGGGCTTTCTCACGCAAGGCGGTCAGCCTGTCATGAGCTTTGGTGTCATGGGAGGCAACATGCAGCCTCAGGGCCATATGCAAACACTGGTACGCATGCTGGACTACCAGCAAAACCCCCAAGCTGCCTGCGACGCGCCGCGCTGGCGCTTCAATTCAGGGCTGGAGATCAATGTGGAGCAGCAGATGAACAAGGCCACGCTGCAAGCGCTCTCAGAGCGTGGCCACAAGGTAGACGTGATCAACGACAACTACCAGGACTTCGGCGCAGGGCAGTTCATCTGCCGGGCGGGCGACCCAAAGCGCGAAGGCTATGTGGCGGCATCCGATTCAAGGCGCGATGGCCTGGCGGCGGGGTATTGATTGGCTACGCAAGCTCTGCAACAAAGCGCTCAGCCTGCGCGATCATGCCGGCGCGTATCGCGCTGAACACCCGTGGCGGAAAGCCCGGCGGCAGCAGCGCACGCACGCGATCCAGCGCGTCGGGCACCATCAGCACCAGTGCCACCATGTGATCGAAGGCATCTGGCACGCCGCTTTGCAGCGCCAGTGCCTGCCAGTGGCGGGTGTGGATCTCGTGCAAGTGGTAGTGGGTGTTCTTGCTGCGCAAGGCCATGGCAAGTTTGGCGCGGCGCGGGCTGATTTGGTTGGGGCCGTTGCCGATGATGGGCCATGCGGAAAGCACGTCGTATAGCGGCGTTAACCTGAAGCCGCCACCCCGCTCAAGAAAGATTGAGAAATTCTTGGCATGTCCATCGGTCGCAGCCATGACCCAGAAAATCAATTGGGCTTTGATGAAGGTGAGCTTGTCGTCGTCTGCCAAGCGGCTGGTGTCGAGTTGGCGAAGAATTGCACGAATGCCAGGACCACCGTCGGACTCATACTTGCGATCGCCCGCAATGCCCAGAGCTTGGCAGAAATCTTCCTGAGGAAGGCGGGCCAGCCACTGGGTGCCGTCGGCGCGCGACTGCAAGGCGCGGTCAAAGCGCTCCACGATCAATACCTTGCGCTGGCCAAAACTGGCTACCTCGCATTGAGCCATGGGTAGGCCAAGCGTTGCGAGAATCTGCGCGCAGAGCCATTCGTTCTCCACTGAGGTGTGCATGTCCGCGCGCATATGGCCCACCAAGCCCAGTGGAAGTTTGAAAATGTGCGTGGTTGGGGTGGCGCCCAGCGGCCGTTGCCATCGGCCATTGCGCCAGAGCAGGGCTGTCTTTTCCTGAGCACCGGCAATGGAAATTCGAAAATCATCCTCGTGATCTTGTCCAAGAACACGGCCGGGAGTGACGGCATTGTTGATGATCTGTTCCACACCGGCATCGTCTAACGGGGTGGATTCGATTCGATCGAATCCGTCTGGCTCCGTCCCAATGGGAAGCAGTTGCACGGCACCCACGCACTCTCGTCCGATAGCGGCCAGCAAGTCGAACGTGTCAGTGCTGCCTGCTGCGAATTTATCGCCCAAGCGACGGCGGATTGCGTCGCTGTCTGGCAGAAGGTTGTCAAAGAAGTATCGAACCCGATCGCCGCGATGGGGAATGTTGGCCGGCGTAAATGGCAAAGATAGCGACAACTGTCGGGCTGCGGGCGAGCCAGCCCAGGTGGGGTGGTATTGAAACGTATGGTCACCATCTTCTACTGACCATGTTCCTACGCGCTGCCCGTTGGTCCAAACACCCAACGTGGTCATCTGCGAATTTCGGCTGCGGCGGTGGGTCACCATGTGGCGGTATCCGGTTCGGCCACGCGATGTGCCGGTGGCGCCTCGATCACGAGGTGGTATCCCATGGCCGTGACCATGCGGGCAATCTGGTCAAATGCCGTCACCTCTGGCGTGGCTTCGATGCGGGCAATGCGCTTTTGCGAGACGCCCAGTCGTTGGCCGAGCTGGGTCTGGGTCAGTCCGCGTGACTGGCGCAAAGCCCGAAGTATGGTTCGTAGCTGTTGTGGAGTGTCTACGCTGTACATAAAAAACTCCTTTAAGATGGTTTTCCTACTTTACTCTTTAAATGTAGTTAAGTCAAAATACTCCTTAAAAGTTGTTTCTGCTTGTGCCCGTGATTCTATTCAGGTACCCCACCCGCAAGCGCGACAATGTCAGACAAAATAAAGCCCTGGCCCGCTCAATCAGCCAAGCCCTTTCCATCCCTACGGACCCGCGACCATGCCTCTTCAATTCGCCACCCGACTCAACAATGTTGAAACCTCCGCCATTCGCGAGCTGTTCAAGCTGCTGGGCAAGCCCGGCATCATCAGCTTTGCTGGCGGCTTTCCGGATGCCGCCATGTTTGATGTGGCAGGCATCAAGCAAGCCGTCGACAAGGCGCTGACCGATGAGCCCGGCGGCGCGCTGCAATATGGTGCGACCGAAGGCTACGAGCCGCTGCGCGAGCAGCTCTCGGCCTTCATGGCCACCAAGGGCGCGGCGGTCAATCAGGACGGCCTGATCGTCACCACCGGCAGCCAGCAGGCGCTGGACTTGATCGGCAAGACCATGATCAGCCCTGGTGACAAGGTCATCGTGGAGGGCCCCACCTTCCTGGCTACCATTCAGTGCTTTCGCCTTTATGGCGCCGAGCTGATCTGCGCGCCGGTCGATGAGCATGGCGTCAAGACCGATGAGCTGGAAAAACTGATTGCGCAGCACAAGCCGAAGTTCGTCTACCTGATCCCCACTTTTGGCAACCCCAGTGGTGCCATGCTCAGCCTGGAGCGCCGCAAGCGAGTACTGGAGCTGGCTGTCAACACCCAGACATTGATCGTGGAAGATGATCCATACGGCGATCTGTACTTCGGCGAGCAACCACCGCCGTCCATTCTTGCCCTGTGTGCCCAGCAGCCCGGCGCGCGCGAGTGGGTCGCGCACTGCGGCAGCATGAGCAAGGTGCTCAGCCCCGGTCTGCGTGTGGGCTGGCTGATTGCCCAGCCCGAGCTTCTGGCCAAGGCGACCATGTGCAAGCAATTCAGCGATGCCCATACCAGCACGTTTGCCCAGGCCACGGCGGCTCAGTACCTCAAGGCCGGCCGCATGCCGGCCACGCTGGCCAATGTGCGAAAGGTCTACGCCGAGAGGGCTGCTGCCATGGGTGCTGCGCTGCGGCGCGAGTTGGGTGATGCGATCGAATTCAACCAGCCGCAAGGTGGCCTGTTCTTCTGGGCCAGACTCACCGGCGCGGGCGGCGCCATCAAGGACGCGAGCGAGTTGGCCAAGAGAGCGATCGAACAGGGCGTGGCCTTTGTGCCAGGCGCGCCTTTCTTTGCCACCGATCCGGATGTGAGCACGCTGCGCCTGAGCTTCGCCACCGCCGATGTGGCAAAGATCAATGAAGGTGTGGCCAAGTTGGGCCAGGCGCTGAAGAGTTGAGCATGCGCTTGCCGCAATGTTGCTGGTTAGCAGAGGCTGTCATGTTGAACTTGATCCAGCGCAATCGGAAGGCATCATCGGTTTCATATGATGTAGCGATGAAGACACACCTTGCAGGCGCAATGCTGCTCGCGATACTCGCCACCACACCCTTGCCATCGCAGGCCCAGCAAGCGCCTTCGCGCGGGCAATTGCTCTACGACGCGCACTGCATCGAATGCCACACGCAGCAGATGCATTGGCGCACGCTCAAGCGCGCGCGTGATTGGGACACGCTCACTCTGCAGGTGCGGCGCTGGCAGGGGGAGGCGAAATTGGCGTGGAGTGATTCGGATGTGCAGGATGTGGCCCGTTACCTGAACGAGACGATCTACCATTTTCCTCGGGCGGTGTCATTGCAGACACCATGAGCTGATTCCACTACGATATTGCTCTCGCAAGCACCGGCCCCATGGGGTCACATCCAACGGAGACATTCGCCATGAAAATTGTCAGCAATAGTTTCAAGGACGGGGACTACCTTCCACAGGAACAGTATCTTTCCGCCGATTACGGCTTTGGTTGTGGTGGCGGCAATAGTTCGCCGCATCTGAAATGGTCTGACGCACCGGCTGGCACCAAGAGTTTCACCGTGATCTGCTTTGATCCCGATGCGCCCACCGGCAGCGGGTTCTGGCACTGGGTGGTGGCCAACATACCGGCATCCGTGACTGAGCTGGCCCTGGGTGCGGGCAGCACTGACGCGGCCAAGTTGCCCGCTGGTGCGATGGAAGTACGCACCGATTTTGGCAAGCCCGGCTACGGTGGCCCCTGCCCACCGCAAGGTGATCATCCGCATCGCTACTTGTTTACCGTGCATGCGGTGTCCATGGATGCGCTGCCGGTGACCCCTGACACCTCAGCCGCGGTGGTGGGCTTCTATCTACATTTCAATACATTGGCAAAGGCCACCATCATGGGTCTGGCCAAACGATAACAAGGCGCTTTGTCGCTCTGAGGGGCAGGTCCATCTGCCCCGCGCTAGAATGCTCCCACAGGAGCCCCTAACGGACGCGGCTGACAAGTACCGGCACAGAATCCGGAGCCATCAGCCGCCAACAGGTCAAACTATCTAAATGGCTAATATCGGATCGCTGCTTAAAGCGGAAATCTCAAGAGTCGCGCGCAAGGAATTGCGCGGCGAAACCCAGGCACTCAAGAAGTCCATCACCCAGTACCGAGGGCAGATTGCTGATCTCAAACGCCGCACGCAGGCGCTCGAGCAGCAGATCAAACGCCTGGGCAAAGTGTCGGCCAAGGCTGGCGCGGTGCAAGCGCAGCCCGAGGCAGAGTCGGGCATCAAGATCCGCTACAGCGCCAAGAGTCTGGCAGCGCAGCGCCGCCGCCTGGGTTTGTCCGCTGCCAGTCTGGCTCAGCTGCTGGGCGTCTCTGCACTGTCCATCTACAAGTGGGAGAGCGGCAACACGCGGCCGCGCGCCAAGCAAATCGAAGCGATTGCCGCTCTGCGCAGCATGGGCAAGCGCGAAGTTGCGCAGCGGCTGCAAGGCTGAACACGCCCCACGGGGGGGGACTTGTTCAACTTGTCCCCAAGCCTCTTGCGCATGCCTGACTGAATTCGCGTACTGCGCATGACAGATTTCAAAGCCAGTGTGTCTGCCGTAGGCAGGTTTGGCGCTGAACATCTGCAGCGGCTGTGGGGTGCAGTGCTACGCCATCCGGTGCGCGCCGCGCTGGTGCCGCTGGCCTTTGCCCTGCTGTTCGTGCTGGCACTCGTGCCATTCACGCCCAGCGTGAGCGATCTGCGCAAGGCCAAGATTGAAGTGCCGGCCGCGCTGATGTCTGCTGATGGCGTGGTTTTGGCGCAATTCAAGCGCGTCAATCGGCAATGGGTGTCGCTGGGCAAGATATCGCCCCATGTGGTCAACGCGCTCATCGCCACCGAAGACCATCGCTTTCGTCAGCACCACGGCATCGATATCCGCCGCACCGGCGCGGCCTTGATCTACACCTTGACAGGCAAGCGGCAGGGTGGATCGACCATCACGCAGCAACTGGCCCGCAACATGTACCCCGAGGAAATCGGGCGAGCCGTGACGATCACACGCAAGGTCAAGGAGGCCATCACCGCTTTGAAGATAGAGGCGGTCTACACCAAGGATGAAATCCTTGAGAGCTACCTCAACACCGTGCCATTTTTGTACAACGCCTTCGGAATCGAGATGGCGGCGCGCACCTATTTCGACAAGTCCGCCGATCGCCTGGATGTGCTGGAGAGTGCCACGCTGATCGGCATGCTCAAGGGCAACAGTATCTACAACCCTGTGACCAACCCCCAGCGGGCACTTGAGCGGCGCAACATCGTGCTCGCCCAAATGAGCAGGCACGGCAAGATCGATGCGGCCCAGTTGGCGGGGCTTCAAAGACGCCCGCTGGTAACTGATTTTGAGCGCCAGATCGAGCCACCCGGTATTGCGCCCCATGTGGCGCAATACCTGCGCAAGTGGCTGATCGAATGGGCTGACCGCAGAGGCTACAACATCTATGCAGATAGCCTCGTGGTGCGCACCACCATCAATGCCCGGCAGCAAAGGGCGGCCAACCAGGCGGTGGCGCGCCAGATTACCAGCCTGCAGGCCATGGCCGACGCGCAGCGCAAGCGCGGCCAGCCGCGCGAGCCGCTACAGGCCGGGTTCCTTGCGATTGATCCGCGCAATGGCCATGTCAAAGCCTGGGTGGGCAGCCGTGATTTCGAGCAAGATCAATTCGACCATGTGGCGCAGGCGCGCAGGCAACCCGGCTCGACCTTCAAACCCTTTGTCTATGGCGCGGCCTTCATGCAGGGCTTTGATCCCGGCTACACACTGGTGGACGAGGTCGTGTCATACCATTCACGCGGCGGTGAAGTCTGGGCCCCCACCGACACCATCCCGGCCACCGGCAATTCCATGAGCCTGCGCGAGGGGTTGGCGCAATCGAAGAACACCATCACCGCCCAGTTGATGCAAAAGCTCGGGCCCGCGCGCGTGGCGTCGCTGGCCCAGAGCATGGGCGTGCGCAGTAGCAAGCTGGAACTGGTGCCCTCGCTTGCGCTGGGCACCAGCCCGGTCAGCCTAAAGGAAATGGTGACCGCCTACGGCACCATCGCCAGTGCGGGCCGCTATCTGGAGCCCGTGCTGGTGACGCAGGTCGAGAGGCGCGATGGCGAAGTGCTGGAGACGTTTGTTCCTGTTTTGCCTGAGCAGGTCTACCCCCGCGCCAATGCCTTGACGCTGGTGGATGTGATGCGCGGCGTGGTCGATGAGGGCACCGGAGCAGCTATACGCACACGCTACGGCATACAGGCCGATGTGGCCGGCAAGACCGGCACCACGCAGAGCAACACCGACGGCTGGTTCATCATGATGCACCCGCAACTGGTGGCCGGCGCCTGGGTGGGTTTCAACGACAGCAGTGTCACCATGGGCCAGTGGGGCCAGGGCGCCCGCAGCGCCTTGCCGATGGTCGGCGATTTCTTCGCGCAGTCTTTGCGTTACCGCTGGATCGATTCGCATGCAGAGTTTGACATCCCGCGGCCCAAGCGCCAGCCGCGTGAGGGCACCGGTGAGCAGGACCCACTGATGAATCTGGTGAAGGATTTGCTGGGTCGTTTGTTCGGGCGGCCTTGACAGCACGTCACGCAAGTCCTGCCTTGCATGCAAAATAGAACCCATGTTCCATCAGTTGCGCAGCTTCGTCCCCTGGATCGCGATGTGGTGTCTGCTGGCTGCGGCAGGCGGTTTGCTGATCTCGCGCGCGCAGTTGCTGCACCTGCGCGAGGTCTTCGAAACCGACATGCGCATCGTCCACCGCTTGTTGAGTCAGCGTGTGGTGCAGCACGATGCGGTGCTGGACACGCTGGCCCTGCTGCAGCCAGGCGATCATGGCGCGCCGGCTGAGCAGCGGCTGCCCGCGCTTTATCCTCAGATCCTCAGCGTGCAACGCCTCGATCCGGGCGGCCTGTGGGATGACGACAAGCTGCGCGCGGCGCAAGTTCAGTCGCGCAGCGCCAAGCGTGCGGTGTTGGCCGATGTCGATTTCGCCCGCGGGCGCTATCGGCTGGTGCTGGCCGCCGAGCCCGCCAGCTTTGCCATGCTGATGGACTTGCGCGCTGTGGTGCCTTGGACCGAGTGGCCGATGGCGCCGCAGGCCAGCCCGGTGTGGGTGACGCTAGACCACGATGGCCAAAGTTTCGTGTTGCAAGCGGGGCAAGCAGCCACGGGCGCTTGGCAATTTGATTTTCACAAGCACCTTGCTGCGCAGAGCCAGCCCTTTGATGTGGTTGGCGTGCGGTGGGTGGGCGTGGCAGAGTTGCCCTGGCTCTGGATGCTGGCCTGGGCCTTTGCGGTGGCGGCCTTTCTGGCGGCGCTTTATGCCTTGCAGCGCCAGCGCGACCAGCGTCGGCGAGCCGAAGAGTTGCTGCGGCTGGGTCAGGTGGGTCGGCTCAACGCGATGGGTGAATTGGCCGCCGGCATGGCGCATGAGCTTAATCAGCCGCTCACCGCCATCTTGGCCAACACGCAGGCGGCTTCGCGCCTGCTCGATGAAGACCCGCCCGAACTCGGCAGCGCACGCGAGGCCATGGCGCATGCCGCCCAGCAGGCGCGCCGCGCCGCCGACGTCATTGGCCGCCTTCGCCGCACGGTGCAGGGCCCTGATGCCGATCCCGAGGCAGGGCGACACAAAGTGGTGCTGCAAGAGGCCGCGCGCAATGCCTTGTACCTGCTGGAGCCGCAAGCCCGCCACTGCGCAGTAGAGCCGCTGGTGCAGGACCAGGGCGCACCGGTGACTGTGCTGGCCGAGCCAGTGGCACTGGAGCAGATCGTGCACAACCTCCTGATGAATGCACTGCAGGCCTTGCAGCGCGTGCCCGAGAGCCAGCGGCAGTTACGCATCTCGATAGGCACCGAGGGTTCGCAGGGTGTGCTCACAGTCACGGACACGGGATCGGGTTTTGCGCCCGGTGAGATCGAACGCATCTTCGAGCCTTTCTTCAGCACACGCGAAGGCGGCTTGGGCCTGGGCCTGAGCCTATGCGAATCCCTCGCGGGCGGCATGGGTGGCGGCATCAGCGCATCGCATCATTTACCGCGCGGCGCGCAACTGCGGCTGGCCTTGCCCTTGGCATCCGCATGAACAAGCCGCTGTCGCCGCTGATTCACCTGATTGACGACGACGAAGCGGTGCGTCAGAGCCTTGCCTTGCTGATTGGCACAGTGGGCCTGCGCGTGCAGACCTGGGCCGATCCGCAGGCCTTTCTGTCTGAGTTTGATCGCGACGGCGTCGGTGCCATTGTGCTGGACGTACGCATGCCGGGCATCAGTGGCCTGTCGGTGCTCGATACGCTCATCGCACAGTCGGTGGATCAACCAGTCATCATGCTCACCGGCCATGGCAGTGTGGAGATGTGCCGGCGCGCCTTCAAACTGACCTTGCCCCTGTTTACCGCACTCCATAGGCTGCCCATTATGCGGACTTCCTGTCTTGCTGCTGGGCCGCGATCCAGCGTTGCTCGAACGTCATCGGGCTGACGTAGCCCAGCGTCGAGTGCAATCTTGTATGGTTGTAGAAATT
>CANJPU010000011.1 GCA_947476285.1 Comamonadaceae bacterium | reverse complement strand
CTCGCGCCGGGTGCGCTTTTTCTTGAGGGCAAATTCGGCGCTGGCAAAGCTGCGTTGGTTCATGTCGATTGCATCCAATGGGGCGGGCTTCCTACTAACGTTCAGGCCCGTCATCGGATGACCTTCCCCGTCGATAAATCAGCGTTTCCCTAGGGCACTTTGAAGGATCTAGCATGTTTGCATTTTTGGTAACGGCGTTCTTCTATTTCTTCTTCCATACGTTGAATTCGTGAGGCATAACCAGCCCAGCCGGCCATAAATAATAATGCGCCCATCATTCCAGCACAAAAAACTCCTAGAGACTGCCCTGAAATTCCCGCTCCAACTGATCCAATAGCATTTAGGATACCCAGCCACTTCATAAGTGATGCAGATCCTTTTACAGATTCAATTTCTTCTTTCAGGCTTTCAATGCTTCGCATTTGATAACTCCAAATCTGCTAGAAAGGTTTGGATAATAGGACTCACAGTTCTTTTTTCTTAAAGCCTTTGATTACCCATGCTGTGAGCGAACCTAAGCCATAAACTAGTGCCGATAGCAATGTCATCAGTACTGTTCCAATTCCAAACCATTCGAATAATATTTTTCGGTAGTCAGAATTAAACTCATCGTTAACTGACTTTAATGTAATTGGTTGCTTATCTTTGGAAACTTCACGGTGAAGATAAATCGAGTAGCAACCCTCCATGAAGGGGGGTTCGAGAAGCTGATTTATTGGAAGATTCATATAGGCGGCGCATTCCGGTTTCCTTGACTCTTCAGTAAGGCGACTAAATTTATCATTCCAATAAGAGGTACTTAAATTGGTTTCTCTAAATGGCATGAAAATGGAAAAATAAATGAAACCAGCTACTGAACCAAGAAGCCAAAGGCGTTGCCATCCATTAGAGTTTTGAATCCAAGATTTGATTGATTGCATTATTTAATTATTCAAAAAAGATTTTAGAACATGTGTATTCAGCAATGCCACCGGATGATTTGGTCATCGTTTTTTGCCTGTTAGTTCTTCAATCAATTGAAAAGCTACCTCTGGAAAAGTTTTAAGTGGATTTTCCCGACAATATTTATCCATCCATAGTTCGAGAGAAGCCCCTTTTATTCCGCTTAAAAAGTCAATACTGTGGTCTTTCGAGATATTTATGCCCGACACAAACCCGAGCAACCAAAACTCATATGCTTGAGCATTTTTTCTGTCTCTTGCTGTTATCCAGTCCGCACACGAATTATCAACTGCGCCCAGTACTGTTGCGAATCTCTTTACTTGAGGGAAGGCGGGCTGACTCAACCCTATCATCAAGGTAATCCCAAACACATACCTCATCAAAAACCTTTGTCCTGTTTGTTTTTTAGTCATTTTGGGTTGCTCAACAATTCAATATACAAGACAAGTGCGCCATCGCTAAGATTCTTGAGGGGATTTTTTTGGCAATAATTATTGATCCATAAAAATATTTGTTCAGCTGAACTAATCTTGCCAAACGGGTCGCCTTTTCCAAATTGTTGGCTACTGCTCGTCGACGACACATATCCAAGCAACCACGCTTTGTCTACCTCTCTTTGTTTACTTAGCCACACGCCACAATCGGGCCTTCCGAAAACTGTTACTGTTTGACCCGATGCTGGTTGTGCAAGACAACAAGTCAAGAGCAAAAGAACAAGCGGTCGTTTATTTCTCATAATTTATTTTCCTGTAGCCAGACTTTATCAACAACCAAGCTAATTTATACAGATTTCTTGCCCTACAAGAAACTCCTTCAATGGTTGGTCGCATCTGTACCCCATGTTGTGGAGTTCTTGATAGAGGTCTAAAAGATTGCGAAACCCATTAGTCTTAGACCCATCCCCAGCAGTAGCCAATATCAATGCCTCCTCAGCTGAAATGCGCCGATTAAAGTTCTGAGCAGTCATGACCTCAGGCATGCCGGGGGCTCGACCGGGTTGCGGGGCGTATCCTTTTGCAGGCATTTCGGACTCCTTGGTAAACAGGTGGTGGGAAAGGGACCACCCGAGTCTTTCACATTATGAAACGTCGGTACGTTTTGCGGGGTTTGAGGGGTTTACGGGGTTTGTGGAGCCCATGGCAGCGCGGGTGGACCCGATGCACGCGAGCGCCCGACATCAAGCGCTGCACCACTTTGTGGCCAAAGCCGAGTGGTCCCATCTCAATGTCGTTCAGGTGCTGGAAAAGCACATGGGCCGGAAGACCTTGATTTGCCAACCCACGGAACTTGGTCAACAAGGTTTGGCGCAGTTGGTCCTCGTAACGCAACGCAGCACGGTGCGAAAGCTGGTTCAGTTCTTGGGGTACTTCTTTGGGTATCGGTTTCATTTTGGCCTCGTGTTTTGGAGAATGCGGGTAGGGGGCGAGGGTGAGAAACCTAAAAAACCTAGTTCTTTAGGTTTCTTAGGCTCGGTGACTAGGGGTTAATTTCTTGACTTCGGGTTGAGGTGGAAGGTCACCGATGGGCGACCCCCCCCCGGGGGTCTGATTTCAGAGCGCACCAGATAGTCGAGGTCGCAAAGCAGGTCGGTCGCCTTGGTCACGCCCTCGCGGTCGAGTTGGCTCCAACCCTTCAGATACACGTCAGCGGGTTTGAATCCGTCCGCCACAGTGTTGTCCCTGATCTTTGCCAACAGTGCGCGAGCGTGCCGGGTGTCTGGCCTGACGGTGCAGGAATAGACCCGCTCAGCGTGAAGGCGCAGATACGCGGCCCAGCCGATGGCTTGCTGGACATACCGCAGTGGCACTGCCCCCCGTACGTTGTCGGCCACCGCAAAGATCAGCGCCAGCGATGGCACTAACGAACGATATTTCGCTAGATGTGACCCCATGACCGAGGGCAGCGAGTCGCCGCGCAGTTCACGCTCCAATGCTTCCAGCCAGACATAAAACGCGGCTTGCGCATCCTTGTCGAATCGGCGGACATCAGGCTCACTTAGCCCCGCCATTGGGTCGGCGATGGTGTCACGGCCCATCACTCGAAAAAACACGCCATACGCTGCTTCCTGAGCCGCTTGGTCGGGCTTGCGGTCAACCAGCGCCCATTCCTCGCGCAAGTCCGGCCAGGTCAGCAGTTGGAAGCGCTGCACCAGCCCCGAGTCACCAGCGCCGCCATGCGTGGCCCCCTTGACATGCTCAACCAGCCGTCCGGGTTGTATGCCACCCAGCACCGCGACGCAGACATGGTCAACTCGTCGGTTCAGCCCACGGCCAATGCGGTCGAAAGTGAATGCGCCATCACCGTTCCAAGCCGAAAGCAAAAATTCGTTCAAACCTTCATTGCCGGGCTTCTGAGCCATCATCAGCAAACCGTGGATTTCGTCTGAGAACGCCAACACGCCATTGGGGTTGCCCATCAGCACCTCACCAAGCGCCTCCATCGAAAAATTGTTCACGCAATAGCGGGTGGCAATGGGTTCGTCCGGCTCGGCCAGTGCCGCTGCGATGTCAGCACTGGGGTCTTTCTTCAGTTTTTGCAGGGTGGCCGACTTGGCGGCAGTGTTGGCGATGGCGACACGATCTCGATTTGCTGACCAAATCGCCAGCGCTGATTCGTAGTCCCTATGGGCTTCGGCCTCCATGCGGTGCAGGGGGCGCATCACTTCTGCGAGTGCTGGCGATTTCATGTAACCCGGTGGGGCAACCACAGCACCCCATAAATTGGGAACCACAGTCCAATCGTCCCAAGCCTTGGGCATGATCTGCACCCTTCGCCCGATTGCGGCTGACAGTGCCGTGACAGCACCTATGGCCGGGATGTCGGGGCTGATCTGCATACGCTCTGCAATGTCTTGAACCCAAGGTCGCAGCGCATCAGGTAGCAAGGCCAGATCAAACGTCGGCACGGGCGGCAGATCGTCTGGGATTGCTTGGGGGTTAGGCCACCCATCCCCGCTGGGGTCGGCATAGCCAGCCAGTAGCTTATTAACGGCCTCGGCTGCTGGGTTGTATCCCACCTTGGCCCAGTAAGTCATCTGATCGTTCGGGTGGGTGTGCATGCAGTGAATCCAACCCGCGTCGTATCCGTTGGTCAAGGGTTGGTAATAGACCGTGTCACCGTCACCAGCGGCTCGGCCAGCATCGCTATGCAGGTGCTCAAGCGGGCAGGTGATCGAGTGCTTACCGCCGCCGATGTCGCGCTCGTATAGACCTGCATTTTTTATAGCTTGCAGGCGTGGGTCGTTTGCCGCAGCTTCACTCAGTCGGTCGGTCGGGGTGACCCTGTCAGCGCGCCCCGCGGCATGACATAGGGACTCCAACTTATCCCTTAGATCGTCGGGCAATGGCGGCACATCACCCCCAACGTGATAGTCGCCCGTGACGGTCACAAAGCCATTCGAGTGGAACAATTCAAAGCCCCTGGCGTGGTTCTTTCCGTCCCGACCCGACCCAAGCCAAAATGCTCGCAGACCTGTTCCGCTGGGGCTGAATTCGCAATAGGTATCGTCGATCAACGGGTCAACGTCGGCGGGGACTTTGCGATCTTTGACGCAGTGGTCAACATCCAATGCCACCACGCCGAAAACCGGCAGGCATGCGAAGCCGACACCCGCCAACGATGGGTTAGTCTGGATGGCGTGCCATGCGTCAGCCCACGTCCCAAGGCCTGCCAGATCATCAGGTGAACCCTGCACTCCGTGGCGGTTGCGGCCTGACTTTGGATAGACCGGAATTTTGTTGAACTTGCCGCTGGCTCGAATCTCAGTTACGTGATACACCAGCCACGCTTTGCGAGATTTCAGTTCATCGGGGATGTTGCCTTGGTTCGCGGTCAGTTCCACCCGTAGAGCGTCGACTAGCCCCCTCACATTGCGGGCAGAGATGGCTTGGGCTTTGGAAATGGCGCTCATTTGCCGCCTTCTTTCTTAGCGGCTTTACGGGCCATCCGTTCCGCTCGGCGTCGTATTGACCGACCGTCTGTTTTGTTGAGGAGCATTTGGCCATAGAGGATTTGTGAGTTCAAATAATGATCTCGAACCGCAGACTCACTGACATCAATAAGCGAGGATTTTTTAGGTGGAATTTGCATATGTGCTTTCGGTTAGGAAACCTGGGCAACGCTTGCACCAACACTTACCAGAACTTAAAATCGGGTCACTTGTGAATGACGAATAAAAGCCGGGCAGCGTGGTCGCGCTGTTCCGGCTTTTTACTTTTGAGTTAGGGCGTAGATGTCACTTGCGCGCCAGCAAGTAACGCGGGGCGACAGCTTTATCGGCGCGGGGTATATGCCCGACTTGACACCAGCCCACCACGTGGTCTTGCACACGGGAATGATTGGCGGGATGGGCGGTTTGGCATGCCGATCACCGATGATCTGGGACAGGCGGAAAAGTGATTTTTCTGACATGGGGCAGTTCCTTTTTGGAATGCTCTGGTCCGTCAGTCTTGGATTTGTGAATGGCCGACGGACTAGAAAGTCCGCCTACTGGTCAATTCAATGACCTAACCACTGTGTCGGCAAAAACTTTCCCCTCGCAGGCGTAGGAGGGAGGTGTGTTGGTGCCCGTTTCGACAAAGTCTAACGCAAAATAATAGTGTTCGTCAATGACTAATGGAGATCGATAGCTTTTGTAAAACAATCTCTTACAGTCAAGATGGCTGCACCTCGGCAGATCGGCCGTTGTTAGGGATTCACATCCTCGATGTGACCTAAAAAACCTAAAAAAGGGGTTGATCAGGTTTCTAAGGCTATGGGGTAGGGGGCATTCCAAAATACTCAAGCCGCGATCTTGCCGCGAATGGGTGTGACGGTTGCCGCCGTTGGGATGGTCGCGCAGTAGTCAGCCCATGCTTGCATCAGCAGGGTACGCTTTTCGATCAAGTCGCCCCGGCGGTAAGCCGCCTCGATCTTGTCGGGCAAGCTGTGCGCCAGCGCATGCTCGCAGACCTCACGGGGGAATGAGTTGGCAACCGACTCGGCGCACCAGTCGCGGAAGGTAGAGCGAAACCCATGCACCGTGATGTCTTTGCGCTCCATGCGCCTCAATACTGCGGTGAGGCTCATATCTGACAAACCCTTGTCGTGAGTCGCACCGGGAAAGATCAAGTCACCCGTCCGGGTCATACCTGCCAGCAGCGACTGCGCGGCCGTGGACAGTGGCACACGGTGTTCGCGGCCCATCTTCATGCGCTCCGCAGGGATGACCCACAGCCGCGCGTCAACCTCAGCCCAAGTCGCGCCGCGCACCTCACCGGAGCGGGTAGCGGTCAGGATGGCAAATTCAACGGCCCGGGCTGCAATGCCTTCACGCTGGCGCAGGTCAGCCATGAACTGGCCCACCTCTTGCCACGGCAGGGCTGGGTGATGGACAACCTTGGCGGTCTTGTTGGGGCTGGCCAGCAAGTTCTCCAAGTGACCACGCCAGCGTGCCGGGTTGTCGCCTTCACGAAAACCGCTGGTTGTGGCCCAGCCCAGAACACTTTCGATGCGGCCCCGCAGTCGGGTTGCGGTCTCGGTCTTGGTGAGCCAGATCGGACTCAGCACCTTGACCACCAGTGAGGTGTCAACCGCAGCGACGGGCAGCGCACCGATTACCGGGCCGGCGTAGGTGACTAGGGTGTTCGTCCATTGGCTGGCGTGTTTGTCATTTTTCCAGCCGCTGCGATGGGCTGCGATGTATGCCGTGGCACATTGGTCAAAGGTCATCATCTTGGCGCGCTCCAACGCTTCGGCCAGCCGGGTTGCCTTGCGGGTGTCTAGCGGGTCTTTGCCATCCAGCATCAGCAGGCGGCATTCCTTGGCCTTGGCCCGTGCTTCGGTCAGGGTGAGGGTATGCACGGCACCCAGCCCCATCTCGCGCTGCTTTCCGTTGATGGTGAAGCGAAATATCCAGCTTTTGGAGCCGCTTGCGGATACCTGCAACCACAGCCCAGCACCGTCGCCGATGTAGCCAGGCTTGGTCGCCTTGGTCACCGCCAGCGGTGACAACTTCTCAATTAGTCTAGCCATAGTCAACCCCCATATCTACCCACACTAAATGGCCGGATTCTAGCGCTTTCAATTGAACCGTGGTGAACTACCTTTTGCTTGAAACCCGCATGGATAATGGCCTAGCTGGCAATCGACGGACTTTGTCGGACAAACGAGGCGCGGACGCCCTCTCCGCCGGTAATGTGTTTTCGGTAGTCCATTCCAAACCACCACAAGCCCCCTAAAACACCACGGATTGGCCTGCTAGTCACGATCTGACTTTGAGACTGGCTCAGCGCACCGCGTCATCCAGAACCATCGCCGCGGCCTTCTCGCCGATCATCAAGGCCGGCGCATGCATGGCGGCATTGGGCAGTCGGGGAATGACGGATGTGTCGGCGACACGCAATCCGGTGACGCCGCGCACCCGCAGGCGGGAATCAAGCACAGACCACTCGTCGGATCCCATCGCGCAAGTCCCGCTCTGGTGATAAGAGGTTGCTGCTTCGCGCCGGATTTCGGCTATCAGTTCGGCTTTGCTGCGTACCGTATCTTTCGGCGCGACGGCGGCACTGATATAGCGGGCAATCTCGGGGTGGCGCATGACCTCTCGCATCCGCTGGACGCCCGATGCCAGCACAGCGATATCGCGCGGATCGCTGAAATAGCCCGATACGACCATCGGCGCTGCCAAGGGGTCGCAAGACCGCAGCCTGACCTGGCCGCGGCTGTAGGGCGTGCCCTGATAGATGGTCAGGCCGAAGCCCTGCTCTTTGGGCAGCAGCCCCAACAAGCCTTGACTGCCCTGCGGCGACAGTGCGGACAGCATGACCACCTGCATGTCGGCCAGTGGAAGATCAGGATCGCTGCGAAAGAAGCCGCCAACCGATGCGAAGCTTTCAGCCAGCGGCCCGGTTCGGGAGACCGCGTACGAATAGCCGGCGCGTACCATTCCAGCGGGGCTCAGGTGATTGCGCGCGGTGACTTTCTGCGAACAGGCGAAGCGCGGCCGGTAGCAGGGATGGTTTTGCAGGTTCTTGCCCACTTGCGGCGAATGTGCGGCCACTTCGATACCGAGGGCGCGCAGATCATCGGCCGGGCCGATGCCCGAAAGCAAGAGCAGTTGAGGGCTCTTGATTGCTCCCGCGCAAACAATCACCTCGCGCGCTGCGGAAAAAGTTGTTTCCACGCCGTGTTGCCTGGCTTCAATCCCCGTCGCCCTGCCATGCGAAAAGACAATTCGAAGCACCTCGGTGCGCGTGATCACTCGTAAATTGCCGCGCCGCTTGGCCTGGTGCAAGAACGACCGGGGCGCACTCATGCGAAGACCGCGGTGGATGTTCACGTCGTAGAAGCCGAGGCCCTCAGGGTGATTGGCGTTGAGATCATCCACGATGGGCAAGCCTGCCGCGCCCGCCGCGCCCAGAAAGGCATCGCAGATCGGCAACTGCGGGTTGGCGCGGCGAAGCGGCATCGGCCCGGCATCGCCGTGCCATTGCCCGGCCCCTCTGAAGTTGGCCTCGGATTTCAGGAAGTAGGGGCGTAGGTCGTCGAAGCCCCAGCCGGTGCACCCCATATCGCGCCACTGATCGTATTCGCTTGAATGGCCCCGGGTGTAGATCATTCCGTTGATGCTGCTGGAGCCACCCAACACCTTGCCTTCCAGCAGCACCATCTGCCGGTCATGAAGCTCGGGGATCGGCTCGAGCAGGTGGTTCCAGTTGTATTTGGCGATCGCGCCAGCAGCGAAACCAAGCCCTGGAACGCGCAGGAAGGGGCTTGCATCACTGCCGCCCGCTTCAAGCAAAATCACCCGGTTCTCGGGGTTTTCCGACAGGCGCGAGGCGAGCACGCAACCACTGGCGCCGGCGCCAACAACGAGATAGTCGCACTGGTTTTCGCTATTCGTGGACATGGCGGTGTGCGTCAGCGCGCTGCAGTGTGCGGGCTGACCCTGCTGGCTTTGTTTTGCGTTGCGGCAAGCGACCCTTGGTTATGGCTCGCCAATCTGTGTCCGTCGCATGTGACGCCGATTTCAAAACCCATAGAGTTCTGCTGGATTGCGCACCAGAATGCGGGTTCGGCTGCCTTCATCCGGTACCCAGTCGAGTAACAGGTCGAACAGATCGATGTTGCTGGGCATTGCGCCGCTGAAATAAGCCTGCGGCCAATCGGTTCCCCATAAGAGGCGATCTGGCCGCTCACGCACCAATGCCGTTGCGAACGGGATCAGATCGCGGTATGGCGCAGGCTGAGTGGACAGCCGATAGGCCGCTGACAGTTTGACCCAACAACCGCCATCAACCAGCCTGAGCAGGGCGCCGAAGGCCGCTTGATTCAGCCCAGCCTCTGCCTGGATGCCGCCCAGATGATCTATCACGGTCCGGCAACGAAGCTTGGCAATGCGCGGCTCAAGCTCCACCACTTGTTCGGATGTCAGCATCATCTCGATGTGCCAGCCAAATTCGTGCAGCCGGTCTGAGAAGGTTTCGAGTTCAGCAGCCGGCACTCCCCCCGGCTGGCCCAGAATGATGCGCACGGCCCGAGCCCCGGCCTTGTGCAGGCTTTCTAATTCGGCATCGCTGATGTGGGTCGGCGTGACAACAACAATGCGGGCGGGAATGCCGAGATCGCGCGCCGCATCGATTTGCCTCCGATTGTCGGTTCCGTAGATGCTGGGCTGAACTATGACCGCCCGCTCGATTCCCAAGGCCTTGGCCAACGCACGGTAGGAGGCAGGCGTGGCATCCGGTGGTGTGTAGTTGCGAGGTGTCAGGAAGGGATATTTTTCTTGCGGTCCAAAAAAATGCAGGTGCACATCTGTGGCACCGGGCGGCGCGACAAGCCGTGGCGCCCTCAGGTCCGGATTGGGACCCGCGCACATTTCCCCTGCGGCGTTTGGAGAACTCTGCGGCATGGCGCTTCGAAATGCAGCACTTGCGGATGCGACTACTGGCGAACGGCAGCCGCGCGCACGCGCGCGTAGGGGTCGGGCTTGTCCACGGCTTCGAGAAATCGCAGCGTTTCTCTCACGCAATCATGCGGCGCCGCCGACATGACATTGAGCGGCATGCCTTCAAACACCTTCACTACCGCGCGCGGCATGGTGGCGGCCGCGGCCAGCACTTCGGGGACGGGCTGCACACGCGCGTGCTGGCCAGTCATGAGCAGGGTCGGCGCCTGGATGCGGGCGAAGTTCCCGCTGAAGTCCTGGGTGCACGTCCAGCGGAAGAACGCGGCCAGCGGTCCGGACGGGAAGCGGCCCTGCTGGGTGACGTACCACTCGCGTTTAGCTGGGTCGACATCGGCGGGCAGACGGTGATCGTTCGTTGCCCGTGCCCAGGCTTGCGAACCCTGAGCGTCGACGATCTTCGCCCAGCCTTCCCAGTCCACGCCCGCACTCGGCTTGAACACGACGCCGGGAAGCACCAGCGAGCCGATCAGCTCGGGATAGGCAACGGCGAAATCGAGCGCGATGCAGGAAGTGAACTCCGCCATGACGTAGTGCGCGTGAACCAGTCCGAGCTTGTTAGCGAAATCCGCAAGGTCGTCCGAAAAATCGCGAATCGCCATCGTGAAGTTCGCGGGCAGCGCAGAGGAATCCCCGTGTCCCCGCTGGTCCACGCAGATCACCCGATATGACTTCGCAAGCTCGGGGATCCAGTCGTAGAAAAAGCGGCGGTTCTTGGTGAAGCCGTGCACCAGCACCACAGTGGCGGGCTGTGTCCATGGCGGCGTGCAGTCGTACTCGTCATAGGCCAGCCGGCCTTCTCTGCGGATGTCGATCGTGTTCGTCATGTGGTTTGCTTCCTTTGTCATTCAACTTTAACGCCCAGGTCCTTCACCAGCTTGGCCCAGCGCGCCGATTCGGTGCGCAGCGAGGCTTCGAGCTGCTCGGGCGTGCTGATCTTGGGCTCCACGCCGCTGGCGAGGAGCTTGTCGCGCACGTCCTTGCTCGCCAGGGCCTTCGCAAACTGCGCGTTGAGGGCCGCCACCACGCTTGGCGGCGTGCCCTTGGGCGCGAGCACGAAATAGCCGATCCCCACGTCCACCGTGGGCATGCCCAGCTCCGCCGTCGAAGGCACATCTGGCAGCAGGCTCGAGCGGTCGCGACCCGTGATGGCAAGTACCCGTACCTTGCCGCTCTTGGCCAGCGGCACGGCGGCGGTCACCGTGGTGAACGTGACTTCAACGCGACCGGAGACAACGTCCGCGGTCGCGTCGTTGGTGGTCCTGTAGGGAACCATCTTCATGTCTATGCCTCGGGCCGACTTGAACGCCTCGCCCATGAAGTGCGGCGAGGCGCCGACGACGGATGCCCAGTTGAGCTTGCCGGGCTGTGCCTTGGCAAGCGCGACCAGTTCGTCCACGTTCTTTGCGGCCAGCGAATCCGTAACGGCCAGCACCAGTGGGAGTGCGCCGGTCAAGGCCACGGGCGTGAAGTCGCGCACGATTTCCAGCTTCGCGTTGCGCGAGGCGTACTGGTTGATCAGATCACTCGCGCTCGCGATCAGGATCGTGTGGCCGTCGGGCGCGGCCTTGGACAATGCTTCGAGCGCGATCGACCCTGCCGCGCCAACGCGGTTTTCCACCACGACGGGGTTGGACATGCTCTCGGCGATGCGCTGGCCTACCACGCGCGCCACGTTGTCGATTCCGCTGCCGGCTCCGAAGCCGACGATGTAGGTGATGGGCTTGGACGGAAACGCCTGTCCAGAAGCCGCTGCCGCGCCAAGCGCGAGGAGCCCACCGGCGAGCCAGTGGCCCGCACGAGTCATGAGACGAAGAACGTGCATCGCTTCACCTGCCTTTCATGAGGAAATCATATTGCCATGGTCGGCCGCCGCATGCACGAAGGCACCGGCGATCAGGCATTCGCGCTTGCCGCCTGCGCCAGCACACTCGGCCTGCCGATCTGCGTGCGGCGCAGATGGCGCCGGTACTTGGGATCGAAGTCGGTTCGCGCGTGCTGCAGCCGCAGGTTGTCCCAGATGATGAGGTCACCGGCGCGCCACTTGTGTGAGTAGATGATGTCGGTCCGTTCCATGTGGGCCGCCATCTGTTGGGCCAGAGCGAGGCTCTCCTGGGCGGACCAGCCGACGATGCGGTCGAAATGCCTAGCGCTGCAAAAGAGCAGTGTGTCGCCCGTGACCGGATGCGGGAACGCCATCGGGTGCACGGAGCTGGGCATGCCAGGCCGCGGGTCAGGCCCCGGAATGGGCACATGTTTTGTCTGGTCCGGATAGGAGTGCACGATGCGCAGCGACTCGACGCGCTCCCGTTGCGCGGGAGTGAGCAGCTCGAAGGCCTTCTTCACGTCCACGAAGCGCGTATCCCCACCGGTGGGCGGAACCTCGATGCCGTACAGCATGAGGCCGCGCAGTGGATCGTCGGACCATGAATGATCGACGTGAAAGGCCAGCTCGCCTACCGGAACGATGCCGGTGGGGATGGTGTTGGACACGTAGTTCTGCGCGCCGTATTCGCCCTCGTTCGACACCTCGCCGAAGATCGACGCGAACTCTGCTTGTTGCGCCTCGTCGATGTGTTGCTCGCGTAGCAGCAGCAGACCATACCGCCACCATGCGTCGCGCAGGACATGGCGGGCCTCCTCGCCGATCGGGCCGGAGACGTCGATCCCGGTGACGAGCGCGCCCATGAAGTCGGTGAGCGGTGAGAGCCGCACCTCGTGAGCCATATTTGCCATGCCCTTGTCTCCTGCTCGACCCATGCTACGTTCTGGCCAGACTGATTGTCAAGGCTTAACTCACTACCCTTGGTCAGCACCGGATCAACACCTCCATCCGCGCCAACGCCGCCCGTTTCAGCCACCTGGTACCCCTGCAGCCGGAATGCTTTACCGATCGCCATCTCAAATTCCCGTCAGTACATCCCGTTGAGCGGGACAATCGGAGCGCGGTTGTTTGACCAGGGTCAATCTAGGTATCCGAAAAGTGGCATTCAATTCATCGACCCGAATGGCTCATTCAAGACGTGAGGACAGGCAGAGTGTCGAATTGCGCACGCGAACTCCATCTCGCTGGGAGGCTGCCCTGCTTGGCGCATAGGTGAGTCGACGACAGACTGTTCGGTCTGGTGACATGAGGAGCGAACATGGCCTACAGGATATTGCGATGCCACTGCAAAGGTGACGTTCTGCGGATCCCTCGCCCTTGGTGGCTGCGACTCATACCATGCACTCGACTTTTCCGGTGCATGAGCTGCGGACGCTACACATTCAGACTGCACTTGGAACGCATGATTCCCGAGCGTTTCAGTCTCTGAAACCGGGTCTGTGGAGCGACACGTTCGGCCTTGCCGGCCAGATAGGGCAGATCACGGGGTTCAATTGCTGGCCGGCGTGGCGACGGGCGCAGCGACGGGCCTGGCGCTCTGGTCAACATGGCGGTGGCCGTGATGGGTGCATCGCTTTTCATCCACACCATCGTTGGCAAGCTGTTGGTTCCCTTGGTGACCAGCAGGGCCGGAAAGATGAATGCGGTGGCGGTGTTCATCGGGGTGCTCGGATGGGGCTGGTTGTGGGGTGTATGGGGGCTGCTGCTGCTGGGCATTCCCATCCTGATGGTGGTCAAGGCCGTATGCGACCGCGTGGACGACTTGAAGCCGGTGGGGGAGCTGCTGGGGGATTAGGCGCTTGCGTTCTGCAGCTTCCAAACCTGAAGCCTATAATTTTCTGCAGCCGTGCAAGGCACATAAGCACAACAGGACCCGGAGACACACATGCCGTTCATTCGCCGCCCAGGCAAGCCGACGCTGAATTACGCCATCGATGATTTCACTGACCCGTGGAAGAACGCGCCGGTGATCATCTTGCAGCATGGCTTTGGCCGGTCGTCCAACCTCTGGTATCGATGGGTGCCTTATCTGTCGCGCCATTTCAAGGTGGTGCGGCCCAACCTGCGCGGCTTTGGCGATTCGCCGGTTGATTTTGATCAGTCAACAGGGTTCAGTGCCGACGCTTTCCTGGAAGACATCCTCGCGGTGATCGATGAAGTCAGCCCCGGCGCACCCGTGCACTACTGCGGTGAATCCATCGGCGGCATCGTCGGTGTGTTGCTGGCGGCGTCCCATCCGGAGCGCTTGCGCACCTTGAATTTGATTTCCACGCCTTTGGCTATCCCGCAGCACACCCAGGAATCCTTTGCAGTGGGCTATCCGAGCTGGGAAGAAGCCATGCGCGCTCTGGGCAGCGAGAAGTGGACTGCAGCCACCAACGGCAGCACCCGTTTTCCAGCCGACACTGAGCAAGGTCTGCTCGACTGGTATTCGGCCGACATGGGTCGCTCCCATGTGGAGTCGCTGGTGGGCCTGGCGATTGCCTCCAAGTCCTTCGACTTGCGCGAGCATGCCAAGCGCATCTCCACGCCAACACTGGGCATGTACCCGGGCAATGGCCGCATCACCCGCTTTCATGAGGAGTTGGTGCGAAAGTCTATTCCCGGCATCCGCATGGTGATGATGCCCACCGAGTTCCACTCGATCCAGTTTTTCATGGCCAGGCAGTGCGCCAAGCAGGTGCTGTACTTCGCATCGCAGTTTGACGGCACGCCTTGCGACGAGTAGGCCGGCCTCGCATCGGGTAAATTGTCATTTTTTTCATGAAAGGATTGCGCGTGAACATTGCAAACAACTTGTTCTCAGTTCTTCTGATTCTGATTGGGCTTTTGGGCAACCTGAGCGCCCATGCCGCCGATGACTCATTTCAGCCGATCAGAGGCCAGCCCGGCAAGGACGTGATCTGGATTCCCACGCCGCCCGCGCTGGTCACCGCGATGCTGTCGATGGCAAAGGTCACGCCCAGCGATGTCGTCTATGACCTCGGCGCAGGCGACGGCATCATTGCCATCACGGCTGCCAAGCAGTTTGGCGCACGCTCGTTCGGAATCGAATACGACGAAAAGATGGCGCAGTTTGCGCGCAGGAATGCGCAGCAGGCCGGCGTCGCCGATAAAGTCAAAATCATCCACGGGGACATCTTTGTCGAGGATTTCAGCCAGGCCTCTGTCGTCACGCTGTATCTGCTGCCTTCGCTCAATCTGAAACTTCGACCTACCATCTTGCAGATGAAGCCGGGTACGCGGGTTGTCGCGCATGCGTTCGACATGGGCGACTGGGAGCCCGACCAGACCGCGCAGGCAGCGGGTGCCAGTGCATTCATGTGGACGGTCCCCGCCTATGTGGAGGGTGAGTGGGAGGTCAAGGGACTGCCGGGTGCGGCCTCGGCCCGTTTGTCCCTCAGGCAGAGCTTTCAGCGCATAGGCGGCAATCTGCACTTGGCAGGTTACAGCCAGCCGCTGCTGGGGGCGCGCATTGAAGGCGGTCAACTTAGCTTTCAGTTCATGGGCCCGAACAATTCCCTGCAAAGCGTGACAGTCACCGTGAACGGCGCGGCAATGTCAGGCTCAGTCAAGGCGAACTACGACGCCAACAGCATCGAGGCCAAGCGGCTCTAATGCACGCAGGCTGACGTCATGCGCGGCGCGGCCGATTCACTACGGGCATTCCCCATGGCCGCCGCCACGGGCTGCATCTATGCTGTCTCGGCAGTGCCATGCTGTCGAAGTGCGCCCATTGCGCATTGTCATCCCAGGAGCGTCTGAGTTCGAATATGGAAGAAGCAGTACCGCGAACCACCTTGCCAATCTATCGGCACGCATTCGATTGGGACGAACTGACAAACGAATTCCGACTGCCCGACGTTTTCGAGAAAACCGTTTACCGCTGGCCTGCTGATCAAGTTCGAAAGCTTCAGGAAGAACGGTTCCGCAAGACCATGCAGGTGGGATGGAACAATCCGTTCTATCAGCGCAGATGGCGCGCTGCCGGCCTGGAACCAAGCGACATCCGCAGCCTCGATGACATCGTGAAGCTCCCCACCTATACCTCAGACGATGTCAAAGACAGCATCGAGGCCAACCCGCCCTTCGGCGACTTTCACAACATCGGCACTGATCTGGCGTCCAGGGCGCCGCTCAAAATGCAGACCAGCGGCGGCACCACCGGCTTGCCCCGGCCCACACTCTTTGATGCAAGGGCATGGGAAGCCCAAGCCATCGTTGCGGCACGCACCTTGTACATCCAGGGCGCGAGGCCCGGCGATGTGATGCAAATTCCCATGACCGCCTCGCTGGCCAATGCTGGCTGGCTGTCCTACAAGGCGTGCCACGATTTCCTGGGCGTGCTGCCGCTGACCACTGGCAGCGGCCTGGTCACTTCCACCCGCCAACAACTGGAGATCGCGTTTCGCTTTGGCACAAACATGTGGCACAGTTTTCCTGAATACCTGATCCGTCTGGCGCAGGTATGCAAGGACGAACTCGGCCGCGATGTGCGCGAGCTAAAGACCAAATTTCTTCGCACCTTCCTCGGCCCCGACGTCGACAACAGCCTGCGCCGCGAACTAGAGGCGCTCTGGGGCTGCCCCGTCTACGATGGCTATGGCGCCAACGAGATTTCAGCAGGCGCGTTTGAATGCCCGGAGCGGGCGGGCCTGCACTTCATGGAAGACTCGACCTACATGGAGGTGGTGGACACCGAAACCGGCAAGCCCGTTGGCATCGGCGAAACCGGCAATCTGGTCGCCACCGTGTTCTACCGCGATTTGCCGCCAGTGATTCGCTACAACATGCGCGACCTCGGGCGTGTGCTCAGCCACGAGCGCTGCGCCTGTGGCAGCCACTTTCGGCGCATGGATCATTTCCTGGGCCGCAGTGACGCCATGGTCAAGCTGCGCGGTGTCAACATCTACCCCATGGCTTGCCTGCCCGGTGTCAAGAGCGATGCGCGCACCACCGGTGAGTGGGTTTGCATCGTCGAGCGCGTCACTGTCAGCGGCGTGCCCCGCGACGAAATGCAAGTGCATGTGGAAGTGCGGCGCGATGCGGGTAGCCGCGAAGGCCTGCAAGAGGCACTGGAGAAGCGCCTCAAGGACGACCTGGGCATTGCGATCCAGGTGGTGCTGGTGGACGACGGCGCGCTGGGCGAGTTGGCCAACACCGGCGGCAGAGAAGGCAAGCCGCGACGCCTGATAGACAGACGACCCGCATTCAACAGGAACCCACCATGAGAAGAATTTTCGATTGTCATTCCCACTGGGCCACGCAAAAGGGCCACATCTTTCGCACGCCCGAAGAACTGGCACGGCAGGAATCCATCTGGCGAACCAAGGGGCGCTACTACGCCGAAGACGAGATGATGGATTTCATGCGGGCCAACAACGCACGCGCCATCCTCGATCTGGCCTGGGTGCGATCCTTGCCCATGGACCAAATGCGCCAGTACCACGACTACGCATTCGACATGGCGCGCAGGCACCCCGATGTCATCTTCGGACACTGGCTGATGTTCGATCCCAGGCGGCGCGATGAATCGCTGGATGAATTCAAGCGGGCCAAGGACGCCAATGCCGGATTCATCGGCTTTGCCGTGAGCGGCACGGGCGTGGGTGTGCCCGCGAGCGATCCGCTGTGGTATCCCTTCTATGAGTTGTCGGTGCAAACCAAGTCACCCGTGCTCATCATGGTGGGCTTGACCGGCATAGGGCAGGGCGTGCGCGGCGGCTATGGCTACATTCTGGACAACTGCCACCCGCGCCATGTGGACGTTGCGGCCGCGCTCTACCCGGAGCTCAATGTACTGGCTGGCCGGCCTGCGTACCCCTGGCAGGACGAGATGATCGCAGTGATGCTGCACAAAGGCAACGTGAGCTATGAGTTGCACGGCTGGGGCCCCAAGCAGTTGCCGCAGTCGCTGCGCAAAGAGATCGGCACCCGCCTGCAGGACCGCATCATGATCGGCATCGATTTCCCAGTGCTTGAGCACCCCAAGGTAGTACGCGACTGGGAATCCTTTGGCTACAGCGAAGACGTGCTCGAAAAGGTCTTGCACAAGAACGCTGAGAAATTCTTCGGCACGACCTGAAAGCAGTGCGCATCGGCGCGGCTCCCACAGCATTCCATCACGGCGACACAAAAGGAGCAAAGCATGGACAAGCAGTTACGGCGTTTATTGGGGGGCGGCCTGGCGGTGGCACTGATGGCGCTGGGATGTGCCGGCGCCGGTGCCCAAAGCTACCCGAGCAAACCGGTTCGCGCCATCGTGCCATTTGGCACCGGTGGCAACACCGATGCAGCCGCGCGAATTCTTAGTGCCAAACTCTCCGAGCGCTGGGGCCAGCAAGTGATGGTAGAGAACCGCACAGGGGCCGACGGCAACATTGGCACCGAGGCAGCGGTGAAAGCACCGCCGGACGGCTACACGCTGTACTTCGCCACCCAGACTCTCACCATCAACCGCGTGGTGGCGCCAAGCCCGGCCTTTGATCCACTGAAAGACCTTGCACCCATTGCGCAAGTTGGCGTCACGGATTTTGTGCTGGGCGTGCACCCCAGCGTGCCAGTCAATTCACTGGCCGAGTTGATCAAGTACGCCAAGGACAACCCGGGCAAGCTGCGCTACGGCGCCACTTCTTATCTGGGTGAGTTCGCGGTGGAGCAATTCAACAATTTCGCTGGCCTTCGCATAGAGCGTGTTCCCTATCGCAACATGGCCAACGTGCAGGTGGATCTGCTGGCAGGCCGAATCGAATTCTTCTTCACCACACCCGCGTCGGTGGCACAGTACATTGCGGCGGGCAAGCTCAAGGCGCTGGGCGTTACCTCCGAGAAACCGCTGCCGACGCTGCCCAATGTGAAATCGATCGCCTCCGAACTGCCGGGCCTGAAGGTAGCCACCTGGTACGCGGTGCTCGCCCCGCTCAAGACCCCGCCGGAGATAATCGCCAAGGTGAACGCAGACTTGCGCTGGGCACTGGAGCAGCCTGACGTGCGCGAGGGGCTTGAGAAGGTGGGCGTTGAAGTGCGCGCATCCAGCCCGCAGGAGTTGCACGCCTTGATGTTGAAAGACGTGGAACTGGTCGAAGATTTTGTGCGCCGGGGTGTGATGAAAGTGCGCAACTAAAGAGGCTTCAATGCAGAAATGGGACACAGAATTCGATGTCGTGGTTTTCGGAAGTGGGGCGGGCGGCATGGCCGCCGCGCTGGTGTGCGCCGTTCACGGCCTGAGGGTGGGTGTGTACGAGAAGAGCGCCTGGTACGGCGGCACCACTTCCAATTCAGGCGGCGGCGTGTGGGTGCCCTGCACGTCCCATGCACTCAAAGCTGGGGTCGGTGATTCGCTGGAGCAAGCCAGGCAGTTCCTGCAGTCCGAGCTGGGTCCGCATTTCGATGCAGATCTGGTGGACGCCTTCTTGCAAACCGGGCCCGAAGCCATCGCCTACCTTGAGAAGAACTCGCATGTGGCGTTTCAGTTGGGTGCCATCCCCGACTACCACGCAGAGGCACCCGGCGGACGCACTTTTGGCCGTGTGCTGTTTCCATTGCCCTTCGACGCGCGCAAGCTAGGCGACGGCTTTGCCCAACTGCGCTCGCCCTGGAAACGCTTTCTGGTGTTTGGCGGCATGATGGTGGGCCGGCGCGACATTCCGGCGCTGATGCGGCCCTTCGCTTCGTTTGCCAACCTGAAGTATGTGCTGTCCGTGCTGCTGCGCTATGCGGCGGACCGGCTGAAGTTTCATCGCGGCACGAATGTGCTCATGGGCAATTCACTGGCCGCTCGCTTGCTGCACAGCCTGCGTGAGCGAAATGTGTTCATGCAAAACCATGCGTCGGTGTCGCAACTGCTGCGCACTCAGTCCGGTGCGGTTGTGGGCGCCACCGTGCAGACGCCCAGCGGCAGCATACAAGTGCGAGCGCGCAAGGCCGTGATACTGGCCACAGGCGGCTTTCCCCATAGCCCGACGCTGCGCGCAAAGTACGCCGGCACCCATCCGCATCACCATTCGGCCGCCTATGCTGAAAGTGTGGGCGATGGCCTGAAGGCCGCTACTGGAGTCGGCGCGGCAGTGCTGTCCGACATGGGCAGCCCAGCATTCTGGACGCCCGCATCGGTGCTGCAGGAGCGCGACGGAAGCCAGGTGGTCTTCTCCTATGGGCATCTGGACCGTGGCAAGCCCGGCGCCATCATCGTCAATGCCGATGGCAAACGCTTTGTCAACGAAGCCGACTCCTACCATGACGTGGTGATGGCCATGTACGCCGGGCCAGATGTCGACGCCAGATTGCGCTCACACCTTATCTGCGACCACACGTTCATTCGCAAGTACGGCTTGGGCGCAGTCCGGCCCGCCCCCTACAGCCTGCGGCCCTTTATCAAATTGGATTACCTGATCAAGGAACACACGCTGGAGGCGCTTGCAAGGCGCATCGGCGTGAACGAGGCGAATTTCCTCGCATCGGTGCAAGAGCACAACAGCCAAGCAGCCAGCGGCGTGGACCCGGTCTTTCACAAGGGCAAGAGCGCATTCAACCAATACAACGGTGACCCCGATTGCACGCCCAACCCCTGTCTTCGGCCCTTGCAGGACGGCCCGTTCTACGCCTTGAGGCTTTATCCGGCCACCATCGGAACAGCCGCAGGCATCAAGACCGATGCCAATGCACAGGTGATCGACACCCAAGGCCGACCGATTGCGGGCCTGTATGCCTGTGGCAATGACATGGCCTCCATGATGCGTGGCTACTACCCTGGACCGGGCATCACCATCGGACCTGCATTGGTGTTCGCGTACCGGGCCGCGACGCATCTGGCGCGCGGCTAAGCTGTGTTGGTGGACCTCAGGTGCCGCCCACGAATGGATTGCTTTCCCGCTCTTGGCCAAAGCTGCTCTCGGGCCCGTGGCCGGGGATGAACACAGTGTCGTCACCCATGGGCCACAGCCGCTCGGTGATGCTGTTGATCAGTGTGGCGTGATCGCCTTGGGGTAGATCGGTGCGGCCTATGCTGCCGGCAAACAGCACGTCGCCAACGAACGCGCGTTTGATCTCGGGCGAATGAAACACCACATGGCCCGGCGTGTGGCCGGGGCAGTGGCGCACGTTCAGCCGATGGCCCGCCAGTTCGACCGTGTCGTGGTCATGCAGCCAGCGGGTGGGCGTGAAAGGCTGAGCGGGGGCCAGGCCGAACATCAGGCTTTGCTGCGCCAGCATGTCGATCCAGAACTTGTCCGCCGCATGCGGCCCGATGATGGGAATAGCAAGCCGACTCGCCAACTCGCCAGTGCCACCGGCATGGTCGATGTGCGCATGGGTCAGCCAGATCTGGCGCAGATGCAGCCCGAGCTTTTCAACCCGCGCCAGCAAGCGATCAAGGTCGCCGCCCGGATCGATGATGGCTGCATCGCCGCTTGCTTCGTCCCAGACGATGGAGCAGTTTTGCTGAAACGGGGTGACGGGAATGGTGGCGTAACGCAGCATTGAAGAGTCTGATTGTGCTGTCAAATGACAGCCAGACCGATTATGCCGGGCTCGATACGCTAAGCGTTTGCGACGTCTCGCTGGCAGCCACAGGCGCATCGCCTTGATTCTTCACCTGCACGATCTGAGCCACGATGGACACCGCAATCTCGGCCGGTGTCTTGGCGCCGATTCTCAGCCCCACCGGGCCATGCAGGCGCGAGAGCGCTTGCTCGGACATGCCAAAGTGCTCCGCAAGGCGCAGCTTGCGCGTGTGCTGATTGCGCCGTGAACCCAGTGCGCCGACATAGAAAGCATCGGAGTTGAGCGCCTCCATCAGGGCCATGTCGTCCAGCTTGGGGTCATGGGTGAGGGCGACGATGGCCGTGTGCGCATCGGGCTGCAACTGCTGCACCACATCGTCGGGCATGCCCAGCACGCGGGTGACGCCATCGATGCGCAAAGTGGCTGCGTATTCATCGCGCGGGTCGCACACCAGCACCTCGAAATCAAGTGCCTGCGCCATGCGCGCCACCGCCTGACTGAGCTGACCCGCGCCAATGAGCAGCAAGCGCCAGCGCGGCCCGAAGAACGTGGTGAGGGTGCTGCCATCAAACTGCAGCGTTTGCCCTCGCTGGGCGTCTTGCAAGCGCACCGCGCCGGTGGCCAGTGTGAGGTGGCGCGCCACAAGCTCGTGCACGGCGGTGCGACGCAAGACCTCGCGCACCCAGGACACATCGATCAGCGGCTCTTGCACCAGACGCAATGTACCGCCGCAAGGCAGACCAAAACGCGAGGCCTCTTCTTTGGTCACGCCGTAGGCCAGCATGCAGGGGCGGCTTTGGTCCTGCTGCTCGCCAGCCTTGATGCGGGCGATGAGATCGTCTTCCACGCAACCGCCCGAGACCGATCCGCTCACGACGCCATCAGCCCGCACGGCCAGCAAGGCGCCGGGTGGGCGCGGGGCGCTGCCCCAGGTCTCCACCACGGTGACAAGGGTGACGCCCGAGCCAGCCTCGCGCCAGGCGAGGGCGTCTTCCAGCACCCGAAGATCAAGGCTTTCCATTGTGCGATGTGTCAGTAGGGTTTCAAAGCCCGCCGCCGGAGGACCCAGGGAAGAAAGGCAGGCTGCGTTTGCGTGCGGCTGATCCTACCAGCCTGGCGTGCGCATTGGCAATTGCTGGGGCCACACAGGGAATGCCCGGCTCGCCCACACCGCCTGGTGCATGCCCATCGGCGATGATCTGCACATCGACTTGCGGCATGTCGCGCAGACGCAGCAGGCGGTACTTGCTGTAGTTGGTGGCTTGCGCAACGCCCTTGACGAAAGTTTGCTGCGCATACAACGTGGCCGACACGGCTTGTGCCACTGCGCCTTCGATCTGTGCCTTGATCGCATCGGGATTGACGGCGGTGCCGCAGTCGATCACTGCGCTGATTCGGTGGACGGTGATGGCGCCTGTCGTGGCATTGACCGATATCTCGGCCACCTGCCCCACGAAGCTGCCAAAGCCCTCGGCAATCGCCACGCCTTGTGCGCGGCCGCTGCCCCCTGGCGTGCCCCAGTTGGACAATGTCTTGAGGCGGGTCAGCACATTGGTCATGCGCGCGTTGGCCAGGTTGGACAGCCGGAACTGGATGGGGTCCCAGCCGATGGCCGCAGCCAATTCGTCCATCGCGCTCTCTACCGCGAAGGTGTTGATGGACATGCCCACCGAACGCCAGTAGCCCACCGGTACCGTGGCATCGTGGCGCACATAGTCAACCAGCACCGAGCCCATTGCATAGGGAAGCTGTATGGCGCCGTCCACTGCGGAGCCGTCCAGCGCAGTGGCGCTTGCGCCGCGCTGGAAGGCGATGGACGGTGTCACGACGCGATGCCTCCATGCGGTGATTTTTCCGCTGGGCGATGCGCCGGCTGAAATACCCGACAGCGCCATCGGACGAAACTGGTCGTTGGCGAAATCCTGCTCCCTGGGCCATGTCAGCTTGACTGGGCGAGTCGGGTAGGCCAGTGCAACTTGCACCGACTGGCGAATGAAATCCATCTCGAACTTGCGGCCAAAGCCCGCGCCGACCAGTGTGTTGACCACAGTGACGGCGGTGCCCGCCGGGCACAGTGCGGCGGCGGTCTGCATCACACCATCAGGAGCCTGGGTGGGCGCCCAGACATCGCAGCGCGCGGGGCTTGATGAGGTGGCAGGCCTGAAGCGGGATGTGCAGTTCATTGGCTCCATCGCGGCGTGCGCGAGATAGGGCAACTGGTATGTCTGATTGATCGCCATGTTGGGCGCTGCAAGCCCAGCGGCCAGTGACCCGGAATTGGAGTCCTGGGCCACGATGGCACTGCCGTTGGTCATCAGCCAGGCGGCGCGTGCATTGATGGAGGCGCTGTCCGTGCTCGCCGTCTCGGCAGGTGGGGTCCAGGTGACGCTCACGCTCTTGGCGCCCTTCATAGCATCCCATGTGTTGGTCGCAATCACCGCCACGGCGTTGTTCGGCTTGTAGCCGGGGACGCCGGGCGTGCCCACTGCACCCACTGGCACCACGGCCAGCGCACCCGATGGTTTGCTGCCCACGGCGCCTACAGTCCCGCCCAGGGTGGGGCAGTGTTTGACCGATGCGAACACCATGCCCGCCTGCATCACGTCAATGCCGAACTGCGCCGAGCCATTGACCTTGGCCGGCAGATCCACCCGTGGCGGCGAGGTGCCCACGAGCGTGCGCGGATATAGATTGAGCGGTGTGTTCGAACCCAGCACAATCGCCCCGGCTGCTGGCGCAAGATTGGCATAGCTCAATGACTTGGTCACGCCGCCCACGTTGGCGGAGATCGCCCCGAGATTGGCCGTGCAGGCCGAAGGGCTCACCCCCCAGGTCTGCGCTGCCGCCATGATCAGCATCTGCCGCGCATTGGCAGCGGCTTGCTGCATGCCGGGCGAGAACAGCCGAATACCCAGACTGCCACCAGTAAAGCGCCCCCATGGGCTTGCGTTGGTGCCGCCATGGGCTGCATCGACCGGCGCGTGCACGACACGGATGTTGCTCCAGGCCACGCGCAGCTCGTCGGCGACGATTTGCGCCAGGCCAGTCATCGTGCCCTGGCCCATCTCGGTGATGGGCACTGCAATGGTGATGCTCTCGTCCGAGCCCACCGTGATCCAGACGGTCACGCCGCTGCTTGTCACCGATTGCGCATGGGCCATGCCGCGGCCGCCCACACCGGGCAGGGTGCAGCCCACCATGAAGCCACCGCCGGCGGCGGCCCGCACCAGCAGTTGCCGGCGCGTCACTCCGGTGTCCTTGCCCGCGCCTGTGTCCTGTCCGTCAATTCTCAAAGATTGCGTTGTCATGTGGTCGTGCTCCGGGGTTAAAGAACTTTGATCGCGGTGCGAATCCGCTGATAAGTCCCGCAGGCACACAGGTGCGTCATGTCCGATGCGATCTCGCTGCCGTGATGGCCGGCCTTCATCGATCCGGTGCAGGCCATCAGCATGCCGGGCTGGCAGTAGCCGCATTGCGGCACCTGGTTGTCGATCCAGGCCTTCTGCGCCTTCTGACCATCGGGGTCGGCGGAGAGACCTTCGATGGTGACGATCTTCTTGCCCACCGCCGAGCTCACGTTGAACACGCATGCATGCTCACGCTGGTTGTCGATCAGCACCGTGCATGCGCCGCACACTTCGATGCCGCAGCCGTACTTGGTGCCGGTCAGCCCCAGCAGGTCACGCAAGACCCACAGCAGTGGCATGTTGGTGTCGTTGATGGTGACGCTGCGGTTGACGCCATTGACGTTCAGCGTGATGGTACTTGCCATTGATTGCTCCTCTTGTTGAATGAGGGCTAATGTAGAGTTGGCAAGCGGGCGTAGTTCACGGCGGTCGGGTTACATGGTGTAAGAGCGCAGGACGAAAGTTAGTTCGATGCAATGCCCGCTCTCAATGAGAGATGCTGTAAATTGAAGAGAGCAAAGTTGCACATGTCATACTCAGCAGCATTCATGACCAGCGCCCGGAGTCCGCACTATGCGCAAGCCTGAGTTCTCCATGCCCCAGGGAGCATGCGACAGCCACTTTCACGTCATCGGTCCGCCGCAGCGCTTTCCTTTCGCGCCTAATCTGAAGACGGCGCCACCCCCAGCCACCCGCGAGATGATGTTTGAGCTGCATCGCCAGCTCGGCATTTCGCGCGGCGTCATCGTGCAGTCGGCCGCGCATGGCCTTGACAACTCAATCACCGAAGACGCCATTCGCGCAGGAGAGGGCCGCTACCTGGGTGTTGCCCTGGTTCAGGTCCAGGTGGCAGATGCAGAGCTGGCCCGTCTGGCGCGGGCCGGTTTTCGGGCAGTGCGTTTCAATTTCATGCGGCACCTGACCCAAATGGCCACCATCGAAGAGGTCATCGCATTCACGCCGCGGCTGGCCTCCCACGGGCTGCATTTGCAGGTGCACTTCGAAAGCAGCCTGGTGCACGATCTCGGGCCCTGGCTGCTGCGATCGGCGGTGCCGGTTGTCATCGACCACATCGGCCGTGTCGATGCGCAACTGGGCCCGCAGCATGCCGATTTCGCGGCCCTGCATGATTTGCTGCGCGATGAGCGCCTGGCGGTCAAGGTCAGCGGCGTGGACCGCATCGACCGCGCCTGGCCCTATGCGGCAGGCGTTGAGCTGGCCAGCATCATGGTCAAGAGCTATCCTGATCGGGTGCTGTGGGGAACCGATTGGCCCCACCCCAACCACCATCACGAACCCGATGACGTCGCGCTCGTCGATCTGGTGCCGGCGATTGCGCCCGATGCGTCGCATCGCCATGCGATGCTGGTGGCCAACCCGGCGCGCATCTATGGGTTTGGCGCGTAGTCCGATTCAACACTTCAAATTCCAACAGGAACCATCATGAAGCCGACCTTCCTCATACGCGCCATCGGGCCCGCGCTGGCAATTGCGCTGCTGACACTGGCACCGGCTGTGCCGGCGCAGCAGCAGGCCAACACCTCCAGGCTGGTGGTGGGCTTTAGCCCCGGTGGTCCGATCGATTCGGTGGCCCGCATCATCAACGGCCCGCTGGGGCGCGAGCTGGGCACCACCATGCTGGTGGAGAACAAGGCCGGCGCCAATGCCGGCATTGCGGCCGAGTTCGTCTCAAAGGCCGAGCCCGATGGGCGCACCTTGTTTCTCACCAGCACCGGCGCCGTGGCAATCAGCCCGGCTCTCTATCCCAACCTCAGCTACAACCCCTTGCGCGATCTTGAGCCCGTGTCACTGGTGGTCAGCACCTCCGAAGTATTGGTAGTGCGCGCCGACCATCCGTCCAATTCGGTCGCGGACTTCATCGCGTATTCCAAGCGCCAGCGCAATGGTGTGTCGCTGGCATCGTCGGGCTCGGGCAGCATTCCACACCTGGCTGCCGAATTGTTCGCGGATGTCTCGGGCATCAAGATGGTCCATGTGCCCTACAAGGGCGTGGCACCGGCCATCACCGATGTGCTGGCCGGCCATGTCGATGGCTTGTTCATCGACGTGCCGGTGGCGCTGGGGCAGATCCGCGGCGGCAAGCTCAAGGCACTGGGCCTGGCCGCGCCGGTGCGCCATGCGTCGCTGCCCAATGTAGCGACATTCAACGAGGTAGGCATCAAGGGCGTGGATTCAGCCAACTGGTACGCGATCTTCGCGCCCAAGGGCACATCGGCCGCCGAACAAGAGCGTCTCAACCAGGCAGTGCGCCGCGCCCTTGCCAGCACCGAAGTCAAGAACGGCCTCGCAGGAATTGGTGTGGAACCCACCTGGACCACTGCCGCCGATCTGGCGCGCCTCTTGCGCAGCGACCTCGACAAATGGGGTCGCATCATTCGCGAGAAGAAGATCACCGCTGAATAATCCTGAAGACGGGGACTCCGGAACGATGACTGAAGCTTCACGGCGCGGCCGGCGCCCATTGCGTATTGGTGCAGGCGCGTCTTATGCCGGCGACCGCATCGAGCCAGCCACCGAGTTGGCCGAGCGCGGCCAACTCGACTACCTGGTCTACGAGACCTTGGCCGAGCGCACCATTGCCATGGCCAATGCGCTGCGCATGAAAGACCCCGAGAAGGGCTACAACGAATTGATGGAGCGCCGCTTCATGGCTGCGCTGCCGCACTGCCGCGCCAATGGCACCAAGGTCGTGACCAACATGGGCGCGGCCAATCCACTGGGTGCCTTGCGCAAGACAGTCGAAGTCATTCGCAAGCTGGGCCTTGGCCCCATGAAAGTCGCCGCCGTGCTGGGCGACGATGTGCTCGACTACTGCCTGGCCCACGCCGACACCTTGCCCATCATGGAAACCGGCGCGCCGCTGTCATCTCTGGTGGGCGAAATCGTGTCGGCCAACGCCTACCTAGGTGCCGATGTCATCGTGGCCGCGCTGCAGCGCGAAGCCGACATCGTGCTCACCGGGCGCGGCGCAGACTGCTCCTTGTTTCTCGCGCCCATGATTCATGAGTTCGGCTGGGCGCAAGATGACTGGAACCTGCTGGCCAAAGGCCAGGTGGCAGCCGACATGGTCGAATGCGGCGCGAATGTGTCGGGCGGCTTCTTCGCTGACCCCGGCTATAAAGATGTGCCCGATCTGCACAGGCTGGGCTATCCGTTTCTTGAAGCCCATGAGGACGGCACCTGCGTGCTCAAGAAACTCGACGGTACCGGCGGTCTTATCAATCGGGCCTTGTGCATTGAGCAGATGCTCTACGAAATCCACGACCCGGCCAACTACATCACCCCGGATGTGGTGGTCGATTTCACCCAGGTCAATCTCGATGAGATCGCCCCCAATCAAGTGCGCATCAGCGGCGGGCGAGGGCGGCCGCGGCCCGCGCAATACAAGGTGTCCGTAGGCATCAAGGAAGGCTGGATCGGCGAAGCCGAACTGACCTACGCAGGCCTGGGCTGCATGGCGCGCGCTCAGCTTGCCGAGCAGGTGGTGCGCGAGCGCCTGAAAATCGGCGGCGTGCAGCTAGATGAATACCGGGTTGACTACATCGGCATCAATTCTCTGCATGGCGACGCATCGCCCCCCATGCGCGAAGAGCCCTGGGAAGTGCGCCTGCGTTTCGCTGGGCGCTCGCGCAACAGGCAGGACGCGCAGAACCTGGCCAACGAGGTGGAGACGCTGGTCGGCAAGGGCCCCTGCAGCTCGTCGCTGCCGCGCATCAATGTGCGCGAGGTACTGGCCATCTACTCATGCCTGATACCGCGCGATGCAGTGCAGCCGCGCATCGTCGTCGAGGAGGTCGCCTGATGCCTTCCTACTACCTTCGCGAGCTGGCCCATGCGCGCTCTGGCGACAAGGGCGACACCAGCAACATCGGCGTCATCGCCTACCGCCCAGAGTTTTATTCGCTGATCGTCTCGCAGGTCACCGTCGATCGGGTGCGCGCGCATTTTCGCAGCCTGGTCAAGGGGCCAATCACCCGCTATGAGCTGCCGCGTTTCTCGGCCATCAATTTGGTGATGGAACAATCCCTGGGCGGCGGCGTCACCCGTTCGCTGTCATTGGACCCGCATGGCAAGTCGTATTCGGCGCTCATCCTGACAATGCCAATCGAAGTGGACGACGCCAATGCGCTGCTGCTGTCCGCTGCCGGGCGCAAGCCGATCGCAAGGGAGCGAACCAGTTGAAGCAGGGCGCCGTGCCTGATGAGCGCATGCACCTGGCCACGCAAGAGGCATGGAACTTATCGCATGCCGTGCTGCTGCGCATCGGCTACAGCGCCGAGAACGCCGCCATCGTCAGCGACCATCTGCTCGATGCCGCGCTGTGCGGCTATGAGTATTCGGGCCTGCCCAAGATTCTTGAAATCGCCCAGGCTGCCAAGGCCCGCCTGCCCACCACGCCCATTCGCACGCTGAAAGACACGCCGGTTTCGGCGCTGCTCGATGGCGGCAACCACGTGGGTATGGTCAGCATGTTTCATGCGACCCAGGTGGCCATCAACAAGGCGCAGGCCATGGGCTTTGCGCTGGTGGGCTTAACCAATAGCTGGATGAGCGGCCGCAGCGCCTTCTATGTGGAGCAAATTGCGCGCGCTGGCCTGGTGGCGATTCACACCGTCAGCTCGGCCAGCCTGGTGGCACCGCACGGCGGCGCGCGTCCTGCCGTGGGCACCAACCCTATCGCCTTCGGATTTCCGGGTGAGCCTAACCCACTCATCATCGACATGGGCACCTCAGCTTTCATGGCCACCGAGCTGGGCCTGTACATCCGCAGCAATCGGCTCTTGCCAGAAGGCGTGGCCATCGACCGCCATGGCCAGCCCACGCGCGACGCAGCGCAGGCCCGCGAGGGCTCCATCCTGCCACTGGCCGGGCACAAAGGCTTTGCACTGGCCCTGGCGATGAAGGCCCTGGGCATTCTGGCCGGCTCTGGGCTGAACGAGGCAAAAGACTATGGTTATCTGATCATCGCCTTCAAACCCGATCTGCTCATACCCCTGGATGAATTCAAGGCCGAACTCTCCCAGATGATCGATCGCGTCAAGGCCACGCCGCGCCTTGCGGAGGTGGACGAGATCCGCATCCCCTCAGAGCGCTCGTTTCGCGAACGCGAGCGCAATCGCAGCGCCGGGATTTGGATTGATCGGCACATTCTTCGCAGCCTGGAAGGCCTTGGCGTGATGGATGGCGCAAACCCCATTGCACGCAGCCCACAGCCTGGGCATCCTGTGCAGCGCCCCAAGGAAAAGTAGATATGAACCCCAGCACCCAAGCCCCCGCCCGTCGCGCCATTCTGGTCGGGCCGCTTGCGGGCGCTGGCGGTTTCATCACCGCAGCCCCAAGCCGACTTGCCCGGCGTGCCGACATTTCGCTCACTGGATCTGGTCAGCCTTGAGGTGCAAGGCCGGGCTGCGCTGGTGGCGCCCAAGGGCACGATACCGGCCGAAGGGCTCGCCAGACTGGAGGCCTTGCTGGGCAAGGCCTTGGCATCCGAGCAGGTGCGCACGCGCTTTGCGGCGCTGGCCGTGACACCCATGCCCATGAGCCGGGACGCGACCGCCCGTTACCTCAAGGCCGAGCATGACCGCTATGCCAGTGTGATCAAGGCACGCGGCATCAAGGTGGCCAGGCAATGTCGGAATCCATTTGCGCCAAGAGCGGGGCGCATTGGTCCGGCGGTACCGACTCGTCGGCCAAGCGGCGGTGCTGCAAGCTGTCGTCTATGTAGATATCGCCGGTGCGCAAGCGTTTGGCAAGCTGGTGGTACAGCCAGAATTCATAGCGTGCATCGTTGAGGGCCACCTGGGTTACCGGCATCATCACTGTCCAGCAAAAAGGTGCCTAGCCCGCATATTTCACCAGGGACGCGGCATGGCTGTGGGTCAGGCGGTGGTCAGTTTGGGCGAGACGGCCGCAGCCAAGGCCCGTAGGCCTTGGCGAGGAGTTGAGCCCAAAATGGCCACCGCATGGCCCGCAGACACCCGCGTAGGCGCTCAATCCAAACTGGATTTTCCCGTCAAGGCTACAAATCATTGTTTCCATTGGTGATGCTTGCTGAAACAAGCCGACCTGGTGAAATATGCGGGCTAGGCAAAGCACAGCAGGCACAGACGAGCTTGCTCTGGCTTTAGGCGGCGCAGGTCAAACACGGTGTCGTAGTTCACAAGGCTGGCGTAGTGCAGCAGGTTTTGCCGGGAGATTTCTAGGCGCGGCGGTAGCTCTTTGGCGGTGTGGTGCAGTGGTGCCAGCATTTCGCGTTTGTCGCGCTCGCGGTTCATGTGCTGGTGGCCAAAGTTCTTGGGATCCTGCTTGAGGACAGCCAGATCGGAGAGGGTGTCTTCATGCACCAGCAACTGCGCCAATGCCGCCTTGAGCGGTTCGTCCAACAGGCCATCGAGCAAGCCAGAGCAGACTGGCCGAAGACCAGGATGGGTACCCGGCCAGTGCTGTGATACCGTCACGCTGGGCATAGCGTTCGTGCTTGGAGATGGGCAGCAGCGCCACCGCCTGGTCTTGGAAATACCGGCTAGTGACGAAGGCGTAGTCCTCAGCCACCTCATCCCAGTCGAACGCGAAGAAGGCGCGCTTGGCCTTGAAGTAGCCAATTTGCAGAATGCAATGCACCTGGGCATGCAGGCCGGGGAGGCTATTGACCAACGCCAGCTCAGCCTCTGATAGAGCGAGGTATTCCAGTTGCCGGCCCTCGTCGAAGTTAGGTACACCGTACAGGGCCTCTTGCTCGGCGTCCGACAAGACGCTCAAGCGCTCGCTCTTGGCGGTCATTGCGGTGCCACCGCGTGGGCAGATTTCAGTGCGGTGTACAGCGCCGTTTTGCTCACCTTGAGCCGTGTAGCGGCTTCCCGAGCGTTTAGCCCGTTGGCGATGTGTTTACGCGCCTGCTGCAATTTGTCAGCGGTAATAACCGGCTTGCGCCCGCCTTTTCGCCGGCGAGCGGCAGCAGCTGTCAACCCAGCCTTGGTGCGCTCGCAGATCAAGTCGCGCTCGAACTGACCCAGCGCACCGAACACGTGGAAAATGAGCCGCCCGCCTGACGTGGTGGTGTCGATTGCTTCCGCGAGCGAACGCAAGCCAACGCCTCACGCTTCCATCTCGCCTATCGAAGTGAATTTTCGGACACCGTCCAACTGGGCCGACTAATGTTCGTTTGACGGACATTGACGGTAAGGTGTTTTTGCATTACTCTGTAGGACATCAACCTTGCGAGGGCGCAACACCATGACCACATTGACCGTCACCACAAGGGGACAAGTGACGTTTCGGAAGGACGTACTGCAACACCTCGGCATCAGGCCAGGCGACAAGATCGAGCTGGACTTACTGCCTGATGGTCGGGGCCTACTCAAGGCGGCGCGGCCCGCTGGGACGATATCCAGCTTCGTCGGCCTACTCGCGGGCAGGACAGCGAAGGTAGCCACCATCGAAGAAATCAACGAGGCGACAGCGCTCGGATGGGCAGGCAAGAAATGAAGGTCGCAGTCGATACCAATGTTCTTGTGCGCGCTGTTGTGCGCGACGATCCCGCACAAGCGGATGTTGCCGGCACGATCTTGACCGACGCCGAGTTGATCGCGGTCGCGTTGCCGTGCCTATGCGAATTTGTTTGGGTGCTGCTCCGGGTATATGGCTTCCAGCAAGCCGACGCGGCCAACGCGATCCGGGCACTACTTGCCGCTGCGAACGTGGAGGTGAACCGGCCAGCCGTAGAGGCTGGCTTGCTAGTGCTCGACGCGGGCGGAGATTTTGCCGATGGCGTCATTGCCTACGAGGGCAATTGGCTTGGCGGGGAAACCTTCGTTTCCTTCGACAAGAAGGCGGTGGCGCTTCTCTCGGCTCAAGGACAATCAACACTCCTTTTGTGACGGACATGAGCATGAACGAATTCCGACGACTGGCCGCGAAGATCGACCAGCACATGCAACAGCTTGCCGCCCAGGGCGTCAGCAAAACCCATGCCGTCGTCAATCGCATGATTGGGTACGGGCCTGACCTGCACAGGATTTAGTTCGGCACATCCCACTAGCAGCTCATGGCGTTGTCCCGTGAGTTGCCAGGGTTCTACAACTATGCCCGAATCATGGAAGATGCATCCGAAGCCGAGCGCCGCAAGGCATCACGGCCCTATGACGGCATGGCCGAGTTCTCCGAACAGCACAAGCAAATGGGCGCGCAACTGCTGACCACGGCGGCCACGCCTGAGCGCGGCTACCAGGCGTTTCGTGCGAGCGGTGATCTGCAAGTGTTTCGGCCCCAGCTCGACGAGCTGGGCCACCTGCGTCGGCAATGGCTGTCCGACTTGGACGCATTCAAAGACTCGATGCGCACGCAGGGAGCAGAACCCAAGGTGCTGGAATATGTGAATGAGGCTTTCGGCCGCCTGGTCGAGCGCATCAAACAGCTTACTGGGTGATAGTCAGGGCAGCCGACGGAAATTTCGGCGGTTTGTGGTTCAACCCCCGATCTCAATGGCCGTGGGCCAGGCAGCGGGGACGGCAGCCGCCTTGGCAGCATTGCACCCCGGGCCGCGCTGCGATGTGCGCACGGTGAACATCGCGGCGCTTCGCGAGCTGCTGACCCAGGCCGGGGCCTGCCTGAGCTGACCCGTCGGCTCAGGCGGCCAATCAGTCCGCGTTCAAGCCGCCGCCAGCGCCTGATCCAGATCGGCGCGCAGATCGTCGATGTGCTCGATGCCCACGCACAAACGCACGGTCTCTTCCGTGACGCCTGATTTTTGCAACTCGTCGGGCGCGAGTTGCCTGTGCGTCGTGGACGCCGGATGCGTGGCCAAAGAGCGCACGTCGCCAATATTGACCAAGCGGGTGAAGAGCTTGAGCGCATCAAGAAAACGCTCGCCGCCCGCGCGCCCGCCATGCACACCGAAGGTCAGAAGGCCCGAGGCGCGTCCACCCATCAGCTTTTGCACCAGGGCGTGGTCGGGGTGCTCTGGCATGCCGGCGTAGTTGACCCACTTCACCTTGGCATGCTGCTTCAGGTAGTTGGCCACCGCCAGTGTGTTCTCGCAGATGCGGTCCATGCGCAAGGGCAGGGTCTCGATGCCCTGCAAGATGAGGAATGCGTTGAAGGGCGAGATGGCCGCGCCCATGTTGCGCAAGGGCACCACGCGGGCGCGGCCAATGTAGGCGGCCGGACCCAGCGCCTCGGTGTAGACCACGCCGTGGTAACTCACGTCGGGCTCATTGAGCCGCTTGAAGCGTTGCTTGTGATTGGCCCAGGGGAATTTACCTGAGTCGATGATCGCGCCGCCGATGCTGTTGCCATGTCCGCCCAGGTACTTGGTGAGCGACTGCACCACGATGGCCGCGCCGTGCTCGATCGGGCGGCACAGGTAGGGGCTGGGCACGGTGTTGTCCACGATCAGCGGCACGCCGCGGCGGTTTGCGATTTCGGCCAGCGCGGCAATGTCGGTGATGTTGCCTCTGGGGTTGCCCAGTGATTCGCAATACAGCGCCTTGGTCTTGTCGTCGATCAGCGCCTCAAAGCTCTTGGGGTCGTCTGAGTTGGCAAAGCGCGTCTCGATGCCGTACTGGGGCAGGGTATGGGCAAACAGGTTGTAGGTGCCGCCATACAGCGCAGTGGCCGAAACAATGTTGTCGCCAAGCTCGGCAATGGTCAGAATCGAATAGGTAATGGCCGCCTGGCCCGAGGCCAGTGCCAGCGCGGCAATGCCGCCTTCCAGAGCGGCCACCCGCGCCTCCAGCACCGACTGGGTCGGGTTCATGATGCGGGTGTAAATGTTGCCCGCCACCTTCAGGTCAAACAGATCGGCGCCATGCTGCGCGCTGTCAAACGCATAGGCCACCGTCTGGTAGATGGGCGGCACCACTGCCTTGGTGGTTGGGTCCGGGCTGTAGCCGGCGTGAACGGATTGGGTTTCGAACTTCCAGTTTTCTGACACGGTGTGACTCCTCAGGTAGTTGGGTGGCGAGTATGCAAGATCATGCGAAACGGCCTCAATATGACTTGGGCAGGCCCAGCACTTTTTCTGCGATAAAGCTCAATATTAGCTGGGGAGAGACAGGCGCGATGCGCGGCAGCATGGCTTCTCGGAAATAGCGCTCGACGTGATATTCCTTGGCGTAGCCAAATCCGCCATGGGTGAGCACTGCGGTTTCGCAGGCGCGAAAGCCGGCTTCGGCGCAAAAGAATTTGGCCGCGTTGGCCTCTGCGCCGCAGGGCCGGCCTTGGTCGTAGAGCCAGCCTGCGCGCTGATAGAGCAGGGTGCCTGCTTCCAGATCAACCCAGCGCTCTGCCAGCGGATGCTGCACGCCTTGGTTCTTGCCAATGGGCCGATCAAACACAATGCGCTCGCCGGCGTAGGCCGCAGCCTTGCGCAGTGCCACGCGGCCCAGACCGGTGGCCTCCGCCGCCAGCAGCACCCGCTCGGGGTTCATGCCGTGCAGGATGTATTCGAAGCCTCGGCCTTCTTCGCCGATGCGGTCTTCCACGGCGATTTCCAGGCCGTCGATGAAGAGCTGGTTGGAGTCGACCGCCTTGCGCCCGAGCTTGTCAATCTCTCGCACCTCCACTTTGCTGCGGTCCAGCGTGGTGTAGAAAAGGCTGAGGCCTTGCGAGCGCGATTTGACCTGATCGAGAGGCGTGGTGCGCGCCAGCAGCAAGATCTTGTGGGCCACCTGCGCGGTGGAGATCCACACCTTCTGGCCATGCACCACATAGTGGTCGCCCTTGCGCACCGCCATGGTCTTGAGGGCCAGCGTGTTCAAGCCGGTGTTGGGCTCAGTCACGCCAAAGCAGGCTTTGGCCTCGCCGCTGATGATGGGCGGCAGCCAGCGCTTTTTCTGCTCGGTGCTGGCATGCACCACCACCGGATGCAGGCCAAACACATTCATGTGAATGGCCGATGCGCCGGACATGCCCGCGCCGCTGCCCGACACTGCCTCCATCATGGTGGCCGCGTCCATGATGCCCAGGCCCGCTCCGCCGTACTCGGTGGGCATTGCAATGCCCAGCCATCCGGCTTTTGCGATGGCCCGGTAGAAGTCTTCCGGGAATCCGCCTTCCTTGTCCTTTTTCAGCCAGTAGGCATCGCCGAAGTCGGCGCAGATGGATGCGATTGCATCGCGTATGGATTGCTGGTCGTCGGTCAGGTCGAAATTCATGTCGGTGTGTGGAAAATCAGCTTGGTTTGAGTCCGGCGCCGTGGATCAGTCGGCCCCACTTTTCTTTTTCAGTTGCGACAAAGCGCTTGAGCTCATCGCCCGTCTTAGCCAGCGGGTCTATACCCAGTTGCAAGAGTTTGTCTTGCACCTCTGGGCGCTCCAGAGTTTTGTTCACTGCGGCGGCCAAGGTGCGCGCGGCTTCGGGCGGCAGACCCTTGGGCGCGAAGAACACGGTCCACCCCACAAGTTCGTAGCCGGCGACCCCTTGCTCGGCAATCGACTTCACGCCCGGCAGCAGCTTGCTGGAGGCGGCTGAGGTGACGCCCAGCGCCTTGACCTGGCCGCTCATCACCTGCGCGCGCAGTGAGGTGATGGTGTCCACCATGTACTCGATGTGGCCGCCTATCAAGGCGGTGATGGCCTGCGCGCTGCCTTTGAAATCAACCGGGAACATCGGCGCTTCCCCGCGCTGCTTGAACAGCTCATGCGCCATCCGGCATGTGGTGGTGGACACGGCGGTGTTGAGCGCGTTGGGCTTGGCGCGGGCCGCGCGAATCAAATCCTGAATGTTGTTGATCGGGTTGCCCGGCGCGGTGACATACACCAGCGGCAAGATACCGACCATCGCGATGGGCTCAAAATCAGCCTCGGGATCGAAGCCGGGGTTGGTGTAGAGAAAGCCGTTGGCCGCATGCGTGGCGTTGGTGCCTATCATCAGCGTGTAGCCATCAGCGGGCGAGCGCGCAGCGATTTGCGTGCCCAGATTGCCGCCTGCGCCGGGGCGGTTGTCGATCACGATGGGTTGGTTCAGCGCCTTGGAGATCTCATCACCCAGATAGCGCGCCGCGATGTCCGTGCCCTGACCCACCGCGTAGGGCACGATCAGTTTGAGGGGTTTGGAGGGGTAGGCCTGGGTCAGGCCGGACAGCGGGATACAGGCCAGCAAGAGCGCGGTGCAATGTTGAAGCAGTGTTCGCATGGATTCCTTGAATTACATGGGCAGTCAGGGTGGGCGCTTGAAGGTATCGCAGGCGCTGCACTTTCGCAAGTGTGACAGTGTCACCCAGCGCAACGGGCCACTGCCCGTATCGTGCTAACGTAAACCCCTAGCGCGCAATTTGCGCATGCTTGCGTTTGCGCAAATCGCACATTGCACAAGAATCCTAAAGTGTTCGCCTAAAGAGACGAAGGAGATAGACATGCAAAAACGAATCCGCCAATGGTTCATGGCCTTGACCATGGCGGCCTTGGCAAGCGCGGCGTTCAGCCAAGACTTTCCAACGCGGCCAGTCAAGATACTTGTGCCGCAGACACCGGGCGGCGCATCGGACGCGCTGGCGCGCATCGTTGCGCAAAAGCTCAGCGAGAAATGGGGCCAGCCGGTGGTAGTTGAAAACCGCGCCGGTGCGGGCGGCAATGTGGGGATGGAGGTGGTGGTCAATGCACCTGCCGATGGCTACACCTTGCTCATGAGCTATGTGGGCACGCATGCAATCAATGGGGCGCTGTACAAGAAGCTGCCCTTTGACCCCGAGAAAGATTTTGCGCCGGTGGCCACCCTGGCAACCTTGCCCTTCGTGGTGGTGAGCCGTGCCGCCTCGCCGCTCAAGAGTGTGTCCGATGTGGTGGCTGCAGCCAAGCGGTCCACACTGACCTATGGGTCCGCGGGCAATGGCTCGGTCAATCATCTGCTAGGCGAGATGTTCAATGCCGCCGCCGGGGTGAAACTGGTGCATGTGCCCTACCGTGGCGCGGCTCCTGCCATGCAGGACTTGATGGGCGGTCAGATCGACCTGGTCTTCACCAGCCTGCCATCGGTGTCGGGCGCCATCAAGAGCGCCACCTTGCACCCCATCGCTGTCACCAGCGCCAAGCGTGCCGCTTCGTTCGCCAGCATACCCACAGTGGCTGAGGCCGGCTTCAAGGACTTCGACGTCAACCCCTGGTTCGGCCTGTTCGCGCCGGCCAAGGTGCCGGCCAACATCATTCGCAAGCTCAACGCAGATGTGAATGAAGTGCTCAAGGGCCGCGACGTCGTGGACAAGTTCGCAGCACAGGGCGCCGAAACCTACCTCACCGACCCCCAGGAATTCGCCGCCGTGCTCAAGGCCGACATTGTGAAGTGGGGCAGGGTTGTGAAGGCCTCCGGCGCCAGCGTGGACTGAGCCTAGAAACAGCTCAGATGCAAAGCGTGGCCGCGCAATTGCGCACCGCGCGCACCGCGCTGTAGACAGTCAAGGCCGATGTCTTGGGGTTGGCTGCCAGGGTCTTGTTGCGCATGGTCAGCTCCATGCTGCCAAAGGCACCGCTGGCTTGCAGCATGTGGATGTTCTCGTCAATGCCAGGGTCGGCAATGAGCAGCACCTGTGTGCGGTCCAGGCCCAGGCCGGCCAATGAGATGGTGGCCGCGACGTTGGCATTCTTCGCATAGAGCTTGCTCGCCTCGCGTGCCGAGCCTTCGAAGACCACGGTGGCGGTGTTCAGCGAGTCCAGGTCGAGCAGCGACTCGGCGGGCGAGCCCTTCCAGGCCCTGGGCGGCTTACGCCCGGTGTAGCGCACATGGTCCAGGCCGCCCAGGCTGGCAGCGGCCAGCGCATCGATGCCGCCTATCGCGCCGGCAATGATGTGAATGCGCGTGCCGCCTTCGCGTGCCGCTGCCTCCAGAAGCTCAGCCAAGCCGGGCTCAGACAAAGCGCCCACCGATGCAATCACACAGGGGATGCCGCGTGTCAGTGCGGGCAGTACGTGCTCGCGCAAGGCCGAGTGGCTTGCGGCTTCCAGCACGAAGTCGATGCCTTGCCGGGGGAGGGCGCTCACCACCGGCAGATCGGGGGCGACGCGTGACGCATAACGCCGGGCTTTTTCGACGGTGGCCTCAGGTACCACCAGCGCGGCCACCCTCACGTGCGGATCGTTGCGCAACAGCTCCAGTATGGCGGTGCTCACGGCCCCGCATCCGATGAGGGCGAGCTGGAGCATGGCTGGCGACGTAGTTCCTTCAGACTGGTTCGAGCTCGCGCACACTGCACTGGCGCATCTTGCGCGGGTGCGGGCCGTCATACGCAGTTGCACGGTGCATGGTCCAGCGGTCGTCCCACATCACAAGCTCATGCACTTGCCAGGGATGCGAATACACGAACCGCTCCTGCGTGGCGAACGCGATCAACTCCTCGACCAGGGCGCGGCCCTTCTCCAGCGGCCAACCAATGATGTGCGACGCATGCGATGCCAAGTACAGCGATTTGCGCCCATTGGCCGGATGCGTGCGCACCAGAGGATGACTCACTGGCTTGCGCGTTTGCAGCGTGTCGGAGGTGAATTTCTCTGCGGTCATGCCGGTCTGCTCGCGCGAACGCAGCACGCTGTGCTCGACCATCAGATGCTCAAGCTGCGCTTGCCGGCTTGCGGGCAGTGCGTCCCATGCCGCGCGCATGTCGGCGTACTCTGTAGGTGGCGGCACCGGCGGCAACTCGCGGGCCAGCAGAGCTGTCAGGCGAATGGGCGGCTGGTTAAATGAGCCATCGGTGTGCCAAAGGCGGTTGGCCCGCAGGTACTCGCCCTTGACGCTGTCGCCGGCGATGGGCTTGCCCTCATCATCTACCGTACCCACATCGAAAAAATTCTGATTGTTGCCGGCGATTTCCTTGAGGGTTGCCACCGTGGTGGGCCCGAAAGACTTGATGAAAGCGTACTGCTGGGTCTCATCAAGCGGCTGGCCGCCAAAAACCAGCACGCCGTGCTCGGCCAGGGCGGCTTCCACCTCGGCCACCTGGGTAGGTGTGAGCGGCTGGCGCAGATCGTAACCCGTTGCCTGCGCAACGAATGTCTTGCCTATTCTGCGTAAACCCAAACCCATGGCCTGCATCTCCTGGTCAATCGGCCTTGACACCGGTGGCCACGATCACCGCGCCCCATTTCTCGGCTTCCAGCTTGACGAAGCTCGAAAATTTCTCGGGCGTGCTGTCAGCCACTGGGTCCATACCCTGCGACCTGATCTTGTTGGCCATGGCGGGCAGCGCCATGATTTGCATCACTTCGCGCGAGAGCCGGTCCACGATGGGCTTTGGCATCTTGGCCGGGCCAATCATGCCAAACCAGGCCGAAGAGGAAAAGCCCGGATAGCCAGACTCTGCAATGGTGGGCACATCGGGCAAGGCCGAGCTGCGCTGCTGGCTGCTCCATGCCAGCGGCTTGAGGTTACCGGCGCGAATGTGCGGCAGGCAGGTCGACGGCGCACCGAACTGAAACGCCACGTCGCGCCGCATCACCGACAGCAGCGCGTCGAAGTCGCTCTTGTAGGGCACGTGCACCACGTCGATGCCCGCAGCCGCCTTGAAACGCTCGGTAGCCAGATGCACCACGCCGCCGGTGCCGGTGGAACCATACGACAGGGCGCCGGGCTTGGCTTTGCACAAGGCCACCAGTTCCTGCAATGTATTGACCTTGAGCTCCGGGCTGACCACCACCAGCGCGGGCACGATCACCTGCAGACCAATGTGGGTGAATCCGGTGTTCACGTCATAGGTCAGCGCGGGATAGAGCTTGGGCGTGGCAGCAAAATGGCTGCTGACCACGCTGATCGTGTAGCCATCTGGCGCCGCGTTGTACAAGGCGGTGGTGGCAATGGTGGTGGCCGCGCCGGGGCGGTTTTCCACCACCACTGGCTGGCCCAGGCGCTCGGTCAGGCGCTGCGCCAGATCGCGGGTGAACTGGTCAGAGCTTCCGCCCGGTGCAAAGCCCAGGATGATCTTGATTGGCCGCGAGGGATACTCCTGCGCCATCGCTGGTGCAACCCACGGCCCCAGCACCATGGAGGCACCCGCGTATCGAAGAAAGGTCTTGCGCTTCATGGCTTATCTTTGGCTGCATCCATGATGTAGCCGGCTGAGTCAAGTTTGAAGCCAGTGGCTTCGGCCAGACGCAGCACGTCTGGATGCCAATTGATGCGGCCGACTTCCTTGTCGGTGCCGCCTACGACCGAATAGACCACCACCGTGTGATCGTTTGGATTGCGAAAACCCCGCATCAGGCCGATCGGCACCGAGAAACAATCCCACTGGTTCAAGGTGGTGGTGTGTTCGCCGTTGTCACCCCAGGTCACGATCAGGCTGCCATTGAGGGGAAAGAACACTTCCTCGGTGGCGTGGGCATGCAGGTTTGCGCCCTGGCCGGCTGGAATCTCGATCAGTGAGACGCTGAAACGGTGCTCTCCTTCGATGGCGGGCTCAACCCCTTTGTTCTCCAACACGCCACGGTTGATCAGCTTGTACAGGCGCTTCTCGAAGCCGGGTATCTTGCTCTCAACGAAGGTGTTCTCGTAGGGTTTGATCTTCCCCCACCGGGCAATTCGGGTGCTCTCCATTTTTTCAGCGGAAATGTCCATGGTCATCGGGCCTTGTGTGTTGATCTGGAAATGGGATCAGCCGGCGCGCCAGGCGCTTCCAGCTAGTGTGGTGTTTCACTATAGAGGGCATGATGCGTGGCATCCATTATCATTTTTCGAGCAGCTCGATAACATTCTTGTATGGAGCCATCCGATGGACCTGAGACAACTTCGGTATTTCACCGTCCTGGCTGACCAGCAGCATTTTGGGCGCGCTTCCAGCGTACTGCATGTGGCCCAGCCCGCGCTCAGCCGGCAGATTCGGCTGCTGGAGGAAGAGCTGGGCGTGCGCCTGTTCGAGCGCCATGCACGCGGCGCCACACCCACTGAGGAAGCACTGTTCCTGCAGGAGCGCACAAACTACCTGTTGCGCTATGTGGAGCAGTTGCGTCACGACATGGTGGCACGCCAGAAGCGGCCGCAGGGGCCTGTGGCGCTGGGCTTGTCGCCCGGCCTGGCGCAGATGCTGGCGGTGCCACTCACCCGGGCATTGCGGGTGAAGTATCCGCAGGTACGGCTAAAGATTCTGGAGGGCTTCGTTCCGTCGCTCCATGACATGCTGCTGCAAGGCGGCGTCGATCTTGCCATCCTCAACCAGCCAGTGTCAGGCTCGGAGGTCACCCTCACGCCATTGCTGGCCGAGAGCATCTGCCTGATCGGGCGGCCCGTGGACATGCCGGCCGCGCGCAAAATCCGCATCAAGCATCTGGACGGCCTGCCCATGGTGCTGACGGGCTTGCCCAAATCAGGCGTGCGCCTGGAGGTGGAGGCCGCCGCAGCGCGCGCGGGCGTGAACCTGAACGTGATGGTGGAAGTCGAGAGTGTTCAGGTCGCCAAGCGGCTGGTCTCGGACGGCATCGGCCTGACCGCGCATTTTGCCGGCGCGGTGCTGCGCGAGATCGCCACAGGCAGGCTGGCGGCGGTGCCAATTGAGGGCCTGCAACTGCGCCGGGTCTTGGCGCGCTCATCCATACGGCCGGTGTCGCGCGCCAGCGAACTCTTGATCGACATCCTGCATGAAGTGGTGAAGCAGGAAGTGGAGGGCGGCCGCTGGCCCAATGCCAAGCTAGCTACTACGCGCTAAGACACGGCCAGGCCGGGCGCCGCTGGCGCGTCCGTGCTCCCACACCGGCTCGCCATTGACCAGCACGCTGTGCATGCCCAGCGCAGGCGCAACGGGCTTCTCAAAGGTTGCGCCCTCGTCAATCGTTGCGGGATCGAAAATCGCGATGTCGGCATACGCGCCAGGCGCAATCAAGCCACGATCGGCCAGGCCGAAGTTGGCCGCTGTGAGGCCCGTCATCTTGTGCACCGCCGTCTCCAGGCTGAACAGGCCCAGGCTGCGGCTGTAGTGGCCCAGCACGCGGGCGAAACTTCCCCACAGCCGCGGGTGCGGTACTTGATCGTGCGGCAGGCCGTCCGAGCCGATCATGGTTGGGCCGAAGGCCAGGATGCGCTGCACATCCGACTCATCCATCGAGTGATACACCGCGCCGGCGGGCAGCAGCCTTCGGATCGCTTCGTCAGTGGCCACGCCCATGCGCGTGGCGATGTCGGCCAGATCCATGCCCGCGTATTCGGGCATGGCTTCGGACCAGGTCACCGTGACGCGCGAAGCAATGGCTGCGCGCTGCGCCGACAGCACGGTGGACGATGCGGCATAGGGATAACAGTCCAGGCAGATCGGCTGCATCTTCATCTGCCCTGAGATGAAATCGAGTGTCTGGCGCGAGCGCCCATGGTTTGCCCTGCCCACCACCTTGTGATGCGACACCACCACTTTGGCTCCGGTTTCGCGCCCGATACGAAAGGTTTCTTCCAGCGACTGCATCACGCCGTCTCCTTCATCGCGCATGTGGGTGCAGTAAAGCGCGCCACGCCGGCCCAGGGTGCGGCAAACCTGTATGACTTCTTCGGTGGTGGCGGCGGCTGCGGGTTCATAGAAAAGACCGGTGGACACGCCAATCGCGCCTGCATCGAGCGCTTCATCGACCATGAGCTGCATCGCCAAAATTTCCTGCGCGTTGGCAGCGCGCTCCAGGTCTTTCATGGTGGCGATGCGCAGCGTCATGTGGCCCACCAGCATGGCGCAATTGGTGGCAGCCGGCTGAGCGCGCAGTGTGTCAAGGTACTGCGCAAAACTGCGGAATCGAAACCAGCCTCCTTGGGCATCGAGCAAATTGAGCGGTGCAATGACCGGCGCGCGCATGCCATCGGGCATGGGCGCAAGCGACACACCGCAATTGCCGCCAATGATGGTGGTCACGCCCTGGCTGACTTTGGGCTCCATGGAGGGCGCGCTCAGCAACAGTCGGTCATCGTGTGTGTGTGAATCGATGAAGCCCGGTGCCACCGCCAGACCGGTTGCATCAATGATGCGGCTGGCGTCAGACGCGCTCAGGTCGCCCACGGCAGCGATGCGCTCACCGCGCACGCCCACATCGCCAGAAAACCGGGGCGCGCCGGTGCCGTCCACGACGGTGCCGTGACGGATCAGGACATCAAAAAAACCGTGCATGCAGTAAGCTCATTGCCAGGCGAGCGGGTAGTTCATATCAAAATGATATTGAATTCCTCAAAAAATGGTAATGGATCGCCGTCTTGGTACATCATAAAGTCCGTTCACCGAACCTTCCATAAACAAGGACATCATGAGCCGCTTGAAGATTGTGTGTGGTGTGGCGCTTTGCGCTGCCTTGTCGCTTCTTGGGGCGGGCGTTGTGGCGCAGGACGCGGGCAACTATCCGAACAAGCCGGTGCGAATTGTGGTGCCCTTCTCGCCCGGCGGCAGCAGCGACCTGACCGCGCGCATGGTGGCCGAGAAGTTGTCTGTGGCCCTGGGTCAGCCTTTCGTTGTGGAAAACCGGCCAGGTGTGGCGGCCATCATTGGCACCAACTATGTGGCCAAGGCGCCGCCAGATGGCTACACCCTGCTGGTGGCCACCAGTGGCGCGGTGGTGTACAACGCGGCGATCTATTCACGCCTGCCCTACGCGCCCGAGAAGGAACTCGCGCCGGTGTCCATGGTCTGCTCTTATCCTCTGATGCTCATTGTTCCGCCCAACGGGCCGAGCAAGTCCATCAAAGAGCTGGTCTCCTATGCCAAGGCCAATCCAGACAAGTCCAACTACGCCTCAGCAGCCGCTTCCATCCAGTTGGCCACCGAGCTGCTCAAGAACCGGCTGGGCATACAGGGCCAGCACATTCCCTACAAGGGCGGGGCCGATGCCAATAACGCCGTGGTAGCGGGCGATGTGTCCATGTACCTTGCCGACACATTGACAGCAGCTTCTCTGGTCAAAGGCGGTCGGGTTCGTGCATTGGCCATTACCAGCGGTACGCGCGATGCGGCTTTTCCAGATGTGCCCACGCTCAAGGAAGAAGGTCTGGACCTGGAGATGAAGATCTGGATCGGCCTGTTCGCGCCTGCGGGCACGCCAGCGGCCATCGTGCGGCGTTTGCAGACCGAGGTGGCGCGCATGGCACGCATGCCTGACATTCAAGCTCGCATGGCTGGCATGAGCGTCACGCCCGAGGGCGGCACCTCCGAGGAGCTGGCCAACACAGTGTCATCTGAGATCCGACTGTGGAGCGGAGTGGCCAGAGCCAACAACATCAAGGCCGACTGATCTGCCCACATCTTTGGACACCTCATTGGCCGACATCACCGTTGCGACTGAAGACGGCCAGCACCTGCAGGCGCGGCTGTATGCCCCGACTCAGGCCGGCCAATACCCTGCGCTGGTGGCAGTGCATGGTGGAGGCTGGCAGCGCAACAACCTGGACTACTACCGCCACTGGGGGCCGTGGCTCGCAAGCCACGGCTACGTCGTGCTGGCCGTGACGCATCGTCTGTCCACTGATCAACACCCTGGATTTCCAACGGCCATCAAGGATGTGCAATCTGCGGTGCGCCATGTGAGGGCAAATGCAGAAGAATTGAGCGTGGACTCTGATCGCATCGCGCTGATGGGTGATTCTTCCGGCGCACATCTGGTGAGCCTGGCGGCGCTGGCTGGGCCGCGCTGGGACGCATCTGGCGCGCAGGTATCGGCCGATGTGAAAGCCGTGGTCTGCGTCTATGGCATCTTTGATCTGGTGCGCCAGTGGCAACACGATCTGGTGGCCAGGCCGCGCGACCCGATCTGCCAGCGCTTGCTGGGCGTGAGCCTTCTGGACGACAGGCGGGCGTATTTTGACGCGTCCCCGCTCTCGTATGTCAGTGCGCGCAGCAACGCCGTGTCGTTTCTGCTGGCCTGGGGCGATGCGGACACCACCGTGGATGGTCAGGCGCAGTCGGCGGTGTTTCTGCAGGCCTTGCGCCAGGCAGGGCACTTTGCGAGGGAACTGATCATTCCCGGAGCCGCGCATTTCTGGATCGGCGATGCGCTTGACGAGCCGCATAGCAACAGCGCGGTGCTGGCCCCCGCGTTGCTGCGCTTTCTGCGGGCGCGGCTGTAGGGGTCTTTCGCGGCACTGTCGGGCTGCCAAGCTCAAGGCCTGCCTGCCGGGTGTGCCACACTGCACAGGTCAGCACCCCAACCCGCACCCAAGGAGCAACCCCATGATCCAGCGCCAACGAATCGCGGCAGCGGCGCTCTGCCTGATTGGCTTCGTCTTCGCGTTACCCAGCGCATCGCTGGCACAGGATTTCCCGCCCAAGAGACCGGTGACCATGATCGTTGGCTTCGCACCCGGTGGTGCGGCCGACGCCGCCGCGCGGCTGATCGCCAAGGCCTTGGCCGAGAACATTGGCCAGTCGGTGATCGTGGACAACAAGGCGGGCGCTGGCGGCAACATCGCCCACCAGCAAGTGGCCAACGGGCCGGCCGATGGCTCGGTGATTTTGCTGGGCTCGATCGGGCCGCTCACCATCGCGCCGCACATGATGAAGGTGGGCTATGACCCCTTCAAGGATCTTGCGCCGCTCTCAGGCGGTGTGCATTTTCCCAATGTGCTGGTGGTCAACGCCAATTCAGGCATCAAGAGCCTGGCCGATTTCGTGGCCCAGGCCAAGCGTGCGCCTGGCACGGTGAGCTACGCCTCCACCGGGGTGGGATCGGCATCGCACCTGACTGGTGAATTGTTCGCGCAGCGCGTGGGCGCCGAGATGGTTCATGTGCCCTACCGCGGTGGTGCGCCGGCCATGCAAGACCTGCTGGGCGGGCGCTTCACAGGCTACTTCGCCGCGCCGCCCTCCGCGCTGTCGCACCTGGAGACAGGCCGGCTGACGGCACTGGCCACCACCGGCTTGACCCGGCCGGCTTACATGCCCAACATTCCGACCCTGGCCGAGTCGGCCTTGCCAGGCTTCGAGGCGCTCAACTGGTATGCGTTCGTGGCTTCGGCCAAAACGCCCACGGCCTTGCTCGATCGCTGGAACCAGGAGATCGTGAAGGTGCTCACTGATCCCGCGATGCGTGACGCACTGAGCAAGCTCGGCCTGACCCCGCACCCCACCACGCGCACGCAGCTTACCGATTTCATGACAACCGAGTCCCAAAAATGGGGAACGATCGTGCGTGAACGCAAGATCACCGGCGAGTAAAGAGCAGGTCACACACACGCCATGCCCACAAATCTTCCAGGCATCGTCACGCTCACTGCTGTGTAGCGCGCCGACCTGAGCATGGCGGCCTGATCGTGTTTGCGTAACAATGCACGGGCTGCGCACATGCGGCAGCCCTGCAAACCAGTCTGAAAGGCCTCGATGAAGTTAATCGGTTCACCCACAAGTCCCTATGTGCGCAAAGTGCGCATTTTCATCCAGGAGAAATCCATCGCCTGCGAGTTCGTGGTGGACCGGCCCTCCATGCCCGGTTCAAGCGTGCCGCAGTTCAATCCGCTGGGCAAGGTGCCGGTGCTGGTACGCGATGACGGCCGCGCGGTCTATGACTCATCAGTGATCGTCGAGTACCTCGACGGCGTTTCCGCCGGGCCTAAACTCATCCCTGAATCCTTTGAAGACCGAATTGAAGTTCGCCGCTGGGAGGCACTGGCCGATGGCATGGTCGATGCCACGGTTGAAATTGCACACGACTCGCGCGAACCCGAAGAAAAAAGACGCTCCACTGAGTGGTACGACAAGCAGCACAGCAAGATCAGCCGCGCCCTGGCCGTGATGAACCGCGACCTCGGCACGGCCCAGTTCTGCCACGGCGGGCGTTTCAGCCTGGCCGACATCGCGGTGGCCTACGGCTGCGGCTACCTCGATCGCTCTCAGCCGGCCCACGGCTGGCGCGCGCTACACCCGGCGCTGGCCCAATTCGCAGAGCGTTTCTCTGCAAGGCCCTCGTTCCAGACGACCGCGCCGCCACCGGCCTGAGGCGTTCAAGCACATGCGCACGTGACACTCAAGCAACTCGAAGCCTTCTACCTTGCGGCCCGGCTTGGCACCTTCGCCATTGCCGCAGCGCGATTGCATGTCACGCAGTCGTCGCTGTCCAAACGCATCGCCGAGCTGGAAAGCGATCTGGGGCAAACCCTGTTCGATCGCACCAGCAAGCGTGCAAGGCTGACAGCGGCAGGCGAAGCCCTGCTTGAGAAGGCCCGCCGCATGCTCGAGCTTGAAAAAAGCATGCGTCAGGACCTGAGCGTGCAAACCGAAGCAGCCGGCACCTGCAACATCGGACTGAGCGAGTTGTCAGCCACAACCTGGTTTCCATCCTTCGTCAATGGCCTGCGCGACAAGTACCCGAACCTGCATTTCAAACCCCAGGTCGGTCTGGGCAAAAGCATGGAGCGACAAGTCGAGAGAGGCGAGATCGATTGCGCCGTGATCGCCGGCACGCCGGCCTCGGAACATGTGGCCTATAAGACCCTGGCCACTCTGAAATTTTGCTGGATCGTCTCGCCCAAGCGAGCCGGCAGCAGCACGGTGCTGGACGCGAAATCATTCGAGCGCCACCCGGTGATCTCATCCACCGCCGACTCGGGCCTGAACCAGGTGCTGGACGCATGGCAGCAGTCGCACCAGGTGCGCTTGCGCAAGGGTGTGGTCTGCAACAGCATGACCGCCATCATCGCGCTCACGGTGGCCGGCGTGGGCATCAGCTTCATGCCCATGAACTATGTTTTGCCCTTGATCAACAGAAAGCTGGTGGTCATGCAGCGGAGCAAGCCGGCGCTGCCGCAAGTCAGCTACAGCCTGATCTGGCGTGCCGATGACAACCGGGGGATGCTGCGGCTGGTGAATTCGCTGATTGAGAAGGGCGTGGATTTTGATGTGCCCAATGCCTTGTGGGTGCGGTGAGGGAGGTCGGGAACAGAGAAGTGGCCACGTTGCTACCGCGTGACAGCGGGGCAATGGAATGCGTTGCCATGCCGCGCACCTGGTACGTCCCACCGCGCTGGCCGAGTGCATTGCGATGATGACTGTCAAACCGGTCTTGCACGGGGACAACAGCTCCATGCTCAAGGGCACGACGGTGCTGGCGATGCTCAACTGGCTGGGCGTGAAGCCCTCGTACTCACGCCCGCGCGTGAGATGAGGCGACAACTACCTGGGGCCGTCTCAGAAAACGGAATTTAAAGTACGTTAAGCCAATGGAAGTGATTGCAATGGCCAAATCAACCGTCACAGCTAAAATCACTGTGCGAGCCAAGGCGCACCAACCGCATGATGCCGGGTTCAGGCTTCTGGTGAATCAATACCAAATCGCCCGCGAATCAGGTTTCCCGGAGAAAATATGTCATTCCTGCTAAGCCCCTCATCCATTCGTCTTGTCTTGGTTTCGGGACTGGTAGTGTCACTGCTTTTCATATTGCTATTTTTTGATGAGCTGATAGCGAAGCCGAAGTTTGAGGAACTGTGTAGGGCGAACCAGATAAGACCAGCCGATATTTCGAATGCTCGATTACGAACGATAGAAATGCGCGACGAAACGAGATTGTCTGTCGAGGGCACGCCACTGATTCGGGGAACTGATGTCGTGTTCGTTGACGCACAAAGCCGTGAGATTTTGTTTCGGCACAAAAGCTACTACGCACGAGGCGGGTGGCTCGTATATTGGTTAAGTATGGGATCAAGCGGCCCCGCTCTCTTCCGGTCTGACTGCGGCGACCTGACTGCAGCGCTGGAAGCAATTTGTGCATCTGGTAATTGCAAAACAGTGCCGCTGGTGAGGTAGGCCTGCGGGTCAGTGGCCAACACCCGATGCCGCTGCATTGCTGACGCGGGGTTGCCTCCGAATTCGGAAACGTCTAATACATCAACGAACCAGGGCAAATGAGCAACGAACGTCGGTATCTAGGCAACGAGCGCAACGGGCCAGCTCAGAGCGGCCCATTGAGTTTGCCCATTGGGGGGATGCATCCCCGGCCTGACTGCCTGGGGCGCAGATTTCGCCGGCGGTCCACGAGCAGGATCTATCTCGTCGCGAGACAACTTCGCCAGGATCCGGCAGTCCCCGGGCGCCTTCGCCGCGCTCCCACAGCCTTCGCTGAGCGCGCCCCCGTCGGCGCGCATTTGACTTTCCCTGCCCGACTATGACCCCAGGAATAAATATCACTTCTACAGCCACCTGACCGCTCCTAGAATCTTGCTCATCAAAGCGGAGATTCAAATGAGCGGTTTTTTGCTGTACGAAGAGAGTGAAGGCATCGTCACCTTGACGATGAATCGGCCCGAGGAGCGCAATGCGCTGACCGAGGAGCACCAGATGCTGGAATTCGTTGAGGTCTGCGCACGCATCAAGCGCGACCCCAGCGTCAAGGTGCTGATCCTCACCGGCGCGGGCACCGCGTTTTCGGCCGGCGGCAATGTCAAGAGCATGCGCGACAAAAAGGGCTTTTCGGCCGGCAGCCCGGTGGAGATTCGTGATGCCTACCGCAATGGCATTCAGCAGATTCCGCTGGCCTTGTATGAGCTGGACGTGCCCACCATCGCCGCCGTCAATGGCCCGGCCATCGGCGCGGGCATGGACATCACCTGCATGTGCGATCTGCGTGTCGCGTCTGAGCGCGCCATCTTTGCCAGCAGCTTCGTCAAGCTGGGCATTGTGCCGGCCGATGGCGGCGCCTGGCTGCTCTCGCGCACTGTGGGGCAGACCAAGGCGCTGGAGATGATGCTGACCGGCGAGGCGATCGACGCCAACGAAGCGCGCGCGATCGGGCTGGTGACCAAGGTGGTGCCGCATGAGTCTCTGATGCAAGAGGCACGCGCGCTGGCACAGCGTATCGCTGTGAACCCGGCGCGCACCTTGCGCCTGAGCAAACGCTTGTTGCGCGAGAGCCAGCATGTGAGCCTGGCCACCTCGCTTGAAATCGCGGCCGCCTATCAAGCCCTGGCGCACTACACCAAGGACCATGACGAAGCGGTGCGGGCCTTTCTTGAAAAGCGCAAACCTGAGTTCACCGGGCAATGAAATTCGAATTTGATCCAACTGGCGGGCTGGCGGCCTACGAGCCGGCGCGTGCGAAGGTGCGCGAGTTTCTGGCCGCTGAGCTCGCGCGCGGCGGCTTTGTGCCGTGGAAGACCACCTGGACGACCTTCAACAAAGAATTTTCCCAGCGGGCCGGCGCGGCAGGGTTCATTGGCATGACCTGGCCGCGGCAATACGGCGGCGGCGATTGTTCGGCCCTGGAGCGCTATGTGGTGATCGAGGAAATGCTGGCCGCCGGCGCACCCTGCGGCGCGCACTGGATTGCCGACAGGCAGTCGGGCCCGCAAATTTTGCGACACGGCGGCGAACGCGCCAAGCGCGAGATACTGCCGCGCATCGCACGCGGAGAATGCGCCTTTGGCATCGGCATGAGTGAGCCCGACTCGGGCTCTGACCTTGCCGCAGTGCGCACCCGCGCGGACAAGGTGGAGGGCGGCTGGCGCATCAACGGCAGCAAGATCTGGACAACCAACGCACACCAGGCGGACTACCTCATCACGCTGGTGCGCACCGCGCCGGCAGGCGACCGACGCCAAGACGGCTTGACCCAGATGATCACCGCGATGGACCAGCCTGGCGTGACGATTCGCCCGATTCTTGACTTGACCGGCCACCGCGAATTCAACGAAGTTCACTTTGACAACTACTTCGTGCCAGACGACATGCTGGTGGGCCAGCCCGGCCAAGGCTGGGACATGGTGACCTCCGAGCTGGCCTTCGAGCGCTCGGGGCCCGACCGGTTTCTGAGCGCCTATCAGTTGCTGCGCGCATTGGTCGATCGGGTTGGCAAATCTCCTAACCGCGAGCAGGCGGTGCAGGTGGGCCGGCTGGTGGCGCACCTTGCAACTTTACGGCGCATGTCCACCGCAGTGGCCAGCATGCTGGAGGCTGGGCGCAGCCCGAATGTCGAGGCTGCGCTCATCAAAGACCTGGGCACTGCCTTCGAACGCGAGATACCCGAGATCGCTCGCCTGGTGATCGATGTAGAGGCCAGCCGCGACGACCCGCAGGACAAGTTCAGCGAAGCCCTGGCCCAGCTTGTGCTCACCGCGCCCAGCTTCACGCTGCGCGGCGGCACGCGCGAAGTATTGCGCGGCGTGATCGCGCGTGGATTGGGTTTGCGATGAGCACAGCTTATGACGCCGAACTCTCGGCCATGGTGATCGAGCAGGCGCAGCGCCTGTTCAGCCAGATCGTCACCCGGCCCGTGCTCATGTCCGCCGATAAAGGCGAGTGGCCCGCGCCGCTGTGGCAGCAGGTGGAGCAAGCCGGCTTCGCGGCGGCGCTGGTCAGCAGCGACAAGGGCGGCAGCGGCCTGTTGGCCAGCGACGGCCTGCGCGTGGCGCGGCAGGCCGCCTACCACGCGCTGCCCTTGCCTCTGGGTGAGACCATGCTGGCCCGCGCATTGTGGAGCCACGCGGGCGGCGCGGCCGATGTGTACCCGGGCCAGCCCTTGAGCCTTGCGCCGGCCAGCCAGGGCGGCGCACCGCGCCTGCGGCAGGATGCCACGGGTTTTGTACTAAGCGGCAGCGCGCTGCGCGTGCCTTGGGCACGGCAGGTGGGGGCGGTGCTGGTCTTGGCGCGGGATGCGCAGGACGCGGGCTACTTCGTGCTCGTGCCCACCTCGGGCCTGCGCACTGAAGCCAAGTTGAACCTAGCCAACGAAGCGCGTGACACCGTGTACTTCGATGATCTGGCTGTGTCTGCGCAATCGGTGCGCCCTGCAACCGGGCAGGCGGCTCTGGCGGGCTTTGCGCACCACGGCGCACTGCTGCGTGCGCACCAGATGGTGGGCGCCATGGAGCGCTGCCTGGATTTTGCACTGGACTATGCCAATGAGCGTGTGCAGTTCGGCCGTGCGATTGCGCGCTTTCCTGCGGTGCAGACCATGCTGGTGCAGGCGGCCAGTCAGTGCGCCGCGGCGGCGGCTTGCGCGGAGTTGGCGGCTGAGCACTGGGAGTCTGCCTTGGGCTTGGGCCAACACGAAGCTTTTGAGATGACGGTGGCCATGGCCAAGGCCCGCGCCGGCGAGGCGGCGGGACAGGTGGCTGCGCTGTGCCATCAGGTGCATGCGGCGATCGGCTTCACGCAAGAGCATCAGCTTCATTACTTCACCCGGCGGCTGTGGTCGTGGCGCGATGAATTCGGAAGTGATGCCTACTGGCAGCAGGACATCGGCAACAAGGTCTGCGCCACGGGGGGCGCCGCACTGTGGCCCATGCTGACCCAGCTTTGAGTGCGCGGGTATGACACCCCCCGATTTCTCCGATGGGCCGCTGCAAGGCGTGCGCATCGTGGACCTCACCAGCGTGGTGCTCGGGCCTTATGCCTCGCGCATTCTGGCCGACATGGGTGCGGACGTAATCAAGGTGGAGACGCTCGCAGGCGATCAGGTTCGCCACTACAAGCCGCTGCGCCATGAGGGCATGTCGGGTTATTTTCTTAACCTCAACCGCAACAAGCGCAGCATCTGCCTTGATTTGAAAAGTGCGGCGGGCTTGGCGGCTCTGAAAAAAATCATTGCCGGCGCCCATGCCTTCATGCATAACATGCGGCCCAAGGCGATTGCACGTCTGGGGCTGGACTATGACTCGGTGCGCGCGCTCAAGCCCGACATCGTTTACTGCGCGGCGGTCGGTTTCGGATCGAGCGGACCTTACGCGGACAAGGCAGCCTATGACGATGTCATACAGGCTGGCTCGGGCCTGGCCAGTCTGCAAGAGCGGGTGAGTGGCACGCCGGCCTTCGCGCCCACCGTGCTGTGCGACAAGATCACCGGCCAGGCGGTGGCCTATGCGGTGCTGGGCGGACTCTACCAACAAGCACGCGGTGGCGGCGGCCAAGCCATCGAGGTGCCCATGCTGGAGACCTCGGTCGAGTTTGTGCTGGTCGAGCACTTGCACGCAGCAGCCTTCGAGCCACCTCTTGGCGACTATGGCTTTGCCCGCGTGCTCAGTAAGTACCGCAAGCCTGTGCGCACTGCCGATGGCTTCATGTGCATCCTGCCGTACTCCGACGAGAACTGGCAAGACTTCTTCGCCTTCACTGGCAAGGCGGATTTTGCGGCGGACCCGCGCTTTACCCGCCTGCCCGACCGGGTGCTTCACATCGACTTGCTTTATGCGCTGGTGCAAGAGATGGCGCCGACGCACACCAACGCGCAATGGCTTGAGTTTTGCGACAAATCCAGCATTCCCTGCATGCCAGTGCGCAAGCTGGAGGAACTAGAGGGCGATGAGCACCTGAAGGCAGTGGGCATGATTCGCATCGCCCAGCATCCAACCGAAGGCAGCTATCGCAGCGTGCGCAGCCCCGTACAGTTCAACAACCAGGACTTCAAGCTTCGCCGCCATGCACCGATGCTGGGGCAAGATACGGTGCAGTTGCTGCAGGAGGCGGGCTATTCTTCAGATGAAGTGGCTGAGCTGGTAAAGATGGGGGCGGTGAAGGTAAGCGGCGACGCTGTGGGGTGAAAGCTTTGGCCGTAATGGCCGGCCCGACATCCGTGAAGACACTCACACCGGCGCCGCCTGACGCAGCACGAAATCCTGCAGCCTCCTGCGGTTGTCGCCGGTCTGGTCCAGCACGTGGGCTCGCTTGAGAAACAAATGGGCCTCGCACTCAGCGGTGAATCCCATTCCGCCGTGCACCCTGACCGCGGCAGCGCCGTTCTCAATGGCCGCATCCACGGCAATCGATTTTGCGCAGGCAGCCTGGAAGGCCAAATCGGGGCGCAACTCGTGCTTGGCCAATGCGCCGAAAATGGTTTGCGCCGATGCCGCTTCGCAGCGCACCGCCATGTCAGCGCACATGTGCTTGATGGCCTGGAATGAGCCTATGGGCTTGCCGAATTGTTCGCGTATCTTGGCATAGGCCACAGCCAGGTCTCGCGCGCCTTGTGCCATGCCAACCAGCATGGCGGCATTGAGGATGGTGGCGTGATGCTGTAGCGGCGCCTGCGCGGCGGGCACCCATGCGGCGGGCACTGCATCATGCAAGCTGGCCACTTCCAGCAGCACGGTTTCATCCAGGGCAGCAACGCGCTCACGCGCCGTGAATGCCGATCGCTCCAACAGCGCAATACCCGTGCTGTCCCATGCCACCAGCCAATCGCAATGCACCGCGTCGTAGCAATGAAGGTCACCGTTGCAACGGGCCCCAAGCTGCGCGGGCCTGGTGGCACTGGCCAGGCCGACTGGCGTGCGGCCTTCGATGACGTCACTGGCCAATTGGGTTTGCCCCAGCGCGCTCGCCAGGTGTGCGCCCATCACGGTGGACAGCAGCGCAGGCGAGATCAGGTGACGGCCAGCCTGCACGAACAACAGCATCTCCTCTGCAATGCCCAGACCCAGGCCGCCCTGATCCTGCGCCACGCCCAGGCCCAGCCAACCTAGGTCGGCCATGGGTTTCCACAGTTGTGCGTCACGCGGGGTCGACGTGTCTTGCGGCTTGCGCAGCCGCGTGATCGGCGCTTCGCGGCCCAGAAAGGCAATGAAGCTTTCTTGCGCCTGCTCCTGGCTTTGGTCGGGAAGAAAATCGATCATCGCGGCAGGCCGAGCACGCGCTCGCCGATGATGTTGCGCCGGATCTCTGATGTGCCGCCGGCAATGGTCTGCTTGAACGCGTCAAGATAGCCGAAGCCCCAGACGTCGGAGATCCCGGCGCGTTCGATGGACAGCGGGCCCAGCACCTCCAGAGCCACCCGGTGCACCCGGTTGAGCAACTCTCCGAAGTAGAGCGCGGCCATGGTGCTCTCGGCCCCAGGCACATCCTGCCGGCTGCTGCGCGAGAGGGTGAGGTAATTCATCGCCCGCAAGGCAGCCGCCTCGGTGCGAAGGCGCGCCAATGCGCAGGCGATGTCGTCATGTGCGATGGCCGCTCGTATGCCGTCCGGCCCCGTCACCTCGCCGGCCAGTGCAATCAGCCGCTCCACCGTTCGCTCCAGCTCCACCTGATAGCAGATGAGGGCGGTGCCGCGCTCAAATGACAGAGTGGACATCGCCACGTTCCAGCCGTCGTTGATCTGGCCCACCACATTGGACAAGGGGATGCGCACCTCGTCATAAAACACTTCGCAAAACGGCGAGTAGCCCGGCATGGCCTGAATCGGCCGCACCGTGATGCCGGGCAACTTCATGTCGCAAATGACCCAGGTGATGCCCTTGTGGCGCGGTGCGGCTGGGTCGGTGCGCACCAGCAGTTCCTGGTAGTTTGCCACTGTGGCGTAGGAGGTCCAGATTTTCTGGCCAGTGACGACAAGATGATCGCCATCGACCACGCCCTTCGCGCGCAAGCCCGCCAGATCGGAGCCAGCCCAAGGCTCTGAGAATCCCTGGCACCAGACCGATTCGCCGCGCAGGATGCGCGGCAAGTGAAATGCCTTTTGCTCGGGCGTGCCGCGCACGATGAGGGTGGGGCCGCCATGGTTCAATGCGACGAACATGCTGCCCGGCGCTGGCGCGCCGGCCCGCGCATATTCTTCAAACCAGATCATCTGCTGGCTGAGCGGCAAGCCCTTGCCGCCGTACTGCGCCGGCCAAGAGATACCGCCCCAGCCCGCCTCGTATTGCTTGCGCTGCCATGCGGTGTCGAACTCACGCATGGCCGCGCCTTCCTTGGGGCGCTTGCCGGTGGGCGCATTGGCTTGCAGCCAGGCGCGCACCTCATGCCTGAAGGCTTGTTCCTCGGGCGTGAAGTTCAGTTGCAAGACCGTTCTCCGATGTGTGACGCGTTGGCGTGCATCAGTTCTCCAGCCGTATGCCGGCCTGCTCGATCACCGGCTTGAAGCGCGCGCGTTCGTCGGCGATGAACTTGCGAAACTCCTCGGGTGAGTCTGCGCCGGGTGTCATGCCCATCTTGCGCAGCAGATCGCGAGTGGCCGGCTCGTTGAGATAGGCGCGGATTTCGGTGGCCAGTTTGTCCACGATGGCGGTGGGCGTGCCGGCCGGTGCGAACATGCCGTTCCAGGTGACCATCTCGGCCCCTGGCACGAACTCGTTGATCGCGGGCAGCTCGGGTGCATAAAACTGCCGCTGAGGCCCTATCACGCCCAGGGCGCGCAACTTGCCGGCCTGTACATGGGGGCCCGAGCTGGAGAAGGGATCGAGCACCAGATCAATCTGGCCTGCGAGCAAGTCGTTGAGCATGGGCGCGGACCCTTTGTAGGGCACATGGGTCATCTTGATGCCGGCCTTGGCCGCGAAGAGTTCCATGCCGATGTGGGTAGAGCCGCCCGAACTGGTGGAGCCGAAGCTGAGCTTGCCGGGGTTGGCCCTGGCATAGGCCAGCAGCTCGGTCATATTGGTGGCGGGCACCTTGTTGGGGTTGACCACCAGCATGGCCACTTGATCAGCCACGCGCGTGATGGGTGCGAAATCACGCGCCGCGTCGTAGGGGATGCTGGCCATCAGCAAGGGGTTGAGCGAATGGCTGGCAATGTTGCCCAGGCCAATGGTGTAGCCATCGGGCGGTGCCTTGGCCACTGCCAGCATGCCGATGGTGGTGCCCGCGCCGGGTCGGTTGTCCACAATCACCGGCTTGCCCAATCTGTCCTGCAAGGCCTTGGCCACCATGCGGCCCAGCGCGTCGGCCGAACCACCCGGCGCAAGCGGCACGATCAGGCGAATGGTGCGATCAGGATAGGCTGCGGCCGAGGATGGCTGGGCCTGTGTGGCGGCCGATGCCAGGGCCAGGGCCAGTGCTGCGATGGACAGAGCGAGTTTCATTTTTGTCTCCGGTGGGCATGTGGGCTGTGCATATTTCATTGTGCGTCGGGGTTGGCACGTGCAATGTCATCAAGCTGTGCGATGTTGACCTTCATGGTGGGCGTGCGCGGCAACTGGCTCAGCACATGCACGCGCTGCGGCACCTGGTAGGCGACCAGCTTGCCGCGCAGATAGTCGCGTAGCTGAGTCTCGCTCACCAAAGCTGCCCCCTCACGCAGCTCTACGAATGCAATGGGCACCGCACCCAGGCGCTCATCGGTCAGGCCGATGACAGCGGCGTCGTACACAGCCGGATGGGTGCGCAAGGCCTGCACGATGGTTTCGGGCAGTATCTTGAAGCCGCCTCGGTTGATGGCGCCATCGGCACGCCCTTCAAGAAAGAGGAAACCATCGGCGTCGATGCGGCCCATGTCGGAGGTGGTGATCCACTGCGGCCCCAGCCGGCCCACCCGCACTTCAAGCGTGCCGATGGCATCGGGCGGCAGTGCTTTGCCGCCTGCTTGCAGGACGATGCGAAAGCCAACGCCCGGACGCGGTAGGCCCACACTGGCGGCCTTGGATTTGCGCAGACGCATGAAGACCTCCATGGGCCAGCCCGAGACCACGCCGCAAAATTCGGTGACGCCGTAATACGTCATGATGGGTATGCGGTATGCGGCCTCGAATTCATCGCGCAGACTCGGGTCGAGCGGCGCGTTGGCTGAGCGAACGACTGCTGCGCAGGCCAGGTCACTTGGCGCCACTTGCGCGGCCATGACCATTCGCAGTTGCGCCGGCGGCAGCGTGAGCACAGCCGGCTGCCAGCGGCGCACCGCCTCCACATAGGCGGCCACGTCGAATCGCTCGAACAACACCATGGCGCGGCCTTCCAGCGCAGCATGAAAGACGAAGGACAGGCCGCCTACGTTGGTCAAGGGCCAGAAGTTTAGGAACGGTTGCGCCCTGTCGGCAGATGCGGTGTAACGCTCGATGTCGGTCAGCGTGTCCCAGGCGTCCTGGCCTGCGGCATCCACTGTGTCTGCGCGCATTCGTGCGCGCTTGGGCGCGCCAGTGGTGCCGCTGGTGAGCATCTCCACTGCGGCGGCATCGCCAGGTGAGACCGATGGCAGGCCTGCCCAGTGCGCGGGTGTGTTGGCGATGGGTGCGCTCAGATCGTCGTGGCCGATGCGCACGGCTAGCGCATGTGCTGGGCCTTGCCACTGGGCCAGCTCAGGCGTGTCCCAATCGCGCGCGTGGGCGATCACAACGAGGGGCGCCAGCCGCGCCAGCTCGGAGGCGATGGCGGCCTGCGGCGCAAAGGGATTGACGATGACGAGCTCGCGCCCGGTGCCCAGCAGCGCATACTGGCTGGCCAGAACGCCCGGAGTGCTGCGCGCAATGACGGCCACCCGATGACCGCGGTGGCAGCCATGCGCCGAAAGCAGCGCATCGAGCTGCAGGGCGAAGCGGGCGACGTCGCCCCAGGAGAATGATCGGCCTTTGAATTCAACGCAAAGCTGCGCACTGCAGCGCTCCCAGGTGGCACGCGTGCGCCTTTCGAGCGAGCTGGCTGCAAGCGGGTGCATGTTCAGCTTTTGATGCCCATCTGGGCGAGCACAATTCCACACGGCTGTAGGCGCGCACGAAGCTCTGTGTCGAAAGCCTGTTGCACGTTTTCCAGCGTCAGGCTGGCGCAGGCCGCCGACGAGTCAATCACCTGCGGATGGCTCATCAGATAAAGCTTCTTGCCATCAAAGCGCACCACCTGGCCATTGATACCGGCGGCAAGGTCGGACAGCAGGTAACTGACCAGTGCGGCGTTGTCAGCGGGCATCACGGTTGGCTGCGGGCGCGGCGTCTCGCCTCTGGCGATGGACGTAATGCGGCCCTGCTCGGACATGGGAGAGCGGGCGATGGGTGAGATGGCATTGACGCGAATGCCGCGCGGGCCGTGTTCGATGGCCCAGGCGTAGGTGAGGGATGCGATGGCGCCCTTGGTGGCGCCGTAGGCACCCAGGCCGGCAAAGCCCGTCTGCGCACCGGAGCTCACGTTGACAATACTGCCACTGCCTTGGGCCAGCATCTGGCGGCTGGCATGCACGCCGCAGAACATCGAGCCCAATATGTTGCACTCCACGATGGTGCGCAGCGCGGCTTCGGTTTCTTCTTCGGGCTTTGCGTTGTGCAGACGCGCGGCATTGTTGACCAGACCATCGAGCCTGCCGAAGGCCTTCACGCAGCGATCAATCAGCAGCCGGGTTTGTTCCCAGTCGGAAACATCGGCGGGGTGGGCCAGGGCAAGGCCGCCCGCATCGCGAATGGCCGCTGCGACGGCTTCGCAGTGCGAAGGGTCTATGTCATTGACCAAGACTGCCGCGCCTTCTCTGGCCGCATCTTGCGCATATGCTTGCCCAAGGCCCTGGCCGGCCCCGGTGATGATCACGGCCTTGCCGGTTAAGCAGCCCATGCGGAAGTACTCCTGTGTTGGCGCTCCAGCACCCAAGCCTGAGCGGAAAAAAGTATCTCACTCAGCGCGGCTGTATGTCAACGTGTTTCTAAAAGGCATTAGAAACTGGCGCAGCCCGAAAGACGGCGGCATTGCTTCAATTTCTCTGTTGTCCCGGGCATTACGAGGCGCTGGTAATCGAAGTAAGTTTATATTTTCCAATCAAGCTGGTATATTTTGGCGCAATGCCCGCCCGACCCAGCCTGAACCCAGACAAGCGCAAGCGACCTGCCAGCACAAGCCGCGCGACAAGCAGCCGCGTGCGCGTGCGGGCCAGCACTGGCACGCGGCCCAAATCCACACTCAAACGCCAGCTGATTCTGGATGCTGCGGCCAAGCTGTTTTGCGAGCGCGGCTACGCGGCTGTGCGGCTGGAGGACATCGCCCTGGAGGCGGGCACGCAAAGCGGCGCAATGTATTACTACTTCCATTCCAAGGAAGATCTGGTCGAGGAGTTTCTCAAGACCGCGCTGGGCCCCACCATTGAGAGCCTGCGCGAATCCATGGCGGGCTTGCCGCCCCAGACCAGCTACAAGGACCGCATCGCCATCGCCATGCGCGCGCAGCTCTCACGCAGCTTGCGCCGCAGCAACTACACACTGGCCTTCATGAAGATTCATGACCAGGTGCCAGAATCCGTGCAGGCACGCTTTGCCAGCTATCCGCAGGCGTACGCAAAATTTTGGGGCGACTTGCTGCAGGGCGCACTGGACGCCGGTGAGCTGCGCGCCGATGTCAACCTGATGGTCTTGCGCACCGCACTGCTGGGCAGCCTGATCGGCGCGGTGGAGTGGTTCAGGCCGGGCAAGCTCAGCCCGGTGGAAGTCGCCGAGCAAATGGCGTCGATCTTTTTCAACGGCATATGGCGCGATACTGCGCAGGTGCGACTACCACCGGCCACATCGTCTATTGTCAAACTGCTCGAAGGCATGGAGCCCGAGGCCATCTCTGCGCTGGGCCACGGGCTGGCCGCATTCGCGCAGGGCAGCCAGCGCGCAAAGCCACGCAGACCCGCCAGCACACGCAGCACAAAAGCAGGCCAAAAGGAGTAGCCAATATGGACACCGGAAAGTACGCGGGCTTTGAAGTTGAGATCAGCGATCCAGGTGTGGCCACGGTCACATTCAACCGGCCCGAGCGTTTGAACGCATTCACACGCAGCATCAAGCGCGACTTCATCGAGATGCTGGCCCAGGCCCAGATGGACGAGCGGGTGAGGGTGCTGCTCTTCACCGGCACCGGCAAGGGCTTTGTGGCGGGCGATGACATCAGCAACACAACATATGGCGCTGACACCATGAAGCCCAGCAAGGTGCCGCCACTTCTCTACGGCAACGAATCGCCCCAGCTTCGCAGCTATGACTCTCTGCGCACCACCTCGCAAATGGTGGCACGCTCGATCCGCCATCTGAGCAAGCTGTCGGTCTGCGCGATCAACGGTTTTGCGATTCAGACAGGTCTGTCGATCGCGCTGGCCAGCGATTTCCGCATCGCCGCGCGCGGCGCCAAGCTGGGCAGCGCGACACTTCGCTTTGGCTACCTGCCCGATGAAGGCGGCCACTGGCTGCTGGTGCAGCATCTGGGCGTGGCACGCGCGATGGACTTTCTCATGCGCAAGCGCATCGTCGATGCAGACGAAGCACTGCGCATGGGTTTGGTCAACGAGGTGGTGGAGCCCCAGGATCTGGCCGCGCGGGCCATGGAATTTGCACAAGAGCTTGCCAATGGGCCGCAGGTGGCCATGCGCTTGCTGAAGAAAGCGGTGTACAACGCGGCCGAGCAAACGCTGGAGCAAGCAGGCGAAGACATCGCCGGCAAGACCGCCATCGCCGATCACCACCCCGATGCGCATGAAGGCAAAAAGGCGTTCAAAGAAAAGAGGCCGCCACGCTTTAACCAGCCGCCCAACCCCGACGGACACGCCTGAACTTGAAAACTCACGGAGAGCAATCTTGAATTTTGAACTTCCACCCGATTTGATCGCACTGCGCGACCGCACCCGCCAATTCGTTGCCGAGCAAGTGATACCGCTTGAAGGTGACCAGCGGCAAACCTCCCATGGCCCCTCAGAAGATCTGCGGCGCGAGTTGGTGGCGCGTGGCAAAGCCGCAGGCCTGCTCACGCCACATGCATCGCGCGAGCTGGGCGGGCTGGGCCTCAGCCATATCGAGAAGGCTGTGGTTTTCGAAGAAGCGGGCTACTCCACACTGGGGCCTATCGCGCTCAATATCCATGCGCCCGATGAAGGCAACATTCACTTGATGGAAGCAGTGGCCACCGAGCACCAGAGAGAGCGCTGGCTGCGCCCGCAGGTGCAAGGGCATATTCGCTCCTGCTTTGCCATGACCGAGCCCGAAGGCGCGGGGGCTGACCCGTCCATGCTCAACACCACTGCGCGGCGCGACGGCAACGACTACATCATCGATGGCGTCAAGTGGCTGATCACCGGCGCCCACGGTGCCTCCTACGCCATCATCATGGCGCGCATGGAAGACGGCTCGGCCAGCATGTTCCTCACCGACATGGACCGCCCCGGCATCGAACATGTGCGCCAGATGGATGCAATGGATGCCTGCTTCACCGGCGGCCACGGCGTGCTGCGCTTTAGCGGGCTGCGGGTGCCGGCCAGTGATGTGCTGGGCGAGGTGGGCAAGGGCTTTCGCTATGCGCAGATCAGGCTGGCGCCCGCGCGCCTGACGCACTGCATGCGCTGGCTGGGGCAGGCACGCCGCGCACATGACGTGGCCACCGAGTACGCACGCCACCGCCAGGCCTTCGGCCAGAGATTGGGCGACCATGAAGGCGTGGGCTTCATGCTGGCTGATAACGACATGGATCTACAGACCGCACGCCTGCACATCTGGCACACCGCCTGGCTGCTCGATCGTGGCGAGCGCGGCAACTACGAGTCAAGCCGCGCCAAAGTGGTGTGCTCGGAGGCGCAGTGGCGGGTGGTGGACCGCTGCGTGCAGATACTGGGCGGACGCGGCGTAACGGGCGAGACCATCGTCATGCGCATCTTCACCGACATGCGGGCCTTTCGCATCTATGACGGCCCCAGTGAGGTTCATCGCTGGAGCATGGCACGCAAGCTGCTGGGCAACCCGACCGGCCACTGAGCTGGCGGAGGGGGCGGTGCCCACGTGTCAGTCGGGCAGGCCCATCTCGCGCCGCATGGCGTAGCTGGCGTCGTTGCGGTCACGTGTGGCTGCCGTCCAGCCGGGCTGGAAGGGCAAGTCCCAGGGCGCCTCTTCGAAGCGCACCCATTCGATCACCGACACCCGCTTGGCGATGCGCCATTCTCCTTTGCGCTTTTCGAAGCGGTCAATGTAGCGGCCCACGATGTTTGAATGCATGGGTTTGACACGATCGGCCTGGGCCGGGCCAAAGATGTCGATGCGGGCCTGCCGCGCCTCCAACCCATAGCGATGGAACGCCAGCACATAGGACTGCGACAGCGCCAGCTCGGGTGAGGCGAACTCGATCTTGCCCGAGCCGATGAAATGCACCGACTGCTCCACCCCGACATGGTGGCGCTTTTGCCAGGCGAAGAAGCCTTCTACGCCGCCCTCGTAACGGCCGCTGTGCGCATCGGTCGCGTCTTCAAAGAAGACTTCGCGCACTTTGTCCCAGTCTTTGCGGCCCACACCATGCGCCCATTTTTGAAGCACGCCTTCAATCTCGTCCTTGTCCAGCAGGCGCTGCAGACGCTCGTCGATGTTCATGGTTTTCCTTGTCAGAAGGCAGAGGCTTTGCACTGACGAACTCACCAGCACAAGCCGAGGGAAATGCTATCTCGTTTTCCATCGCGCCCGCCTCAGGGTATGTATGTAACTGACGATGTGGGCAGCGCACAAGCGCCCCGCGCCGCCGCACGGTCGTCGAAACAGGCTGGTGAACGAAGGCTTTCTTATGCCTCTCCCCGTGTAGGTCTGCAGGTCGAACTCACGCTTCGTACCCCTGACGACCCCATCTCGTGCCAGAGCCGACAGCAGCCCTGCCGCGTCCACTAGGCTTCGCCCCTGTCCGGTTCTGCCCACCAGCTCGCCCTGCGCATCCGACAAGAACTCCAGCGAAATTTTGTTTTACATGAATCCCAATCTCTTAAGCCCTGCCGACTTCGGAAACCAAGCTTTCAGCGAGGAAGAAACAAGGCTTCTCGAGCAAACAGACTTCACCGAGACACTTCGAACACGTATCAATGACCTGTTTGACAGGGTCTACCCAGACAGTGCCGATTCAACCCCAGACCAAACCACAGAGCGCTTGAGCGCCCTTCAGGTGCGTGACGCTTTGCTCGAGCGCGGATTGCCGAAGGCCGAGGCCCTGGAGGGCGAACGCCGAGGCATGCAAATCAGCATGCACCGTGGGCTTGCAGCCCTTGAAGCCGCAGGAGACGACGCTGCCATCCGCACCAAAATTAGCACCATCTACACGCGAGTGGCTGGCGGTGTCGACGATGTTTGCGCCCCCGCCATCGTTCGCCAGTTGCAACATCTAGGTGCGCGAGCGAATGCAACGCCCGAAGCGTTCCGCGAGGCGCCTGCCTATGTGCAGCTCTTGGCCCGCACTTTGCACGGCATTCAACGAGATGCCAGCCAACGCGCCATGGCCGATATGGCCATCTTCAATGCACTGCCCGGCAGAGATCAAGATGAACACGCCCGATCCGCTTTGGAGCGCGTGCTGACCGGGGGCGACGGGGTGTATCAAGACCCGTACATGCGCCCCTGCGATCCACATTTGCAGCAACTGCTTCTGGCTCGGTTTGAGTATCACCAGAATCGGTTGCTTGACGCACTTTCGGCGGATGAGTCCTTCGTTACGGCATTCGCCGGTGAGCTCGGCGACTGTTTTGATGCCCAACAAGTGGACGCGCGCAACGCCGCATTTGGAAATTTGCTGGGTGAAACCTACGTCGCCTTATGCCCAGCGGCATTAGCCGGGGAGTTTCAGAAACATCTACCTCGGCCAGCCTTAACCGAAATCGAACAAGGCGCCCAGCAACTTCTGGAAGGAGATCGCCTAGCGCTATTCTTTGCAGGCATGGCAGCTCCGGATCAGGATCAGGATCGGAATCCCCAGGATTCAATCGCTCCAGACCCTGAATTTCTGCTGCCTTTCCTTGAAACCGCCGAACGCGAAACCAATTTCCAGATAGCCTGCAGTGCCATCAAGACCTTCAACTGGATGTTGCTGACAGAAGTTATCGCAACCGACCCCGAACTTACTTGGTACATAGACGCGACAACGGGCAACAGCCTGGCCCACGTAGCCGCCGCGGCAGGCAACGCGGCAGCAATCGGTCGTTTGAGCCGTGAAACGTCCCCCGCTGACCAAACTGTCCGCTTTTCTTCCCTAAACATTAGGGCGCACTTTCCTTTGCTAATCGCAGCCGAGCGGGGGCATACGCAAGCCGTTCTAGCTTTGATCGGCGCGAGGGCGCGGGTCAATCAAGCTGACTTGCATGGTCGTACCGCCCTCATGATCGCCGTGCAAAAGGGGCATTGGGAAATCGTCCGACTCTTGCTCGCTGCAACAGTTCCGACTCCGCCCGGTGCCGAGCCAGGGGCGCCAGCAAGAGCCCGCGCAGAGTCCCTGCCCAGTCGGAGCGGACCAGGTCAGAGGTCACCGCGTTCGCCGAGCATGTGATCTTTCAGAAGCCCCGTCGTCAGCGCACAAGCAGCCCTGGCACCGGCCGCACCAGCGTTGAGCGTTGCCGCACGATCATCGGTACGGCCTGCTCAACGAAGGCTTTCCACTCGGGGTGGGCGGCCAGGGCGGTGCGCAGTGCCAGGCGCTGCGCAATGCTTTCATAAGGCCACAAGTGCACCAGGCGGTGCGCCTGCGCGGCGGCGGGTAGCCAGATGCAGAAGTTCTTTGAAAAGCCCAAGCGCACCGGCATGACTTGCGCGAGCATGCGCGAGTAGGTCTGCCCCATGTAGGGCTGCAGATCGTATTCACGCAAATCGAACACGACGCCCTCATCGTAGGCACAGCCCAGCGCGCGCTGCGGCGCCAGCAGCGTGGAGGAGACGCTGTGCAGCAAGGGCGCGCAGGCTCTTGCATGGGCCATCCAGTCGGCGCTGGCATGTAGCGCTTCGGTGGCTGCCAGGCAGGACGCAGCGTCAGCGTGCTCCCAGAGCGTGAACAGCTGATTGAGCTGGCCGAACTCGGTGGTCCATGCACCGCGGAAAATGCCGCAACGGCCGTCTCGCAGACTCAGGCCTTCGGCGCGAAACTGCGCCAGCAGCTGGGGCAGGGCGCCGGGCTTTGCCTCTTGGGTGCACAGCTCATGGATCAGCATCAGATCTGGCGCGCGGCGATGGTGAAAACCGCACCATCCATATCGTCGGTGATCACAAGCTGGCAGCTCAGGCGGCTGCTGGGCTGGCGCGGCTCGACCGTGTAGTCGAGCATGGCTTCTTCGTTGCTTTCAGGCGGCACAAGGCGCTTGAGGATTTGTTCTTCGGCATAGACATGGCAGGTACCGCAGGCGGCAGCGCCGCCGCATTCGGCATGAATGCCATCGATGCCCGCATCAATGGCCACCTGCATGACGCTGCTGCCCAGCTTGGCCTGCAGTTCGTGGCGCTCGCCGGCTGGCGTGATGAAAGTGATTTTAGGCATGCAGTGTGATCCGCAAGGGAAGGGTTTCAAGCGTGCGCAGTGCGTTGTTGGGCCGGTGGCGTACCGGGCCGTCCAACTCGAGCTTGGCCACACGCTGGAGCAAGGCCTTGATGATGCAGTCAAATTCAAGCCGCGCGATCAACTGGCCGGCACAGGCATGAATGCCATTGCCAAACGATACATGCGCCGACGCATCGCGCGTGATGTCGAATGTGTCGGGCTTGTCCCAGCGGCGCGGGTCGCGATTGGCAGCACCCAGCAGGAGCTGCACTTTCTTGTCGCCCTGCAAAGTGAAGCCGCTGATCTGGCATGGGCCTGAAGCAGTGGTGCGAAAGTTGGTGCTGATGGGAGATTCCATCCGCAGGGTTTCGTCGAAGGTGTTGCGAAGCAGCTCGGGCCGCTCTTTCAAAAGCTGCCATTGATCGGGATGGCTGGCCAGCAGCCACAGCGCGCTGCCAATGGAGCTGATGGTGGTGTCCAGCCCGCCGCGCAGGAAGGTGCTGGTGAGTGCGCCTGCCATGCCCTTGGGCACTTCGCCAGTGGCCTCGCCATTGAACAGCAACTCGCCAAAACCGCCGGGCTTGATCGTCTCGCCCTTGATGCTGGAGTGCCACCACTCCAGAAAGGGCGCGACTTTCTCTTGGGCTTGGAGCAGCAGCTCATTCTTGGGGCCAATGCCGTTGAAATTGAGGTCGCCCACGGCCACGGCTTGCTCGCGGTTGATGTCAAGGCCGATGGACTCGGGAAACACCTTGAGCACATAGGCTTCGGCCACGTCGCGCACGCCATCGAAGCGGCCCTTGGCGACCAGTTGGTCGGCCATTTGCTGCGCGTCTTCTTCGAAGCGCTCGCGCCAGCCACGCACGATGGGCGGGGCGATGACTTTGTTGAGGACTTTGCGCACCTCGGTGTGGCGCGGCGGATCGACTTCGACGATCACGCTGGCTGGGCGCCAGTGATCTGCCTTGCGGATGTCGGACATGCCGGCACCGGCTGCGGTGGTGAGCGCGCGCCAGTCGGCCTGAGCTTGGCGAACTTCTTCGTAGCGGGACAAGATGTAGTTGCCGTAGCGGGGGATGTAGGCCACCGGGCCGACGTCTCGAAGGTCAGCCCAGAACGCCTCCGGGCTGCGCAGTGTCTCGGGTGAGAACGGGTCCACATCGACGACCGGAACACCTTCGTAGTGTTCCTTGATCTCAAAACTCATGACATCTTCCTTGTGGGGCAAGCCATTGCCGGGTGTTCAGTTTGCAAGATGGCCGCCATCGACCGGCAAGGTCACGCCAGTGACGTACTGGGCCATGCGCGAGGCGAGAAACAGCACCGGCCCGGCCATGTCTTGCGGCTGCGCAAGGCGCTTGAGCATGGTGCGATCGGTGTTGCCCTTAAGACGCACGGGGTCGTCCCAGGCCCGGGCCGCCAGGGGCGTCTGGGTGAGGCCGGGTGCAATGGCGTTGACGCGTATGCCTTTTGGCCCAAGCTCACGGGCCAGGCTGCGAGTGGCTTGCGACACCGCTGCCTTGGAGGCGCCGTAGGGCAGAGAGCTATTGCCCGCTGCAATCGCGGTGATGGAGGAGACGTTGACGATGCAGCCGCGGGTGCTCTCAAGATGGCCGAGAAAGGCCCGGCACATGTTGAGCACGCCATACAGGTTCACGTGCAAGATGCGGTCCATCTCATGGTTGAAATTTTCGTCCAGCAGCTTGACCGGGCTGGTGATGCCGGCGTTGTTGACCAGCACCGAGACCGCGCCGACCGAGCTTTGCAAATCAACTGCAAGGGCTTGGCAGGCTTCCCAGGATGCAACGTCGAGCTGGCGTGCGACGCAACTGTAGCCGACGTCGGTGATCTGCTGCGCCGCGTGCTTGGCGCGCTCTGCGTCTTGATCGGCAATCACCACCCTACAGCCTGCAGCTGCCAAGGCGGTGGCGATCGCATTGCCGATGCCTTGTCCACCGCCGGTCACCAGGGCGATCTCGTTTGAAAAAAGACCTTCAACAATCATGGGCACAAACCGATCCAACCGACAATATTGAGGAGCGCCTCATGGTGGGCAGTGGCATGCGTGCGCGCATGCCAGACAGGGCGGATGAGACGGGCGGAAACCTGCTTTGCGAGTGGCTTTGATTTTAGGTCGCCGTTGCGTTTTTGAGTGCATGGGAAAACCCTTTCCTGAAAGTTCGCAGCTCTCTGCGCGAAAGGCACTCTCGTGGTTATCCCTCATCGGACGAAAAAGATAACAGGCTAGCATTCTATTTTTCAAAACGCGGCCACCTTTGGCCTGTGCGGGCTTGGCAAAGCCATTGCGTTTTCCTTGCGTTTCCTTGCGTTTTTGCGGCGTCCTTCCGGCGCTTTTTCATCACCCACTCACCAGTCCGGCACCATGAACAGACTTCTGCAGATCATCACCGCGGCCCTGGTCCTCAGTGTCCACGCATCCACCGCGCTGGCTCAGGCCTATCCGGATCGTCCTGTGAGGCTGGTGGTGGGCGCACCTGCAGGTGGCGCAGCCGACACGGTTGCGCGTTTGGTAGCCGACAAGTTCAGCCGATCGCTGGGCCAGCCGGTGGTGGTGGAAAACCGCCCTGGTGCCGGCGGCATCCTGGCGGTCAAAAGCGTTACCTCATCCAAGGCCGACGGCTACACTTTGCTGCTGTTCTTTGCGGACAACCTGACCATCGCGCCTTTGCTGTCCAAGACGGCGCCTTACGATTCCCTCAAAGACCTCGAATACGCTGGCGCGGTCGCCCGCAGCAATAGCTTTCTGCTGGTGGTGCATCCCAAGGTGCCGGCGCAAAATTTCGATGAGTTCGTCAAGCTGGCCAAGAGCGCGCCCAAGAAGGTGACATTTGCGACCTACGGCCTGGGTAGTTTTCCCCAATTGAGTTACGAGATGATGAGCGCGCAGGCGCAGATCGAGATGCTCCACGTGCCCTACAAGGGCGGTGTGGAGAGCCAGCAAGCGGTGGTGGGCGGCAGTGTGGATTCGGTCGCGGGCATCAACATCGTGGAGTTGGTCAAAGGCGGCAAGCTGCGCGCCCTGGCGGTGGGCGGCACCAAGCGCTCGCCGAACTTTCCTGCCATCCCGACGCTGGCCGAGTTGGGCTACGGCGACCAGATTTTCGGGCCGGTGGTCTATGGTGTCGCGGCGCCTGCCGGAACGCCCAAGGACATCATGGAAAAACTGAGCATCGAGGCACGAAAAGTGGCCGAGGCACCCGACTCCGTCGATCGCCTGGCGGCCATTGTCAGTGAGCCCTATGCCGCCAGCGGCGAGCAGATCACAGTGATGGTGAAGAAGGCGATCGAGAGCTACCTGCCCCACATCAAGCGGCTGGGCCTGGCCAGTCAATGATGGCGAACTGAGTTTCAAGTTATCAAGAGGACAAGACAATGGCAATTCATTCATGCGCCCATGTGGCATTGCGCTGCGTTGATGCGCAGCAGACGACTGACTTCTACCAAGGCATTCTGGGCCTGGACATGACCATCGCCGACCGCTGCGAGATCTACCAGGGCAGGCCCTGCCTCTATCTGCATTTGTTCTTCAAGTTGGGGGACGGCAGTTTCATTGCCTTCTTTGACGCGCCGGAGTTCCCCGCCATGAACACCGTGCCCGACCCCAGCCAGCCCAAGTTCGCGCCGCACTTCGCCTACTTTTGCGCCAACAGCGCAGAGGTGGATGCCTACAAGGCCAGGCTGGAGAAAGCCGGCGTGCATGTGGAAGGGCCGGTGGTGCGCGAGCCATTCCATTCAATCTATTTCAACGACCCCAATGGTCACCGCATGGAGCTCACCGCCCATGTGCCCACCGACAGCGATCGATACAAGGAAGACGCGGCCAAGGCCGCTGGGGTGGTCCGGCGCTGGACCGAAGAGAAAGCACGGCTCGCCAAAGCCACGGCCACCGCCTGAGGCAAGCCATGAACACTCTGGGACAACTCGTCATTCTCGACGCCGATCGGGGTTCGTCCTCCGAGACGCGCAGCGGTATACAGGCCACCAATCCGAAGATCTACGCCCGTCTGGCAAGCGAAGGCTGCGGCAAGGACATCGCGTTCGTGGTGACCCATCCGGCCAACAACTTCATGAACCACTATCTGCTCGAGCCAATGCAGAAGCGGGGCAAGGCCATACTCGGGCTCAACACCCGGTATGCCAACAACGAGTCGTTCCTGATCATGGAGCGTGCAGTGCAGGATGTCGGCCGCGCTGTGCGCTTTCTGCGCGATCAGGGCTACCGCCGTGTCTGCCTGATCGGCAACTCGGGCGGCGCGTCGCTCACTGCTTACTTCCAGGCGCAGGCCGAAAAGCCCACGGTGCGCACTGCACCCGACGGGCAGACAGTCGATCTGGTGGCGTCGGGCCTGGTGCCGGCTGACGGCATTGCACTCATTGCCGGCCACCACGGCCGCGCGCGCATTCTCACCGACAGGCTGGATGCGGCTGTGACGGACGAGCACGACGTGCTGGCCACCGACCCCGATCTGGATATTTTCAACCCGGCCAACGGACCGCCTTTCACGCCCGAGTTCGTCGCCCGTGTGCGTGCTGCGCAGCTTGCGCGCAACCGGCGCATCACCGCCTGGTGCAAGGGGCGGCTGGCCCAGTACGCCAAGCTCGGCCCGGATCAGCCGCTGACCGATGAGCCTTTCGTGGTGAACCGCACGCTGGCCGATCCGCGCTATGTGGATCTGAGCCTGGAGGCCTCGGGCCGCAGCGCATCCACCACGCTGGGCAACAAGCTGGCCGATGACAACTACGCGCCCAATGGATCTGCGCGCCTGTCCACCGTGCGCTCCTGGCTGAGCCAATGGAGCATCGACTGCTCAATGGCCGATGGACCCAAGCGAATCGCAGAGACCACGGTGCCGGTGCTCAACATCAACTACATGCAGGACGAGATCGTCTTTCCCAGTGACATGAACGAGTGGCGCCACGCAGTAGGCGCGCGCGGTGAGCACCACAACATCGAGGGCTGCGGCCATTACCCCATGGGCAAGCCGCACATCATCGACAAGGTGTGCGACATGCTGGTGGAGTGGTCAGAGCGAAAGCTGAAGTAGGGCGCGGGCCGTCACTGAACCTGCCATGCGCATTGCAATCTACGGCTCGGGTGGTGTCGGCTGCTATGTGGGGGGCAGGCTGCAATCCGGCGGCCATGAGGTGAGCTTCATCGCGCGTGGCGCCAATCTGGCGGGCCTGCGCGCAAACGGCCTTTCCATTCAAAGCGTGCAAGGCGACTTGCGCCTTGCCAGTGTGCACGCGAGCGACGATCCGGCACAGGTCGGGCCGGTGGATGTGGTGGTGCTGTGCGTCAAGCTCTACGATTTGGAAGACGCTGCCGCCAAAATCAAGCCATTGCTGGGGCCGCACACCATGGTCGTGCCGATTCAAAACGGCATCGATTCCGCCGACCGACTGCAAACCGTGCTGGGTGTGGAGCATGTGGTCAAGGGGCTGGTCTTCGTGGTCTCGCATCTGGCGGGGCCGGGGCGGGTGGTGCACCGCAGCGAGTTTTGCAAATTGATATTCGCCGAAGTCAACGGTAGTGCAAGCCCGCGCTGCACTCAGTTCGCGGCCGCGCTGGTGGCCTGCGGAATCGAAGGCCGTGTGTCTGAGAACATCGACGCCGATCTGTGGCGCAAGTTCACCCGGCTCGCGCCGTTTTCCGCTGTGGCCTGCCTCTCGCGTGCGAACCTGGGCGAGATACTGGACAACGCCGCGCTGTTCTCGCTGCTGGCCGATGCGGTGGCCGAGGTGGTGGCAGTGGCTGGCGCACGCGGCGTGCCGATGGCGAGCGACACCGTGACTGTCTTGCTTGAAGAAGTGAAGTCGTATCCGCGCGAGGCAAGGCCCTCCATGTTGATGGACTTGCTGGCTGGCCGCAGATTGGAACTCGATTCGCTCAGTGGTGCTGTGGTACGCATGGGCAAAGCGGCAGGCGTGCCTACGCCTGTGCACGATGTCGCATGGCGGGCGCTGGGTGTGCATGTGGGCGGGCATGCAGAGAATACAAGGGCACGCGCATGAGCAAGTCCACCCACCTGAGTTCAGATTTTTGCTCGCTGCTTGCCGGCCTTGCTTACGAGAACATCAATGAGGTGGTCAAGTCCGGCGCGCGCCGATTGATCCTGGACGGGCTGGCCGTGGCCATGGCCGGCAGCCGCCAAGAGGGGCCGGCCTTGCTGCGCAGCGCGTTCGCGGCCGAGGGCGGGCCATGCGCCGTGATAGGCGGTGGATTTGCATGCGAGCCGCTTGGCGCAGCGCGCATGAACGGCGCGGCCATGCATGTGCTGGATTTCGAGGCCATGTGGAGTCCGGCCAATCACGCCACGTCCACCGTGCTACCGGCCATTCTTGCGGCGGCGCAGCTCTCTGGGGCTGATGGCAGGCGCATTCTCACCGCTTTTGTGGCGGGTGTGGAGGCGCAGGGGCGGGTGCGCCTTGCCTCCCAGATGATGGAGCCGCGTCAGTTTAGTTTTCACCCGCCCGGACTGGTCGGCCCGATCGGTGCGGCCATCGCCGCTGGGCGCGTGCTGGGCTTAAGCGTCTTGCAGTTGCGCCATGCCATCGGCATTGCCGCATCGACCTGTGGCAGCCTGATGGCCAATGTGGGCAGCATGACCAAAGCCTTGCATTGCGGCAACGCCACCGCCAATGGCCTGATGGCGGCGCTGCTGGCGCACAAGGGCTTCACCGCCAATGACGAGATTTTCGACGTGCCCCGTGGCTTCGTCGGCTCGCTGGTGCCACGGCTGGATGAAGACCTGCTTTGCGGCACTGGCCGGCCCTTGATGATCGAGAGCCCGGGCTATGCGATCAAACTGTTTCCATCGCAGTACGGCACTCACTTTTGCATCACTGCAGCGCTGGAGGCGGCGGCGCAGATTGACGATACAGGTGCTATTGAAAGTGTGGAGCTGACCACGCCGGACATGAGCTACGTGAATCGCCCCTTGCCGCGCACCGGTCTGGAGGGGAAATTCAGTTTTCAATACACCACAGCCGTGGCGCTGCTGGACCGACAGGTGGTGATTGAGAGCTTCACCGATGAGCGCTTGGCCCGACAGGACATTGCGCGCTTGCTGCCACGCATCACGCTCGTCGTTCTACCCGATGCGCCCGCGCATTTCGAGAACATGGAAGTTGCGCTCAAGGTCCGCCTGGCCGATGGCAGGGAGATCCGCACCCGATGCGCAGCGCCGCGCGGCTACCTGACCAAAGGGCCGCCTCTGCGCGATGACGAAATATTGGGCAAGGCACGCAATTGCCTGGGTCTGGGCTTGGCGAACGCGCAGGTGGAAGAGGTCATCGCTGCGGCGCAGCGAATCGATGCGCTTTCGCATGACGAGGTGCAGCGGCTGATGAAGGTCTTGGCTGGGGGCGAGGGTGCTGCATGACAGCCGCGCTCTCTGTCATTGCGCAAGACCCAGGCTCTTGATCAGAGGCGCAAAGGTGTTGATGCCGGCTCTCATCAGGCCGGTGAACTCCTCAGTGCCGGCATAGAAGGGCTCGATGCCCACGGCAGGCATCCGCTCGGTTACATCGGGCATCTGAGTGATTGACTTCAGCTCCAGTGCAAGGCGATCGACGATCTCGCGCGGCGTGCCGGCTGGTGCGGCAATGCCGAATGTCACACCCAGGAACAGGCTGTCGCCAAAGCCGAGTTCGGCAAAGGTGGGCAGGCTCGGAAAATTGCTTGAGCGTTTGGCCCCGCCCACGGCGAGCGGACGCAAGCGACCGGACTTGAGCAGCTCGATGAAACTGGTGCCGGCCACGGAATCCACGTTGCCCGCAACTGCGGCCTGATAGCTCTCGGCGCCACCCTTGAAGGGCACGTGCAGCAACTCGGCCCCGATTTTGGCGGACATGATCTCAAAGCTCAGTTGCGGCAAGCTGCCAAGGCCGTAGGTGCTGAAGCTCACCCGCTTTGGGGCGCTCTTGGCCAGGCGGACATAGTCGTCGAAGGTCTGCACCGGCAAATTGGGATTGACCGCCAGGATGAAGGGAAAACTGCGGCCGATGGCGCTGACGAAGATCAGCTCTTTGAGCGGGTCATAGGGCAGCACTTTCTGCAGGAAAGGCGCGACCACGATGTTGTCCGAGAACAGCATCAACAGCGTGTAGCCATCGGGCTTGGCGGTGGCCACGGCTTTGGCCGCGAGCACGCCACCGGCACCCGGGCGGTTCTCGATGACCACTGGCTGGCCAAGGGCCTTTGACAGCTTGTCGCCCATCATGCGGGCCATAAAGTCGGCCGATGCGCCGGGCGGGCCGCCTACGACCAGGCGGATGGGGCGGTCGGGGAAGGCTTGGGCAAAGGCGCTTGAGATAGCGCCAAAGGCAATCAGGCATGCTGCCATCGCCATGCGGACGATTCGGTTCATGTGTTTCCTCAGGAGAGTCCGCATGTGCGGAGGTAGAAATGATACGGCGTGTGGTTTTGGCAGTATTCGCAGAGCTGCGCCCCTTGTCAACGTGGATCACCCTAGCTGCGCTTGTAGAGAGCGGCTGATCTGTCTACCATTCATTCACATCTCTTGGCCCATGGCCTGTGTTTGAAAGCGCTCATCACGATGATTCATGAAATGTCCATCCAGACCGGTCGCCCCGGGCAGCTTGCGACAATGGCAAGCCTGTTTGCCACGCAGACTCTGGCGCTGCGGCGCAAGCTGCAGCCCGGCCGCTGCCTGGGCGCCTGGACCAGCGAGTTTGGCGAGTTGAACAATCTCTACAGCCTCTGGGAGTTCGCCGACGCGGGCCAGCAGCAAGAGGCCTCGTCGGTGCTGTCTGCCGACGCTGCCTGGCAGGCGCATGCCCAGGTGCTGGGGCCCATGCTGGCAGGTGCGACCACCATGCTGCTCAAGCCCTACCGCAAAATGACGCGACCGGGCAATGACAGCAAGCTCTACGATTTTCGGCAATACGACATCAACCCTTTTCACGCGGAAACCTACGCGCGCTTGTTGGCCGAGGTCTTGCCCGTGCGCGAGAAGTATTCCCGCAACTTCGGCATCTGGACGCCTGCGGTGGGCAGCATTCACCAAGTCGTGCACCTGTGGCCTTATCAGGATCTGGATGAGCGCAACACTGCGCGCGCCGGCATCGCGGCCGAACCGGCGTGGAAGGACTTCATTGCGCAGGTGTTTCCGCTCTTGCGAGCACAGCGATCTTCTTTGCTGAGACCGGTGCCGGGCTTGACGCTGGATTGAACTTTGCAATGGCGAGTGGCCCTTGTCGTGAAGTCAAGGCCCTGGTTTGCTCTGGAGCAATATCAGCGCCTCAGAATGTGCCAATATCCATGGCCCACGTCTCGATGAGGACATCATCATGGCCCAATTGACCCACGAAGTGTTCAACCAGCCCAGGCCCTTGGTTGATTACAACTTGTTCGAGGGCAACCGCGCGCTGCAAGCTGCGCTGAAACACAACGCCCCGCAACTGGACACGGCGCAGTTCTTCGCCTTGGGCGGCATGCTCGGGCGCGCGGACATGCAGGCCCACGCCCGCTTGGCCAATGTGCACACACCGCAATTGCGAAGCCATGACCGCTTTGGCCATCGGCTCGATGCGGTGGAGTTTCACCCCAGCTACCACGCGCTGATGAGCGCCGCAATCGCATCAGGCTTGCACGGCACGCCCTGGAGCGAGAAGTCGGCTTCGCCGCATGTACGACGTGCAGCAGCCTTCATGCTCTTCACCGAGCTGGAGCCATCCATTCTGTGCCCGATTTCCATGACTTATGCGGTCACACCCGCGCTGCGCAAAAATGCAGCGGTGTACGCCGACTGGGGCCCGGGCCTGGCCAGCCTTTCCTATGACCCAGCAATGAAGCTGTGGCGCGACAAGCCGGGCCTGACCATGGGCATGGGCATGACGGAAAAGCAAGGCGGCTCTGACGTGCGGTCCAACACCACACAGGCGCGGCCCGATGGCCAAGATGCATGGGGCCGGCGCTTTCGTGTGACGGGACACAAGTGGTTCATGTCAGCGCCCATGTGCGATGCGTTTCTGATTTTGGCGAACACGCCGGGTGGCCTGAGCTGCCTCTTTCTGCCGCGGGTGCTGCCCGATGCGAATGCCGATGGCGTTGGCCAGCCCAATGCCATTCGCATACAACGTTTGAAGGACAAGCTGGGCAACAAGGCCAACGCCAGCTCTGAAGTGGAGTTTGACGATGCCAGCGCATGGCTGGTGGGCGAGGAAGGGCGGGGCGTGCCGCAGATACTGGAGATGGGCACCATGACGCGGCTCGACTGTGCCCTGGGCACCAGCGGCCTGATGCGCCAGGCATTGTCGATCGCGCTCGACCACACAGCGCAGCGCGAAGCCTTTGGCAAACGCCTGATCGATCAGCCCCTGATGCGCAATGTGCTGGCCGATCTTGCGCTTGAATCTGAAGCCGCGACAGCCTTGGCCATACGCCTGGCCCGCGCCTTCGACAACAGCCACGATGAGCAAGAGGCCTCGATGGCCCGCCTGCTTACACCCATCGCCAAGTTCTGGATCTGCAAGCGCGGCAGCCATTTTGCGCAAGAGGCCATGGAGTGCCTGGGCGGCAACGGCTATGTCGAAGAAGAGGGCGAGGGCATCATGGCGCGCATCTACCGCGAGATGCCAGTCAACTCCATCTGGGAAGGCGCGGGCAACATCATGGCGCTGGATTTACTGCGGGCGATTCGCAAGGCCGATGCCGCCGCCGCGCTGGCCCATGAGCTGGCACCAGCCAAAGGCGCACACCCGGCGCTCGACCGGCTGGTGGCGCAACTGCCCTTGAGAGTGGAAGCCATGGCCACCGAGGTGCAGGCGCGCCGTCTGGCACAAGATGTAGCCTTGGTGATGCAGGCCGGGCTGCTCCATCAAAGCGCACCGGACGCGGTGTTCCAGGCGTTTTGCGATTCGCGTCTGGCGGGCAATTGGGGCCAGACTTTTGGCACCCTGGGAGCAGGCACCGATTTCGATGCCATCATCACGCGGGCTATGCCGCGTTGAACCCAAAGGGCACACACCATGCTTAGTGTTAGCTGCGGTCTTGTTCGTCAGCGTCGTGACGCACAGCGGGAATTTTGTTGAGCAACTCCGGTAGCCACTCTTGAACCGTCTCCCACACCACATCAAGGTTGATTTCGAAATAGCCGTGGGCCATGCGATTACGCATGTTGCGCATGCTACGCCACGGTACTTCGGCATGCATCTGGACGAACTCGGCGTATCCATCCATCACCTTTGTGGCGGCTTCGCCGATGACGATGAGGCTCATGATGACGGCCTGCTGGGTACGCTTGTCGGTCAGGAAGGCATCCTTGGTCAACCCATCTACGAAGCTGCGCGCATCGGCTGCAGCTTGCTGCATGTGCTCAAGGTAATCGGGCAGTCGGTTCTCGCTCATGTCGCCCCCACGCTTGCGGCTGGCGCTGCTGCACTGCCCCCCGGGGGGGGCACTGCAGCTCGGAGCCGTCCAGCGCTGCTCATACTGGTTGCGCCTCCGCGAGTACTTTGGCGCGAAACTTCGGTGACAGGTCGCCGGGAGTCAGCAAATCGACGTCAACACCGAGCAGTGTTTTCAGTTCGTCCTCCAAGTCGCCCAAGTCCAACAGCGTGGCGCCAGGAAGCGCATCGACCAACAGATCAATGTCGCTGCCGTCTCGGTCTGTGCCACGCAGCACTGAGCCGAAGACGCGCGGATTCGCTGTGGGAAAACGGCTTACCGCTTCGCGCACAGCACTTCGCTTCATGGCGAGCACAACGGACGGTCGCATGGGGATTCCTTTTTCATCGAAACGCATTGAGATGATATTGTCGGTCCAAACTGGCAATATCCTCATACTCACAATTGGAAATATGCGCAGGCAGGAGCGTTCAATTCGTCGATGCCACGCCGTCCAAGTGGCCAACTGAACCCAAAGGACCCACACCATGACCGATCTCATCCTGCACCACTACCCGATGTCGCCCTTCGCGGAGAAGATCCGCATGGTGCTTGGCTTCAAGAAACAGGTGTGGAGATCGGTGATGATCCCATCGGTGATGCCCAAGCCCGACGTGCTGGCCCTGACCGGTGGTTTTCGCAAGACGCCTTTGCTCCAGGTGGGCGCCGATATCTACTGCGACACCGCGTTGATCTGCGATGTGCTGGAGCATGTGCAGCCGGCGCCGACGCTGTACCCGGCGCACTTGAAGGGTGTCTCACGCATCTTCGCGCAATGGGCCGACACCACGCTATTTTGGGCAGCCATGGGCTACAACCTGCAACCCAAGGGCGCGGCGCAGGTGTTTGCCAATGATGCACTGGAGGTGGCCAAGGCCTTTGGCGAGGACCGCAAGGCCATGAGCGTGAACCTGGTGCGGCTGCGCCCGGCCGATGCGACATCGGCCTATCGCTCTTACTTGCGGCGCATTGCGCACATGGCCGAAGAGCACGATTTCATGTTTGGCATAGAGCCCTGCGTGGCCGATTTCGCCGCCTACCACCCGCTGTGGTTCACACGCGTGCAGGTGCCAGTGATGGCCGACATCCTGAGCGCCACACCGGCAGTGGGCGAGTGGCTGGACCGAATGGCCGCCATCGGCCATGGCATCTCCAGCCCGCTCAGCTCGCAAGACGCAGTCACAGTGGCCCAGCGCGCTGAGCCGATGCCGGCGGGGCAAAACCTACTGCAGGGCAGCGCCTTCCAGGACGACCACGGCATTGCGCTGGGCAGTGAAGTCACCATCGCCGCAGAAGCCTTCGGCACCGAAGCCACCCAGGGCACGCTGATCGCGGCCACGCGCACGCACTACTCGCTGCGGCGCGAAGAGGCGCGCGCGGGTGTGGTGCATGTGCATTTTCCGCGGGTGGGGTATGTGCTGCGCAGAGCGGATGCAGCCTAATTGGCTGTCAAGCTCGCAATCAATACAAGCCAAAAAATGCATTCGTTCCAGTTTTCCGCCTCTTGGAGTTGGTTTCCCGGGCGTTGGCACCTCCTTGCGTCCACTCGCATTCGCCGAGCCGGAAAATTGAGCTTTATATCCAACAATGCAGTCCGCCAGTTAGCCGGACTCCGATGCAAGCATGCAACTCGTTCGCCCCCATGTCCGATATCTGCCCAGCTTTGCGGCTGCGTTGGCTCGCGAGTGTTGGCTTGAGGATGAGGTTGTCCGATCCGAAGCACGCAGAGCATTGCGCCAGCTCGACTCAGATCCAGACGCTTTCCTGGCGCGGCTTGATATGGGTGCCAGCAGCACTGCACCGCTCTGGGCCGACGATTCACTGCTTGCACGCACGCGTGCCTTTACCCTTTGGATTTGGGACGGTGAGTTTTGCGGCAGCATTGAGTTGCGCTGGTATCGGGGTAGGTGCGAGAGGCCGCTACGCATTCCAGCACGCATCGGCTATTCGGTGGTGCCCTGGAAGCACCACCGCAGTTGCGCGACGTTCGCGCTGAAAACGATGCTGGCGGAGGCATCCGAGCTGAACATGGAGTCAGTCGAGCTCTTGGCCAGTTGGGACGACCTTGCGTCGCAAGTCATCATCACCAGATGCGGCGGTGTTCTCCTTGACGCATTGACCCGACCCCATCAGCACGCCACCGGCAAGAGCTGCCATTTCAGGGTCTCTCTGAAGTAGCTCTGACGAGATGATCGCCCGCGTGTGAGTCCGCCATGCATGGCGAGTGACACCTGATCCATTAGACCGCCGACCGGGCAGGTGTGGCAAACTCCCGCGTCCGCGATCACCTTGTCACCATCAGCATGCAAAAAATCATCCGGCAGATTGCTGCCGAAATCAGCGCTCACGAAAATCAGATCAAGGCAGCCGTGGAGCTGCTCGATGGGGGCGCAACGGTGCCCTTCATCGCCCGTTATCGCAAGGAAGCCACCGCCGGGCTTGACGACATTCAATTGCGGGAGCTAGAGCAACGGCTGGGCTATCTGCGTGAGCTTGAAGACCGGCGCGAGGCCGTGCTCAAAAGCATCGACGAGCAAGGCAAGCTCACGCCCGCGCTGCGCACCGCCATCGAGGCCGCGCCAACCAAGCAGGAGCTTGAAGACCTGTACCTGCCCTATAAGCCTAAGCGCCGCACCAAGGGCCAGATCGCGCGCGAGGCGGGCATCGAGCCCTTGGCTGACAGGCTGTTTGCCGACCCCACACTCAACCCTGAAGAAGAGGCCAAGGCCTTCGTCAAGGCCGAGAAAGGCGAGGGCGGTGAAGACTTCACCACCGTGGCTGCGGTGCTCGATGGGGTGCGAGACATCCTCTCCGAGCGCTGGGCAGAGACGCCGGCGCTGGTGCAGCAATTGCGTGAGTGGCTGTGGGCCGAGGGTCTGTTCAAATCAAAGTTGATGGCCGGCAAGGACGAGAACAACCCCGATGTGGCGAAGTTTCGCGATTATTTTGACTACGATGAGCCCATCGGCCGCGTGCCCTCGCACCGCGCGCTGGCGGTGTTTCGCGGGCGCCAGCTTGAGATTGTGGATGCCAAGCTGGTGCTGCCGGTGGAGCCCGAGCCGGGCAAGCCCTCTATTGCCGAAGGCAAGATCGCCCTGCACCTGGGTTGGAGCCACAAGGTCAGAGCGGCCGACGACCTGCTTCGCAAGTGCGTGGCCTGGACTTGGCGGGTGAAGCTCTCTCTGTCGACCGAGCGCGACTTGTTCGCCCGCCTGCGCGAAGAAGCCGAGAAGGTGGCGATCAAGGTGTTCGCCGACAACCTGCGCGACCTGCTGCTGGCCGCACCCGCCGGCCCGCGCGTGGTGATGGGCCTGGACCCTGGCATTCGCACCGGGGTGAAGGTGGCGGTGGTCGATGCCACCGGCAAGCTGGTGGACACCGCTACTGTGTATCCGCATGAGCCGCGGCGCGACTGGGAGGGCTCATTGCATCAGCTGAATTTGCTGTGTCGCAAGCATGGCGTGAACCTGATCGCCATTGGCAACGGCACCGCCAGCCGCGAGACTGACAAGCTGGCCGCTGACTTGATGAAGCGCCTGGGTGACGAATGCCCCGGCCTGCAGCGCGTGGTGGTGAGTGAGGCCGGCGCCTCGGTGTACTCGGCCAGCGAATTTGCGTCGCAAGAGATGCCCGATGTCGACGTGAGCCTGCGCGGCGCGGCCAGCATCGCCCGGCGCCTGCAAGACCCGCTGGCAGAGCTGGTGAAGATCGATCCCAAGTCGATTGGCGTGGGGCAGTATCAGCATGATGTGAACCAGAGCGAGCTCGCCCGCACGCTGGGAGCGGTGGTGGAAGACTGCGTCAATTCGGTGGGCGTAGACCTGAACACCGCGAGTGTCCCGCTGTTGGGGCGGGTGTCGGGCTTGTCGGGAAGCGTGGCAAAGGCGGTGGTGCGCTGGCGCGAGGCGAACGGCGCTTTCAAAAGCCGTCAGCAGTTGATGGAGGTCAGCGGCCTGGGCGCCAAGACCTTTGAGCAGAGCGCGGGCTTCTTGCGCATTCGCGGTGGAGACAATCCGCTGGACATGACCGGCGTGCATCCCGAAACCTACCCGGTGGTGGAAAAGATGATGGCCAGCACCGGTAGGCCGGTGGCTGAATTGATGGGGCGAGCGGAGATGCTCAAGACCTTGAAGCCAGAGCTTTTCGCCAATGAAAAGTTTGGCGTGATCACCGTGCGTGACATCCTGACCGAGCTGGAAAAGCCCGGCCGCGACCCGCGCCCTGACTTCAAGGTGGCGCGCTTCAATGAAGGCGTGGAAGACATCGCCGACCTGCGTGAAGGCATGGTGCTGGAGGGCACGGTGAGCAATGTGGCCGCCTTTGGTGCGTTTGTGGATCTGGGCGTGCATCAAGATGGCCTGGTGCATGTGAGTCAGCTTGCGCACAAGTTCGTCAACGACGCACGTGAGATTGTGAAGACTGGCGATATCGTCAAAGTGCGGGTGGTGGAAGTGGATGTGGCGCGCAAGCGGATTGCGTTGTCGATGAAGCTGGGTGATGCACCGGCCGGATCTGGCCGGCGAGATGCACCGCAGGGCAATCGCTTTGAGGGTGCGGCGCGCGGGCAGCGCGTGCCGCAGAGCCAGCCTGCGAGCACGGCCATGGCGGGTGCCTTCGCCAAGCTGCAGGGGCTGCGAAAATAGCAGGATGATGCCCAGCGCCCCAACCCAACGCCAAGCGGGCGGCGAACGTGTGCTGGGCTGGGACTTGCTGCGCGGCCTGTGTGCGCTGTCGGTGGCGCTGTATCACCTGCTGTATTGGCAAGAGCTTGCCAGCCTTCACACGCTGGGTAGTTACGGCGTTTACCTGTTCTTCATTCTCTCCGGGGCTAGCTTGGCCTACACCTATGCCGGCAAGATGCGCAGCCCAGGGCAGGTGGCCAACTTTCTGCTCACGCGATGGATGCGACTGGCGCCGCTTTACATCGTGCTGTGCCTGGTGTTTGTCGCCTTCCTCAGCCTGCGCAATGGGGCGCTGGTTGATCAGCTTGCCTTGCGCTTCTCACTCAATTTCAGTTTCGCGTTCGGTTTCTACGACCCGGTGGTGTGGGCCCTTTTGATTGGCGGCTGGTCGCTGGGCATTGAATTCATCTACTACCTGGTCTTTCCTTTGCTGCTGGCTGTGGCGCCCCGCGTCGTGTGGAGTGTGCTGCTCGCTCTGGCCTTGGCCGTGTTGCAGTGGTGCTGGGTCTATCGAACGGCTGGCTCGGACGCGGGCTACGCGGCCAGTGCGGTGGCCTACCATCAGGCGCCGGCCTTTGCGGCCTATTTCTTCGGGGGCTGTTTGATCGGGTATTGGCGGCGGATGCGCGAGTTGAAAATCGCCCAGCAAAGTGGTGTGCTGGCCTGGCTGCTGATGGCATGCTTGCTGCTATGGCTGAACCCGGCTCGGGCTGGGGACGAGCTGACCGGCATACGCGGTGCGCTGCTGTTTTGCGCCTGCTTTGCGGTGGTGTTCACGAGTGGGCAAGTGGCGGTGGGCTCTGGGCTGGCGCCGCTGGCGCGCTGGCTGGGTGACATCACCTACGGCTGCTACCTGTTGCACCCGATGTTCTTCTTTGGCTTTGTCTGGTTTGTGTGGCCACACCTTGGGATGATGGACATCACTCAGGCGCCTCTGGCCGTGCGCTTGGCCATGGTGGCAGCCGTGCTGATCTTGAGTTGCACCACTGCCGCTGCCAGCGAACGCTGGTTGGAAGCGCCTCTGCGCCGCTGGGGCAAACGCCTGATGCGGCCCGCCGCCGTGCCAAGAGAGCTTGCCTACAAAGACGACGCCAAGATCTCCTCGTAATCCTGCGCCGAGGCGATGCGTGGATTGGTCATGTGGCAATGGTCGGCCAGTGCACCCTTGATGATTTGCGCAAATTGTTCTTTGCGCACCCCCATGGCGGCCAAACCGCTGGGCAGACCCAGGCGAGCATTCATGTCCTGCAATGCCTGCGCCACGTCATCGCCGCTGCTCAAGCCCATGGCATGCGCCATGCGCTGCAGGCGCTTGTCTTGCTGCACCGATGGCGCTTGCGCGTTGAAGCGAACCACCGCAGGCAGGAACATCGCGTTGAGCGTGCCATGGTGCAGGCGCGGATCGACGCCGCCCAAGCTGTGACTGAGCGAGTGCACGCAGCCCAGGCCTTTCTGAAATGCCATGGCACCTTGCATGGACGCGCTCATCAGGTTCAGGCGCGCTTGCCTATCGCTGCCGTCGCGGGTGGCGCGCTCGATGTGGGCCCAGCCGCGTTCCAGGCCGTCTAGCGCGATGCCGTCGGCAGGTGGGTTGAAGGCGGCCGACATAAAGGTCTCCATGCAGTGGGCGATGGCGTCCATTCCGGTGGCCGCAGTCAGTTGTGCGGGCAGGCCCAGCGTGAGATCGGGGTCGCAGATGGCGGCCTTGGGCAACAAGTGCCATGAGTGAAAGCCCAGCTTGCGATGGTCATCCACGATGATGATGGCGCCGCGCGCCACTTCGCTGCCGGTGCCCGACGTGGTGGGCACGGCGATCAAAGGCGCCACTTTGTCAGTGATGCGCGGCGAACCGCCCTCGATGGTGGCGTAGTGCGTCAGCGGGCCTTCATGGGTGGCTGCAATGGCGACACCTTTTGCGCAATCGATGGCCGAGCCGCCACCCACTGCCACCAGGCCGTTGCAGCGGCCCGCCTTGTAGGCCTGCACGGCTGCACGCACGGCCGCCTCGGTCGGGTTCGATGGGGTTTGGTCGAAAACCGAAGTGGGATAGCCGGGCAGGGCATCCAATGCCCGTTGCAGCAAGCCTGCCGCCTTGACGCCGGGGTCGGTGACGATCAGCGGCCGGCTGATGCCTACCCGTTCGCACTCTTGCTTTAGCAGTTTGACAGCGCCGGATTCGAACTGAATATGTGTCAAGTAGTAGATGAAGGCCATGGCGCGCTTTCGGTTTACGATCGAGTGCTCCACTTTAAAGCAGCAGTTTGCATCCCTTGAAGTTTCTACCCGAATACCCGCAGTTGACCCCGGCGATGCGCTCAGTGCTCGAAAGCATTGCACGCGCCGGCCTGGCGCCCATGTACACCCTGACAGCCCAGGAAGCGAAGGCTGGCTATGAGGCCAACTCCGGCGTGCTGGAGGTGCCCCGCGCCGAACTGGAGCGGGTCGAGCTTTTCAAAATTCCCGCGCGAGATGGCGCGCAGCTTGCGGCCCGTCTGTATGCGCCTTCGATGAAGCCATTGCCGGTGCTGCTGTACCTGCATGGCGGTGGCTTCACCATCGGCAGCATTGCCACCCATGACATTTTGTGCCGTGAGCTGTGCCGGCGCAGCGGCTGTGCGGTGGTGTCGCTCGACTATCGACTCGCACCGCAACATCGCTTTCCGGTGGCCGTGAATGATGCGTGGGACGCAACGCAATGGCTGGCAGCGCAGGGCAAGACACTGGGCCTGGACGGCAGCCGCCTGGCCGTGGGCGGTGACAGCGCAGGCGGCACACTGGCGGCGGTGTGTGCCATCATGGCGCGCGATGCGGGCTTGCCACTGGCCTTGCAGTTGCTGTTCTACCCCGGCTGCGCAGCGTTTCAGGATGCGCCATCGCACACGCGCTTTGGCCGCGGCCTGGTGCTGGAGGCGCCTCACTTTGATTGGTTCTTTGACCACTACATCGACCGCGGCGAGCGATCAGACTGGCGCTTCGCACCGCTCAATGCGCCCGACGTGGAAGGCGTGGCGCCGGCATGGTTCGGCCTGGCCGAATGCGACCCGCTGGTCGATGATGCCCTGGCCTACTCCGATAAACTGCGTGCCGCAGGTGTGGCGGTGGATCTGGAGATCTACCGCGGCGTCACCCACAATTTCGTCGTGATGGGGCGCGTGATCGAGGAGGCTTGGCAGGCCCATGCCGATGCGGCCCGGGCGCTTGCCCATGCCCTCAAGCCATGATGGTCAAACCATGAACCGACAAGACTTCCGTTTTTTCCATAGGCTGCGCGTGCGCTGGGCCGAGGTGGACATGCAAAAGATCGTGTTCAATGCGCACTACCTTATGTACTTCGACACAGCTATCGCAGACTACTGGCGTGCGTTGTTCATGCCCTATGAAGAAGGCCTGGCACGCCTGGGTGGCGATCTCTTCGTCAAGAAGGCCGTCATCGAGTTTCACGCCTCGGCCCGATTGGACGACAGGGTGGATGTGGCCTTGAAGTGCCAGCGCATCGGAACCTCATCGATCAGCTTCGCAGGCGCGATCTTTCGCGGCGATCAACTTCTGATCACTTGCGAGCTGATCTATGTGTTCGCTGATCCAGTGAGCCAGACTTCCCGCCCTGTGCCCGATTTGCTGCGCGACACGCTCAATGCATTTGAGGCCGGTCATGAGATGGTGCGTCTGGTCACGGGCAGGTGGGATGAGCTGGCCGACGCGGCGGCGCCGCTTCGCACGCAGGTGTTCGTGCAGGAGCAGGGCGTGCCGGCCGACATGGAGCTGGACGAAGCCGACGCCACTGCAATCCATGCGGTGGCCTTCAACCGGCTCGGACAGCCAGTGGCAACCGGGCGCCTGCTGCAGGCGCGCCCAGGTGTGGCCAAGGTGGGCCGGATGGCGGTTCATCAGGTGCTGCGCGGCGAAGGGCTGGGCCGGCAGGTGCTCCACGCGCTCTTGAAAGATGCAGCCGCACGCGGCGACAAAGAAGTGGAGTTGCATGCACAGCGCAGCGCACAGAAGTTCTATGAAGGGCTGGGCTTTTCAACACACGGCGATGAATTCGAAGAGGCCGGCATTGCCCATATCGAGATGCGACGGACACTGAATGACTAAGAGCCGCAAGAAGAACAAGCAGTCGCAATCGCAGACCGCGCCAGGTAGCAGCACACTGGCGGGCGAGTCCCCTGGATTGGCAGCAGGCGGCAACACTGATTTGCCACCCGAAGCCCAGGGCACCGCCGTGGTGGGCATTCTGGCAGCGATGATGCTGCTCGCCCCGGCCCTGGGTGTGCCCTCAGAGGAGATGCTGCAGGACACGCTAAAGTCCATCGTCGTGAGCTTCCTGGCTCTGGGTGCGGGGTTGCTTTTGTTCTGGCAGCAGCGCAAACGAAGTGAGGCTTTTCGCTGGCACATGCTGATGTGGCTTCCTTTGGCGCTCATGGTCTACGCGCTGGGCAGCATGGCCTGGTCGCACACTTACCTGGGCGCAGTGGAGGCGATTCGGTGGTTCGTATTTAGTCTGCTGGTGTGGCTGGGGCTGAACACGCTTGCACGCGAGCGCCTGCCCACGCTGGCATGGGGCATTCACGCTGGCGCGGTGGTCGCGTCTTTGTGGGCGGTCTTGCAGTTCTGGTTTGACTTTCAGTTGTTTCCGCAGGGGCCGCATCCGGCATCGACCTTCGTCAATCGCAACTTCTTTGCCGAGTTCGCGGTTTGCACACTGCCCTTCGGCTTGATGCTGTGGGCACGGGCACGCAAGGATCAAGCGGTTGCTGGCATAGGGGCCAGCGTCGCTCTGGTGGTGCTGGCCATTCTGATGACGGGCACGCGGGCCGCGCTGATTGCGATGTGGGTGCAATTGCTGCTGGTGCTGCCCTGGATTGCCTGGCGTTATCGTGCGCAGTTTGCTTTCCCGCAGTGGAGCCGTCATACGCGGCTGCTGGCTGCTGCAGTGACGGTGGGAATGATCGTTGGCCTGGGGTCCATCCCCACAGGAGACGCAAAGATCGTCGAGGAAGGGCGCGGCCTCACTGCCCTGGAGCGCGGCGCGCGGCGCACCGCCTCGGTGTCGCCAGACGATCATTCGCTTGGGGTTCGCAAGGTGATGTGGAAGCAGACCTTGCGCGTGATCGAGCAGCGACCGATTTCGGGCGTGGGTGCCGGTGCGTGGGAAAGTGAAATACCGCTTTACCAAGACTCCGGCTCGCAATTGGAGACCGACTATTACGTTCACAACGAATACCTGCAGTTGCTCGCCGAATATGGCTTGGTAGGCTGGGCTTTTCTGCTGGCTCTGGCGGGCTGGCTGCTGGTGGTGTTGCGCCAGACACTGCAGGCAGGCACCACTGTGGCGAAATCAGACGAAGCGGTTCTGGAGGCGCCGTGGCGAGCCATCTTGTTGTGCAGCCTGCTGTCGCTGTTCATCGTGAGCAACGTGGGCTTCCCGTGGCGCATGGCGGCTACGGGTGCATTGTTCGCGCTGTGCCTGGGCGCGCTTGCGGCATCGCAGGCCAGGCTGCAACAGGTGCGGTGGTGGGATGCAGTGCGCATGCCCTGGAGGCCGCAGTTCTCGCAGGCGGGCACCTTGCTCATGTTGGTCTGTCTCGCATTGGCCGCCTTTATTTCCCAGCAGGCCACCGTGGCCGAGTACAAAATCGTGCGGGCCACCAAAATGGCGCTGTCGATCACCGCGTCGGGCGAGCCCAACAACCCGAAGTGGAACAAACTTAAACTGGAAATGCTGGGATTGAGGCAATGTCCCGATCACTGTTGAACGCTGCCGGGTGACGGCTCCTCTGACGTGATACTACGCGGCTTTTCTTTCGCTGGCCTGCACGGCGGTTTGCCGAGCCTCCAAGACCGTCATCAGGAAGTTCATATCCCGATGCCCGCGCAGCT
>CANJPU010000010.1 GCA_947476285.1 Comamonadaceae bacterium | reverse complement strand
CTGCGCGGGCATCGGGATATGAACTTCCTGATGACGGTCTTGGAGGCTCGGCAAACCGCCGTGCAGGCCAGCGAAAGAAAAGCCGCGTAGTATCACGTCAGAGGAGCCGTCACCCGGCAGCGTTCAACAGTGATCGGGACATTGCCGGGTGCCAGGGCGAATATCTTTGCGCACGGGTGTGCACCCATACAAGTGAGCTACCTCGGGTATCCGGGCACCTTGGGCGCGCCCTATATTGACTACATCATTGCAGACAAGATGGTGATACCGCCAGACAGGCGATCAGACTTCACCGAGAAGGTGGTCTATCTTCCTCGCAGTTACCAAGTCAATGATTCAAAGCGAAAGATCTCCGAGCGGGTGTTCACCAAGCGAGAGCTCGGATTGCCAGAATCGGGTTTCGTGTTTTGCTGCTTCAATAACAACTACAAGATACATCCAGCCACCTTCCATGGTTGGATGAAAATTCTGAAGGCAGTTGATGGCAGCGTGCTGTGCTTGCTTGAAGACAATGCGACAGCCGCAATGAACCTGCGCAGCCACGCGCACGACGCAGGCGTAGAGACCAGCCGTCTTGTCTTCGCAAAGCGGATGAAACTGGATGAGCATCTGGCGAGGCACAGCTTGGCTGATTTGTTCCTTGACACGCTTGCCTGCAACGCGCATACAACGGCGAGCGACGCGCTATGGGCAGGCCTGCCCGTGTTGACGTGTCTGGGAAAGGCGTTCGCCGGGCGCGTCGCTGGCAGCTTGCTCAGGGCCATTGAGTTGCCAGAGCTCATCACGCATACGCAGGCAGACTACGAAGCCCGGGCAATTGAGTTGGCAACACACCCGGACAAGCTCCACGAAATCAAGAGCAAACTCCAGAAGAACAGAATGACCACGCCTCTGTTCAATGGCAAACTGTTCGCCTTGCACATTGAATCTGCTTACGCATCCATGTTCGCGCGGCATCAAGCCGGTTTGCCGCCCGAACACATTGAGGTGAATCCATGACCACAAGCACCCCCTGGCACCTGGGTTGGCGCACGCTCTGGCGCGATTTGCGTGCGGGCGAGCTACGCCTGCTGATCGTCGCAGTGACCCTGGCTGTGGCCGCGCTCACAGCGGTGGGATTTTTTGCGGATCGGCTCAAGGGTGGTCTGGCGCGCGATGCGCGGCAGTTGCTGGGAGGCGATGCGGTCATCGCCAGCGACAACCCCACGCCACAGGCCTTTCTGGACAAGGCGCGTGCGCTGGGCTTGCAGTCGGTCACCACAATGGGTTTTCCTACGATGGCCAGAGCCGATGATGCGCAGGGCGGTGCCAGCCGCCTGGTGGCGCTCAAGACGGTTGCAACGGGCTACCCGCTGCGTGGCAATCTGAAGGTCGCGTCCGAGCCCGGCGCCGATGCGGCGAACACGCGCGACATTCCCGCACCGGGACAGGCCTGGGTCGATGCGTCGCTGCTCGATGCCTTGAGCCTGAAGGTCGGCGATGAAGTACTGCTGGGCGAATCACGGCTACGCGTCGGGCGGGTGATCGTCATCGAGCCTGATCGAGGCACAGGCTTCATGAGCTTTGCGCCCCGGGTCATGCTCAATCAGGCCGACATTGATGCCACGCGATTGATACAACCTGCCAGCCGCTTGAGCTATCGCTTCGCCGTGGCGGGCTCTGATCCGGCGGTTGCCAGCTTTGTGCAATGGGCCCTGGAAGAAGTCAAGAAGCCCTCAGTGCGCGGCGTTCGGGTGGAGTCACTTGAAGGCGGCCGGCCTGAGATGCGCCAGACACTTGATCGTGCGGAAAAGTTTCTCAATCTGGTGGCCCTGCTGTCTGCTTTGCTCAGCGCGGTGGCAGTGGCACTGGCGGCGCGCGGTTTTGCCGGGGCGCATCTGGACGACTGCGCCATGCTGCGCGTGCTCGGCCAGAGCCAGCGCACCATCGCCTGGAGCTACACCTTCGAGTTTGCGCTGATCGGTCTTGCAGCCAGCGCTCTGGGTGTGGCGCTGGGCTTTGGTGTGCACTTCGTGTTCGTGCTGCTCTTGGCCGGGTTGGTCGAGAACAGCTTGCCCGCGGCAAGCCTGTGGCCGCTGGCTTTTGGCATGGGCATGGGCATGACGCTTCTTTTCGCCTTTGGCCTGCCGCCGGTCTTGCAGTTGGCCCAGGTGCCTGCCCTGCGTGTGATTCGCCGCGATGTGGGCGGGCTCAAGCCCGCGTCGGCTGCGGTGCTCGCAGTTGGTGTGGCGGGCTTTGCCGCGCTCTTGCTGGCCGCCAGCAGCGATTTTGTGCTGGGCGGCATCGCGGTGGGAGGCTTCGGTGTCGCGGTGCTGTTGTTCGCTGGCCTGAGCTGGCTGGCGGTGAAGCTGCTGCGCATGTCGGTGAACGAGGCCACCGCGCCGCGCTGGATGGTGCTGGCCACGCGCCAGATCTCAGCGCGGCCAGCCTATGCGGTGGTGCAGGTCAGCGCGCTGGCTGTGGGCCTGCTGGCGCTGGTGTTGCTGGTGTTGTTGCGCACCGACCTGATCGCCAGTTGGCGCAAGGCTACTCCGCCCGATGCACCCAACCGCTTCGTCATCAACGTCATGCCTGAACAGAGCGACGCTTTCCAGAAAGCGCTGCGCGATGCCGGCGTGCGCAGTTACGATTGGTACCCGATGATTCGCGGCCGCCTGATCGCGGTGAACGCCAAACCGGTGACGCCGGACGACTACACCGAAGACCGTGCCAAGCGGCTGGTTGACCGCGAGTTCAATCTCTCCACCACACCCGTGCAGCCACCGCATAACCAGATCGTGGCGGGGCAGTGGAAGGCGCAGGAGCGCGACGCGATCAGCGTGGAAGAAGGCATTGCCAAGACGCTGGGGCTCAAGCTGGGCGACCAGCTTCGCTTTGACATCGGCGGCATGGTGGTGGATGCGAAGATCACTTCACTGCGCAAGGTCGACTGGAGCTCCATGCGGGCCAATTTCTTTGTGGTTTATCCAGTGAGCAAACTGGCCGACGTGCCCGTCACCTACATGAGCGCCTACCGTGCGCCACAGGCCAAAGGCTTTGACAATCAGCTCGTGCGGGCCTTTCCCAACATCACCAATGTTGACATGACCAGCACCATCAACCAGGTGCAAAGTGTGCTGGACAAGGTCATTCGCGCGGTGGAGTTTCTGTTTGGCTTCACGCTTGCCGCAGGTGTGGTGGTGTTGTTCGCGGCCGTGACGGCCACGCGCGAAGAGCGTGCCCGTGAGTTCGCCATCATGCGCGCCGTGGGCGCCAGCAGCGCGCTGCTGCGCCAGGTGCAGCGCGCCGAGCTTGCGGGGGTTGGTTTGCTCGCCGGCTTTCTGGCCAGTATTGTGGCCAGCCTGGTGGGCTGGGGCATGGCCCGCTATGTATTCGATTTCGAATGGACCGCGTCGCCATGGGTGGTGCTGATGGGCGCGCTTGCCGGTGCGTTGCTGGCCTTGGCGGCCGGCTGGTGGGGCTTGCGCGATGTGCTGCGCAGGCCGGTGGTGGAGACGCTCAGGCGGGCAGCGCAGTAGCTGCCCGCCATTCAGCTTACTTTTGCAACAGTGAATTCAATTGCGTCAGATCATCCGGTGCCAAGGTGCCGTTGGCCTGGCGCAGCTTGAGCTGGCCCAAGAGCACGTTGTAGCGAGCTTGAGCCAGGTCGCGCTTGGTCTGGAACAACTGGCTCTGCGAGTTGAGCACGTCGATGTTGATGCGTACGCCCACCTGATAGCCAAGGCGGTTGGCGTCCAGCGCGCTCTGGCTCGATGACTCCGCGGCCTCCAGGGCCTTGACTTGGCCCTGGCCTGACACCACGCCAAAGAATGCGGCGCGGGTGGACTGGGCCACTGCGCGGCGTGCTGCCTCCAGGTCTGCCTGGGCTTTTTCTTCCAGCGACAGGGTTTCTCGAATGCGGTTTTGCGTGGCGAAGCCGGCGAACAGCGGCAGGTTGAATGCCAGGCCCATGCTGGCGGTGGAGTTGCGCGTCGCAGAGCCCACCGTGGTGCTGCCAGTGGGGCTGCGGGTGATGTTGTAGCTGGCGTTCAGATCCAGGGTTGGTTTGTTACCGGCTTTGGCTTTCTCGGTTTCGAGTTGTGCGATCTCAAGGGTCGTGCGGGCCAACTGGATAGAAGGGCTGCTTTCCTCAGCGCGTTGCACCCAGGTGTTGACCTCGGCCGGTTGCGGCGCGGGCAGGTTCATCGGTATCGACAAAGGGCGGGGGTTGACATCGTTCTTGCCCACCAGCGAATCGAGCGCCAAGCGCTTGACGCGCAAATCGTTCTCCGCAGCGATCTCCTGCGCCACCACCAAGTCAAACCGGGCTTGTGCCTCGCGCGTGTCGGTGATGGTGGAGGTGCCGACTTCGAAGTTGCGCTTGGCCGACGCAAGCTGTTCGGACACGGCGGTCTTCTGTGCCTGCACAAAAGCCAGGGTATCTTGCGCCGCCAACACATCGAAGTAGGCCTGGCTGACTCGGATGATCAGGTCCTGGCTGGCGGCGGTGAGTTGCGCCTGAGCCAGATCCACCTGCCGCTTGCCCTGTTCCCAGGCCGCAAAGTTGGCTGGGCGGTACAGCGGCTGTGAGGCGCTGAGCGTCGCGGTTTCAGAGGTGATGCCCCGGTTCACGCTGGGCACGCTGTTCTCGAAGCGGGCTCGCGAGAGGCCGGCACCCAGGTTGGCGGTGGGCAGTATGCCCGCCTTGGCTTGTTCGGCGCGGAAGAGATTGGCGTCGTATTGGGCCTTGGCCGATTGCCAGGTGGCGTCGTAGGCGCGCGCGGATTCGTACAGCTCCAGCAGGTTTTGCGCCTGGGCAGTCGTGGCGAAGACCGCGGCCAGAGCCGCAGAAAGGGGAAGAAGCCGCAACAATTTCATCATCCGTCCTTGTATAACTGTGTCGTTCAAGCTGGGCTCAATAACGTGGCACGCTCGCGTCCAGTTGCTGCGACCAGGCATCGATGCCGCCCGCGATGTTGGCCAGTTGCCCAAAGCCATGGCCCGCGAGAAAACTTGCCACGCGCATGCTGCGCGCGCCGTGGTGGCACAGGCAGGCCAGGGGTCGGTCGGGGTTCAGCTCTGCCAATCGGGCTGGCACCTCATTCATGGGAATGGCCATCAGCTCATAGCTTGCATGGGGCCCAATGCTCGCGCGCTCCAACTCCCAGGGCTCACGCACATCCAGCACCAGCGCTTTCGCGCCAGCGCCTGCCTGCGATTGAATCCAGGCATCCAGATCGGCGGGGCCAACTTGATCGATCATGTTCGCCAACTCAGAAGTTGAACCGCGAGGGCTCGGGGAAGTTCAACAAGCGCGGTGCCAAGGTGTCCCAGGGCTGGGTCGTGGTGTAGCTGGCTTCGCCGGTGCGGGTAATGAAGGTGGCGCGCATCACCGGCTCAAAGCCAACAATGGCCGACAAGCGTCCACCGACCTTGAGTTGCGCAAGCAGCGCCGGCGGCACTTCAGCCACCGAGCCGCTGAGCACGATGACGTCGAAAGGCGCCTCCGACGGCAAGCCCTGCGCGCCATCGGCTTGGCGAACTTCCGCATTACCGATGCCCGCATGCTGCAAGTTGACGCGGGCCAAGCGAATGAGTTCGGGGTGAAGCTCAAGGCTGACCACGCGCTTGGCCCGCTTGGCCAGCAGTGCTGCCATGTAGCCGGAGCCCGCGCCCACTTCCAGGACGCTCTCATGTGGCTGCACGCGCAGATCCTGGAGCATTCGCGCCTCCACCCTGGGTTCGAGCATGCAATGGCCGTGCTGCAGCACGTTTTCACTCGCGCCCAGCAGCGGGATCTGCATATCGGCAAAGGCCAGCGCCTTGTGGGCCAGGGGCACGAAATCCTCGCGCCGCACCAGCGACAGCAGTTCCAATACTTCCAGGTCCAGCACATCCCAGGGGCGGATCTGCTGCTCGATCATGTTGAAGCGGGCTCGTTCGAAATCGACTGCGACAGTCATGGTGCGTTCTCCGGCATAGATATCAAGGCAAACCATCGATTTTAGAGGCGACGACGGACTGGCCGCCGGCGCCACCGGTTGCGGGCCGCCAACGCCGGCCCAGCCAGGTGGCCAGATCGTCCAGATAACAGTAGACAACCGGCACCACCACCAGCGTGAGAAGCGAGGAAGTGATGACCCCGCCGATCACGGCCTGCCCCATGGGCGCGCGCTGCTCCGAGCCTTCGGTCAGCGCGAATGCAAGTGGCACCATGCCGAAGATCATGGCCAGCGTGGTCATCAGAATCGGCCGCAGCCGCACCCGTGCGGCATGCAAGAGTGCGTCAGTGCGGCTTTGTCCCTGCTCACGCATGCGGATGGCGAAGTCCACTAGCAAGATCGCGTTCTTGGTCACCAGCCCCATCAGCATCACGATACCGATGATGGAGAAGATAGACAGCGTCGAGCGGAACATCAGCAATGCCAGCACCACGCCGATCAGTGTGAGCGGCAGCGCAGTCATCAGGGCCAGCGGCTGTAGAAAACTGCGGAACTGGCTGGCCAGAATCATGTAAATGAAAATCACGCCCATGGCCAACGCGGACACCGCATAGCCGAATGACTCGGCCATGTTGCGGGTGGAGCCGCTGAACTGGTAGCGATAGCCGGGCGGAAACACCACTGCATCCATCCGGGTGCGAATGTCGGCCGAAACCTCGCCGGCCGAGCGCTGGTACACGTTGGCATTGATGGCGACTTCGCGCATCAGGTCGCGCCGGTTGATCTGGTTGGGGCCGGTGCCTTCCTTTACATTGGCCACCTGGTTGAGGCGCACGATGCGCATGCTTCCATCGGCATTGAGGCCAGTGGCAAAGGGCAGGCGTTCCAGGTCTTGCGGCGAGTTGCGCGCATCGGGTGCGAGGCGCACGTTGACATCGTAGGTCTGGTCGTCTGGCGCGCGCCAGTTGCCTACCGTCTGTCCGGCCACCAGGGTGCGCAGCGATGCTCCGATCTGCCCCACCGACAGCCCCAGGTCTGAGGCGGCATCGCGCCGGATCTCCACATCAATCACCGGCTTGTCCGCCTTGACGCTGGAGTCCAGATCCACCAGGCCGGGAATCGTGCGGATGCGTTCGGTCACCAGTTTGCTCAGGCGTTCCAGCTCTTTCAGATCGGGGCCTTGCAGAGAAAACTCAATCTGCTTGTTGCCGCCCACCGCATCGAGAAGACCGACGTGGGTGACGGTGATGCCCGGCACCCTGCGCAGCCGCTCGCGCAGCACGGCGGACATGTCGTCCACGCTCAAGATGCGCGCCTTGCGGTCCACTAGGCGGACGTAAATCGATGCGTAGATTTTGCCCGATGCAGTACCGGTGTTGATGGTGGTGAGCGTGTAGGCCACCTCAGGGAATTCGCGCACGATGGATTCGACTTGCCGCGCCTTGGCCTCTGTCACCTCCAGCGAAGAGCCCACCGGCGTGTAGAAATTGAGCGTGGTCTCGGAGAAGTCGGCCTTGGGCACGAATTCGGTGCCCAGCAGCGGCACCATGAAGATGCTGGTGACGAAGATCGCCACGGCCAGCAGCACCGTGGACAGCTTGTGCGCGAGCGACCAGCGCAAAATGCCCTGGTAGGCATCGCCCATGGTGTCAGTGGCATGGTCGAACCAGCCAGTGACGCGGCCTATGGTCCGGTCGTAAAACGAATTGCCCCGCCCTGCGCCGTGTTTCTCTATCTCCGGGTCATGCCAGATGGAAGACAGCATGGGGTCGAGCGTGAAGCTCACGAACATCGAGATCAGAACGGCAGCGACGATGGTCACGCCGAACTCATGGAAGAACTTGCCGATGATGCCGCCCATGAATCCGATCGGCAAGAACACCGCGACGATGGAGAAGGTGGTGGCCAGCACCGCCAGGCCGATCTCCTGCGTGCCATCCATTGCGGCCTGAAAGGGCGTTTTGCCCAACTGCACATGGCGCACGATGTTCTCTCGCACCACGATTGCGTCGTCGATCAACAGGCCCACGCAAAGCGACAACGCCATCAGCGTCACCATGTTCACGGTGAAGCCAAAGACATTCATGAACAAGAAAGTGCCCACCAGCGAGATCGGCAGAGTCAGGCCGGTGATGACTGTGGAGCGCCAGGAATTGAGGAAGAGAAAAACAATCAGCACTGTCAGCAGCGCGCCTTCGATCAGCGTGCGCCGCACGTTCTCCACCGACACGCGGATGGGGCGCGAGCCGTCCATGATCGGCTCCAGCCGCACACCTGCCGGCAATTGCGGCCTCATCTCGGCCAGCGTCCTTTTCAGGCCGTCGATGACCTGTATGGTGTTTTCGTCTTGCGATTTTTGCACCGTCAGGAGCAGGGTGCGCCCGCCGTTGTAGAGCGCCAGGCTGTCGAGCTCCTGCGCGCCGTCGCTGATGCGGGCAAGTTGCTCGACCCGCACCGGCACGCCGTTTCTGCGTGCCACGATGATCTTGCCGAAGTCTTCGGGCCGCTGCATGCGCGCGTCGATCTGCACCACCCGCTCCTGCGCCAGCGAGCGGATTGCGCCCAGAGGCAAGTCCTGGTTTTCATTGCGCACCGCCGCCGCCACCTGGTCGGGCGTGATGCCCTGTGCCTCCAGCGCGGCAGGGTTGAGGTAGATGTTGATCTCGCGCTTGGTGCCGCCCACCAGACTGACCGAGCCGACGCCGCGCACGTTTTCAAGGCGCTTTTTCAGCACCTGATCGGCCCAGTTGGTCAGCTCCACCGAGCTCAGTGCCGGCGCGCCCTTTGTCTTGCCCCCGTCGGGAAGCACCGCCAGCGACCAGATCGCGCGGCTGGCCGGATCAAAGCGCAGCACCCGGGGTTCTTTGACCTCGGTGCGCAATGTGGGCCGGATGGCGGCTACTTTCTCGCGCACGTCCTCGGCCGCCTTGCGCCCGTCGATGTGCAATTGAAACTCGATGATGACGATGGACAGGCTCTCGTTGCTGCGCGAGGTCAGCGCGTTGATGCCGGCGATGGAGTTGACGCCTTCCTCGATCTTTTTGGTGACTTCGCTCTCGACGATCTCAGGCGATGCGCCCGGATACTCGGCCGTCACCACCACCACCGGGAAGTCGATGTTGGGAAACTGATCGACCTGCAGCCGCTGCAAAGAGAAGAGGCCCAGCACCACAATGGCGAGCATCACCATGGTGGCCAGGACCGGATTGTTCAGACTGACGCGAGTGAACCACATGGGTTGAGGCCTTGGCTGGGGTCAGTTGCCCGCGGGGCGGGTGAGTTTGACGATGGTGCCGGCGCGCAAGGGGCCCACGCTGCCCACGATCACCTGTGCGCCCGATTCCAGGCCCTTGACCTGCACCAGCGTTGCATTGCCATCCTGGCCGCGCGCGCCCATCTCCACCGACTTGTGCACCACCTTGCCGCCTTCGACGGTCTGCACATAGGGCATGGGCTTGTCGGTGCGCACGGCAGACAGCGGCACGGCCAAGCCAGAGTTTTGGCCGGTGGCGATGCTGCCCTGGGCGAACAAGCCCTGGCGAAGCCCGGTCGCGTCGGCGATGGACAGATAGATCAGTACGCCGCGGGTGCCCGCCTGGGTGCTGGGATTGATGCGTGCGACCCGCGCCTGCACTGGCCGCTCGGTGCCCTCGATCTGCAATTGCGCAGCCTGGCCAACGCGCAATTGCACCGAGTCGGCCGCGCTCAGCATAGCCTCCAACTCCAGGCGGGAAAGGTCCACGATCTCGATCACGCGGGCATCCAGACCCACGCGTTCGCCAGGCTGGGCCAGGCGCTGCGACACGATGCCGCCAATGGGCGCGCGCAAGATGGTGTCATCCAGGCCCTTGCGCGCCACCTCCACTGCGGCCAGCGCGGCCTTGTGGTTGGACTGCGCCGCGCTCAGGTTGTTCAGCGAGGTATCCAGCGCGGTCTTGGAGATGAAGCCCTGGTCCACCAGCGCCTTGTTGTTGTCGTACTGTCGCTGCGCGATGTCGATCTGTGCCTTAGCCGAATCGGCTTGTTCTTGAGCCTGGCGCACACGGGCGCGGTATTCGGTGTCGTCTACCCGCGCGACGATCTGGCCTGCCTTGACTGTGTCGCCCTCGCGCAGCACAAGGCCTTGCAATTCACCCACCGCCCTGGCCTTGACAAGAGCGGTGTTGACGGCCTTGAGCGAACCAGAGATGGACAGCGTTTGCGCCAACTCGCGGTTTTGCGCCTTGACCATGTCGCTAGCGGCCAGCTCCACTGCGGCCTCCACACGGGTCTGCGACTGCGCCAGCGCCGCTTGCTGCGCCTGGCGCGCCGACAGTGCGCGCATGACACCCACCGCGACGGCGGCCACCAGCAGGCCAAGGGCCAGCCATTTGATCCAGCTTCTGCTCATTTGCGTTTTCTTGTGGTTCGTTTTTCTGCGGCTCGGCTGCACATCCCGCCCAGCAATATATCCGCCTGCGATGCGATGTAGCGCTGGGGGTCGAGCAAATGGCCGCGCGGGGCGCAGGCGCCCAGCGAGTGCTTCATCATCATCAGGTAGACCATGGGCGCCACGATGCTCAGGTGCGCATAGTCCATGTCATTGATGGTGAATTCGCCGCGGTCCACGCCGCGCTGCAAGATTTTCCGAATGAGTTCCTGCGCGGGCTTGATCACTTCCTGCTGATAGAAAGCCGCGATGTCCGGGAAGTTGCGTGCCTCGCTCATGATGAGCTTGGTGATGCCAGATGCGCGGGTCGCGCCCACGCGGTCCCACCACACCTGCATGCAGTAGCGCACCATGTCGGCGCTGCTGCCATCGAAGGTGTCGAACTCCTGGTTCCATTCCTGAAAGCGCCCGGAGATATTTTCTCGCACCACTGCCTTGAACAGCTCTTCCTTGCTGGGAAAGTAGAGAAAGAGCGTGCCCTTGGAAACACCCGCGCGGGCCGCCACCTCTTCGGCGCGGGTGGCGGCAAAACCTTTTTCAACAAACAGATCCAGTGCCGCGTCCAGTAATTCACCGGGGCGCGCCTCCTTGCGGCGTTCGCGCTTGGAATGCGGCTCGCGTCTGTGCAGTGGGATGGACTTGTCGGGCGTCATGAAAGTTAATGACTGACTGGTTAGTAATGTAGCCTTGGGCTCGGGCGGCGTCAACCGAGAAGCCCACACTTCTGGGCACTTGTCAGGCCGGCCAGCGTAAATATCCGGTAAACATGCGCTGCATCAAGCATGATGGGGCGGTCCATCAACTTTGGGAGGACGACATCAACACATACATCTGGTGCGCAGTGGGCGCTTTGGTCGGCTGGCTGGCGGGTTTTCTGATGAAGAGCGAGGGCAAGACCGTCATGATCGAAAACATATTGGTGGGCATTTTTGGCGCCTTTGTGGGCGGTGACTTCGTCGTCTCGCTGATGAACGGCGGGGTGGTCAATGACAAGGTGTTCAAGTCCAGTTCGCTGGGCATGGCGGTGGCGGGTGCGGTGGTCTTGGTGCTGGTGGTCAGGCTGATGCGGCGGATGGTCGGGCCGCTGCGGGCAGGCAAATCCAAGTCGCGCGACAGGGGCTGAGAACTGGGGCGCAAACGCGGCGTAAGATGGCGGCGATGTAGTCGGTCTATTTTCTTTTTGAGCACAAGAGGAGACTCCCATGAGCACCCGTCGCAACTTCATGTCCCAGTCAGCCGCAGCCGCTTCGGCCCTGGCCTTTCCCCTGGTCGCGGGCGCGCAGCCCAAGGCCATCAAGATCGGGGTGCTGCACCCTGTCACCGGCGCGCTGGCCTATTCGGGCCAGCAATGTCGCGAAGGCGCGATGATGGCCATCGAGGACATCAACAAGGCCGGCGGCATCAAATCCATGGGTGGCGCCAAGATCGAGGCGCTGCTGGGCGATGCGCAGTCCACGCCGCAGGCGGGCACTGCTGAAATCGAAAAGATGAACGAGGCCGGCGTGTCGGCCGTGATCGGCGCCTTCGCATCGGCGATTTGCCTGGCCACCACGCAGGCCGCTGCCAAGTACAACCTACCCCATGTGGTGGACATCGGCGTGGCCGACCAAATCGTCGAGCGCGGCCTGAAAAACACCTTCCGCTTCGGCCCGGGCTACCGCAAATGCGCCGAAATCGCGGTGGCCAATCTGCATGTGCTCAACACCGCGGCGGGCAAACCAGCCCGCACCGTGATGATCATTCATGAAGAGTCGCTGTTTGGCACCGGCACCGCACAGTTGCTGGGGCGCGAGCTGACTGGCTATGGCTACGAAGTCAAGGAAGTCATCAAGCACGCCAACCCAACGCGCGATTTCAACAACATCGTGCTGCGCATGAAGGCCGTCAACCCCGACATCGTCATCCCGGCCAACTACTACAACGAGTACGCGCTGCTGGTGCGCACCATGCAGCAGCAAAAAGTCACGCCCAAGGCCATCTACTCTGTGCTGGGCGGTGCGGCGTCGAGCTACAAGTTCGTCAAGGAATTTCCCGAGGCGGCCAACGGAATCATCGACTGCAACCACTGGTTCAACCCCAAGGACAAGCGCTCGGCCGAACTGCGCAAGCGGGTCGAGGCAAAGGGCCTGTTCTACACCTACGAGATCTTCAACACCTACACCGCCATGCGGATGTTGGCCGATGCGATCAACCGCGCCGGCAAGGCCGACCGTGCAGCCATCAACGATGCGCTGGAAAAGAGCACATTCTCGGACCACTTCATGCCCTACGGCACGACCAAGTTCGTCAATGGGCAAAACACCGGCGCGCAGCCGCTGATGACGCAAGTGCTGAAGAACGACATCAAGGTGATTGTGCCGCGCGAATACCGCGAGATCGATCCGCTGTTCCCACTGCGTTCATGATGGGTGCCGCCGCGGCATGCTCGAATTTGGCATTCTGTTTCCGGCGCTTCTCAATGGCCTGACCACCGGCGCGGTGTACGCGCTGGTTGCCCTGGGCCTGACGCTGATTTATGGCGTGCTGCACATCATCAACTTCGCGCACGGCGCTTGCCTCATGCTGGCGCTGTATGCGGTGTACATGCTCAAGGAAAAGCTGGGTATCGACCCCTACCTTGCGATGGTGGCGGTGGTGCCGGGCATGTTCGTCTTCGGCTACCTGCTGCAGCGCGTTGTCATCACCCGTGCCAGCCACGGAAAAGACGAAAACATTCTGCTGGTCACACTGGGCCTGTCCATCGTGATGGAGAACGCAGCCTTGCTGATGTGGAAGAGCGACACCCGCAGCATCGAGACCGCCTACACCCTCACCACGGTGGCCATCGGGCCGGCGATGATCGCCTTGCCCAAGCTGATCGCGTTTGCCGGTGCACTGGCGGTGTCGGCGCTGATGCTGCTGCTGATGGTGCGCACCGACCTGGGCCGCGCCATTCGCGCGGTGGCCAAGGAAAAGCAGGGCGCGCGCTTGATGGGCATCGATGTGGATCACGTTTATGCCATGAGCTTTGGCATCGGCCTGGCCTGTCTGGGCGCGGCGGCCTGCTTTCTCATGCCGTCCTACTATGTCAATCCGCAAGTGGGCAGCGGCTTTGTACTGATCGCCTTCACCATCGTTGTGCTTGGCGGCATGGGTAGCTTTGCCGGTGCGCTGGCGGGCGGGCTGCTGGTGGGCGTGGTCGAATCGCTGGGCGGGCTTTATTTTGGCGAGTCGCTGGGGCAGATCGGCATCTTCGCCATCTTCATTGCGGTGCTGCTGTTTCGCCCGCAAGGTCTGTTTGGAGCCAAGGCGTGAAGGACCTCGCTTCCATCGCCGTGTTCGCGCTTGTGGTGGCCTGCGCGCCGCTGGTCACCAACTCGGGCGTGGTGCTCAACTTCATCATGATGGCGCTCTATGCCTGCCTGCTGGCGCAGGCCTGGAATATTCTGGGCGGCTTTGGCGGCCAGTTCTCCTTTGGCCATGCGCTGTTCTTTGGCACCGGCGCGTATGCGCAGGCGATCTTGCAGATGCAGGGCGGCCTCAACCCCTGGGTGGCGCTGGTGCTGGCGCTGTGCCTGAGTGCGGCGGTGGGTTTGTTCGTGGGCGCATTGACTTTTCGCTACGGCCTCAAGGGCTCTTATTTCGCGCTGGTCACACTTGCCTTTGCCGAAGTGTTCCGGGTGGTCGCGGTGTCGGTGCCCTTCACTGGCGCGGGCGTGGGGCTGATGCTGCCGCTGCGTGAATCGGCCGCCAATATGCAGTTCGGATCGCGCGTCGGTTATCTGTGGCTGGTGCTGGCCATGGTCACGGTGGCGCTTCTGATCAGTGCCTGGCTGCGCCATTCACGCTTTGGCGCCTACCTGCAGGCGGTGCGTGACAACGAAGACGCGGCACGCGCTGTGGGCGTCGATCCGTTTCGCATCAAGCTGGTGGCCATTGGTCTGTCGGCGGCGGTGATGGGGGCGGGCGGCGCCTTCTATGTGCAGGTTTTCCAGTACATCGATCCGGCCATCGCCTACGGGCCTGGCACCTCAGTGGAGGCGCTGGTGGCGGCCATCGTGGGCGGCATGGGCACCTTGTGGGGGCCGGTGCTGGGTGCCTTGGCGCTGCACTTCCTGGGCGACCTGACTCGAAACCTGTTTGGCCAGTTGCCTGGCATCAACATGATGATCTATGGCACGGTGCTGGTGCTCATCATCATGTTCCTGCCGCGCGGCATCGCTGGTGGCATGCCGATACGCTTGTGGCGACGCAGGCCGCAGCACAAACCAGGCAAGGATGACCATGGCTGAGACCATGCTGTCAGTGCGCGACCTCTCGCGTTCCTTCGGCGGTCTCAAGGCCGTGAGCGGCGTCAGCCTGGACGTGCCGCAAGGCAGCCTGTGCGCTCTGATCGGGCCCAACGGCGCGGGCAAGACCACGCTGTTCGCGCTGATCTCTGGCTTTCTCAAGCCCGACAGCGGCAGCGTGCATTTCCGTGGGCAAGACATCACCGGGAACGAGCCGCATCGCAACGCCGTGCTGGGCATGACCCGCACCTTCCAGATCGTGCAGCCCTTCGCGCAGCAGACTGTGCGCCAGAACATTGCTGTGGGTGCGCATCTGCGTTTGGCCGCACGGCACGCAGCCCTGGCGCGCGCCGAAGAAGTTGCGCAGCAGGTAGGCCTGGCAGCGCAACTGGACAAACCTGCCGCCGATCTGACCGTGGCTGGCCGCAAGCGCCTGGAGCTGGCCCGTGCGCTGGCCACGCAGCCGCAATTGCTGCTGCTTGACGAAGTGCTGGCCGGTCTGAACCCAAGCGAAATCGCAGAGATGATTCCTGTGGTGCGCGACATTGCGGCCAAGGGCGTGACCGTGCTGATGATCGAGCATGTGATGCAGGCGGTGATGAATCTGGCCCAGCATGTGTGGGTGCTGGCGCAAGGCCAGCTCATTGCCCAGGGCACGCCGCACCAGGTTACCCGCGATGAGAAAGTCATTGAAGCCTATCTGGGCCACGGCACGGCCGCGCGCCTGCGCGCGGCGGAGGTCAAGGCATGACGGCCTTGCTGCAGGTGAGCGCGCTGTACGCGGGCTATGGCGCGGTGGAAGTGCTGCGTGGCATTGATCTGCATGTGAATGAGGGCGAGGCGGTGGCCCTGCTGGGCAGCAACGGCGCTGGCAAGAGCACGCTGAACAACGTGCTGTGCGGCATCGTGCCCACCTGGTCGGGCCGTGTTGAGTTTGATGGCCGCGACCTCACCCGTGCGCATTACCGCGAGGTGGTCAAGGCCGGGTTGATTCAAGTGCCCGAGGGCCGGCGCATCTTTCCCAACCTCACCGTGCTGGAGAACCTGGAGCTCGGCGCCTTCACCCGCGCGCGCGATCACCGGGCAGCCAACATCGAACGGGCCTTCGCGCTCTTCCCCCGGCTGCGCGAGCGCGCCCGGCAGATAGCCGGCACCCTCAGCGGCGGCGAGCAGCAGATGCTGGCCATTGGCCGCGGGCTCATGAGCGAGCCGCGGCTTTTGATACTGGACGAGCCTTCGTTGGGCTTGTCTCCGCTGCTGGTTGAAGAACTTTTTGTGTTGATCCGGCAACTGCGCGACGGTGGTCTTTCGGTGCTGCTGGTGGAGCAGAATGTAGGTCAATCACTGGAAGTGGTGGATCGGGCCTATGTGATGGAAAACGGTGCCATTCGTTTCAAAGGCCTGCCAGCCGAGTTGCTGGGCAGCGATGAGCTGCGCCGCGCCTATCTGGGATTGTGATGAACATGCCAGCACAAACTCTCGCTCAAAAACTGATCGCCCGCTCGGCCGGGCGCGCGACAGTCACTGCGGGAGAGATCGTCAACTGCAAGGTCGATCTGGCGATGTTCCACGACTCATCGGGTCCGCGCCGGCTCAAGCCCATGCTGGAGTCATTGGGCGCGTCCATCTGGGACCGCTCGCGCGTGGTGCTGGTGATGGACCACTATGTGCCCGAGCGCGACGACGAGTCGCGTCGCATCGTGCGCATCGCCCGCGAGTGGGCGCGCGACCAGGCCTTGCCGCATGTGTATGACAGCCAAGGCATCTGCCATGTGGTGGTGCCTCAGCATGGCCACATTCGTCCCGGCATGTTCTGTGTGGGCGGCGATTCGCATTCACCGACCGGCGGCGCCTTCGGTGCCTACATGTTCGGCATTGGCAGCACCGAGATGCTGGGCGTGGTGGTCACTGGCGAAATCTGGCTGCGGGTGCCGCGCACCATCCGCATGCAGTGGGATGGCAAGCTCGCGCCCGGCGTAGTGGCCAAGGACATGATGCTGCACATGCTTGGCCGCTTCGGCATGAACGGCGGCCAGTACCAGGCCATCGAGTTCTGCGGCACTGCGGTCCAGGCGCTGGGCATGGCCGAGCGCATGACCTTATCCAACATGAGTGCCGAGTTGGGTTCGCAAGTGGGCCTGATCGCGCCCGATGACACCACCTTGCAATGGCTCGCTGGCACCGGCGCACCTGCGGTGGACATTGCCGGCCTGTACACCGATGCTGACGCAGCGGCCTCGGATGCTTGCGAAACCCATCGCTTCGATGCCCGGGTGCTCGCGCCCATGGTGGCCGCGCCGCACAGCCCGGCCAATGCGGGGCCGGTGCAAGACTTCAGCGGTACGCGCATTGATGTGGCCTACATCGGCGCCTGCACCGGCGCCAAGCTCGAAGACCTGCGCGCTGCCGCACAGGTGCTGCGCGGCCATCGTGTAGCAGCAGGCGTCAAATTGATGGTCGCGCCTGCCAGCATCCAGGACCAAGAGGCCGCGCGCAGCGAAGGCGTGCTGCAGACACTGGTGGATGCGGGCGCTCAACTCTTCGCGACATCCTGCGGCGCCTGTGCCGGTTACGGCGAGACCCTGGCCGAGAACGCCAATGTCATCTCCAGCACCGCGCGCAACTTCAAGGGGCGCATGGGCCCGGCATCGACACAGGTTTACCTTGCCTCGCCCTACACCGTGGCGGCGTCAGCCTTGCAAGGGCGCATCGCCGACCCGCGCGAGTGTCTGCAGGGAGAGCCGGGATGACCAGCAGTCAAGCCAGCCAATGTCGCGTGTGGCGCCTGGGCGCTGACGTGGACACCGATGCCATCGCGCCCGGCCACGCCATGAAATACGGCATAGAGGACATCGCCCGGTATTGCCTCGAATCTCTGCGGCCCGAGTTTGCGTCGCAAGTGCGGCGTGGTGACGTGATTGTGGCCGGCCCCAACTTCGGCATCGGCTCATCGCGCGAGCAGGCGGCAGCGGCGCTGGTGCACCTGGGTGTGGCTGCGGTGATTGCACCTTCGTTTGGCGGCCTGTATTTTCGCAATGCCTTCAATGTCGGCCTGCTGCTGCTCACCTGCGAACAGGCGCAGCAAATGGCCGATGGCGAGCGCGTTGACTTCGATGCGCGCAGCGGCCGGCTGGTGCGCGCCGATGGCAGCGTACTGGCAATGGACCCGATCCCCGGCTTTCTGCTCGAAATGGTCGAAGCAGGCGGGCTGATGGCGCAGCTTCAACAACGTTTCAAGACAAGGACAAACGCATGAGCAAACCACCCTACGATCTGCTGATCAAAAACGTGCGCGTGGTGCGCCCGCATGGCAACGCGGTGCATGAGGCCGACATCGCGATTGCCGACGGCAAGTTCGCCAAGATCGCACCGGCGATCGATGTGACCCAGGCCAAGGCCGTGCACGATGGCAAGGGCCGGCTGGCGTTCCCCGGCGTGGTCGATGCGCACATGCACAGCGGCATCTACTCGCCCCTGATTGAAGACAGCGTGAGCGAGAGCCGGGCCGCCGCCATGGGCGGCGTCACCTCCAGCCTGAACTACTTTCGCACCGGCCAGTACTACCTGAACAAAGGCGGGCCCTACAAGAAGTTCTACCCCGAGGTGCTCAAGACTGCCAAGGGGCGTTTTCATGTGGACTACGGCTTCCACCTTGCGCCCATGGACAGCGTGCACAACGGCGAGATCGAGATGCTGATCGAGAAATTTGGCGTCGCCAGTTTCAAGATCTTCATGTTCTACGGCTCGCACGGCCTGCATGGCGCGAGCGACAGCCAGCGCGAGTTTCTGATGATCGGCGAGAAAGAGCGCTACGACTACGCGCATTTTGAATTCGTGATGCGCGCCATTCAGGCCGCCCGCGAGAAGATGCCCGAGCGCGCATCGCAGATATCGCTGTCGCTGCACTGCGAGACGGCCGAGATCATGACGGCCTACAGCCACATCGTCGAGAAGAACAAGTCGATGAAAGGCCTGGCCGCCTACAGCGCGGCGCGGCCGCCGCACTCCGAAGGCCTGGCGGTGTTCATCGCCAGCTACTTGGCCCATGAGACGGCGCTGCCCAACATCAACTTGCTGCACCTGTCGTCGCGCAAGGCAGTGCAGGCGGCCATGATGATGGCCGACGTGTTCCCGCACATCGACTTCAAACGCGAGGTCACCATCGGCCACCTGATGCTGGACATCACCAGCAAGGCCGCCGAGCTGGCCAAGGTGAACCCACCGATCCGACCGCGCGAGGATGTTGAGTTCCTGTGGCAGGCCCTGCTGGCCGGCGAGCTCGACTGGGTGGTGAGCGACCACGCCTGCTGCCGCCATGAAATGAAAATCCCCAAGCGCTATTTCGGCAACATCTGGATGGCCAAGAGCGGCTTTGGCGGCACCGAGTACTTGCTGCCCGCGCTGGTCAGCGAAGGCACACGCCGTGGCATGAGCTACAACCACATGGCCCAGGTGACCAGCTGGAACCCGGCGCAGCGCTTTGGCCTGAACCGCAAGGGCGACATCACCGAAGGCTTTGATGCCGACATCGCGCTGGTCGACCCCGCCCGCACCTGGACCATCGCCGCCAAGGACTCGCCATCGACCCAAGGCTACACGCCGTTCGAGGGGCTGGAGTTGTCGGCGCGGGTGGAAGAAACCTTTCTGCGCGGGCATCTGGTCTATCAGGACGGGCAGGTCATCGGCAAACCGCGCGGCGAGTATTTGTTCAGACCAACTGCGTGAGCTCCCAACCCTCCGTCCACCCCGGCACACCGCCACCTGACACCCCCCACATCCCCGTGGCCATCGTCGGCGCGGGCGCATGCGGCCTGACGGCGGCGCTGATGCTGGCCGACCAGCACATCGACTGCGTGCTGCTCGAACGCGACGCCCGGCCCAGCGGCTCTACCGCGCTGTCTTCGGGCTTCATCCCCGCACCCGGCACCCGTGCGCAAAAGGCCCAGGGCATTGACGACAGCGTCGCGCAATTCGCGCAGGACATCCAGGCCAAGGCACACGGCACGGCGGCTGCGCATCTGGTGCAGACCTATGCCCAGGCCATCGGCCCGGCCCTGGACAGCCTGGAGCAACAGCACGGCCTGCGCTTCGATGTGCTGGACGGCTTTCTCTACCCTGGTCATAGCCGGCACCGCATGCATGCGGTGCCTGAGCGTACCGGCGCGGCATTGATGAATCGGCTGCTGGCGGCGGCCGATTCATCCGGCATTGCGATGCTCACCCAGGCCCTGGTGCGAGAGCTGTGGATCGATGAAGACGCGCAGCGCGTCACCGGTGTCGGCTACACGCGGCCCGACGGCAGCACCGAGCGCCTGCGCTGCGACGCCGTGCTGCTGGCTTGCAATGGCTTTGGCGGCAATGCGCCGCTGGTGGACGAGTTGCTGCCCGAGATGGCACACGCGCAGTTCGGCGGTCACACTGGCAATGACGGCAGCGCCATCGCCTGGGGCAGAGCCATGAACGCGCGCCTGGCCGATCTGGGTGGCTACCAGGGCCACGGCTCATGGGCAGTGCCGCAGGGGGTACTGATCTCGTGGGCGCTGATGATGGAAGGCGGGGTGCAGGTCAACACCGAAGGCCGCCGCTTTCATGACGAGACCTTGGGCTATTCGGAGGCTGCGGTCAAGGTGCTGGCGCAGCCGGGCGGCTTGGCCTGGAATGTCTTTGACGACGATCTCCTGGCCTTCGCTCAGGAATTTCCAGATTTTCTCCAGGCCCAGGAAGCCGGCGCGGTGCGTCATGCGGCGGGGCTGGACGAGTTGGCCCGCATCATCGGCTGCGACAGCGCCGCGCTGGCCGTGACCCTGGCCGAAGTGGGGCCGGACACAGCGCCTGCGGATGGCCGCGCCTTCAAGCGCGCGCTGCGCCCGCCCTACCACGCCATCCTGGTCACCGGTGCTCTCTTTCACACCCAGGGTGGCCTGGACATCGACGCGCAATGCCGCGTGCTGCGCGCCGATGGATCAGCCTGGCCCAATCTGCTCGCGGCGGGCGGCGCGGCACGCGGTGTGTCGGGCAATGCGGTGTGGGGATATCTGTCGGGCAACGGCTTGCTCAGTGCGGTGGCTGGAGGGGCGATTGCGGCGCGGTGCATCACGCGGTGGCTGGGGCGTAGGCAAGGGCAATGAGGCACCAGACAAGTCATTGAGCGCCTTCTTCGCTCGCGCCGCGAGAAGTACAACGATAAGGCTACAATCGCCCCCCACGACACTGGCTGTCTAAGGCAATGCTGATTAAGTCCGTTCGCGTTGAGCTTGTCGAAACGCCCCCTTGCAAATCATCGACTTGCAGAAGGCTTCGACAAGCTCAGCCCGAACGGAGGGCTTATTCAGCGCAGCCCTAAGCCGGCTTGTTTCCACGGAAACGATGGGGTACCAAGCCTATGCCCCTGAACCCCACAACCCAAGATCAAGGACACGCCGCTACCATGCCCACCGGATTCGTACTTGCACACCCGCACGCCAAGCCTTCAGCGATTCGCGAAATTTTCGCGGCCTTGGGCCAGCCGGGCATGATCAGCTTCGCCGGTGGCATGCCCGATCCTGCTTTGATGGACAAGGAGGGGCTTGCGCAGGCAACGACAGCAGCACTTCAAGACCACGGGGCACTTCAATACGGCGCCACAGAAGGGATCCCGAAGCTACGGGCCACCTTGGCTGAGCGTATGCGCACTGAAGGCGCCACCCATGTAGGGCCGCAGAATCTCATCGTCACGACCGGAAGCCAGCAGGCACTCTATTTGCTGGCTGACGTCTTGATCAAGCCCGGCAGCACTGTGCTGGTGGAGCAGCCTACTTATCTGAGCGCCATTGAATGTTTCCGCATGAAAGGGGCCAATGTCATCGCGGTGCCACCCGACGCTGATCCGGCGCACTTGCGAGAGCTCATCGGCCAGCATAAGCCCGCGTTCTTCTACACCAATCCCAATTTTCGCAATCCCAGTGGCGAGACCATGAGCCAAGAGCGCAGACTGGAGTGGCTGCGTATTTCGAAAGAAACTCGCATGCCGATCATCGAAGACAACCCCTATGGGGAACTGTATTTCGACCAGCCGCCGCCGCCCAGTCTGCTGGCCTTGAGTAGCCAGGTGGAAGGCAGCCGAGACAACCTGGCCTACTGCGGCAGCATCAGCAAAACAATCAGCCCCAGTCTGCGAATCGGATACATGGTGGCACCGCAAGAGGTGCTACGGGAGGCAAGCGTTCACAAACAATACGCCGACGCTTGCAACAGTTCGCTTTTGCAGGGTGCCGCGCACCACTACCTGCAATCGGGGCGCCTGGAGCCGCAGCTTGAGACCATGCGTGCCGCCTACGCCAAACGCGCGAACGCCATGTGCGAAGCCCTTCAAGGCGAATTCGGCGACGCTGTCGAATTCACGCGGCCCCAAGGCGGCCTCTTCGTCTGGGCGCGACTGACCGGCAAAGATGGTCAGTCTGCCGATGCGCAGGCGTTTGCCGACGCGGCGTTGCGCCACGGCGTCGCGTTCGTTCCCGGACACAATTTCGATGCGCAGGGCCAGGACACGGCGAGCTTTCGGCTGTCGTTTGCGACGGCCGATGAGGCCACGATTGGTGCGGGTGTGAAGAAGATGTGTGCGGCGTATGTTGAGCTTTGCGCTGCCTCGAAGAGCACTGCGCAAGCCGGGCAGGATACTGAGGCGCCAGCTTCGCAGGTCACAGATGCGACCGCTGTATCCATCCCAGTGACATCAGGAGGCCCGCAACCCCGGTCACCACATTGGAAGGGCGTTGTTGCCGAGGGCGCTCGCTCCACGAGTCCCAGCCAAGGTCAATTGAAAAGGCCCTCGCCGACACCCTGGCACTGATCACCGCTGCTTTGAGTCTCGGGCGCCGGGTGCTCAACCCACACAGCCCCTGCGTTTGATCCAACGGTGATACGCTCACACCCACTTGGACCGCCCTTCGGTCCACGCGAGCAGAACACTTCTGGAGAACGAGCATGTCATCACCCCAAACCATCGTCCTGGGCGGCGGCTGCTTCTGGTGCACCGAAGCGGTTTATGTCAAAGTGCGCGGCATCACTGATGTGGAGTCCGGCTATTGCAATGGCGATGTGCAACGGCCCAGTTACGAAGACGTTTGCACCGGCAGCACCGGCCACAATGAAGTCGTCAAGCTAGATTACGACCCCTCGCAGATCAGCCTGGGTCAGATTCTGGAAATCTTCTTCCTCATTCACGACCCCACCACCTTGAACCGGCAGGGCAACGACAGTGGTTCGCAGTACCGCAGCGGCATCTACTTCACCACGCCGCAGCAGCAGCAAGAGGCGCAGGCCATGATCGCGCAGATGACGCAAGACAATCTGTTCGGCCGCCCCATCGTGACCGAAGTGCAGGCCTTGTCCAACTACTGGCCGGCCGAAGAGTACCACCAGGATTTCTTCGAGAAGAACCCCTACCAAGGCTACTGCATGGCCGTGGCCGCGCCCAAGGTGGCGAAGTTTCGCAAGACGTTTGCGCAGTTGGTGAGGGATTGAGGCGGCATCAAGCAGCAACCATGCCGGGCTCGACCCGAAATCCACGCCTGTGCGGATTCGTCGAAGTCAAGCTCATAGGTCTTCAAGCTTCACCTTGACTCGTTTGCCGTCTTGCCTTTGCTTGACGATCTTGGTCAGGTCGGCGTCGTCCCGGCGCTCAATCAGCGCCTTATGAGTTTTGGCGGACAGCGACAATGAGTTTGCTCTCTGGCCGACGGTTGAACCCGGCAGATCTTTCCGCCCTCACGGCGCCAACCTCTCCCGCACCCACTCGCCCTCCTGCAGCCGATACCGCAGCCGGTCATGCAGCCGGCTCTTGCGTCCTTGCCAGAACTCCCAGCGGTCGGGCACCAGGCGATAGCCGCCCCAGTGTGGCGGGCGCGGTGGTTGCAGCATGAACTGCGCGCCATATTTGGCGGCGTTGGTCACCAGCACGGTGCGGCTGGGGATCACCTGGCTTTGCGGGCTGGCCCAGGCGCCTATGCGTGAATCGAGGGGGCGGGTGGCGTAGTAGTCGTCGCTGTCTTGCGCGCTGGTTTTCTCCACCCGGCCTTCGATGCGCACCACGCGTTCCAGCTCGACCCAGTGAAACTGCAGCGCCGCATAAGGGTTGCCAGCCAGCTCTTGCCCCTTGCGGCTGTCGTAATTGGTGTACCACGCGATGCCGCGTGCATCAAAGCCCTTGATCAACACCACGCGCGTGCTGGGGCGCAGATTGCTGCCCACGGTGGCCAGTGTCATGGCGTTGGGCTCAGGCACCTGGGCGCTGATGGCTTCACCTAGCCATTGCTCGAACTGCTTGAACGGGTCGGCGTGCGAAGCGTCTTCGCTCAGCTCGGCGCGCTCGTAGCTCTTGCGCAGGTCAGCTAGGTTGGCGGCGTTGGTGCTCATGGTGATGTTGAACTTGAATCAGCGCAATTTCTTCTTGACCACATGCTCGCGCAGCCACTGCGCGAACTCTGCCTCGGTGATGTCGCCGGCGGCGAGGGCGAGCATGGTCAGGGTGGCATCTGCCTGGTCTGCCTGTAGACGATGACCATTGAGATGAAGGAACAAGCCAACCGCCAGGAATGCCGCTCGCTTGTTTCCATCAATGAATGCATGGTTTTTGGCCAGACCCAGTCCATAGCTTGCTGCAAGATCAGCGATGTCAGGCTCGCCATAGGCCGCCACGTTCAGGGGGCGCGCCAATGCAGATTCCAGCAAGCCGGCATCCCGTATGCCCGGGGCGCCCCCGTGCTCAGCCAGACTTTCGCCGTGCAGCAAGAGAAGGGCGTCCCGATGAATCCAATGCCAACTCATTTGGCGAGTTGATGGAAGGTGTCGCGAAACTCCCGCATGAACTCGCGGCCGGCTTGGATCTGCTCGTCCAGCTCAGGGTCGTAGGGGGTCAGGGCGTAGCCTTCCGGCGTCTCGGTCATGAAGACTGACTGGCCTTTGCCAAGGCGCAGCCTTGACAGGGCTTCCCTGGGAAGGATCACGCCGACCGAATTGCCTATCTGGGTGAGTTTGAGCATGTGCATGGGATCACCTCCGTGGTTAGAACATATGTAAAATTCTAGCACGCGATCCCAAGATCTCACCCGGCCCCAGCTGCATTCCCCTTACGAAGCCGCAATCACCGCGCAAGCCAGCCTTGGCCCGGCGTTGCCGGTGGGCTGGGTCTTGTAGTCGTCGGGGTCGCGGTGGACGATCAGGCCTCGGCCTACGATGTTGTTGGCGCCGCTGCCCACGCGTATGGTGCTCGATTGAAAGTTGAAGCTGGCCACGCCGCCGGCATCGGCCTTGAGGCTGGGCAGGTCGCCCGCGTGGTGCGCGGCCTGGCCGTGCTGGCCGTGGGGCTTGCCCTCGGGGTTGAAGTGGCCGCCGGTGCTCATGCCGTCACCGCTGGAGCAGTCGCCCTTCTCATGCACATGAAAGCCGACTTCGACATTGGGCCGCAGGCCGCGCACTTCACCGCTGACCATCACCGCGCTGCCAGACTGCACAAAATTCACCGTTCCGGTCACACTGCTGCCGGTGGTGGGGCGCAGGCTGGCGGTGGCGCTGGGGCCGGACATGGATGCGCAAGCGGCCAGCGATGCGGCGGCGATGGTGGCGAGGATGAGCGGGTGCATTTTCATTGTTCAACTCCTGTGGATGTGGCCCCGCACTTTATGTCCAAGCTCTTGCCCTGGCAAGCGCGGGCGCATCGGGTGTTTCACCGGTGCATCAACCTGAGCAGGCGCTCCAGTGCCCGATCGCGGATCTTCATGCGGCGCAGCTCTTCCAGCGTCTTGTGCGCATACTCCAGTGTGGTGCCATAGATGCCGGTGGCCTGCGCGAAGATGCGGCGGTATTCGTCTTCAGTGAGCGTGCCGGTGTGGCTGGGGCTTTGGCGCGAAAGGGTGAAGGCCAGGGCCCGCACCGGCCCGTGGCTGGTGTGGCAGATGAGCCATTTTGGGTCGTACACGCCGGTGATCATTTCGCGGCCCCATAGCCGCGTCAGTACCTCGCGGCCGCTCTGGCGCTGTATGCGAAACACCATGCCCTGGCAGGAGCCACCCGAGAGCAGACCGAAGACCAGCCCTGGTTGCTCGGGCGTGCCACGGTTGATGCGGCTCCACATTTTCAGCGCGCGGTGCCAGCCGTGCACCTTGGCGGGCCTGCGCTCCGCAAATTCGAAATCAGGCTTCCAGATGAGCGAACCATAGCCAAAGACCCACAGGTCATCTCGCTCGCCCCAATCGCGCAAGACCAGCTCCAGCATTGGGCCGGGGTCGCGGTGGGGTGTGTGCGATGTGTGCATGGCTCCACTTTAGCGCGACAGCACAATTGCCGGCTGCGATACCGGCTACTTCCGCAGTACGATGGGGCACACAAGTTGCCCAGATGAAACCGCAGCCCATCCTCACCGCAGTGACCGACCGCATTCGCCAGCGCAGCGCAAGCTCGCGCCAAGCTTATCTGCACGATCTGGATGCAGCCGCTGCGCGCGAGCGAGGCGCCGACCGCATGGGCTGCTCCAATGTGGCGCATGCTTTCGCGGGCCTGCCGGCAAATGACAAGTTCAAAGTGGTGGTGCAGCGTGCGCCCAACATCGGCATCGTCACCTCGTACAACGACATGCTCTCGGCTCACACGCCATTTGCCACTTATCCGGATCTCATCAAGGACGAGGCGCGCAAGCTAGGCGCCACCGCGCAGGTGGCCGGTGGCGTGCCCGCCATGTGCGACGGCGTCACCCAGGGCACCGAGGGCATGGAGCTCAGCCTGTTCTCGCGCGATGTGATCGCCATGGCTACGGCGGTGTCGCTCAGCCATGATGTATTCGATGCCGCCTTGATGCTGGGTATCTGCGACAAGATCGTGCCAGGCCTGTTGATCGGTGCCTTGCATTTTGGCCACTTGCCCACGGTCTTCGTGCCCGGCGGGCCCATGACCAGCGGCTTGTCCAACAGCGCGAAGGCCAAGGTGCGCGAACAGGCGGCGCAGGGGCTGGTGGGGCGCGAAGCGTTGCTGGCGGCCGAGTCGCAGGCTTATCACTCGCCCGGCACCTGCACTTTTTACGGCACGGCCAACAGCAACCAGATGCTCATGGAAGCCATGGGCCTGCACGTGCCGGGCACCGCCTTCGTCAACCCCGGCCAGGCACTGCGCGCCGAGCTCACCCGCGAGGCGGTGCGCACCGTGCTAGGCATTGCGAAGGCAAACGGTCGCTTCACACCCATAGGCCGTCTGGTGGACGAGCGCGCGATTGTCAACGCCATGGTGGCTTTGTTGGCGACGGGTGGCTCGACCAACCACTTGATCCACTGGGTGGCGGTGGCGCGGGCGGCGGGTATCACCATCGACTGGAACGACTTCTCCGATCTTTCCGCGGCAGTGCCATCGCTCACCCGCATCTATCCCAATGGCACGGCGGACGTCAACCAGTTCCAGGCGGCAGGCGGTCCGGGCTTTGTCATTCGCGAGTTGCTCGACGCAGGCCTGATGCATGAAGACGTGTTGACGGTGCGCGCAGGCGGCATTCGCGAATACACACGCGTGCCGTCTCTGCACGGCGACAGCGTCATGGCCTGGGCTGACATCGGCCCTTCGCGTGATACCGAGGTGGTTCGGCCTGCGACAAATCCTTTCAGTGCCAGCGGTGGCTTGAGGCTGCTCACTGGCAACCTGGGGCGCGGCGTGATCAAGGTGTCTTCTGTGCCGCCCGACCGGCATGTGGTTCAGGCACCAGCGCGCATTTTTGACTCGCAAGATCAACTGCTGCAGGCATTTGACGCCGGCGAGCTCGATCGCGATGTGGTCTGCGTGGTGCGCTGGCAAGGCCCGCAAGCCAATGGCATGCCCGAGTTGCACAAGCTCACGCCGGCGCTGTCGGTGTTGCAGAGCAAGGGATTTCACGTGGCGCTGGTGACCGACGGGCGAATGAGCGGCGCTTCAGGCAAAGTACCGGCAGCCATTCATGTCTCGCCAGAAGCGGCGGCGGGCGGCGCCTTGGCCAAGTTGCGTGATGGCGATGTGGTGCGGGTGGATGCCGATGCTGGCACCCTTGAGGCACTCGTGCCGCCAGCGCAATGGGTGGTGCGTGAGCATGCGGTCATGCCCGACAGCCTGCGCGCTGCCAATGGCGTGGGCATGGGCCGCGAGTTGTTCGCCGCCTTCCGACGCAACGCAACGCTGGCCGAAGAAGGTGCTTGCACATGGCTGTGACATTGACCGCGCTGGATGTGATGAGCGATGCGCCGGTGATTCCGGTGATCGTGTTGACCGAGGTGTCGCAGGCCGTGCCGCTGGCCCGCGCCCTGGTGGACGCGGGCATTCGCATGCTGGAAGTGACGCTACGCACACCTGTGGCCCTGGCCTGCATCGAAGCCATCGCACGCGAAGTGCCGCAGGCAGTGGTGGGTGCGGGCACGGTGCGCGGGCCGGCTGATGCGCAAGCCGCGGCCATGGCGGGTGCGCTCTTTGTGGTCAGCCCGGGTTACACCCATGCCCTCGGGCGGGCTTGCCATGATCTGCAATTGCCCTTGTTGCCGGGTGTGGCCACCGCCAGCGAAATCATGGCCGCGCAGGAAGACGGCTACACCGCATTGAAGTTTTTTCCGGCGATGCAAGCCGGCGGCCTGGCAATGCTGCGCGCATGGAAGGGGCCTTTTGCGGATGTGAAGTTTTGCCCCACTGGCGGCATCACCGCGGCGAATGCGGGTGAGTTTCTGGCGCTGGACAATGTGCTGTGCGTGGGCGGCTCATGGCTGAGCCCGGCCGATGCGCTGGCGCAGGGCGACTGGCCGCGCATCACGCGACTTGCGCGGCAGGCGCGTGAGCTCAAGGCTTAGAGTTCAACCTGCTTCACCGGGCCGCTCGATCAGCTCGATCTTGTAGCCATCCGGGTCGGTGACGAAGGCAATGACGGTGCTGCCGCCTTTGACAGGGCCGGGCTCGCGGGTGATGTTGCCGCCACCCGCGCGGATCTTCTCGCAGGTGCTGTACACATCGCTCACGCCCAGCGCCAAGTGGCCAAATGCGGTGCCCATCTCATAGTGATCGACACCGTAGTTGTAGGTGAGTTCGATCTCGGCATGCTCGGGGTTGCTGCCGTAGCCGACGAAGGCGAGCGAATATTTTTGCTCAGGCCGATCGGTGGTGCGCAAGTGCTTCATGCCCAGCAGTCGGGTATAGAAATCAATCGATCGCTGCAGGTCGCCTACGCGCAGCATGGTGTGTAGAAGTCTCATGCGGGCATTATCTCGCCTGCCCGCCACCTCCGAAGCTGCCATACTTGCAGCATTGCCATTGCCCCGGTCCGCTGCGGACTTAGTTCAAAGCCATGAAAACATTCCGACTACTTTTTGCCGTTCTGGCCTTTTCCGTCATGCTCGCCGGTTGCAAGGATTCACCGCCGTCATCGGGCGCGGGCAAAGCTGCATCGGCACCGGTATCGGTTGCTGCGATCCAATCGGAAGCCACGGGCTTTACCGCTGGCTCGGCCATGAGCGTGCGCACGGTCTATGTATTCTTCGATTCGCAGTGTCCCCATTGCGCGGCGCTGTGGCAGGCAGCCAAGCCACTGAAGTCACAGGCAAAGTTTGTGTGGATGCCGGTACGCATTCTGAATGACTCCAGCTTGGCGCAAGGTGCGACGCTGCTGGCGGCAAAGGACCCAGTGGCCCTGATGGACGAGCATGAGACTTCCATCCTGGCCAAGGGCGGCGGCATTTCAGCGGCCAGTGGCATCGATGCGCAAAAGGCGCAGGTCACCAAGAACACCGAGGTGTTCAACCGCTTTGGCTTTGCGTCCATCCCCACCATCGTTGGCACGCATGCGCAGACCGGTGCACTGGTCACCAAAGAAGGCTCGCTACCGACAGCGGATCTGGCCAGGCTGCTGGGCTTGCAGGCGCCGGCCAACTAAAACGGTCGGTATTTAGCGGCCGTAGCTGCGTGCGGGGTTGCCTTGATTGCGAGGGCCAAAGCCACCGCCGCCTGAGCGATTCGGGCGCCCACCACCACCACCGCCGCCTCCGCCACCACCACCACCACCACCACCACCACCACGCCTGCCGCGCCCGCCCATGCTGTCCACGCTGGTGCGCAGCGGATCGGGCTGGCCGTCCGTATGCCTGACCGGCGCATCGCGCTGCACGAAGGGGCTGGAGATGTTGTGCGCGCCTTCGCGTGGCTGGTCTTCCAGGTTGTGGCGCGCTTGGCGCGGGGCCTGGTTGCCGGCATGGCGTGCGGGTGGGTTGTTGTTGGATGCACCACCACGCGCGGGGCGCTGGCCCTGTGCGCGCTGGCCTTGCGGCTGCGCCGTACCGCCGCTGCGCGAGCCTCGGCCTGCATTGCCACCACCATTGCCACCGCCGCTGCCTGCGCCGTTACGTGGGCTGCGCTCGGTGTCGCCGTTCTTGTTGTCACGCATGCGCTGCATCATCTCCTGGCGCGCTGACTTGGCGGCGGCCATCATCACTTCGCGGCTGGGCGGGCGGCCAGCGCCGCCCCAGATGGTCTGGCGGCCCATGGCGATGGGCTCGGCCCGCTCGCCGGGCTCGACGCCAAAGCCTTCAACCACTTGCACCGGGATCTGCTGCTTGGTGAAGCGTTCGATCTCTTGCATGAAGCCTTCTTCGTCCAGGCAGACCAGGCTGACGGCTGCGCCGTCGTTGCCCGCGCGGCCAGTGCGGCCGATGCGGTGCACGTAATCTTCCGGCACGTTGGGGATTTCGTAGTTCACCACATGCGGCAGCTCGTCGATGTCGATGCCGCGGGCGGCGATGTCGGTGGCCACCAGGGCGCGAATCTCGCCGCTCTTGAAGCCGGACAAGGCCTGGGTGCGCGCTGATTGGCTCTTGTTGCCATGCAGCGCCATCGCCTGAATGCCGTTCTTGGTCAGGAACTCGGCCACATTGTTGGCGCCGAATTTGGTGCGGGTGAACACCAGCACCTGGCTCCAGTTGTGTTGCTGGATGATGTGGGCCAGCAATTGCTTCTTCTTGCCGCGTCCCACCGGGTGAACCACTTGCGTGATGCGCTGCACGGTGGAGTTGCGCGGGGTGACCTGCACGCTCTGGGGATTGCGCAGCAAGGCGTTGGCCAGCTCGCGGATTTCGTCACTGAAGGTGGCCGAGAACAGCAGGCTTTGCTTTTCCTTGGGCACCAGGGCCAGGATCTTCTTCACATCGGGCAGGAAGCCCATGTCCAGCATGCGGTCGGCTTCGTCCAGCACCAGCATCTGCACGGTGGACAGGTCCAGCATGCCTTGCTGCTGCAGATCGAGCAGGCGGCCAGGGGTGGCCACCAGGATGTCAACGCCGCTCTTGAGCTTGCTGATCTGCGGGTTCATGCCCACGCCGCCGAAGATGACGGTGGAAGTCAGTTGCAGATACTTGCCGTAAGTACGGATCGATTCCTCGACCTGCGCCGCCAACTCGCGGGTGGGGGTGAGCACCAACGCGCGGATGCCATAGCCGCCGAATTTGTTTTTGGCACTGCGGCTCATGGTGAGCTTGTGCAGCATGGGCAGGGTGAAGGCAGCGGTCTTGCCGGTGCCGGTCTGGGCGCCTCCGAGGAGGTCGTGCCCTTCGAGCACGACGGGAATCGCCTGAGCCTGAATGGGGGTGGGGGTTTCGTAGCCTTGCTCGCGCACGGCTTTGAGAATGGCGGGTGCCAGTTTCAGTTCGTCAAAAGTCATTTAAGGGTGCGCCATCCGTGGCGCTTGGGAATCGGCCTGTACGGTGCAGCGCACCGAGCCAGTCAAAGGCAGATGAGGTTCAGGGGTTTGGGAGCCGGCGCGGTTTTGAGAGAACCTGCCATGTCCCCAGCGAAACGCTGAGATTGCGGGCAACTGGAGTCCGCAACAGGGCTATTGTCGCACGAATGCGAATATGGCCTTGAATTCACCATTTCGGTTACTGCGGTTGACACTTCGCAACCCTGTCGCGCTTTTTACCCGCGCCGCCGCATCCAGGAGGGAAAACACTGGCGCAGCGCCGCCATACGGACTCATAATTTACAACTTGCTCTCCACGACATCATGGCCAACTTGCTGAATCTTCGGCGGATGGGCGTCTCCGACGACGCGACCGCATTCCAGCCGGCACTCAATGACTGCCTGGACGCAGTGTTGCACCAGTCGGATCTGTTGATCAACGACATGCTCAGCGGCCTGAAGACGGCTGCTTCGCCGACGGCTGCCCGTCGTGTTGCCGGATTTGCGCAGGCGCAAATCAAGGGCGTGATCGACAGGCTGGCTGACAACCGCAAAGAAGTGTGCGCCACTTTCCGTGCGGAACTCACCCGCCTTGTCTATGAAGGCGGCGGAAAGGAGCAGGTGCACACCGAGGCTTTGCGCTTTGAAGACCTGCGGCTGTTCGAAGACTCGGAGTTGGACCAAAGCATCGAAGTGGCACGCGCCCAGCAGGAGATATCCCTGGCGGTGGACGATGTGTTGCCGGGGCTCGATGGTCTCATCAGCACTTTGCTCGGATGGCGCACCATTCAGCCTGGTCTCAATCCACTGCGGCCCGACGTATTCGTGCGTGCCCTGCAAAGTTGCCTGGCCACTCATGTACCCGACGCATCGGTGCGCGAGGCGATGATCGCACCTGCAGCCGGCTTGGTGGGCGTCAACCTGCGCCGCCTCTACCGCGAGCTGGCCGACTGGTTGCGCTCCTGCGGCGTGGAGCCCGCAGTGCCGGTGGGCGGCCGGGTGCAAAAGGGCGCCGGTGCTTCGGGCAAGCCGGTGGCTGACTCCATGGCCAAGACCCTGCTGACACTGGACAAGTTGCGCAAGCTCCTGGCCGGTGATCTTGATGCGACCCCAGGGCAGCAGCGGGATTTTCTGCACACCATGCCTGCCTCCATGGCTTTGCTGCAAGACATGAAGCAAGTCGATGCACTTGTGCAAAAGCTGGAGAAGCGCCCCAAGTCAGCCCCGCCAGCCCAGCCAGTGGACATGCTGATAGAGCAGCACGAGCCACCCAAGCCGCCATCCAGGCTGGGCCTGCAGCTTGGTGAGGAGGTCGTGCGCCTGATGTTCGACAACCTGGTGCAGGACCGCCGCCTGTTGCCCGATTTCAAGCAGCAACTCAAATCAATGGAGTCCGCAGTGCTGCATCTGGCCGAGCAGGACTCGCGTTTCTTCAGTGACCGCACCCATCCCGCGCGGCAGTTTCTCGACCAGGTGACCCAGCGCAGCCTGGCCTTCTCGGCGGACACCGACCCGGGCTGGCCGCGCTTCGTGGCCACAGTGCAGGAATGCGTTGTTTCGCTCGCCAGCAAGCCGGCCGATGCCGAACATTTTGGCGGCCTCCTAGACCGCCTGCAAGAGCACTGGGATGAGCATGATCAAGTGCTGCGCCAACGCCGGGAGGAAGCCGCCAAGGCCTTGTTGCATGCTGAGCAACGCAACCTTCTGGCCCAAAAGCTGGCGGCCGAATTCGCGCAGCGCATCGAAAACCTGGAGGTCGCCGACTTTGTTGCCGACTTCCTCAAGAACTCATGGTCACAGGTGGTGGCGCAAGCTCAATTGAGCTGCGCAGATGGCTCTGACGACCCTTACGGCTACCGAGCCATGGTCGAAGACCTTGTCTGGAGCGTGCAGAAAAGCACTGCCAGCCGGGGCCGGTCCAAACGCCTGGTGCAGATGATTCCAGGCTTGCTGGCAAAGCTGCGCGAAGGCCTGGACCGAATTTCCTATCCGCCCGAACTCACAGCCCGGTTCTTCAACAACCTGATCACCATCCACCGCGCCGCAGTGCATGAGGGTCGCGATCTGGCAAGCCAGGCCGCGGCCGACGCTGCCGAAGCACAGGCATCACAGTTCAGCGACAGCACCCAGGATTCGTCCGGCTTCTGGCTGGACGAGAAAGAGCAGGTCGACTCCGGATTTTTCCCCGAAGAAGACCTCGCGCCAGAGCATGTGGCCAGCCCTGAGGCGGTGATGGAGGCGCCGGCTGGGCCGGTCAGCGCGGGCGAGTTGCGCACTGGCAGTTGGGTCGAACTGATGGTCAAGGCGCAATGGGTACGGGCTCAACTCACCTGGGCCAGCCCGCATGGCACGCTGTTCATGTTCACTTCACTGGCGGGCACGGCTCACTCCATGTCGCGCCGCACCTTGGACCGGCTGCGCGCCCAGGGCCAGATCAAGGTGGTGGCAGAGCGCCACCTGGTGGACGAGGCCTTGGACAAGGTCGCCAAGACCGCCCTCAAGAACAGCCTGGACGGCAATTCCTGAGCCACCGTTGGGCGGTTTGAGCCGACCCGATCCCAGGGCTGGGATAATCACGCCTTTCCCCCAGCATTCAATCAAGACAGCATCCCATGGCCCAATACGTTTTCACAATGAACCGCGTCGGCAAGATCGTTCCGCCGAAGCGACACATCCTCAAGGACATTTCACTGTCTTTCTTCCCCGGTGCCAAGATAGGGATGTTGGGTCTGAATGGCTCGGGAAAATCCACGCTGCTCAGGATCATGGCCGGCCTGGACACGGAGATCGAGGGCGAGGCCACGCCCATGCCAGGCCTGACCATCGGCTACCTGCCCCAAGAGCCCAAGCTGAACCCCGATCACACGGTGCGCGAGAGCGTCGAAGAAGCCTTGGGCGAGGTCTTTGCGGCCAAGGCCAAGCTCGAAGAGGTGTATGCGGCCTATGCCGAACCGGAAGCCGACTTTGACGCCCTGGCGGCCGAACAAGCGCGGCTGGAGGCCATCATCGCCACGGCCGGGACCGACTCGGAGCATCAGCTTGAAATCGCCGCCGACGCACTGCGCCTGCCGCCTTGGGACGCCAAGGTCGGCGTGCTGTCTGGCGGTGAGAAGCGCCGCGTGGCCCTGTGCCGCCTGCTCCTGTCAAAGCCCGACATGCTGTTGCTTGATGAGCCCACCAACCACCTGGATGCTGAAAGCGTGGAGTGGTTGGAGGTTTTTCTCAAGCGTTTCACCGGTACCGTGGTGGCCATCACCCACGACCGCTACTTCCTGGACAACGCCGCCGAGTGGATTCTCGAACTCGACCGCGGTGCCGGCATTCCCTGGAAGGGCAACTACAGCACGTGGCTGGAGCAAAAGGAAGCGCGCCTGGAAGCCGAGCAGAAGTCAGAAGACGCCCACATGAGAGCGATGAAGAAAGAGCTGGAGTGGGTGCGCCAGAACCCCAAGGCGCGGCAGGCCAAGAGCAAGTCGCGTCTGGCCCGCTTTGAAGAGCTGTCCGACTACGAATACCAGAAGCGCAACGAAACCCAGGAGATCTTCATCCCCGTGGCCGACCGCTTGGGCAGCCAGGTGATTGAATTCCACAACGTCACCAAATCGTTCGGCGACCGCGTGCTGATCGACAACCTCAGCTTCAAGGTGCCGGCTGGCGCCATCGTCGGCATCATCGGCCCCAACGGCGCGGGCAAGTCCACGCTGTTCAAGCTGATCGCGGGCAAAGAGCAAGCCGACAGCGGCCAGGTGGTCATCGGCTCCACGGTGAAGATGGCCTTCGTGGACCAGCACCGCGACGAGCTGGAGAACAACAAGACCGTGTGGGAAGACATCTCCGGCGGCCTGGACATCCTGAACGTGGGCAAGTTCCAGATGGCCAGCCGCGCATATGCGGGCCGCTTCAACTTCAATGGCGGCGACCAGCAAAAACGAGTGGGCTCGCTCTCGGGTGGTGAGCGCGGGCGCTTGCACCTGGCCAAGACACTGATCGCCGGCGGCAACGTGCTGCTGCTTGACGAGCCGTCCAACGACCTGGACGTGGAGACCCTGCGCGCGCTGGAAGATGCGCTGCTTGAGTTTGCCGGCAGCGTCATGGTGATCAGCCATGACCGCTGGTTCCTCGACCGCATCGCCACGCACATCCTGGCCGCCGAAGGCGACAGCCAGTGGACCTTCTTTGACGGCAACTACCAGGAATACGAAGCCGACAAACGCAGGCGCTTGGGTGAAGAGGGCGCCAAGCCCAAGCGGATGCGCTACAAGGCCCTCAAGTAGGCCGCGCTGGGAGGGCATCGAGCTTGCGGCGCACCAGCTCGATGTTGTTGCGCAAGGCGTAAAGCTCGTCGGCGTAGGACAGCGGCACGATGATGTGGCCGGTTTTCTCGTCCAGCGTATCCAGCTCCTTGCGTAAGGCGGCGATCTGCACTTTCTCGTCTTGCATTCGGTGTTCAATGTCGCGCAATTGCGCATACCAGCGGAACACCCGTGAGCGGATTCGAAACTGATACAGCGGCGGCACCACCCGCGAGAGCGGCAGCAGCATGGCCAGGATGATGCCCAGCGCCAGCCACATGCGCTCGATCAGATTGGCCAGCCAGAAAGGCAGATAGCGCTGCAGGAATGGCTGGCCGCCCTTGATGGCGCGCTCGGCTTCGGCCGACAAGGGGTATTCGCTGTGTTCGGGATCAGGAAATGCACCTGCGCGGTTGAACCAGCCGGCTGGCCCATGCAAGGCGCGCGCGGCCTGCGTGAAGAGCTGCAACAGGGCAGGGTGCGTCTCTTTGCGCGTGAGCAGTGAGGTGGTGGTGGCCACCAGTCGCATGTCGGCGGGCGGCACATCGCGGGCGAGGTTCACCACGCCGCGCGGCAGCACCACAGGTGTGAGAAACGCAAAGCGCCGCGAATAGGCTTCGCTTTGCCCGAAGTTCATCAGCTTGACACCCGGCGTTTGCAGCAGCATCTGCACCATCAGGGATTCGGGCGCCGATGCGAACACCACCGCGTCGATATCGCCAGCGAGAAATGCGACGGTGGCCGGAGTTTGTTCGAGCCTTGACAGGGTGATGCGTTTGGCATCGATGTTGTTGGCCTCGAAGAGTTTTTCCAGCAGACTGGGCACGCCGCTGCCGGCGCTGCCGACATTGAGGCGCAGGCCCTGCAATTGCGACAGGCTCACGAGCGCATTGTTGCGCTTGCCTGGGGTGCCAGTGGAGGGTTTCCGCAGGGAATCCTCGCGATAGAACAGCCACAGCGGTTCGACAAACAGACTGCCCAGGGATTCTATGCCGCTGTCTTCGGTGACGGCGCGCTCGCTACTGCCGCCCTGCACAAAGCCCAGATCGGCTTGGCCCTCGCGCAGCAAACGCAGGTTGTCCGATGATCCCTGGCTGGGCTTGAGGACGACCTCGATGCCGTTGGCGGCCAGGGCCTTTTGGTAGCGCTTGCCGAACTCGTCGTAAGCGCTTTGTGCCGGCCCGGTGGCCAGCGTCACCCGCCGGGGCGGTGTCGGGTTCATCCACAGGTAGGCCAGGATCAACAAACCCACGGCGAGGAAAGCGAAAGGCCCGGCCGAAATCAGCAGATCGCGCAGCGTCAGCAGGGTGTTGCGTAGGGCTGTGGGCATGGGGACCTTAGCTCAGGTCGCAGGCCGCAGGAAGATGCAGCTTGCCCACGCGTATGCCTTGCGCTGCGCGGATCGCGCGCACCACCGCGCGTGCCGTTGCCTCGGCGGCCATGGTGCACAGGAGCATCATGCCGGGCGACTTGCCTGACAGGCCTGTGCCCAGTGCGAACAAGGTGTCACCGTCGGACATGGTGTGCACCGGGTTGATGCTGCGCGCCAGCCCATCATGACCCACCGTGGCCAGGCGGGATGCCTGGGCTTTGGTGAGAATTGCGTCGGTGGCGATCACGCCAATGGTGGTGTTGGTGCCCGCCAGATGGGGCGTGGGAAGTTCGCCGCGCAGCAGTGCACGGCGGGTGTCGATGAGTGCCTTGCCGTTCTTGCTGCGCGCCCCGGCAATCACCTGCGCGGTGTCGGGGTCCATCACGTCGCCCAAGGCATTGCAGGCCACAAGTGCGCCCACCGTCACGCCATCGACCGTGACCGATGCGCTGCCGATGCCGCCCTTCATGGCCCGAGCGATGCCGAACACCTTGCCGATGGCGGCGCCGGTACCCGCGCCCACATTGCCCTGGTCGGGCGGGTTCTTTGATGCTGCTTCACAGGCGCGCCTGCCTGCCAATGCGTCGGGGCGGATCTTCGCGTCGCCCACCAGCAGGTCGAACAGCACTGCTGCGGGCACCAGGGGTAGCCGCACCGGGCCCACCGGCATGCCCACGTCTTGCTCTTCCAGCCACGCCACCACACCGCTGGCGGCATCCAGGCCCCAGGCACTGCCGCCAGCCAGCAAGATGGCATGCACGCGCTCGATCAAGTGGGTGGGATGCAGCAGGTCGGTCTCGCGCGTGCCGGGCGCCGCGCCACGCACATCGACTCCACCCACAGCGCCATCGCGCGCAATGACCACGCTGCAGCCTGTGGGGCGGCGGCTATCGGTGAAGTGGCCCACTTCGATGCCGGCCACGTCGGTGATCGAATCCAGGCGGCGCAGGGGGCGGGAGGAGGAGGGTGGTCGAGCCATGCGAATCATTATCCATCGCCATCGGCCTTGCGATGAACACTTCAGACGTGGGTGTGCTCGGCCAGCTCGCGCAGTGCCTCGCGCATCACCGACCATCCGGCACTGATGGCCAGGGCCGCCATCACCAGGGCGACGGCCAGATCGGGCCAGGCGGTGCCAGTGCCAAACACACCTACCGCAGCCAGCATCACAGCCAGGTTGCCGATGGCGTCGTTGCGGCTGCATAGCCACACACCGCGCAGATTGGCATCGCCTTGTCTGAATGCATAAAGCAGTGCCGCCACGCCGACATTGGCCGCCAAGGCCAGTGCGCCCACCGCGCCCATCGTTGCTGGCTCTGGCGCGATGCCGTGCAGGGCGGACCATCCGGTGCGGCCCAGCACCAGCACACCAAAGCCCAGCATGCTGGCAGCCTTGACGATTGCAGCACGGGCGCGCCATGCTGGGCTCAGGTTGAGTACCGCCAGTGTCAGGGCGTAGTTGGCCGCGTCCCCGAAAAAATCGATCGCATCAGCCAGCAAAGAGACCGACCCCGATTTGAGTCCGGCCGCGATCTCCACGCCGAACATCAAGGCATTGACCAGCAAGGCGATCCACAGCACTCGGCGCAGGCCCGGCTCAGCAGGCGAATGCGACTCGTGATGATGGTGGTGGTGATGTGCGGACAGGCGATCAGTTTAGATGAACCTGGAAACCGGGCAGGCCCAATCACGATCACAATCTCATCAGCTCATGCAGATTCACAAACTCAGCCCGACCATCAGACAGCGTGCACTGGCCCGCGCCGGGAGTCCTGCTGCATGAAGCCCATGGCCGGTATGCAGCGCGGTGTGTGGGCCAGTCTGGCGGCAGCGCTCTTGTTCGGTGGTGGCACGCCTTTGGCCAAGTTGCTGCTCGCGCAAGCCAGCCCCTGGATGCTGGCCGCCTTGCTCTACCTGGGCTCGGGTTTGGGCCTGGGCTTGATGCGCAAGATTCAAGGCAGTGCGCCAGTGCGGCTGGCGGCGGATGAAACCAAATGGCTGGCCGGTGCAGTGCTGGCTGGCGGTGTGGCGGGGCCGGTGCTGCTGATGCTCGGGCTGGCCGGCATGCAGGCTTCGGCTGCCTCACTGCTGCTCAATGCGGAAGCTGTGTTCACCGCGCTCTTGGCCTGGTTTGTCTTTCGCGAGAATTTCAACCGCCGTGTGGCCATCGGCATGCTGGCGATCGTGGCGGGCGGCCTGGTGTTGGCCTGGCCAGGACAGATGAGTTGGCCGCAATGGCAGCCGGCGCTGCTCGTGTGCGCAGCTTGCTTGGCCTGGGCTCTGGACAACAATCTCACGCGCAAGGTGTCTCTGGCCGATGCGTCCTGGATCGCCATGGTCAAGGGGCTGGCAGCGGGTGGGACCAATCTGGTACTTGCACTGCTGATGGGTGCATCGATGCCTTCGCTGCCGGTGGTCCTGGGGGCCGCGCTTGTCGGATTTGCCAGCTATGGCGCGAGCCTGGCCTTGTTCGTGGTGGGCCTGCGCGAACTGGGCACTGCACGCACCGGTGCCTATTTTTCAGTGGCACCCTTCTTTGGGGCCATGCTGGCGATTACGCTGCTGAATGAACCGGTCACTGTGCCCCTGCTGGCGGCCGGCCTACTGATGGCAGTGGGAGTTGCGCTGCATCTGACCGAGCGCCATGCGCACCCCCATGCACATGAGCCGATGGCGCATTCGCACGAGCATGTGCACGGCGCGGACGATGCGCATCACGAACACCCGCATGATCCACATGTGGCACCTGGCACCCGCCACAGCCATTTGCATCAGCACCAACCCCTGATGCACAGCCATCCGCATTTTCCGGATGCGCATCATCGGCATGAGCACTAGAGCCAGTCACGACACCTTCGGTCGTGCCGGCTTGCGCGACCACAGCGTCAGCAGTCCAAGAAGGGCAAAGGGCAGTCCGACCCACGACAGTTTGTCTAGCCCGACCAGGCTGGCGAATGTACCGCTGATGGCCGCGCCCAGGGCGGAGCCTACGTAGAGCATCGATGTGTTCAGGCTGAGCACCAAAGGCGCCTGAGAGAGCATGCGGGTGGTCAGCATCACTTGCTGAGAAGTTGACAGGCCAAAGCCCGCGATGCCCCATGCCACGAACACAATAATCGTCACTACAGGGTGGCCGCTTGTGAGCGGCACCAGCAGCATCATGCCGGCCAGCAGGATCAATTGGCGCCGGGCTGCGCGCAGGGCGCCAATCCGGTCCACCACCCAGCCGCTGAACATGCTGCCAGCCACGCCTGAAAAGCCGAACATCATCAGCATGAGCGAAAGTTCCCCTGGCGTGAGCGGATTGAGCGCAAGCATCACCGGCCCTGCATAAGCCATCACGCTGAAAATGGCAGTGAAGTACAGCAGCGTCCGCAGCAAGATGCGCAAGATGTCCCACTGCCTCATCACCATGCCCAGGCCAGCGAAGGTTGCTCTGGGTGCGTGGATTTCGCGCGGCAGTGCAAACGCCAGCACGGCCATCACAAGCACGCAGGCGCCAGTCACCAGCCAGATCGGAACCTGCCAGCCATGGTTCATGCCCAGCCAGGCCCCAAAGGGCACGCCCACCGCATAGCTCATGCTCATGCCCAGAAAAGCAAGGGCCAGCGCGCGGCCGCGCCGCTCTGGCGCCACCAGTGCCACCACCACGCCGGCCGACACCGCAGTGAACATGGAGCCGCTGGCTCCCATCAGCACACGCCCAATCAAGAGCAGGGTCATGGAAGAGGCCAGGGCCGAGAGCAGGTTGCCTATGGTGAAGGCCGCCAGCGCCACCAGCATCGCGGGTTTGCGCGCCAGAGCGCCAGTCAGGACCAACAGCAGTGGTGCCACGAAAGCCGCAGCCAGCGCATAAGCTGTGACCGCCTGGCCCGCCACCGAGACACTGACCCCGAGCGACCTGGCGACATCGTGCAGCATGCCCGACAGCACGAAGGCGCCGGTACCGATGACCAGATTGGTGATGGTGAAAAGAAAAAGAACTGCGGGCATCGACCGGGCGATCTTACTGCCTGGCGCCCATTCGAGCTGCTATAACTCTGGCTTGACCAAGCCCACGGGCGGGGCATGATCCACCCACTTCGAAAGGACGGCACCCATGTCTTCAAGCGGCGCGTATCCCCTGTCAGGCGGCTGCGATTGCAAGGCCGTGCGGTATCGAATGGAATCGCCCCCGCTGTATGTGCACTGCTGCCATTGCCGCTGGTGCCAGCGCGAGAGCGGCAGCGCCTTCGCGCTCAACGCGATGATCGAAGCCGACCGAGTGACATTGCTGGGTGAGCAGCCAGAGATGGTGCAGACACCCTCAGCCAGCGGGAAAGGGCAGTCCATTGCCCGCTGCCCACACTGCCGCATCGCGGTGTGGAGCCACTATGCAGGCGCTGGCACTTCCATGAGTTTCGTGCGCGTGGGCACGCTCGACGACCCTGACCAGGTGCCACCCGATATCCACATCTTCACCAGTTCCAAACAGCCCTGGGTGATGTTGCCCGAGGGCGTGCCCGCGGTGCCCGAGTTCTACGATCGCAAGCAGTACTGGCCCGCCGACAGCCAGGAGCGGCGCAAGAGCTTGCTCGCTCGCATGGGCACCGGGCGTTGAGCGCCTGTTCAATCCATCCGCGCGCCTGATTTTTTGACCGCATCAGCCCAGCGCGGCATCTCGGCAGCGAGAAAGCGGGTGAAGTCCTCGCTGCCAAGGAAGGCCGGGTCCGCGCCCTGCGAGACCATGCGGTTGCGTACCTCAGGGCTGGCCAACACCTGCTTGAACGCATCACTCAAGCGCGCGGTCACGTCGCGGGGAAGTCCGGCGGGCGCAAGAAATCCGTAGAAGCCAACCACCTCGAAATCCTTGATCCCGCTTTCGATCACGGTGGGCGTGTCGGGCAGTGCTGGGTTGCGCTCGCGGCTGGTGACAGCCAACGCGCGCACCTTGCCCTGCTTGTGGTAGTTGGCCGCCTGCGGGATGGACTCAGCCATGAACTGCACCTGCCCGGCCATCAGATCGGTGAATGCTGGCGCGCTTCCGCGGTAGGGAATGTGCACCATGAACAAGCCGGTTGCGTTCTTGAACATCTCGGGCACCAGATGGCTGATGCCGCCATTGCCGGCTGAGCCATAGTTAACCTGGCCCGGCCGCGAACGGGCGTAGTCCATGAACTCCTTGAGCGAATTGATGGGCAGCTTTGGATTGACCAGCAGTGCCAGTGGCTGCATCGCGGTGCGCGCGATGGGCGTGAAGTCGCGCAGCGTCTGGTAGGGCAGCTTGCCGTAAAGCGCGGGGTTGATCACCATGACGCCAGTGTTGGCCAGCATCAGGGTGTAGCCATCGGGCGCGGCTTTCATCACGTCCTGGGCGCCCACCGTGCCGCCCGCACCGGACTTGTAGTCGATGATGACGGGCTGCCCCAGTACGGCCTGCAGGCGATCACTCAGCAGCCTGGCATGCTGGTCCAAGGGACCGCCGGCTGGAAAACCGATGACCACGCGGATGGGTTTGTCGGGGAAAGCTGCCAGCGCGGCGGTGCTGGCAGCCAGCAGCAGGAGCGCGAAGGCGTGGCAAATGGGTCGCATGGTGGGATCCTCGTGGTTGAGCCACCAGATGATATCGGTGCGCGTTGCCCCCGCTGTGAATCGGGCACAATGTTTTGGCGGCCCAGGCCCTTACCCAGAAAGCGTCACCCTCATGAACCACCCTCATTCGCACGATGGGCACGCGCACGGCGACCATTCGCATCCACACGATCCGCGCTGGAAACACGATGGCGTGCGCGTCATTGCGGGCGATCAGCTTGATCCGAACACCGCGCAGACTCCAGGCATGAACCGCAAGGCGGCCATCAACTTTGCCCGGGTGGGCGCGCAAAAGCTCTGGGCCGGCACGGTCACCATCCATGCCAACGCCAAGACCGGCGCGCATCATCATGGGCACCTGGAGAGCGTGATCTACATCGTCAAAGGCCGAGCGCGCATGCGCTGGGGCGAGCATCTGGAATTTACCGCCGAGGCCGGGCCGGGCGATTTCATCTACGTGCCACCCTATGTGCCCCACCAGGAGATCAATGCCAGCACCTCAGAGGCGCTGGAGTGCGTGCTGTGCCGCAGCGACGGCGAAGCGGTGGCCATCAATCTGGACATCGAGCCGGCGGAAAAGCCCGAGCAGGTGCTGTGGGTCGATCCCACACATCCGCAGGGCGCAGTCTGAGGCCGATTGGTTGCCGGTGAATACAAACGCAAGCATGGCTGAGCTCCCGATGTCTGTGATGCAGAACAAGCCGACCCAGCCAGAGCTCACGGGCGCGTGCGCGAACTCGACGCGTGCGCATTGTGCGCAGCGAATGGCCCGGGTTCGCGCGCACAGTCTGGCACTGGCCGCACCGCTTTCAGTGGAAGATCAGTGCATTCAATCGATGCCCGACGCGAGCCCGACCAAATGGCACTTGGCCCACACCAGTTGGTTTTTCGAAGCGGTGGTGCTGGTGCCTCATCTGGCGGGGTACAAGGTTTTCGATGCGCGCTACTTTGAGCTCTTCAACTCCTACTACGAGTCGCTCGGCCCGCGCCATCCGAGGGCACAGCGCGGGTTGCTGACGCGACCGTCGCTGGCGGATGTCCATGCCTACCGCGCGCACGTGGACGCCGCCCTGCATGGCTTCATCGGCCAAGCCGGTGAAGCGGCCTGGCAGGTGGCCGCGCCACTGATCGAACTGGGCCTGCACCATGAGCAGCAGCATCAGGAGTTGATCGTCACCGATATCTTGCATGCCCTTTGGTGCAACCCGCTGCTGCCTGCTTACCTGTCGGCCCAGGCAGAGCCGCTTTGCGCAAGCCATGCGCAAGCTGCGGCGCACTGGCTGGACATGCCCGGCGGCATCGTGCCGGTGGGGCATGGGGGTGGGCACTTTGGCTTTGACAATGAACGCCCACGCCATTCGGTGCTGCTGGCGCCCTATCGCATCGCGGGCGCTCTGGTGACATGCGGCGAGTACGCGCAGTTCATGGCCGATGGCGGCTATGAGCGGCCAGCGTTGTGGTTGTCCGATGGCTGGGCGGCTGTGCAGACTGGCCGCTGGAAGGCACCCTTGTACTGGATTGAGCCCGGCGACGCGCGCGCGCCGCAATCGCATTGGCAGGTCTTCGGCTTACACGGGGTCAGGCCGCTGGACGCCGCGGCTGAAGTGTGCAACTTGAGTTTCTACGAAGCCGCTGCCTACGCCGAATGGGCCGGCGCGCGCTTGCCAACCGAGTTCGAATGGGAGGCCGCTTTCGGCGCGCCCGGCGTCACGCAGATGAACGGCTTGGCATGGCAGTGGACGCGCTCTTCCTATGAACCCTACCCAGGTTTCCGGCCGCTGGCCGGCGCAGTGGGTGAGTACAACGGTAAGTTCATGGTGGGTCAGCAGGTGTTGCGCGGCTCAAGCCGTGCAACACCCCAAGGCCATTCGCGGCCAAGCTACCGCAACTTCTTCGCGCCCGCAGCGCGCTGGCAGTACTCTGGGCTGCGGCTGGCGCAGGACATGGGCACATGCTGAAGCCTGCCCGGGGTCACTTCGAACCGGTCCCTGATGCCGCCATGTCGAGCGCATTTGCGCGCGACATGATGTCAGCGTTGGTGTCGCGGCCGCGCAGCATCTCGCCCAAGTATTTCTACGACGCGGAAGGCTCCAGGCTGTTCGACCTGATCTGCGGCTTACCGGAGTACTACCCCACGCGCGTTGAGCTGCGCTTGCTGACCGAAACGGCCGGCGAGATCGCGCATTTGATGGGGCCGCGCGCCCAGATTGTCGAGTTTGGCGCCGGCTCCTTGCGCAAGGTTAGGCTTCTGCTTGGTGCCATGACCGAACCAGCGGGCTATCTGCCCATCGACATTTCAGGAGAGCATTTGAATGCCTGCGCGGCGCAGCTTGCGCGCGACTATCCGGCCTTGCAGGTGCAGCCGGTGGTGGCCGACTACAGTGCCAGGCTGCGCTTGCCGCCCTGTCCCCGTGGCATGGGCATGCGCGTGGGCTTCTTCCCCGGCTCCACCATTGGCAACTTCACGCCGCGACAGGCAGAGCAATTTTTGCGAAGGGCGGGGCGTGCTCTGCAAGGCGGTGCGCTGCTGCTGGGGGCCGATCTGATCAAGGACCCCGCAGTGCTGCATGCCGCATACAACGACGCGCAAGGCGTAACGGCCGCCTTCAATCTCAATTTGCTGGCACGCGCCAACCGCGAGCTTGGCACCGGTTTCGATCTGCAGCAGTTTGCCCATAGCGCCTTCTACAACGCGCCGCAGCAGCGCATCGAAATGCACTTGATCAGCCGGCGCAAGCAGACCATCGAGTTCGGCGGCGTACCCCACACTTTCGAAGAAGGCGAAGCCTTTCACACCGAGAACTCCTACAAGTTCACCATCGACAGCATGCGCGCGCTGGCCGCCCGGGCCGGCTTCACCCCCGGCCCGGTCTGGACCGATCCGGATCAACTTTTCAGTGTGCACTGGTTGCACGCACCCCGATGACATCAAGGAACACTTCATGAAAGCCACCTGGAACGGCGCAGTGATTGCGCAAAGCGACGACACGGTCGTGGTCGATGGCAATCACTACTTTCCCGCCAGCTCGCTGCGGCGCGAATTCACCACTTTCAGCAACCACCGCACCAGTTGCGCCTGGAAGGGCCAGGCCAGCTATTACTCGCTGTTGGTCAACGGTGAGATGAACGCCGACGCCGTGTGGTACTACCCCGATCCCAAACCCGAGGCCGACATGATCAGGGACAGGGTTGCGTTCTGGAAGGGCGTGAAGGTGGAGGTCTAGTGCGAGCGTGGTGCGCGGTTAAGCTCGAGGGCTAATGTCAACAACGCTCCCACCCCCGCTTAGCCCCAGTGGCCAGCTGCCACAACAATTGGCGGTGCACGGCTTTGCCGTACTGGATGCCGCAGCGTTTCGAGAACTCAGCGCATGCGCCGAGCAAGACTTGCAGAGGCTGTGCCCCAGTTGGGGTGATCTGCCGCCCGATACCTATCTCAGGGACGGCGGGCATTACCGCCGGCGTCGGCATTCCTGCTTCGTGGTGCAGGGCGACCAAGTGGAGTTGGCACCGCATCGGGCGCACTGGCAATCGCTGCACTACAACGCACTGCACGGCGGCATGCAGCGCTGGTTTGAGCCCGTGGCCGATTCGGTGATTGGGTCGCCGGCATGGCCGCTTCTCTTGCGCGCGCTGGCACGGGTGAGTTCGCAACTCAAGGGCACGCAACGCTGGTTTGTCGAGGCGCATCAGTTTCGCATCGACACCGAAGGCGGCATAGGCCGGCCCACGCCAGAAGGCGCACATCGCGATGGCGTCGATCTGGTCGCTGTCTTTCTGATCGATCGCCGGGGCATCAAGGGCGGCGAGACGCGGGTGTTCGAGTCAGATGGGCCGGCCGGCCAGCGCTTCACTCTGACCGAACCCTGGAGTGTGTTGCTGCTAGATGACGAGCGGGTGATACACGAGACCACGCCGATCCAGCCACTGGACGGGCAGGGACACCGCGACACCCTGGTGTTGACTTATCGGGCGAACGGGTTCCAAGCTGGCTGAGCGCCTGCGTCGGCGTGCGAACGCGACGAGATGAAGCGCTGCACCTGTTGCCAAGCGCGCCAGCCCCACCACAGCTTGAGCGACCAGGCCAGTGCCCGGCGCGGCCGCAAGAGCGCCAGCACCCCAGCCGCAGCAAGCAACCACTGAGGATGATCCGCCAGCCACGCGCCGGCATTGCGCACGCGATCAGCCAGGGCCAGCGGCCCGCGCAGCACCTGCGCCTGATCGGCCAGCCGGTTTCGCAAATGCGCGCTCGTTTGCACCAAGGCTGCGCGCTCTTGGTTCAATTGCCTTTGTCTTGAACTGAGCACTTGCGGCTTTCTAGTCGCGCGGCACCAGACCCTTGCGGTCCTGGTCCAGTTCCGAGAGGGTCGCGTCGAACGGACCGCCGCTCTTGCTCAGCCTGCGCTGCCCGGCGCGAATCAGCCACATGCCGGTAGCCAGGAAGGTCAATGTCATCACCGACAGCGCGGCCAGACGGTAGGCTGGAGCGAACAGCATGAGCACCAGCGCGCACAGAAGCACTGCGCCCACCATCAACACCATCAAGCCGGCGATGGCCATCATCAGGCCGTCGAAGACACGTAGCTTCTCCTGCTGCAGCTCATTGCCCAGCAGCTTCAGCCGCACCTGCGCAATCTCCAGCACCGTGTCCAGCATCTGACGCAGTGACGAAAACAATCCGCCGGTTGATTCCGGTGTGCTCATGGGCGCCGGTCAGCGGCGGCTGATGAGAAGGCCGAGCACCAAGCCAACGCCGGCAGCGATGCCCACGGCCTTCCATGGGTTGTCATGCACGTAGTTGTCCGCAGCTTTGCCGGCATCTTTGGCCTTGGCAAAGGCCATCTCCTGCAGATTGGCGAGTTCGACCTTGGCCTGATCGAGCCGGTCCTGCATGCGCACGCGCATCTGGGATGCCTTGTCGCCAACCTCGCCTGCGGTGATTTTCAGGAGCTCCTCGGCATCGGCGATGACCAGCTTGAGGTCTTCCATCAGTTTGGCCCTGTGGGCGGCAGATAATTGTGACATGGGGCCTCCGTTACTTTGATTGATCCCCTTACATAGTAGCTCTTTGATCAGGATAAATCCTGCAAGCGCGCCCGATTCTTGCCATTGATCAAAAAGGCGCTGCACTTTCAAACCGCAGCGCGCTGCCAGTCAGCGGATGAGTCAGGCGCAGCCCACTGGCGTGCAGCAACAGGCGCGCGGCGCGCGCCTGGATGAGCGGGGGTGCATACAGCATGTCGCCCAGGATCGGATGACCCAGCGCCTTCAGATGCACCCGCAATTGATGAGAGCGGCCGGTGATGGGCTCAAGCAGAAGTCGGGTGCTGTCCCCTGGTTCATCCGTGCCGAGTACGCGCCAGCGCGTCTGGCTGGGTTTGCCGTGCACGGGGTCCACGATGCGCAGCGGACGGTTCGGCCAGTCGGCGGCCAAGGGTAGATCGATCAAGGCCCATTCATCGGCAGCCAATCCGGTCGATGGGCGGCCGGCCACCACGGCGATATAGCGCTTGGTAACCTCGCGCCGCTCAAAGGCCTGACTCAGGCGACGCTGCATCTGGGCTCCGCGTGCCATCAGCCACAGGCCTGAGGTGCTCATGTCCAGCCGGTGCACCACCAGGGCATCTGGATAGACCCGCTGTATGCGCGCAGCCAGGCAGTCCTGTTTGTCCGCGCCTCGTCCGGGTACGCACAGGAGGCCCGCCGGCTTTTGCACCACGATCATGTGGTCGTCGGCAAAGACGACCGGCTCAGGCAAGGTCTGCGGATTGTGCATAGCTCGGCATTCTCCGCATTCTGTCAGTAAGAGGCCCGTGTGCAGCGGCCTTGCCAAGTTAAACTCCCCGCAGTCCCCGTTACCACCGAATAAGGAGCCGGCAATGCTGTTTGGCAAGCTGATGCCACGCGAAGGCAATTTTTTCGAGCTGTTCAATCAGCATGCGGATCGCATCGTCGATGCCGCGCGCGCCTTCTCGCAACTGGTCGCCAACTACAACGATGTGCATCTGCGCGAGCAGTACAACCGTGATGTGGACAACGCCGAGCGCGCAGCCGACCGCGTGACTCACGAGGTCAACCGCATGATCCACAAGACCTTCATCACGCCCATCGACCGCGACCAGATTCACACCCTGATCAACACCATGGACGATGTGGCCGACTTGATTCAGGACTCAGCCGAGACCATGGCGCTGTACGACGTGCGGCACATGACCGAAGAGATCACCCGCCTGACCGACCTGAGCGTCAAGTGCTGCGATCGGGTCAAGGAGGCCGTTTACATGATCGGCAAGCTGGCCGACCCCGCCACGGCCGAGGCTGCGCTCAAGACCTGCGAGGAAATCGACCAGCTCGAATCGGACGCCGACCGCGTCATGCGCTCTGCCATGAGCAAGCTGTTTCGTGAAGAGCCCGACGTGCGCGAGGTCATCAAGCTCAAGGCAATCTATGAGTTGCTGGAGACCATCACCGACAAATGCGAGGACGTGGCCAACGTGATCGAGGGCATCGTCCTCGAGCATTCCTGATTGCAGGGGCGCAAGGCATGACAAACACGCAAGCCGCGCTCTGGGTGGTGATTTTGCTGGTGGCGCTCGCGCTGGCCTTTGACTTCATGAACGGATTCCATGATGCGGCGAATTCGATCGCCACGGTCGTCTCCACCGGCGTACTCAAGCCGGGGCAGGCGGTGCTATTCGCCGCTGTGTTCAACGTCATTGCTATCTTTGTCTTCCAGTTGAGCGTGGCTGCAACCATAGGCAAGGGCATCGTGCAACCTGGGGTGGTGGATATTCACGTGGTGTTTGGCGCCTTGCTGGGAGGCATCACCTGGAATTTCCTGACCTGGTATTACGGCATACCCAGCAGCTCATCGCATGCACTGATCGGCGGCATCGTGGGGGCCGTGATCGCCAAGTCAGGCGCGGGCTCGCTGATCGCCGGCGGCATCTGGAAGACCGTTGTTTTCATCTTCGTGTCGCCTCTGCTGGGCTTCCTGCTGGGCTCGCTCATGATGCTGCTGGTCTCGCATCTGTTTCGCCGGGCCACGCCGTCCCGGGTGGATGGATGGTTTCGCAGGCTGCAACTCGTCTCGGCCGGCGCATACAGTCTGGGCCATGGCGGCAACGATGCGCAAAAGACAATCGGCATCATCTGGCTTCTGCTGATCGCCACCGGCTACATCGGCGCGGCCGACAAAATGCCCCCCACCTGGGTTGTCGTCTCCTGCTACTTGGCCATCGGCCTGGGAACCTTGTTCGGCGGCTGGCGCATTGTCAAGACCATGGGCCAGAAAATCACCAAGCTGCGCCCGGTAGGTGGTTTCTGCGCGGAGACAGGTGGCGCTATCACGCTGTTCCTGGCCACTGGGCTGGGTATTCCGGTGTCCACCACCCACACCATCACCGGTGCTATCGTGGGCGTGGGCTCCACCCACAGGGCCAGCGCGGTGCGTTGGGGGGTGGCTGGCAACATCGTGTGGGCCTGGATCTTCACCATTCCAGCCAGCGCCTTCATCGCGGCCATTGCCTACTGGGTCAGCTTGCAGATTTTCTAAGTGTGCTGGCTTGCGGCCGGCGTGGCCATCACTGCGAAATTTTTCGCCCTTCCTCGATCTGGTATTCGAAGTAGCGCTGCACGCTGAAGGCAATGCTGGCCATCAGCACCGAGGTGCCCACCAGCAGCGACACGACCACTGCGCCGATGGTCAGCCAGTTGGTGCTGCCGGCCATGCTGTCTTGGGCCGCCGTCGGGTTCTGGCGGGCATTCCATTGCTCTCTTGACATCAGGCCATAGACGATGGCCGTGAGCGCGCAGCCTGCCACGGTAAAGCCCAGCAAGGGAATCAGCACCCAGCTCCATTGATCGTCCACCCCGAATTGCTGCACCCGCTGAATTCCGTACACTCCCAGCGCTGTGGGAATGGGCAGGCACCAGCCCAGCATGTCGTCCAGCCCGCGCAAATAAAACCGGTGAAGGCCCAAGGGCCCACCCAGAAAAGCCAGCCAGGCAGCCAGAGTCTTGTTTTTCATGTCGATGCATTCATCAGTTTGTGCCTTCCGGTGAAGTTGCGTCACCGTCGCCTATGGTTTTTTCCATGAGAACAATGTCCAGCCACTTGCCGAATTTCCAGCCGCAAGATTTGAACAAACCTGCCGGCGTGAAGCCCTCTGCTCGATGCACACCGATGGACGCGGCATTGGCCGAATCGCCGATCACCGCGATCAGCTTGCGAATGCCAGCCGCCTGTGCTTGCCGAGCCAACTCGGCAAGAAGCCGCCGGCCCAGCCCCTTGCCAGCGGCATCCGGATGCAGGTAGATCGAGTCTTCGGCCGAGAATCGGTAGGCCGGTCTTGGCTTGAACCACTGGCAGTAGGCAAAGCCCAGCACCGTGCCATTGTGCTCGGCCACTAGGTAAGGCAGGCCCTTGTCCAGTACATCGCGGCGTCGCAAGCTCATCTCGGCTTCGGTCGGCGCGGTGGTCTCGAAAGTGCCGGTGCCGGTGCGCACGTGGTGGGCGTAGATCGCCGTGACGGCGGACAGATCCGAGTCTCGACTGGGTCGGATGGTGATCATTCTTGATTGGAAAATAAGCATTAGACCCGAAAACGCTATAATCGCAGGCTCTGCAGCGTGTCGCTGGCCGGGTGGCCATAGCGCGTGTCTCAACGCTGGAAAGACCCCGGGGGGAATTTTCCCCTCCACCCAAGGATAAATCATGGTCGTCATTCGACTCTCTCGTGGCGGTGCCAAAGGCCGTCCTTTCTTCAATATCGTGGCCGCTGCCAAGCAGACCCGTCGCGATGGCCGTTTCATCGAGCGCCTGGGTTTCTACAACCCCATCGCCAAGGACAACGAGGAAGGTATCCGCGTTGCGCAAGACCGCCTGACCTATTGGCGCAGCGTGGGCGCGCAGGTCTCGCCAACGGTAGAGCGTTTGCTCAAGCAGCAGGCCGCGGCCAAGCCCGCCGCCTGATGTGACAGCCCCCAAGCCGCGCAGTGCCTCGCTGCCGGCGGGCCTGGACGTCGCGCAGTTGCCCGCGGACGCAGTCGAAGTCGGGCGCATCGCCGACGCATGGGGTGTCAAGGGCTGGTTCAAGGTCCTGCCCCACAGCGCTTCCCCGGAAGCGCTTTTTTCATCCCGACGCTGGTATATCCTGCCCACTGAGCGGGGCATCCCCACTTTCAGCGGCGCATTGCTGCTGCGCGTGCGCGAAGCCAAGGAGCATTCCGACACCATCGTGGCCAGCGTTCATGAGGTCGATGATCGCAGTGCGGCCGAGTCGCTAAAAGGCGCGCGCATCTTCGTGCCCCGGTCCAGCTTTCCCACCGCCGGTGCCGACGAATACTACTGGGTCGACCTGATCGGTCTGGATGTCATCAATCGCGAAGGTGTGGCCCTCGGTCAGGTGCGAGAGCTTCTGTCCACTGGGCCGCAAACCGTGCTGGTTGCTCAATATGAGCAAGAGGGCAAAATGGCAGAGCGAATGATTCCCTTCGTCTCGGCCTTTGTCGATTCAGTGGACCTGCCGGGCAGGCGCATCCTGGTCGATTGGCAGCCGGATTACTGAGCCCGGCCTTGGGGCCTGCACACTGCTTTGATCGCCCATGCGCTTTGATGTCATCACCTTGTTCACTGAGCTCTTCGCGCCATTCCTGGCCAGCGGGGTGACGCGGCGCGCTTTTGAGTCCGCCCTGGTGGACGTTCACCTGTGGAATCCCCGCGATTTTGCCCAGGGCAATTACCGACGCGTCGATGACAGGCCATTTGGCGGAGGACCGGGCATGGTCATGATGGCTGAGCCCCTGTCGCAGTGCCTTGCGGCGATACGCGCTCAGCGCGGCGACGCTGCTCCTGTGGTGCTGTTCTCCCCCATAGGCCAAAAACTCGACCACGCACAGGTGCAGGGCTGGTCGGCCAGCCAGGGCGCGGTGCTGATCTGTGGCCGCTACGAGGGCGTGGACCAGCGCTTCATTGATAGCCATGTCGATCTTCAAATCAGCCTGGGCGACTTCGTTCTTTCGGGCGGCGAAATCGCCGCCATGGCTCTGCTCGATGCGGTGGCGCGCTTGCAGCCAGGTGTGCTGGGCGACCAAGACAGCCATCAGTTCGACAGTTTCAATCCGGCCTTGGACGGTCTGCTTGATTGCCCCCACTACACCCGGCCCGAAGAATGGGAGGGCATGACAGTGCCCGCCGAACTGCTGTCGGGCCACCACGCCAACATCGAGCACTGGCGCCGGCAGCGGCGGCTGGAACTCACGGCCACCCATCGGGCTGACTTGATCGAAGCTGCAAGAAGGGCAGGGCGGCTTTCACCAGCCGATGAAGCCTGGCTGGCCAGCCTTCCCAAAACTTGCTTATAATCAAAGGCTTTTCGATCCTCTGCCCGGCCGCGGCACGCAATAACGCCTTTCATTTCATGGGGTGTTGGCAGGCCGCCCCTAGCGTAGCGCGGGCACGATCACTAAGGTTAAGTCATGAATCTGATCCAAACTCTCGAGCAGGAAGAAATTGTCCGCCTGGGCAAGAAAATCCCTCCCTTCGCCCCTGGCGACACCGTTATCGTTAGCGTGAACGTCGTTGAAGGCACCCGCAAACGCGTGCAGGCCTATGAAGGCGTCGTCATTGCCAAGCGCAATCGCGGCCTCAACAGCGGCTTCACCGTGCGCAAGATCTCCAGCGGCGAAGGTGTGGAGCGTACCTTCCAGACCTACAGCCCGCTGATCGCCGGCATCGAAGTCAAGCGTCGCGGTGATGTGCGCCGCGCCAAGCTCTACTACCTGCGTGAGCGCAGCGGCAAGTCCGCCCGCATCAAAGAAAAGCTGCCCAGCAAGCTGGTCGCTGCCCAGTAAGCAGCAATCATCAAGAAAGCCGTCTCAGCCTAGGAGCCTGTTGGACTTTGGGCGTCGAAGCGAAATTTGCGAAAACCGAGGACAGTTTTTTCCGCATTCGCAGCCCCATAGCCCAGCTATGGGGCAAGAAGGCGGGAAAAAATGGACCGGTTTCTCGCAAATTGCAGCCGACGCCCAGAGTCCAACAGGCTCCTAATGCTTGTGGCGGCTTTTTTGTTTCTGCTTTCACCTATTCATGGCCAATCCACCCGTTCGTCGCACGCTGCTGTCCAAGCTGCCCAATTTCGACCCCAGCAAGGTGCCGGTGCTGGCCATCGACTCGCACTTGCCTGCGGTGCCTGGGTCCGAACTTAGCCCTGAGGCACTGCGCCGCCGCTTTCACGCGCCGCCGCAGTGGGTGCCGGAGATCATCTTCGAATACGGTTGCATTCCACACGAAACCGCTGCTGCATCGGTTCTCGTGCCCGTGGTCATGCGCGAGCGACCCACCATCCTTCTGACCGAGCGAACCTCCCATCTGTCCAGTCATTCCGGCCAGGTGGCGTTTCCCGGGGGCAAGCGCGACAAGACCGATACTGACGCCGCTCACACGGCGCTGCGCGAAGCGGACGAAGAAATCGGCCTGGGCTCACACTTGGTGGAGGTGATCGGACACTTGCCCACTTACACCACGGGCACCCAATTCGTTGTCACCCCGGTGGTGGGGCTGGTCAATGCGCAGCACCGGTTGATGCTCAACACCAACGAAGTCGCGGACGCCTTCGAGGTGCCGCTGGATTTCCTCATGAACCCGGCCCACCACCGCCACCATGCGGTAGAAGTCGACGGCGAGCACCGCAAGTGGATTTCCATGTCGTACATGGAAGGCGGTACTGAGCGGCTGGTCTGGGGCGCCACGGCGGCGATGCTGCGCAATCTGTATCGTTTCCTATCCGCCTGAACGCAGCCCAGGGGCTGGCCGGCCCTTATCATCTGGGCATGAGTTTCTTCGCCATTCTGTTTGCGCTCCTGATCGAGCAGGTGCGTCCCCTGGCACCGCACAATCCGATTCATTCCTTTAGCAGAGGCTATGCACGCTGGGCCAGCCGAAACTTCGATGCTGGAGGCCGGCACCACGGCTGGCTGGCCTGGACAGTGGCGGTGCTGCTGCCTTCGCTGCTGGCGGTGGGCATTCACTGGGCACTGGCACTGCTGCTCGGGTGGCCCGTGGCCGTGCTCTGGAGTATTTGCGTGCTCTACTTCACGTTGGGTTTTCGGCAGTTCAGCCACCACTTCACTGACATTCGAGATGCGTTGGATGCGGGCGACGAAGAGCGTGCGCGCGAACTGCTGGCAGGATGGCAGCGGGTCGATGCAAGCGAACTACCGCGCAGCGAGATCGTGCGCCATGTCATCGAATACTCCGTGCTCGCCGCGCACCGCCATGTCTTTGGCGTGCTGACCTGTTTCTCCGTGCTGGCTGCATTTGGTCTGGGCCCAGCCGGTGCGGTGCTCTATCGCATGAGCGAATTTGTCTCGCGCCACTGGCACCTGCGCAGTCTTGACGATACTCAGCCCGCCAGCGCCGCACTGCAAGGCGCGGCCATCCGCGCCTGGCACCTGATCGACTGGCTGCCCGCACGCACCACCGCGTTGGCATTTGCTGTTGTAGGCAGCTTCGAGGACGCCATCGACTGCTGGCGTAACCACGCGCAACGCTTTCCCCACGACAACGACGGCGTGGTCCTCGCGGCCACCTCCGGCGCGGTGAATGTGCGCCTGGGCGGCGCGGTATTGAAATCCATCGTTCAACCCGGCACATCACCTAGCCAGGAGCCACCCGTCGAAGTGGCGCAGGAGAGCATCGAGAGCACGCCCGGCCGCCAACCTGAGGTCGCTCACCTGGCGCAGATCGTGGGCCTGGTGTGGCGCTCAGTGGTGTTGTGGATGGTGCTGCTGGCCTTGCTGACATTGGCGCGGCTGTTGGGCTGAAAGACCGTCAAGAACACTGCCCTAGAAACGCCGCGGCTGCGACAACTCAGCAAACAACTCCTTGTAGATCCTGTGGCGCGAGGCGGTGATGCCCCCCTCGGCGCAATCCTTGCCCACGGCGGCCAGCACGCCGCAACCAGGCTCGTGCAAATGGCTGCAGTTGTAGAACTTGCAATTGCCCATGTGCGCCTTCAGGTCTGGCATGCAAGAGGCAAGCTGCATCGGTTCGATGTGGTTCAGGCCAAACTCTTGAAACCCTGGCGAATCGATCAGGGCCGTCGTACGCGCATCGTCCACCCAATACCAGGTGGTGCTGGTTGTGGTGTGCTTGCCTGCGTTGAGCGCCTTGGAAATTTCTCCGGTCTGTGCCAGGGCCTTTGGCACCAGCAGGTTGATCAGCGTGCTCTTGCCTGCGCCAGAGGGGCCCAGCACCAGGGTGGTCTTGCCCTGCATGAGCTTTAGCAGGTGCTCGCGATCGACGTCGCCCGAGCGCTTGAGCGACAGAGGCAGCACACCGTAGTGCATGCGCTGGTAGGGCAGCAGCCTGGCCCATGCCCGCTCGAAAGGCTCCACCATGTCGCTTTTGTTCAAGGCGATGATGGGCGTAATGCCTTCGGCCTGCGCAGCGATCAATGCGCGCGAGAGCTGGCTTTCAGAGAACTCCGGGCTGGCTGCGATCAAGACCAACACCTGATCAAGATTGGCAGCAAACGACTTGGTGCGAATTTCATCCTGGCGATAGAACAGATTGCGACGTTCTTCGACTTTTTCGATGGTGCCTTCATCGTGCGAACCTTGCCAGAGCACCCGGTCGCCCACCACCGCCGAGCTCTTCTTGCCGCGCGGATGGCATATCAGGCGTTCTCCCTCGGGCGTTTCAACCAGACAATGGCGGCCGTGGCTGGCCACCACCAGCCCGCGGTCGAGCGCGGCGCGCTCAGTCAAGACGAAAGGCCTTCATGCCATGCCCGGCAGGCTGTCGATCAGCGCCGCGCACTCGAAATCAGTCTGCGACAAGCCGCCCACGTCATGCGTGTTCCAGCGCACCACGCAGCGGTTGTAGTGCACCGACAAGTCGGGGTGATGATCTTGCGCATGGGCGATCCAGGCCGCCGCGTTCACAAAGGCCATGGTCTCGTGGTAGTTCGCGAACGTATACGTCTTCTCGATTGCGACAGCCTTGCCATCGCCCATGAGTTTCCAGCCCGGCGCACTGGCAAGCCGGGTCACGACCTCAGTGGCGGTGAGCGCCCGGCGCGGCTGCACAGACCAGTCCTTGGGCTTGAACATGCTGCTCATGCCAACACACCTGTGCTCATGCGCTGCAGCCGCTCGCTGGCCGGTGGATGCGAATAGTAGAACTTCACATAGATTGGGTCGGGCGTCAAAGTGGACGCATTGTCTTCATACATCTTGAGCAAGGCAGTGGATAAATCGTGGCTGCTGGTTTGCTTGATCGCATAGGCGTCGGCCTGAAATTCATGTCGGCGCGAGAGCAGGGCGAACAGTGGCGACAGCAAGAAAGAGAACACCGGAACAGCCAGCAGAAACAGCAGCAGCGCCAGCGCATCGTTGGGCCCACTCAGGTTTGGCCGCACGCCCAGGCCGGTGTAGAACCACAGTTGCTGCGACAACCAGCCCAGCAGCGCAAAGCCGGCCAGACTCAGCGCGAACAAACCGACGATTCGCTTGATGATGTGCTTGTGCTTGAAATGCCCCAACTCATGCGCGAGCACGGCGTCCACCTCGGCCGGGCTCAGCTTGGCCAGCAGCGTATCGTAGAACACCACCCGCTTTGACGCGCCAAAGCCGGTGAAATACGCATTGGCATGGGCGCTGCGCTTGCTGCCATCCATCACAAACAAACCCTTGGCTGCAAAGCCACAGCGATTCATCAGCGCGGTGACGCGCTGCTTCAGCACATCGTCATCGAGCGGCTTGAATTTGTTGAAAATCGGTGCGATGAATGTGGGGTAAATCACCAGCAGCAGCAGGTTAAAGCCCATCCACACTGCCCAGGCCCACAACCACCACAGACTGCCGGCGGCCCCCATCAACCAGAGAATGAGCGCGGCAATCGGCAGCCCGATCAGCGCGCCAATCAGTGTTGACTTGGCAAGGTCGGCCAGCCACAGGCGCAGGGTCATCTTGTTGAAGCCAAAGCGCTGTTCGATCACGAAGGTCTGATACAGCGTCAGCGGCAAATCGATTGCGCCGCTGATGAAGGCAAAGCAGGCCAGCAACGCCAACTGCTGCGCCATGCCCGTGCCCAGCCAGCCGCGCAGGCTCAGGTTCAGCGTATCAATGCCGCCCAGCAAAGTCCAGCCCAGCAGCATGGCCGCACCCAAGGCCAGCTCCAGCATGCCAAAGCGTGTCTTGGTGATGGTGTAGTCGGCCGCTTTCTGATGCGACACCAGTGACACCGTGTCGGTGAAGGCTGGGGGCACCACATCGCGGTGCCGCGCCACATGGCGAATCTGCCGGCCAGACAGCCACAGTTTCGCGCACAGGTCGACCATGAGGAAGACCGCGAAAACAAGTGTGAGGGTGTAGGAATGGTTCATGGTTTGGGCGACCTGTAGTTTAGGTCATGGGTAGGCGACAATCCCGGCATGTCTGAAAACGTATCCCCTGAGCCTGCCAAGCTAAGCAAGAGCGACCAGAACCTGATCTGGCTCGATTGTGAAATGACGGGCCTTGACCCTGAGGTCGACCGGCTGATTGAAATTGCGGTGATTGTCACCGGCGCCGAACTAACGCCCCGCATCGAAGGGCCGGTGCTGGTCATTCACCAAAGCGACGAGCAGTTGAACAAGATGGACGCCTGGAACAAAGGCACCCACGGGCGCAGCGGACTGATCGACAAGGTCAAAGCCTCAAGGCTTAGCGAAGCGCAGGCCGAGCAGCAGATCATCGACTTCCTGATCAAGTTCGCCCCCAAGGGCAGCACGCCCCTGTGCGGCAACACCATCAGTCAAGACCGCCGGTTTCTGGTCAAGTACATGCCCAAGCTGGAGGCCTTCTTCCACTACAGAAACATCGATGTCAGCACCTTGAAGGAGCTCGCCAAGCGATGGCGCCCGGACATCTACAACGCCTTCAAGAAGCAGCAAAAGCACACGGCCCTGGCCGATGTGCACGAGTCCATCGACGAACTCGCGCATTACCGCGAGCATTTTCTGCGGCATCAGCCATAGTCATTGCGCTCAATCATTTCAAGATCGCTTGCGGGAAAACCCTGACCATGCCATAATCGGCGGCTTGGCTGGATTTGCAGCCGCAGTGCATCTGCCTTCACACACGGTTTCTCTGAAAAATATTCAGACAGCGCGAAACGCTGATAAGCCACCAGTGGCCTTCGGGTCCTGATAGTCGTTTGATGGTTGGTGTTTTTTAACCATTGACGACAACGCCGCCGGGCCCTCCGGTGACGTGTGCGTGTGAGTAAACATGACCGACACTATTGAAGTGCAAGGCGACTTTTCGCCTGCGCAATCCTTTATCGCTGCTTCGATTCCCGCCAATGACGGCGTGCATCAGGTGGAGCAAGCTGCCCAAACAGAACCCACCGAGCCGCTCGCGCCGAACGGCTTCGTCAAAATGGGCCTCGCGCCCGAATTGCTTCAGGCAGTGCAGGACCTGGGCTTTACCCAGCCCACACCGGTGCAAGAGCAAACCATTCCCATGGCGCTTCCCTCGGATGACGCCGCCGCTGGCTACACCGACCTGATGGTCTCCAGCCAGACTGGCAGCGGCAAGACCGCAGCCTTTTTGCTGCCCGTGCTGCACACATTGCTCAAGCAGCAAGAGCAGGCACTGGCCCAGGAACGCGCCGACTTCGAACTCGCATGCGCACAAGCCCTGGAACGCGGTGAGCCCGCGCCCAAGCGGCCCAAGCGCAAAGACCCCACCAACTTTCGCAACTTCAAGGCTGCTACGCCCGGCGCGCTGATCCTGTGCCCCACGCGCGAACTCGCGCAGCAGGTGGCGCATGACGCCATCGATCTGGTCAAGCATTGCCGCGGCCTGCGCGTGGCCAATGTGGTGGGCGGCATGCCCTACCAGCTTCAAATCGCCAAGCTGCAAAACGCCGACCTCGTGGTCGCCACGCCGGGCCGCCTGCTCGACTTGCAGCGCTCCATGCAGATCAAGCTGGACAAGGTGCAGTTCCTCGTGGTTGACGAAGCCGACCGCATGCTGGATCTGGGCTTTTCCGACGACCTGGCCGAAGTCAACCAGCTCACCGCCCAGCGCCGCCAGACCATGATGTTCAGCGCCACCTTCGCGCCACGCATCCAGCAATTGGCATCGCGCGTCATGCGCCAGCCACGCAAAATCCAAATCGACAATCCGCAGGAAAAGCACGTCAACATCAAGCAGATGCTGTTCTGGGCCGACACCCCCGCGCACAAGCGTAAGTTGCTGGACCACTGGCTGCGCGACACCACCATCAACCAAGCCATCGTGTTCGCCAGCACGCAGATCGAATGCGACGGCCTGGCCAATGACCTGCAGCAAGCCGGCTTTGACGCGGTAGCTTTGCATGGCGCGCTCAGTCAGGGCCTGCGCAACCGGCGCCTGATGGCGCTGCGCCAAGGGCAAGTACAAGTGCTGGTGGCCACTGACGTCGCCGCCCGAGGCCTCGACGTACCCACCATCACCCACGTCTTCAACTACGGCCTGCCCATGAAGGCCGAAGACTACACCCACCGCATCGGCCGCACCGGCCGCGCCGGCCGCGATGGCTTGGCTGTCACCTTTGCCGAAATGCGCGACCGCCGCAAGATTTTCGACATCGAAGGCTACACGCGCCAGCCCTTCAAGGCCGATGTGATCCCGGGCCTGGAGCCCCAGCAGCGTGCCCCGCAAGGTGGTCGCCCCGGTGGTGATTTTGCCGGTCGTCCCAGCCGCGACTACGGGCCGCGCGATCGCAAGTTTGGCGGCGGACAACGCAGCGGCGGTTTCGGTGGCGGCTTCGCGCCACGAGAAGATCGCGGCTTCGATGCACGCCGTGGTGGCAGCGAAGGCTACGGCCGCAAGCCTGGCTTTGGCGACACCGGTGGCCCGGCCCACGGCCGACGTGAAGGCTTCGCACCCCGCGGTGATTTCGCCCCCCGTGGTGATTTCGCCCCCCGTGGTGATTTCGCCCCACGCGGTGATTTTCCCGTCCGCACCCCGAGCTTTGGCAAGCCTGTGCATGCCAAACCCGGCAACGGCGGCAAGGTCTTCGTTCCGCGTGAACTCAAGAAGCGGCCCTACAAGCCTGCCGACTGATCAAGGCTGAACAACGGAAGCAGGCTGGTTCGCCACATCGGCTACCAGCTTGCCCGTGCCTGGCCACAGCCAGTGCACAAGAATCCAGGCCACCAAACCCACGCCCATCAGCACTGCCGACGTGAGCGCCAGCGCCCGCGTCGAATGCATCACCAGCGGCACGATCACGCCTGCGACCAGCCCGTTTGCCGTTGAGGCAATCACAGACTGCAGCGACGAAGCCAGCCCGCGCCTTTGCGGAAACATATCCAGCACCAGCAGCGTCACCACTGGCACCATCAGCGCCCAGCCGAAAGTAAATAGTGCGATGGGCGGCAAGGCCCAGCCAACCGTGGGTGTGAAGAGGAGGTTGCCCGTCACGTTGATGGCGGACGCGAGCAGCATGATCGCGAAGCCCCAGCGGATCTGCCTGCGCGGTGAAATCCTGCCGGCCATCCTTCCGCTGACCCAGGCGCCGCCCATGATGCCGGTGATGGTCAACATGAAAAACCAGAAGAACTGCGTGGGCGCCAGATGCAGGTGCTCACCCAGGAACGCCGGCGCCGCCAGCACATAAAGAAACATGCCATTGAATGGCACGCCGCTGGCCAATGCCAGTAGCAAGAAGCGTGGGTTCGACCCCAACTCCCAATAGCCCTGCATGAGGTTGCGCACATTGAAAGGCTGGCGCTGCGACACGTGCAGTGACTCGGGCAGCAGCCTGAAGTTGGCGATCCACAAGCCCACTCCCACTAGCGCCAGAAACCAGAATATGCTGTGCCAGCCGGCATGCACAAACAGCCAGCCCCCGATCAGGGGCGCGATGGCCGGCGCAATGCCGAAATAAATCGTCACCTGGCTCATCACCTTCTGCGCCTGCGCTGGCGCAAACATGTCGCGGATGACCGCGCGCGAGACCACAATGCCGGCCCCTGTGGACAAGCCTTGCAGGCCCCGGAAGAAGACCAACTGGCCGATGGTCTGCGACAAGGCGCACCCGACGCAGGCCAGGGTGTAGATCGCAATACCCCACAGCACCACCGGGCGCCGCCCAAAACTGTCGGCCATCGCCCCGTGAAACAGATTCATGAACGCAAAGCCGAACAGGTAGGCAGACAGCGTCTGCTGCATTTCAACCGGCGTGGCACCCAGGGTCTGGGCGATGCCGGAGAAGGCCGGAAGATAGGTGTCGATGGCAAACGGCCCGAGCATCCCGATCAAGGCCAGCAGCAAGGCCAGGGCCCAGCGGGGAGCGCGCCAGAGTTGATGGGCGTCTGGGTTCATGGTGCTCGCCGACTCGTCAAGACCTGCGCACCCAAGCTTCGCTCATTCATGAAATTCCTCAGTGCCGATTTGCTGTTTGTTTGTTAAAGTGATTTGAACACTTATCGCGTCTGCCTGAGTTGCGTGGCGGATTCGCACATGCCCAGTGCTTCAGCCGTAGAAGGCGACAAACCAATGGCAGTTGAAAAAGGTCGGCGTCTTGACCTCACCATGGCCGGGTCCGAGCGAGGGTGCCACCATCTGCACTGCGATCCTGCGAAATTTGACTGGACGAAGCCATAAATGCTAATTGACCACATTGCCGGATGAGTGCACGATTGCCCATTCCATCGAGGAGACATACATGCGTTTTTCCTGCAATGCGGGTGGCTTGGCTCGCCTGTGGCTGCGCGGCTTGTTTGCCGCCATGTTCGCGCTGACTGCCGCTGTCGCGCTCGCCCAGACTTACCCCAGCAAGGCGATCCGCCTGCTCACCCCTTATCCACCGGGCGGCTCCACCGATACGCTCTCGCGCATCATCGGCCCCAAGCTGTCGCAGATGCTGGGCGTGCCAGTCACCGTGGAAAGCATGGCCGGCGCCAATGGCGGCATCGCGCTGAGCTTTCTGGCCAAGTCGCAGCCCGACGGCTACACGGTGCTCATCACGACTGCCAGCCCCATCGTGGTCAATCCGCATACCTTCCCCAATCTGCCCTACGACGCGCTCAAGGACTTCACCCCCATCTCTCTGGTGGCCACGTCCGAATCTGCCCTGCTGGTCAACCCGGCCGTTCCGGCCAACAGCCTCAAGGAATTGATCGATCTGTCCAAGACCCGGCCCATCCGCATCGGCGTGGCAGGGCGTGGCGGCCAGCCTGAGCTGATTCTGCAAAAGATCAACATGGACACCGGAGCCAAGATGGTGCCGGTGCCCTACGCGGGCGGTGGCCCGGCCATCATCGATGCAGTGGGTGGCCATGTGGATGGTGTGCTCAACGACATTGCCGGCACCGTCAAGCCCATGGTTGACCAGGGCCGACTGCGTTCGGTGGCGGTGCTGACCAATACCGAAAAGTCTTCCATGCTGCCCAACGCGAAGACACTGATCGAACAGTCCCAGCCACTGCAATTTGCCATGCGCAACTGGCTGATTCTGCTAGGTCCGCCAGGCATGCCTGCCGATGTCAGCGAAAAGCTGCGCCGTTCAATCACTGAGGCAGTTGCCGACCCGGAAGTCATCAAGGGCTTGAGGACAGGCTCGCTGTTGCCGTACCCGTCCAAGTCAGTCTCCGAAGTCAAAGATTTTGTCGCCAGCGAGCACCGGATCTTTCGCGACATCCAGCGCGAAACCGGCGTCAAGGTTCAATAAGTTCAACGCCAGAAAGACTCCAAGAAAGACTCATATGGCCGACGTATTAAAAGCCGAATGCGCGTTCAAATGCCGCGACGCGCTGGGCGAAGTGCCGCTGTGGAATGCACAGGATGGCAGGCTGTGGTGGATCGATGTGCGCGCACCTTTGTTGCAGCACTGGCACCCCGGCACCGGCGAGCACCGCCAGTTCAAGCTGCCCACCACCTCCGTGGGCAGTTGGGCATTTCGCGAACGCGGTGGCGCGCTGCTCTCCTTGCAGGATGGCCTCTATGGCTTCGATCACAGCAGCGGAAAGTGCGAGCGCCTGCTGGCCCTTGAAGACAAGATCCCCGGCCATCGCCTCAACGATGGCCGGCCCGACACCCGTGGCCGATTCTGGGTCGGCACCATGCACGACACCGAGCGCGGTCCGCTCGGCTCCTTCTATCGGGTCGACCCCGACCTGTCGGTGCGCAAGGTGTTCGACCAGGTCGACATACCCAACTCCACCGTGTTCAGCCCCGACGACAAACTCATGTACTTCGCCGACACACCGGCCAAGAAAATCTGGGTGTTTGACTACGACGGCGCAGAAGGCCGCATCTCCAACCGCCGGGTGTTTGTTGACTGCGCCGACGAGGCCGGCGCGCCCGACGGCTCGGCCATCGACACCGATGGCTGCCTGTGGAATGCCAAGTACGGGGGCTCGCGCATCGTGCGCTACACACCGGCCGGCAAGATCGACCGCGTGATCGAACTGCCCGTCACGCAGCCCACCTGCTGCACATTCGCCGGGCCGCAACTCGACACCCTCTACATCACCACCGCCTACCAGAAGCTCACGCCCGAGCAACTCGCGCCGCAGCCGCTGGCAGGTGCCTTGTTCGTCGCGCACACTGGCGCCAAGGGCTTCGCGGTGCCGCGCTTTGCGGGCTGATGCCATGAGTAGCCTAAGCAATCCCGACATCGAAGCCGCGCGTGCGCTGCTCCAGCGTTGCCTGCGCATCAGCTCTGCCACTTGGTCCGATGCGATGGACGAACTGGGCATCGAGGGCGTGCTCTCCGGTCTGCCCCAACGCAGCGGCGAAGGGCGCTGCGCCGGATTTGCCGTAACGGTGCAAGCCGAAGTGCGCGCGCTCGGCGGCTTCGAGCTGAAAGACTTCGGCCAGGACCGCATGGTCGCTGCGGCCGGCCCCACCGAAGTGCTGATGGTCGATGCCGGCGGCGCCGAGGTCTCCATGATGGGTGGCATCGTCGCCTTGTCCGCATTCAAGCGCGGCATCGAAGCCGTCATCATCAATGGTGCCTGCCGCGATGTGGCCGACATTCGCAAGGCTGGCTTGTGGGTCGCCAGCCGCCACGTCACGCCGCGCACGGGCAAACGTCGCGTGCACCTGCACAGCTTTGGCGAGCCCATCAATTTGTCGGGCGTGCGCGTGCGCCGGGGCGACCTGATCATTGGCGACCCCACCGGCATCGTGGTGGTGCCGCGCGACCGCCTGGATGAAGTGCTGGCCATCGCCGAGCGCGTCAATGCCTCCGACACGCGCATGGAAGGCGCGGTGGCGGCTGGCAAAACGCTGACCGATGCGGCAAAGTCCGTGAGTTGAGGCAAGCCATGACCCTGAGCACGCAGGTCATCGCCAGCGCCTTTGAACAACGCGCGCATGGCTTGTCGGACGCCATGCGTCAGAAGGCGCGCATGCACATCGCGGACAACGTCGCCATCTCGGTCGCCGCGCGCGAGGCCAGCCCCCTGGCGCAGATCGTGCGCAAGGGCTGCGCAAGCGCCGCGCCGCAGGGGGCCGAGTATGCATTCGCTGCCTCAGCCTATGGCCACATCATGGACTTCGACGATATCCATGATATGGCGCGTGTGCACCCTACGGCAGTGAACTTGCCGGCAGCCCTGGCTGTGGCGGGGCCGGACACCACCGGGGCTGAAGTGGTCGATGCGGTGTCACTGTCCAATGAGTTGCTGTGCCGGCTGGGTGCCATCTGGAAGCCGCAAGGCCGTGGCCCAGGATCGGACTGGTTTCTCACGCAATTGTTTGGGTATTTTTCTGGGGCACTGTCAGCGGGCATCATCATGCGGCTGGATGCGGCGCAGATTCGCTCGGCCTTCGGCTTGGCCTATATGCAGGCTGCTGGCGGCAAAGAGGCAGGCTTTGGTACCGGCAGCAATGCCAGGGCGATCTATCCGGCCTTCGCTGCCATGGGCGGCGTGCAAGCTGCGCTGCTGGCGCGCGCCGGCATGATCGGGCCGGCTACTGCACTCGATGGAGAGGCAGGATTCTTTCGCATCTACTTCGGCCGTCATCTTGATGCCGATCAGACGCGCCAGTTGCTCGCGCCCACTGTTTCGGTATGGGCCGACACCGAAGTCAAGCCCTGGCCGAGTTGCCGGTTTTCACACCCCTTCATTTCGGCCGCGCTGCACCTGAGGGCCGGACTCGACCTGTCAGACATCGAGCGCGTGACTGTCAGCGTCAACAAATCCGCCGCCAAGCTGTGCTCGCCGATCGAAGAGCGAAGAGTGCCGCAGACCTTGCAGGATGCCAAGTACAGCATTCCCTTCATGGTGGCTTTCACATTGGTGCGAGGCGAGGTGAGTTTGCGCACGCTCAACGACGCAGCCTTGAGCGACCCGGCCGCCCTGAGCATGGCCCAGCGTGTGAACATCGTTGACAGCGGCACCGACGAGGCCGGGCTGCCGCAGGCGCGCATTGAAGTGCAAATGAAGAGCGGTGCGGTCAAACTCTTCGACCAAGCCTACCAGGCGCCGCCCGGCGACGATGCGGCACGCGCGAAGTTTGACGCGTGCTTCGAGTACGCAGGCTACGCGCCAGAGGAAACCGAGGCAGCCTGGAGCGGCATCATGGATCTGGACCGTCGTGCCAGCCAGCCACTGCAAGCGCTGATGGCCATCGCGCGAAAATAAGCGAAGCGGCGGTAGGCCGCGATCACCCCACTGCAGCGCCAGCCACCACCCGTGCTTCACGCAGTTGCGCAATCTGCGCCGCCGACAAACCCAGCACTTGCGTCAACACCTCGTCGGTGTGTTGGCCCAGGCACGGCGGGGGCCTCTTGATTTCAAGCGGCGTGTCGTCCAGGCTGATCGGCGAGCGCGCCATCTTGAAGCTGCCATACAGCGGGTGCGGCACATCGCGCACGATGTCCAGGGCTTGCACCTGCGCACTGGCCAGTGCATCGGGCACTGAATTGACGGCGGCGCAGGGTATGGACGCATCGGCCAGTGCGCGCTGCCACCATGCCAGCGGATGCGCGGCGAAGATGGGCTTGAGTTGTTCGTTCAGGACGTCGCGGTTTGCCAGGCGGTCGGTGTTGACTTTGAAGCGCGGGTCTGCCTTGAGGTCGGCGCGGCCTGTCAGTTCGCAAAAGCGCGCCCACTGCGGCTCGTTGCCCATGCCCAGTGCCAGCCAGCGGTCGCTGGTTTCATAGATTTCATAGGGCATCAGATTCGGGTGCGCATTGCCGTGGCGCTGCGGAATCAGCCCGCCCACCAGGTAGTCGCTCACGATGTTGGGCATGCTGCAAATCGCGGTCTCAATCATGGAGGTGGAGACCTTCATCGGCTCGCCGCCGGCCTGCCTGGCCATCAGCGAGGCCAGCACGCCCACGCAGGCGTTGAGCCCGCTGAGCACGTCCAGTATCGGCGCGCCCACCTTCATCGGCGCGCCTTCGGGCTCGCCCACCAGCGACATCAGCCCCGACTCGGCTTGCACGGTGAAGTCGAAGGCGCCGCGCTGGCTGTCGGGCCCCTTGTCGCCAAAGCCGGTAATCTGGCATGACACCAGGCGGGGGTTGATCTCGCGCAGCCGTTGCGCGCCCAGGCCCATCTCATCGAGCGTGCCGGGGATCGAGTTGGTCAGTAGCACGTCGCTCTTGGCGATCAGTTGTTCCAGAATCTTCAAGCCCTGCGGGTGTTTCAAATCTAGACCGAGCGAGCGCTTGCTGCGATTGACCGAGAGGTAGTAGGGGTTGTCCGCGGCGTGCGGGCCTGAGCCCCATCGGCGCGTGCCATCGCCATCGCGCGGATGCTCGATCTTGATCACGTCGGCGCCCAGGTCGCCCAGGTACATGGCGCAGAAAGGGCCGGAGATAAAACGGGTGATGTCCACCACCCGAATGCCGTTCAGAGGCAGCATGTTCAAGCCTTCAAGGTGTGGCCAATATCACGGTGCTGTGCATGGCCAGCGGCCCGCCCTGGCTGTGGACCAGGGCAGTGCGCGCACCGGCGACCTGACGCTCGCCGCATTCACCGCGTAGCTGGTGCACCGCCTCGATGCCGTGGGCCAGGCCCGAGAAGCTGTGCCCCCATGAAAGGCCACCGCCGTGTGTGTTGAGCGGATGGCTGCCGCCGGGGCGCAGCTTGCCATCGGCGACCCAAGGGCCGCCTTCGCCGCGCTTGCAAAAACCCAGGTCTTCCAGCATGCGCAAGACCGTGATGGTGAAGCAGTCGTAAATTTCCAGCAGATCGATGTCATCGTGCTTCAGGTCGGCCATCTCCAGCGAGCGCTTGCCAGCATGCACCGCGCCCGAGACCAGCCAGTCATGGCTGACGTTCACATAGCCCTGGAAGGTGTAGTCCTCCGCGCCGCCCAGCACCTGCACCGGCTTCTTGCGGCAGTCGGCCGCGCGCGCCTTGCTGGTGATCACCAACGCGCCCGCGCCGTCATTGGACAGGCAGCAATCCAGCAGGTGCAAGGGGTCGGAGATCATGCGTGAGCCCACCACATCGGCAACGGTGATCGGCTTTTTCATGATGGCCTGCGGGTGCATGCCGGCCCATGCGCGGGTGGCCACTGCGATCTCGGCCAACTGCTCTGATGTGGTGCCGAACTCATGCATGTGGCGACGCGCGGCCAGCGCGAACCATGAGGGCACCAGCGTGCCCCATGACACATCGAACTCGCCATGCGCATAGGCCATCTTCTCGACGTTCTCCTGGCGCGATCCGCCGCGGCTGCCACCGCCCACCACCACAATCGTCTCGGCCAGCCCCGCAGCCACGGCCAATGCGGCGTGCAGGATATTGGCCGAGTGCGCAGCCGCTGCCGCGTCCACGGTGCTGAAGTAGCGAATCGGTCGGCCCAGCATCTCTGCCCAGTAAGCGGGGAATGCGGTGGCCGCGCTGTCGGTTGGGCTGCGCCCGCCGGCGATGCCATCTACATCGTCGATGGTCATGCCGGCATCGGCCAGCGCGCCCTCGATGGATTCGAGCAGCAAGTCGTCACTGCTGCGATTGGGCAAGTCGCCCTGTTCGGTGGTGTGCACGCCCACGATGGCGGCGCCCTTCAACAGGCTGCGGGTAGCGGCGTAATCAGGTGTGGCCATCAGCGGCTCTCCGTGGTGAGGTCCGCTGCCTGCGGACGGAAGCGAAACAGCGATATATTTGAATTGACCGGATCAAACACCACCTCCACTGGCATGCCGATGCGCAGTTGGTCTAGCGGTGCGATCAAGTTGGACAAGAGCTTGGCGTTGGTGCCCACTATCTCCACCAGGGCGGCCGCATAGGGCACGTCGGCCTTGAAGGCCGGCACTGGCGGGCGGTGCACGATGGTGTAGCTGTACACCGTGCCGCGCGGCTCGACCTTTGTCCAGGTGAGCGCATGCCCATGGCATTGCGGGCAGCAGATGCGCGGTGGATGGTTGAAGAAGCCGCAGGAATCGCAGCGCTGCAGATGCAGCTCATTGCGGCGCAGCGCGTCCCAGAAGGGTTGCGCGAGTTCGCTTGGAATTGGCAGCGGCTTGGCCGGCGGCGCGGTGGTGGATGGGGTTGCCTGGTTCATGTGCGCATTCTCGCTTCGGGTTGTGCCAGCCAGTGGCCGGGTCGGACATGTTCGGCCACCGCGTCTTCGCATTCACTGGTTGAGCCAATGCTGGCGATTGCAGGCAGCAGCGCGCGAGTGAGGCGGTTGATCGGATGGACCTCCACGAAGCCAACGCCGCCCATGATGTCATAGCTCTTCATCAGGCCGGTCCAGGCCGTCTCACGGGCGAACGCGGTGGCCGCTGCCGCCAGCGATTGTTGGTCGGCCGCGCCATGGTCCAGTGCCGCCAGAGCGCGCAAGACCAGCAGTTCGCCCGCATCCGAGCTGGCCAGAATATCCACCAGTGCATGCTGCACCGCCTGGAACGAGCCGATCAACTGGCCGAACTGAGAACGCACCTTCGCGTAATCAGTGCATATGCCCAGCGCGGCCTGCGTTGCGGCAATGAGCTGTGCGGCGGTGAGTAGCCGGTACAGCATCTGCGCGTCGGCCCAAACCGCGCGGGCCTGCTCGCCTGCGGCCAGCATGCTGCGCGTGTTGCCGGCATCGCGCGCGATGGCATCGAGCTGCAAGTGAATGTCGGCAGCGCGCGAGGTGGTTCGCAAGAGTGTCTGCCTAGCAGTTGTGCCCAACTCATGCAACATCAACTCGCCGCTCGGTGAGAGCATGACCAGGCCCACGCGGGGTGCGCCTGCATCCGGCATGAGACCGTCGCTCGCCTCACTGACCGCATCGCCGACAGCCACACGGGCATCGGTGAACGCGCGCATGAAACCCAGTTGAATCTCGCCCTGTGCCACTGCGCGCAGCAGCGCGGCCACTGGCTTGCTTGTGTGTTGGCCCGCGCGCTCCAGTGCCGCCGCGAAAGCCACGGTCTCGGCATAGCCGCGGATCTGCCCGACCCGGCCCAGTTCGCTGGCGATCACGCCTGCGCCCACCAGCCCGTTGGCTGAGCCGCCCAGTTCTTCGGCGATGGCCACGCCCATCCAGCCCAGTTGGGCCATCTCTTTCCAAAGCCGTGTGTCGTGTTCTCGGCCAGCAGGCTGCTGTGCCAGGCCCGCGCAAAAATCACGGGCCGAATCGCGCAGCAATGTGTAGGTGTCGTCGGTGGCGTTGTCGGTGGTGTCGTTCATGTTCTTGCGATGCCTTTACTTGCGCGGCAGATCCAGCCCGCGCCGGCCGATCACATTGCGTGTGACAAAGCGTCCGCCCTGTCCGTGGTTGTTGAAGGACTCCCGCAGATACCATTCGATCCGCCCACTCAGTGTGGAGCGTGGTTCGCCGCGTTCCACCAGGGCCTGCGGCCCCATCACCTCCAGCATCAGGCGGCCGAACTGCGGATTGAAATCCTTGCGATAGAACTGGGCCATGGACGCCTCCCAGCTTGGCACCTGGCCCTTGACTTGCAGCATCACCACGCGCCAGCAGATCATGCGCCAGGCTTCCAGGATAGCGGCCAGCCTGCCTATGCCTTCGCGTATGGCACTGCGCTGCCAGCGGCCGGTGGCGCGGGCGTATTCGGCCACGTCTTCCAGTTGCGCCATGTACTTGGCCGGCAGGTCCAGGCCCGAGCGCTCGAAGTTCAGCGCCACCGTCATGTGATAGAAGCCCCGGCCTTGCTCGCCCAGCAGTGCATCGGCAGGTATGCGCACATTGTCCATGTGCACTTCGTTGACCTGGTGACCTGTCAGGCAATGAAGCGGGCTTACCGTGATGCCGGGTAGCTTCATGTCCATCAAGAACAGGCTCACCCCATCGTGGCGCTTGCCGCTGTTGTCGGTGCGCGCGGCCAGCAGCATGGAAGTCGCGTAATGGCCGTAGGTGATGTAGAGCTTGCTGCCGTTGGCGACAAAGTAGTCACCATCGCGCACCACCTTCAGTTGCATGGCCGCCAGGTCGCTGCCAGCGTCGGGCTCGGTAAAGCCTAGACAGATCACAGTTTCGCCGCGCGCAATGGGCGGCAAGTAGCGCTTTTTTTGCTCAGGCGTGCCGAACTCGATCAGTGCCGGCCCGACGATGTAGCGGCCGTGGCCACCAAAGGTAGGCACCCGAAAGTAGCCCTCCATTTCGCGCAGTACCGCATGGCGCATGAACGAGTCGGCAGTGCCGCCGCCGCCATAGTCGTGCGGCCAGTGCTCCACATACCAGCCCCTGCGTATCAGCTCCTGGTCCATCTGTCGCCCCAGCGCCAGATACTCCGGACACTCCAGGTCCAGCGAAAGCCACTCGGGCCGCTGCAACTTGCTGAAGGTGCTTGCCACTTCGCGTTTGAAGTCTTCGATTTGCGGGGAAAATTCAATCAGCACAGAGGCACTGCCTTTCTTGTGTTTGCACAGGGTTGATCTCAGGCTGGCGCCAGGCGCACCGTGGCTTGCCCCACATCGCGCGTCTGGCCCTGCACGCTGGTGTCCACCTGCAGCCTGACCAGCAGCGCGCCGTCTGGCTCTTGTTCATGTCCGGCATAGCGGGCCTGGATGCAGGGTGCATCGCCCGCCAGCATCATGCCCCGGTGCGAACAAGACAGCCCCACCAGCATGCCGCGGGCCTCAACCAGGCTGCTCAAGGCCTGCGCCATCCAGGCCACGCGCAGCGAGCCATTGACCACCAGGTCGGTAAAGCCGGCGCGGCGGGCGAATTCACGGTCGAAATGAATTGGGTCGGTCACGCCGCTGGCGGCGCAATAAAACGCAAGCTGTGTGCTGCTCACGGGTGGCAGCGTCGCCGTGCCCAGTACATCACCGGCTTGCGCGGCCAGCACCCGGGCTGCGGTCAGGGGCGCGTCGATCATGGCTTGGCCCCCCGATAGATCATGGTCGAGCGCACGCAGGCCACTGGGGCGCCTTGCGCGTCGCTGTAGCGTGACTCGGTCACCACCACCGCCATCGCGCCGCTCTTGCCTTCACGCAAATAGGCGTCGGCCAGCACCAGCTCGCCGCTGATGGTTTCTTCCAGGCGCAAGGCGCGGTTGAAGCTGACTTCGGTGCCGCCATTGACCGGGTTGTCCAGCACCGAGTCGATGGTCTCGTGCGGCCTGACGTCCACGGTCACATCGACATCAGGCCGCAGGAGGTGGTGAACCAGCATCGGCGGCACGCCCAGCGCGGGGTCGGGCGGCAAACCCAGCGCCTCGCGAAAGCGCCGCACTGAAATGCGATCGACAGGCGCGCGGCCCAGATCCTTGAGCCGGCTGCCCTTGCGCAGGCAAAGCCGATCGACTGCTTGAGCCAGAGGAGAAATTGGGGGAGAAGACATGCGCGCCCATCATCGCCAGCGCGATGGTCCGCGTCAATTGGCATTTTCAGCTTTGCCGTTTCTGGGTTCAACCGAGCCTGCAGCCGACCTGGGAGCACGTCGCCAACGCAGTCCCACTATAGACCTCAATTTGCAACGTGCATCGGCGCCGGGGTCTTCGCCTTGGCTTCAATATATACTCGCCGGTACTGACCTTGGCTGGCGCCACCAATGCCGTCAAGTTTTAAAGGCCTTCACCCCAGGAGACACACATGACTAAACTATTTCCCTGGCTGCTGGCCCTGCTGATGGCGCCCGCACTGGCGCAGGATTTCCCGTCACGCGCAATCCACATCGTCATTCCCTACGCGCCCGGCGGCGGCAGTGACATCCTTGCGCGACCGGTGGCGCCCGTCATGGCCGAGCAGCTCAAGCAATCGGTGGTCATCGACAACAAGGGCGGCGCCGCCGGCAACATCGGCGCCCAGCAGGTTGCCACCGCCGCCCCCGATGGCTACACACTCTTGCTGGCGAACAACTCGCACACCATCAACCCCTTTATCTATAAGACACCGGGCTATGACATGGCGGCGGACTTCGCACCCATCACCTTGCTGGGCACTTCGCCAGTGCTGATCGTGGTGCATAAGGCGGTGCCTGCCAACAACCTCAAGGAATTCGTCGCCTGGGTGCGCGCCAACCCTGGCAAATACAACTTCGGCAGCCCCGGCGCCGGCACACCGGGCCACATGGCCAATCTGTTGTTCAACAAGCAAGCCAACCTGCGCATGCAGCATGTGGCCTACAAGGGCACAGGGCCGACCACCATGGCCTTGTTGGCAAAGGAAGTCGAGATCTTCTTTGGCACGCCCGCAGCGGTCGAGCCGCATGTGAAATCCGGTGATTTCAAGGCGCTTGCGGTCACGTCAAAGGTTCGCTTCGCATCCTTCCCCACGGTGCCCACGGTGGCCGAATCCGGCATTCCTGAGCTGGCTGATTTTTCCATCGAGATCTGGTGGGGCCTGCTGGCCCCGGCCAAGACGCCCACCGCAGTGCTCGACAAGCTGCATGACGCCGCCGTACGCGCAGTCAATGACCCCAAAAACCGCGAGCGTTGGCTTGCGCAGGGCATGGTGCCCACCACCACCAGCCGCGCTGAGTACCAGACCCTGGTTCGCAATGAACTCAAACGCTGGGAACAGATCGTCAAGGAAAACAAGGTAACGGTTGATTGAAGGCATGGGCACTTACATCGCCCCTGAACTCGTGCCCCTGCTGGCGGACATCAACACCCGCCCGGCGATGCACGAGACGCCGATCGCTCAACTGCGGCAAACCCGCAATCGCATCGGCGCCAACGACATCCACCCGGTGCGCCAGGTGCATGACCGGCAGATCGAAGGCTCGCAAGGCCACATACGCCTTCGCATCTATCACCCCTTTGAGACAACAGCCACGCCCTCGGTGTTGCTGTTCTTTCACGGTGGCGGTTTCGTCTTTGGCGGCATCGACGGCTACTACGACCATGTTTGCCGCGTGCTGTGCGACCAGGCCCATTGCGTGGTGGTCTCGGTCGATTACCGGCTGGCACCGGAGAACAAGTTTCCCGCAGCCACACATGACGCATTCGATGCCCTGGGCTGGGCTAAAGCGCACGCACAAGAGCTGGGCGCCAATCCAGACCAGGTGTATGTGTCGGGCGGCAGCGCCGGCGCCAACCTGGCCGCATCCACCTGCCTGCGCGCGCGCGACGAAGGCGTGCGGGTGGATGGCCAGGTGCTGTTCTATCCCATCACCCGCTACCCCGATCCGCCCACTGAATCTTTCCTGGCTTGTTCCAGCGGCTACTACCTCACTGGCAAGGACATCCTGTGGTTCTGGGCGCAATACTTGCGCAGCGAAGCTGACCGGCGCAATCCCTATGCCGCACCCTCGCAGGCCAGCAGCTACAAAGGCCTGGCGCCGGCCTTCATCCTCACCGCCGAGGCCGACCCTTTGCGCGACGAAGGCGAAGAGCTTGCCCGGCGCATGACAGCCGATGGCGTACCGGTGCACGCCACTCGTTTTGCCGGCATGCTCCACGGCTTCATGTCGTTTCCCACGCCGTCGGCGCAACGCGCTTTGGACGAAGCGGCGAGCTGGATCACTGCGACGCGCGCCAGCGCCTGAGCTTTATCTCAGGCCGATGCGGCTTCAAGCGAGGGTGCAACGGGTTCGTCTGAACGTGCAAACTTGAGCAAGGCATTTGCTTGCCGTCGCACTTCCTCTGCAGGAATGCGTTTGGACAACCCTTGATCCATTTCAGCAGCCCGGTGCGCTGCTTCTTGAAACCAAAGCGGTTCAATCTCGGATTCGGCCAGCGCATCAAGGTTGGACAAAAGCTGCGCCGCCAACTCCGCCCGTTGTTGCACGGGGAGCGACAACGCTTCGCGGGTAATGGTTGCAGTGTCGATGGGTAAATCCTAGCACTTATTTTTGCAATATTTCGCAAGGACACGACGGCATGCCCTTGCCCCTGTTTACCGCACTCCATAGGCTGCCCATTATGCGGACTTCTTTTCTTGGTGCTGAGCGTCGCTCCATCGTCGAAAAAGCGTCATCGGGCACAGCCGGCCCTCATCGGTGGCGGTGTAGGTGAAGTCGCGTGCCAACAGATTCGGCCCGATGGGCAGGCCGTGCTTGCGGTCGGTGGGCGCGACAAATTTCCTCTTGCGCATCTATGATTCGCCAAGTGCTGAGTTTTCATATCAACTGTGGGGTGCGTTTTTTTGGGGCAAGATCAATCGGACTTGCCAGACACCCACTCGAGCGAGTCCAACTGCCGCTTCTAGGGTTATTGGCGCAAAGGAAAGCTTATCTATGAGCGCGAAAATCAAATGCACCAATGAACCCCTTGGCAAAGCTCAGGTGGTGTCCGACTTCCTTCCTTCGCCTGCTGAGTTGGCATTTCGTGAAGAGGGGGTGAAAGTCACTTTGGCTCTGAGCAAGAAGAGTATCGAATTCTTTAAGTCCGAAGCCACGAAACATCACACTCAGTATCAGCGCATGATACGTCGGCTCATCGACGCCTATGTTGATGCTCAGGCCTCAAGCCCGCTGCCCGCTCGGACGCTGCGCGATAAAACTGCGCCGCGCCGGTGACGCTCCCAGCCTCACTTATTCGCGCACCTTCGCCAACGCATCTTCCAGCAGGCTGCGTGCCACCACCTTGAGCGCCAGCGTTTCCTCCGCACCTTCGAAAATCGAGAGCACGCGCGCATCGACAAAGTAGCGGCTGACGGCGGACTCTTCCGCATAGCCCATGCCGCCGTGGATCTGCAAGGCGTCGCGGGTCAGCGCCTCGGCGCTGCGGCAGGCAAAGAGTTTGACCAGGCTCGCTTCCATGCGGCCCTGACCGCTCTCCAGCATATGGCCTACCGCATAGGTCAGTTGGCGGCAGGCGGCCAGCCGCGCGGCCATGCGGGCGATCTTCACTTGTGTGAGGGACAAGTCGGCAAGGGCTGCGCCAAACACCCGCCGATCACGCGCATAGGAGATTGATTCGGCCAGGGCCGCGCGCATCACGCCGCAGGCTCTGGCGGCAGTTTGCATGCGCCCGCCCACCATGCCGGCCATGGTGAAGTAAAAGCCCTTGCCCAGCCCTTGCTCGCCGCCAATCACATGATCGTCGGTGACGAAGAAATCCTTGAACGACAAGTCGAATGAATGCATGCCGCGATAGCCAATGGTGGGAATCGCGCGGCCGCTCAGCAGGCCGCCGGCAGGCTGCGGGCAATTGAATTCATGGCCCTCGAATGAAGGCTTCTCCACCAGAATCAGGCTCAAGCCCTTGTGCCCCTGCGCGCGCTCAGTGCCGGTACGGGCCACCACCATCAGCAGGCCGGCCTTGCCTGCAAAAGTGCACCAGGTCTTGGCGCCGTTCAGCAGCCAGCCGCCTGGCGTGCGGGTTGCGCGCAAGTTCAGGCTGGCCACGTCCGAGCCGAAGTCAGGCTCGGTGATGGCAATTGCGCACAGGGGTTGCCCTGCTGCGATCTGGGGCAACCAGTGTTTCTTTTGTGCGGGCGTGCCGCCGGCCAGCAGCGCACGGGCCAAAATCTCGGGCCGCGTGATCAGGCTGCCTGCTGCGGCCAGTGAGGCCTGCGAGAGTGCCTCGGTCACAGCGATCATCACGATCGCGTTTTCGCTGCCCGCCGGTGCGCTGCCGCCAAACTCCTCGGGAATCGACAAGCCAAACACGCCCATGCGCCGCAGTGGCCCGAGCAAATCCTCGGGCACCGTCAGGTCTTGCCGATGAATGCGCTGTGCCATCGGCGCCACCACATCGGTGGCAAAGCGGCGGAAAGCGTCCTGCGCCATGGCCGCCAAATCATCCAGCACCACCGCACCCACTTCAAGATCAGGGCCGGCCTGCGCCAACTCACGCCCCAGCCGAGCCAGCATGTGTGTACTACCAAACGATTCGCGCAGATGCTGCATCTCTGGGCCGCATGCAAACTGCGTCAGCCCTTTGCTATCAAGCCCGACATCTGCGAACACCGATTGCAGCCGCGTGGTCACTGAGACCGCCGCTTCGCAGGCGAAGGCGTGCGCAAGGTCCAACTCGCGCGGTGTGCTCTTGGTGGCAGAGGCAAGCGCCGTTTGCGCAGCCAGCAATTCGGCTGCGGCAAACGCGATTTCATAACAAGGTGGTTGCCACTGATCCAGCAGATCGGCAGCCAGCACGCCGTCTCGCGCGCACTGGCCGGCCAGCGCGTCCAGCCCGTGATCGAACAAGCCGCGCAATTGCGCCAGCAGCGCCTGTACAGCGGAAGAATCAATGGTGGGTGAGGGGGATGGTGTCATGGGCTGTGTGTGGATGCCTCGCAGGAGCTTACCTCAGTGCTGCGTCTGCAGGAAACGGCACGCTATTGGCGACACAGGCCGCGACCTGCCACAAGAACTTGTCACAGTTTGTGAGACTGCGGTAAATGCTTAATCCTTGGTCAGTTTCCGGTCAGGCGGGTCATGAGAAAAACGCGGCAAGAGGTGCCAATATGCAGCAAGAAACTTTATCCCTGCAAGATCGTTCTGATGTTCAAGACACGCCGTTAGAGACAGCCGTGCCCGGTGATCAGTTCAAACCGCAAGTGCGATTCGAGATGCGTCAGTGGTGGACCTGTATGGACTCTGCGCACAAGCATCAGCAGCAGGCCTCGGCCGCCAGATGCATCAAGAAAGCGCTGGGCCGAGGACACTCCAATGTGAGGTGGACCGCAGAGATGCTCCAGGAAATTGCGCGCAGGCGACTGGCCGGCGAAACCTGCGCGGCGCTGGGCATTGAATTTGACGTCAGCAGAAACCGCATCAGCCAACTGATGAAAAGAGTGCAGAGCCGACAGGCGGCCCAGTAGTCTCCCGCTGCAGAACCGACCTCAGGCCTTTTGCGTCAGCTTGGCGCTGTTGGCTGCGTCTTTAGCGCGGATGCTGATGGACGGATCGTCAACCGATACTGCGCGCAGCGCCCGCTTCTCGCTGGAGTCAAATGGCGTGCGTGCATGCTGTGTGCCGATGTTGTCCCACAGCACCGTGTCGCCCACCGACCAGCTATGGCGCAGCACATATTCCGGCTTTTCCATCTGTGCCCACAGTTGCTTGAGCAGTGGCCGAAATTCCTCACGCTCCATGCCGATCACTTCCTTGGTCACTGCGCGGCTGGCGGCGATGAGGCGTTGGCCTGTGAACGGATGGGTCTCGATCAGCGGGCGCATTTGATCCAGCGTCTCCACCCTGCCATCGGGATAGTTGTAGGTCGCGGAAAAGCGGGCACGTAGATTTTCCACCCGGGCCTTGAGTGTGTCGTCAAGTTCCTCGTAGGCTCTGATGACATCGGAGAACAATGTTTCGCCACCCGCCTCGCGCGAAGAGGGCACTGCAATCCCGTGCAGCGAGCGCGCCTTGAGCATATGGGGTGTGAAGCTCAAGTCAGAGTGAAATGACAACTCGCCATTGCCGAATTGCCCATCGGCATGGTAGTTGGACACCATCCAAGACTTCATCTCTGGGTCGGCGTAGTTTCCCCCGCCTCGGTAAGTCACTTCGCCGGCCACGCAGGTCAGACGCACCTGTTGTTCCTCGGTCAAGGGCTTGGCGCGAAACAGCAGTACGCGGTGGCGCTTGATCAGGTCGTACAGGTCGCGCGCCGTCGCATCGTCAAAGGGCTCGCGTGGGTCGAAGTCGGTCAGTTCAACGCCCATGTGAGGGGTGAGGGGCTTGAGTGTGAATGCCATAAAAGCCTCCGCTGAAGAATCAGGATTTGGATGGCGCGTGCAGGACGATCAGCGCATCCAGCACACGCAAATTGTCGCCGGTGCGATCGATCGCAGCCAGCGGATTGATGTCGATCTCTCGCACCAGGCCGGCGTTGGCCGCCGCGAAGCCGCCCAGCGCCACCAGCAGTTTTGCCAGGCGGTCCAGGTCCACCGGCGCGCGCCCGCGTGCACCGCGCAGCAGCTGCGCGCAGCGCACCCGCCCGATCAGCGCATGCGCCTCTTCGATGGACAGCGGGGCAGGTGCCAGCGCCACATCCTGCAGCACTTCCACAAACACACCGCCCAGGCCGAACATGAGCATGGGCCCGAACACAGGGTCGGTGCTGATGCCCACCACAAACTCCGCGCTGGCTTGCACCATCTCTTGCACCAGCACGCCGTTGCCAGGCTGTCCTGGTGCCCATGCTGCCATGCGCTCCTGGATGTGCGCATAAGCCGCGGCAACTTCATCGCCCGTGCGCAAATGCAGCTTGACTAAGCCGGCTTCGCTCTTGTGGGCGATGCCTTCATGCTCACCCTTGAGTGCCACCGGAAAGCCTAGCTCCTGTGCGAACTCACGGGCTTGCTGCGCGCTTTGCGCCAGCCGCTCGCGTGTGACCGGAAAACCCAGCTCGGCCAGCACTTGCTTGCTCTCGCGTTCGGTCAGACTGGTGCGGCCTGCCGCGCGCGCGGCCAGCACCAAGGGATGGGGCGATGCGGCTTGTGCGGCAGCCGCAGCCAGCGTTGGCTTGGGCACAGCCCGTGCCCGTTGCCAGGCATCAAGCGCAACCAGGCCACGCACCGTGCGCCCCGGCGAATTGAAGAAGGGCAGCACGCTTTTTTGCATGCCGAGTTTGCGCTCGCCCTCAAATGCATCGCCGGCCCAGGTGACGATGATGGGTTTGTCTTGTGCCTGCGACAGCCGCACCAGGTCATCGCGCACGCTATCGTAATTGCGCGCGGCAGTGAGTATGGGCAGCGCAACCGTGACAGCCGGATCACGCAGCAGCGCATCCAGGCAGCGCGCCCAGGTGCCGGGGTCTGACACGCTGCCTCCGCTCATGTCCACCGGGTTGGCGATGCTGCCGGTCTTGCCCAGGCGCTCGGCCAGCAGTGCTTGTGTGTCATTCGACAAGTGGGGAAACTTCATGCCCCGCATCGCGGCCAAATCAGCCAGCAGCCCGATGTGCCCGCCCGACACCGACTGCGACGTGCAGCCCTCACCCACGAAGCGCTGCGCGGCTTTGGGTTCGAGCTTGCCGGCGCGGCGCAGCTTGGCAAACATGGTGCCGGTTTGATAGAGCTCGTCGATATCGTCGACCAGGCACACACCGTAGCGGGCGGCGACTGCGGCGAACACCGCATGCGAGCCAGCCAGCGCGCCAGTGTGCGAAGCGGCCATCTCCTTGCCCAGATCCGACTGCCCCGTCTTGATGGCGATCACCGGCTTGCCGATGCGTTGTGCCTCTTCCAGCACTTGCAGAAAACCTGGGCCGTCGCGCACGGCCTCCAGAGTCAGGCAGATCGCGTCGGTGTCATCGTCTTGCAGCAGAAAACGGGCGAAGTCCACCACGTCCAGATCGGCCTCGTTGCCGCTGGTCACGATGTGGCTAAAGCCAATGCCTTCGATGAAGCCGCCCAGCACGATCGTGCCCAAGCCCAGGCCGCCGCTTTGACTGACCACGCCCACATGGCCCTGAGGCATTGGTGGCTGCCACTCAAACGCGGCAGCGGCCGCCGCCGCGATGTGACCCGGCGCGTTGAGAAAACCCACGCAGTTCGGGCCCAAGACGCGCACGCCCGCGCCGCGCGCGGCCTTCAGCATGCGCGCTTGCAGTTGTGCACCCTCTTCGTCGCCACGCTCGGCAAAGCCAGCGCTGGTGACCACGATCAGCTTGACCTTCTTGTCGGCACAGGCGGCCAGGGTCTGCTCCACGTCGGCGGCCGCCGCAGCATAGATCACGCAATCCACCTCACCGGGGATCGATGCGAGATCGGCATAGCAGGCAATGCCGCAGATCTCGGCGCGGCGCGCGTTGATCGGGTAGATCTGGCCAGGGTAGCTGTGGCGCACCAGATAGGGCACGAAACGCCCGCTGAACTTGGTTGGATCGGATGATGCGCCGACGATGGCGATCGAGCGCGGCGTGAGCAGGCGCTTCATTTCTGCCGCGCTAGCCCGCGCCGGCCGGGTGTCAGCGGCGGATGAGGTCATCGCCAAATGCTCCGTCGCGAAGCCGAATCGCTTCTTTCATGCCTTTTTCCATCACGTTCTTTCGGAAGGTCTCGCGGCTTTCGGCCAGGTGGCCGCGCGCGTCCATCTCGGCTGCCATGCGCTGAATGGTGCGTGCGCCCATCAGCTCCAGGCCGATGTTGACGATGCGCTTGTTGGCCGAGAGCAAATCGGTGTCGATCATGGCGAGGCGGTCGGCCAGTGCATCTACCTCTGCGGCAAGCTGATCGGCGGGCACCGACTTGAGTGCCAGGCCCAGTGCGGCGGCGTCCTTGCCGCCCATCGCATCGCCAGTCAGCAGCATGCGCTTGGCCCATTGCGGGCCCAGATGGTAGAGCCACATGTGGCTGGGCAGCGAGCCTTGCGCGCGCGCCGGTGGAAAGCCAAAGCGCGCATCATCGGCGCAGATCACGATGTCGCACATCAGTGCCAGATCGGTGCCGCCGGCCAGGCAGCGGCCATGCACCTGGGCGATCACCGGCTTGTGCATGTCAAACAAGGCCATGCGGCAGCGCTGCGCTTTCTCTAGCCGCCAGGCATCGTCATCAAAGCTCTTGCGGCCCCGGTGGCGGTTTTGTGCGCCGGGGTTGGCCCCCTCGTATTGGCCCATGTCATAGCCTGACGAAAAATCCGAACCGCTGCCGCTCAGAATCACGCAGTGCACTTGCGTGTCGTCATCGGCGGTCCACAGCGCGTCGGCCAATTCGTCTTGCATCAGTTGGTTGATGGCGTTGCGTTTGTCGGGCCGGTTCAGCACGATGCGCGCGCGGTGCCGGTCGATGGTGCAGGTGATGGTTTCGTAGGTTTTGTCTGTGGTCATGGTTTGTGTGGCGGGTTACTTGGTCAGGCCGATGGCCTTCATCTCGCGCGTCCAGTTGGTCACATCGCGCTTGAGTTCTTCTGAAAACTGCGCGGGTGTCAGGCTGACGACATCCAGGCCCAGTTTCTTCATCTGCTCGACCAGCGCCGGGCTCTTGAGTGCCTCGACGCTGACGGCGTAGAGCTTGTCCACGATGTCCTTGGGCGTGCGCGCTGGCACCATCAGGCCAAACCAGGAGTTGGTGGGCGTAAAGCCCGGCACGACTTCGGCCACAGTCGGCAGATCAGGCATCAGGCTGTTGCGCCGTGCGGTGGTCATGCCCATGGCGCGCAGCTTGCCCGCCTGGATGTGCGGCACCATGCTGCCGAACTGGGCGGCCATCATGTCCACCCGGTCGCCCATCAGATCGACAGTGGCCGGCGCCATGCCGGGGTAGGGGATCTCCTTGATGTCAAGGCCAGCGGCGCGCTTGAAAGTCTCCAGCGAAATCTGCGGCGCGCTGCCGGTGCCGGCCGATGCGTAATTGAGTTTGCCGGGGTTGGCCTTGGCATAGTCGATCAGCTCCTTCAGATTGCGCACTGGCAAATTGGCGCGCACCACCAACACCGAGGGGCTGTTGACGAAGTTCGTCACTGGCTCAAAGCTGGTAAGCGCGTTGTAGCGCAGGTCGCGCTGCAGCGCGGCGCTGATCACGTTGGGCCCGGTGGATGCGAACAGCACCGTGTAGCCATCGGGCTCGGCTGCCGCTGCCAGCGCGGTGCCCACCTCGCCGTTGGCGCCAGGCCGGTTCATCAGCACCATGGGTTGGCCGATGGTCTCGCCCATCTTCTCGAAGATGGGCCTGGCGATCGCATCGGCCGGGCCGCCCGGCGGCCAGGGGCTGATCACGCGGATAGGTTTGGAAGGGTAGGCCTGCGCAGCCGCGTTCAGGGGCAACACCATCGCCAGCACGCAAGCGGGCAAGAAGGCGATGCATCGCCACAATGAGAAAGTTCTTCGCATGGAGTGGTTTCTGTGAAGTGAAGTGGCGGGCACCGCCCGGAAAAATCCTGGTGCCCATGATTGTCGAAACAAAACGCCGTTCAGCATAGACAATTTTCCGCAATCGGTCGAGACTGCGGGTTAGTCCGAGTGCGCGAAAGCTGTAGCTGAACAACTCAGTCCAACAAAAGCATGAATACCAAGAACGAATCTGAAACCCAGACCGTGGTCATCGTGCTTGCGGCAGGCAGCGGCACGCGGTTTCGCGCCAGCGGTGGCGGGCTCGACAAACTGGATGCGCCGCTCTCGGGCATGCCGGTGCGTGACCATGTCATGGCCTGCGTGCGCGCCAGTCACTTGCCCTGGCATGTGGTGGAGCGCGAACATCTCGCGCACATCGTCCAGCAGGGCATGGGCTGGAGCATCGCCGCCGGTGTGGCCGCCACGCCGGATGCGGCGGGCTGGTTGATTCTGCCGGCCGATCTGCCCCTGGTGCGGCCCGAGACATTGCAGGCGGTCGCGAACGCCTTGAGAGACCATGAAGTGGTCATCCCCATCTACAGGGGCCAAAGAGGCCACCCAGTCGGATTCGGCCGCACTTGCCGCGAAGCGCTGCTGGCCTTGCAGGGCGATGAGGGCGCACGGTCGATTGTGCAAGCCGGGCAGGCGATGCGGCTGGATGTCGATGATGCGGGCTGCGTGATGGATGTGGACACCCGCGATGCGCTGCAGAGGGCACAGACGATGCTGGATCTGCGCGAGACGGGCTCCTAGTCAGGCAGCCTTCGCACCACCAGCGCATCGGCCGCAACCGCATGGTCTTGCCCCAGCAGCACTGGGTTGACATCGATCTCCGCGATCTCTGCGCCAGTCTGCGCGATCAGCTCCGACACCTTGCAGATCAGTTGCGCGAACTTCTGCACAGCCAGCGGCGGCGTGTTTCGAAAACCAGTCAGCAGCCGATAGCCGCGCAGGCTTTGAATCATCTCCATCGCTTCTTCCATACCCACCGGCGCAAGACGTGTGCAAACGTCTTGCGTGATCTCCACCGCAATACCGCCAAAGCCGCATGTCACCAGCGGCCCAAACTGCGGATCGACGGTGGCGCCCACCATCATCTCGGCATCTGAGCGCACCATCTGCTGCACCGAAATGCCGGCTACTTGCGTGCCCTTGGGCAGGCGCGAGATGGCAGAGATGATTTCATCATAGGCGCGCCGTACCGCTTCGCCCGAATCCAGATGGAGCTTGACCACGCCTGCTTCGGTCTTGTGCGCGATGTCCTGCGAATCGGCTTTCATCACCACCGGATAGCCAATTGCCTCGGCGAGGCGCACCGCTTCATCGGCGCTGTGAGCCATGCCCTGGCGCGGCACCGCGATCTCATAGCAAGTCAGCACTGCCTTGGCTTGGGTTTCGCTGAGCACGCGCGCTGGTGCGGCGGCTACGCACGCCAGTGCCGCGCCAGCGCAGGATGCCGGTGACAAGGCAGGCGCTTGCGGGCGCAAGAGTCGGGCGCGATTCTGGTGGTAATCACGCCACTGCGCAATCGCTTTCATGCATCGGCTCATGGAGCGAAACAGCGGCACCCGCGCGCTGGCTTCATACACTTCGCTGCCCGGGCCTTGCAGCCATTCGTTGAGCCAGACGAGGCACAGCGGTTTGTCCAGTGTGGTCGCCAGCTCGCAGATGTAGCGCGCCCGGTCCGCAGTGATGGGGTGCTGCGCCGAAATCATGGGCACCACCACCATGCCGTAGCCAGGATCTTCCACGAAAGCGCGGATGCAGTTGCCATACATCTCAAAACTCTTGAGCGTCTCGGCCGTCATGTCCGTGGGGTTGGAGATGGAGCCAAAATCAGGCACCAGGCCCGACAGCTTGTCCACGGTGGCCGGCGCCGGCGCGGGCAGATCAACGCCCCACTCTTGCGCCTTGTCAGCCGCCATCACCGCCGCACCGCCCGAGCTGGCCATCACGCCCACACCGCTGGCCACTGGCGCGCCCGTCTTGGAGAACAGGCAGGCCACTTCAAGCAGATCTTCCCAGTTGTCCACCGCCACGATGCCCACCCGCGCGAAGGCGGCTCGATAGGCTGCGTGCGAACCAGCCAGTGTGCCGGTGTGCGACAAGGCGGTGCGCTTGCTGATCTCGCTGTTGCCCATCTTGTGAATCAGCAGTGGCTTGCCGGCGGCCAGCGCACGGCGGCCTGCCTCCAGCAGTCGCGCGCCGTCGCGCACACCTTCGATGATGCAGGCGATGACGCGCGTGTCCGGGTCTTCCACCAGATAGTTGATCAGGTCGCACACATCCACATCGCAGGAGTTGCCCGCCGACAAGTAGTGCGAAAACCCGACGCCGCGCTCCAGCGCCTGTATCACGGTGTAGCCCAGGCCGCCGCTTTGCGAGATGAGGCCGATGTTGCCGCGGATCATTGGCATGTCGCGAAATTTCGGCATGAAATGCAGCGCCTGATCCTTCACGAAATTGACAATGCCCACGCAGTTGGGCCCCAAAATTCGCATCCCGCTTTCCAGTGCGATGCGGCTGATCTCCTGCTGCACGGCCACGCGCTCGGCGATGCCGGTTTCGGCAAAGCCCGAGGTATAGAGAATGATGCCGCCCACGCCCAGCCGTGCGCAGCGCACCACGATGTCCAGCGCCTGCTCACGCGGCACGACCAGCACCACGCAGTCGGGCACCTCGGGCAGGCTTTCCAGAGTCGGATAGCAGCGCACATCCAGAATCGTTTCGCGCTTGGGGTTGACGGGGTACAAACGCCCACTGAAGCCCGGCAGAATGTTCTCCATCGAGCGTCGGCCAAATGAGCCGGCCGTGTCGGACGCGCCCACCACGGCGATGCTGTCGGGCGCCAGCAGGCGTGAGAGTTCCTTGATGCCGCGCAGGGGCGCAGGCGGGTTGGCGGCTTGGTTTGGTGATGTGTTGTGCATGATGAAATCAGTCGGTTCGCAGCATCGGGTTATCTGCGGTGATGCGCATCGATTTTCCGTCCGGGCTGAAAGCGAATACCCCGGTGCCGGTGGCCACCAGGGTATCGTCGGGCACGCTGGTCACGCGCAGATCGGAAAAATAGAACGCTCGCCCGAGCTTGCTCACTTGCGCATGCGCACGCAGCCGGTCGCCAGTGGCGGCACGAACGAAATTACAGGTTACCGACACAGACGATGCGGCCAGCATCAAACCATCGCGGTAGGCGCCCGACCACAGGCCAGCCGCGTCCATCAGGGTGAGTATCACGCCGCCGTGCACCGTGCCCCAGCGGTTGCGGTGGCGCGGCAAGATCTTGAGCTCCACCACCGCCAGGCCGTCCGCCGATTCGGCCAGTCGGTAGCCCATGGAGGCGCCAAAGTCCTGATCTTCGCTGGTGGGGTTTTCAGGTGCATTGCTTGACATGGTTTGCGGTCAGTTGAAGATTGAACTGAATTGGTCGCAGGGAACAAGGAGCGGCGAAGGTGTTTTGCCAAACATGCCGGCGCGCGACGCGGGCCACGTGCAGGGGTGACGCGCGCCAATGCGAGATCAGGCGCACTTGGGCACTCACTCCGGCTTGATGCCTGCCGCCATTGCGATGGTCCGCCAATGCGCGATTTCCGAATTCACATGCGCGGTGAACTGCTCGGGCGTGGAGCCCACCAGCTCGACACCATTTGGCTCGAAGCGGTCTCGTACCGCCTTCGTTTGCACCGCTTTGGCTACCGCCGCTGACAGGCGGCGCACCACGTCGGGTGGGGTGCCGGCCGGCGCGATGATGCCTTGCCATGAGTTGCCATCAAAGCCGGGCAAGGTCTCGCTCACCAGGGGTGCCTCAGGAGCGGCGGGAGAGCGCTTCTTGCCGGTAACGGCCAAGCCTTTGAGTTTGCCAGCGGCGATCAGAGGTTTGGAGGCCACCAGATCAAGGAACACCATCGAGACATCGCCAGCCAACAGGCCCGTAGTGGCCGGTGCGTTGCCCTGGTAAGGCACATGGCGCACATCGATACCGGCCAACTGGCCAAACATCACACCCGAGAGGTGATTGGATTGGCCCAGCCCAGCCGAGCCGTAGGTCACCGCACCTGGCCTGGCCTTCGCGTAGTCGATCAGCTCCTTGACGTTGTTGGGAGGGAAGGAGGCCGGCGTCACCAACATCGCGGTGAGGTTGATGGTGTGCGAGACAAAGGCGAAGTCACGGGTCGGGTGATAAGGCAACTTGGCCTGTATGGAAGGATGAATCGCATGGCCGGTGGCGATCACGCCGATGGTGTAGCCATCGGGCTCGGCCTTGGCCACCGCGCCTGTGCCGACCATGCCGCCTGCCCCAGGCCGGTTGTCGATCACGATGGGCTGGCCCAGGCTCTCGGACATTTGCTGCGCGATGGCCCTGTGCACGCCATCCAGAATGCCGCCCGCAGCAGAGGGCACGATCATCCGGATCGGTTTGCTGGGCCAGGCTTGTGCGTAGGCCGCGCACTGCACCGCACCGGCCAGCAGCGCGAATGAAATGGTTTTGATGAGAATGCGGGTCACTGAAAAAGCTCCTGTCTGAATCGAACAGACAATTCTAGGCAGCAGGTCTGCATCAAACCAGGGGGGATGCCCTTGGAGCTATTGAATTAACAAGGCTGCCGCGATGGAGGTCTGCACCTCCACCACTTCATCCCATCAACCCAGATAAGCCTCTTGCACCTTGGGGTTGTCAAGCAGCTCGCGGCCGCTTCCTTGCAGAACAATCTGGCCGGTCTCGATCACGTAGGCGCGGTCTGCGATCTTCAGGGCCTGGCGCACGTTTTGTTCCACCAGAAAAATTGTCAGGCCAGTCTGATTGATGGTGCGCAGCGTGCGGAAGATTTCCTGAACCAGAATCGGGGCCAGGCCCATGGAAGGTTCGTCCAAGAGCAGCAGCCGAGGCTTGGCCATCAGGGCGCGGCCGATTGCCAGCATCTGCTGCTCGCCGCCAGACAGATTGCCGGCGGCGCCCTGAGCACGCTCTTTGAGGCGCGGGAACAAGGTGTAGACATAGTCCATGTCGCGCTCGCGCGCGGCGCGGTGATCGCGCCGGGTGTAGGCGCCCAGCTCCAGGTTCTCGTGCACGGTGAGCGTGGTCAAGGTGGCGCGGCCCTCGGCCACTTGCACCACTCCGCTTGCCACAATCTTGTGTGGCGCCATGCGCGTGAGATCGATGCCATTGAACATCACGCGGCCTGCAGACTTGGCAACCAGGCCCGACAGCGCCAGCAACGTGGTGGACTTGCCCGCGCCGTTGGCGCCCACCAGTGTGGTGATCTGTCCTTCGTGCAGTTCCAGGTCGATGCCCTTGACTGCTTCGATGTGGCCATAGGCTACTTTCAGGCCGCTGACCTGCAGCAGCGGACCGGTGCTCATGCTGTGGCCCCCTGCGTGCTGACTTCGTCGTCCTCACGCCCCAGGTACGCTTCAATCACCTGCGGGTCATTGCGGATCGCGTCGGGGCCGCCGCGAGCGATGATGTGGCCGAAATTGAGCACCGCGATCTGTTCGCACAAGCCCATCACGAAACGCATGTCGTGTTCGATCATGAAAATGGTGTACCCGCGCGAGCTGATGTTGCGGATCTCCAGCATCAGGTCGGTTTTCTCGGTGCTGTTCATGCCGGCCACTGGTTCGTCGAGCAGCAGCAACTGCGGCTCGCTGGCCAGGGCACGCGCAAGTTCGAGTTTGCGCTGGTCGCCATATGACAGGCTGTCGGCCTGCTTGCCCATCTTGCGGTCAAGCTTGACCCACGACAAGAGCTCTCGGGCTCGCTCGCGCGCGCGTCGCTCCTCGGAGCGAAAGAGGCCGCTGCCAGCCAGCAGCGCGAGCGGGCCGTACTTGAGCTGCCCGTGCATGCCGACCATCACGTTCTCCAGGAGTGTCATGTCCTTGAAGATGCGAATGTTCTGGAAGGTGCGGGCAATGCCCAGCCCGGTGATCTCATGGGGCATCAGGCCGGCCAGATCGCGGCCGTTGAATTCGATCTTGCCGCCAGTGGGCGGCAGCAAGGCGGTGATCAGATTGAAGACGGTGGTCTTGCCCGCGCCATTGGGGCCGATCAGCCCGAAGATGCCGCCCTTGGGGACCTCAAGATTCACATCCTGCAGCACCTTGAGGCCACCGAAATCGCGCGAAAGATTCGCCAGGCGAAGAAGGCAGCTCATTGCGTACCCCCTGCCTTGCGGCCGAACCACTTCGCAAACCGGGCCGGATCCCAGATGCCCTTGGGCAGGAACAGCACAATCAACACCAGAATGAAGCCGTTGACCACAAGGCGAAAATCCTTGAACGAGCGCAACATCTCGGGCAGCAGGGTGAGAATCACCGCACCCACCACCGGGCCGCTCAGCCCGCTGATGCCGCCCAGGATGGTCATGGTGAGAATGTCCACCCCGCGATCAAAGCCGAACTCATTGGGCCCGATGAAGAAGGTGAGGTGGGCGTTGAGCGTGCCGGCCAGGCCGGCGATGGCCGCGCCCATCACAAAGGCCAGCATCTTGTGCTTGCGCACATTGATGCCCATCAAGCCGGCGGCGGTCTCGTCTTCCTTGATGGCCTCAAACGCGCGGCCCACCTTGGAGTGGCGCAGGCGCGTCAGCACCAGCAGCGTCAGGGCCAGGGCAAGGGCCACATGCCACCACTCGGTGGACTGTGGAATGCCGTTGAGGCCCAGCGCGCCGCCGGTCAATGAGTCTGCATTGAGCACCGCGATGCGCACCACTTCGCCAAAGGCCAGCGTGGCCATGGCCAGGTACACGCCCGACAGGCGCAGCGTGGGCTTGCCGATCACAAAGGCCAGCAAGGAGGGCGCGGCCATGCCCGCCAGCACAGCCACCGGATAGGGCACGCCCATCTGCATGGTCAGCAGGGCCGAGGTGTAGGCGCCCACGCCCATGAATGCGGCATTGGCGATGGACAGCATGCCGCAGGCCAGCGTCATGTAGATGGACAAGGCCAAGAGCGCGTTGGTGCCCAAGGTGAGCACGAGGTTGCTGTAGACCGACCAGAAAGACTCAAACCACTCCATGCTCAGACCTTGCGCTCGTGCACGGTGCCAAAGAGACCCTTGGGCCGCAGCAGCAAAATCAGGAACAAGAGGCCAAAGCCCACCGCATCGCGCATGCTCGATCCGATGTAGGCCACCGAGAGCACCTCGGCAAAGCCCAGGAACAGCCCGGCCAAGAGCGCACCGCGAATATCGCCCATGCCGCCCAGGATGATCACCGCAATGCCCTTGTGCAGCATGGGTTGGCCCATCAGTGGGAACAGGGCGTTGGAATACAACCCGATCAGCACACCGGCGATACCGCCCAGGCCAGCCGCCACGAAAGAGGTCAGGTAGAACAGGCCTTCGACATTGATGCCCAGCAAGTAGGCCGCCTTGGGTGATTCGGCAATCGCGCGCAAGGCCCGGCCCAACTGGGTTTTCTTGAGCGTCAGCAACAGCACCGCCATCATCGCGAACGACAGCAGCATGATGCCCAGGTCAAGTGCCGTGAGGTGCAGCCCGCCCAGGCTGAGAGATTCTTCAGGCACCAGCGAGGCCGGAAAACGCCGATTCTCGGCGCCGAAGAGGCCTTGCGTGCCGTTGTTGAGAATGATGGCCACGCCGATGGTGGCAATCATGGGAATGAGGTGGGGCGCATTGCGCGCGCGCAGCGGGCGCAGCACCAGCACATCAATGACAAGGCCGATCAGGCCGCAGAACAAAAAGGCAAACAGCAGTGCGCCCCACAGCGGCATGTGCAGCAGCACCACCGCGCGCTCGGCTGCGTAGGCGCCCACCATGAACACCGCACCATGGGATAGATTGACCACACCCAGCACGCCGAACACCAGCGTGAAGCCCAGCGCGAACAGCGCATAGACGCAGCCCAGCGACAAGGCGTTGACAAGCTGCTGCTCCAACACGGCGATGAGTTCCTGGTGGGTCTGTGATGCGCGCAGGGGCAAGAAGAAAGGACGGCGCGATGCGATCGGCGCCGTCCTTGCCTGATGCGCGTTTTACTTCTCGATCACGAACTGATCGCCCTTGGTCACGCTGACGATGGGCACTTGCTGTGCGTCATAGCCGGCGGGCTTGCCGGCCTTGTCGGTGGCGCGGCGGAACTGGAAGGGGCCGGTTGCGCCAGTCCATTTCACCGAAGGCAGTGCACCGCGCAGCGCGGTGCGGTCGGCAGGCAGCTTGCCTGTGAGTTTGATCTTCTTGATTGCTTGTGTGACGATGTACAGGCCGTCATAGGCTTGAGCTGCGAACTGATCGGGTGCCACCTTGTACTTCTCGGTGTAGGCCTTGACGAACTTCAAGTTCTCAGGCGTGACGTTGCTGGCCGACCAGGGGCTGCCCACATACAGGCCGTCTGACTTGTCCTTGGCCAGCTCGAACACTTTCACCGAATTCATGCCGTTGCCGCCAATGAAGGGCACGGTAATGCCCAACTGGCGCGCCTGCACCATGATGGGGGCGCCCTCTGCAAGCAGGGCCGACAGCACGATGGCATCGGGGTTGCCGGCCTTGATCTTGGTGAGCTGGGCCTTGAAGTCGACATCGCCCTTGGCGAAGGTTTCGGTGCTGGTGACCGGAATCTTCAGGTCTTCCAAGGCCTTCTTGAAGTTGTCGTAGCCGCTCTTGGTGAACACGTCGTCGTTGCCGTAGAGCACGGCCACCTTCTTCACGCTGGCCTTCTTGACCGCCATCTTGATGGTCTGGGGCAGCACGTCGGCCTCGGTCACCGAATTGCGAAAGACATAGTCGCCAATGGAGGTGATGCCGTCAGCCGTGTTGGAAGTGCCAAAGGCCACTGTCTTGGCGGCCTGGGCAATTGGGTCGGCGGCCAGGGCCGAGTTCGACAGCGTGGGGCCGAACACCATCAGCACGTTGTCTTGAAAAATCAGCTTCTTGAAGACGTTGATGGCTTCTTCTTTCTTGCCTTGCTCATCTTCAATGATGAGCTCGATCTTCTTGCCGTTGATACCGCCGGCGGCGTTGATCTCTTGCGCAGCAAGCTGGAAGCCGTTGCGAATGGCCACGCCATATTGCGCCGCACCACCGGACAAGGCTTCGGCCACGCCGATCTTGATGTCCTGCGCCTGCGCGCCGGCACTGAAGGCAGCGGCTGCCGCCAAAGTAAGGAGTGAACGGATGAAAGGATGTTGTCTCATTGGGAAATCTCGCTTTCTCTTGGGAGTAGCACATTCAAATGATGCTTTTTGCATTCTACATCCGGCTAATAGCCGCCATGAGGTATTCAAAACGACTCGATCACACTCCCAGCCAAGGGGTGCGACAAGGGCCGCTGATGCGACCAACTGATGCGACCACTATTGACCGATCGAGGGCCAGGACATACATTGCTCTGTCCTTGGTCTGCGCCTGAGTCTATGGAAGGGAATTCCCGCGTGAACAGCTACTGCGATACGTCTGGAGAACACCGCATCGTTCATCAGACATCAACAGAAGAAATGAGCATCGCGTGAATTCACACACCGCACAGCTCGGTTGCCTTGAGGGAATCAAGGTGCTGGACCTGACCCAGTTCGAGGCCGGTCCGTCCTGCACCGAGGTGCTCGCCTGGATGGGCGCCGACGTGGTCAAGGTCGAGCATCCGAAAAACGGCGAGCCTGGGCGTTATGCGCATGCGCACCAAGCCGGGCGCGATGCCTGGTATTTCTTGCAGCTCAACGCCAACAAGAAATCAATGACGGTGGACCTCAAGTCCGAAGCCGGCAAGGCACTGATCAAGCAACTGGCGCAAAAGGCGGATGTGTTCGTTGAGAACTTCGGCCCCGGCGCGATAGATCGACTGGGCTTTGCGCCGGCGGTGATACGGGCTATCAACCCCCGCATCGTCTATGCCCAGCTCAAAGGATTTGGCGAGGGCAGTCCGGCAATGTCCCGATCACTGTTGAACGCTGCCGGGTGACGGCTCCTCTGACGTGATACTACGCGGCTTTTCTTTCGCTGGCCTGCACGGCGGTTTGCCGAGCCTCCAAGACCGTCATCAGGAAGTTCATATCCCGATGCCCGCGCAG
>CANJPU010000009.1 GCA_947476285.1 Comamonadaceae bacterium | reverse complement strand
TAGTAGCTTGCCGCAACCCGGAGCTGGCGAAGTTGCGGGTTCACACCAGAGAAGATTTGTTGGCAGCGACCGAGAAGAATCTGGACAAGATCAAAGTCCGAGTTGAGTGCGCCAAGCTGGTGGGCAAAGACAAGATTGGCGTGGCGGTGGGCAAAGTTGTTAATCAGTACAAGGTGGCCAAACACTTTGCGCTGGTGATCACCGATGACTCTTTCGCCTTTGCGCGTCTGGCGGACAACATTGCCGCTGAGGCGGCACTGGACGGGCTGTACATCATTCGCACCAGCGTCAAGGCCGAGCGCATGGACGCCGCTACGTGCGTGCGCACCTACAAGTCCCTGGCCCAGGTAGAGCGCGCGTTTCGCTCGATCAAGACGATGGATTTGAAAGTGCGCCCGATTCATCACCATTTGGAGAGGCGGGTGCGTGCACATATTTTTCTGTGCATGCTGGCCTACTACGTGGAGTGGCACATGCGCCAGGCTTGGCGTGAGTTGATGTTCGTTGATGAGGATCAAGCGGCCAAGCTCGTGCGTGACCCGGTGGCACCGGCCAAACGCTCGGATGCAGCAATGAAAAAGGTGCTGAGTCGTACTTTGGAGGACGGCTCGCCGGTACACAGCTTCCAGACCTTGATGGCGCAGCTTCAAACCGTCGTGCGCAACACCTGCCGCACGCCCAAAAGTGGCGCCAACGCTCCCACGTTCCAGATCACCACGACACCAAGCGATAAGCAAAAGCGGGCGCTTGAACTGATCGGTCAGATCAAAATGTAGTCAGAACGTGGAACCAAAATTACCGTAGGCGTCATTGGGAAAACTCGGGTTTTTGGGGGAGGAACTTCAGGTTAAAAGGGGACATTTCAATTTTGCGTTGACATGCCAGGACTGACGCGGTCCATGTCCGGACGTCTCTCCTCGCTCGCCTGATGACAGCTTCCGGCACAGCGGCAACGCGATGCGCGCCGCTGTGCAAACACTGACGGTCAATGGCGCAGCCGTACCGACGAATTGCCATTCTGAGAATGACCGGGGGATGTTGAGCCGAAGGGCCCAGATTACCGCAGTGATGGTCGACTTGAGAATTGCTCTGTCGGGCGCAGGCCCGCGCGGGGCGGGGCTTTGCGGAAATAGAGCGGCTGGGTGAGGAGGGGGAAGACTCGCCGGCGGTGGATGCAGTCGTGGCCGAACCCGTCTCACTTGCAAGTTCCCTGTATCAGGGAAATGAACAGGGAAGACTCGCTACTTTCGAGTCTGGGTTTACAGGGCAATGAGCCTTGCAGCCAGTGCTGGTGCGGGGCTCGCCCAAATGCCGCGCAACCGAAGCTTGTAAACAGCAGCGAAGATCTTGCGCAGCAACAGGGAAAGCATGCGAGGTAACAGGCAATTCATTGCGCAGAACAGCTAGCGGTGAACTTGACCTTATTCTCGACATGCTCCTGCCCATGCGGGGCGTTCATCATGCCGGATTTCCTACTTCTGAATGGTCAGGTTTTTTGGGTCAGGGTCGCTCTACATCCTGACCTGCGTCGATGGCCAGTGGGGCATACAGATTCGGTCCAGCTTTGGGCCTTCTGCTCGGCGCCGAGCGCCGGCCCGCCCGGGCGTTCAGGTTAGCGGCCGAGCGCCTGCAGCAAATCCCAGATGCGCGCGTCGATCTCGATGCCTTCGCGGGTGAGCCGCCTTCGCTCGCGAAAGGCCCGTTCCGAGGGCAGGCGGATCTCGGTCACACCCTCCTGGCGCGGCGTGGCCTTGACGCGCTCCAATGCCGCGCTGAGTTCGCGCCTGTAATCTTCAAGTGGAACCAGCAGGTCGGGCCGCATCGCGATCAGCAGATAGGCCACTTGCTTGTCTGGGCTCATGCCTGACCCCGCCATGACGCCCAGCGCCTGCATCGCCAGGGCGATGGCGAACCCGCGGTAGCCGGCCATGTGCAACAGAGCCCCCGCCCTGGCTGCTGTGGGATCGCGCGTGGGCTGTCCGTTCACATCGATCGCGACCCCCTCCGGCAGCAAGCCGCCTCGCCGCTGTACCAGGGCCAGCTCGGTCCCCATGAAGGCCGACGTGCCCAGGTCGATGACCAGGGGATCTCCTAGCGTGGGAAAGGCGAACGCCAGGGGGTTGGTGCCCAGCGCAGGCCTGGCTGCGCCGGGGGGCGCGACCAGTGGAAACGCGGCAACGGTGTGCATGCCAATCAGACCCGCGTTGGCGATGCGTTCCACGAAATAGGCGCTGCGCCCCGTCATCCACGTGTTGAAGGCGCCGACCACCGCGAAGCCGTGCTCACTGGCTTTGGCGATCGCCAAATCAGTGGCGGCGTCGACCACCAGCATGCCCACGGTGTTGCCCCCGTCGATGAGCGCGGACACGGGCGTCTCGTGCACCGTGCGCGGGGCGACCCTGGGTAATTTCACCTTGGCGGTGCCCGCGAGCTCGAGGATCTTGGGCAAGCCGGAGTACTCGTACCCGCACAGCGCTGCGTCGAGCAGGTGATTGGCGATGACCCGCCGCTCCCGCTCGTCATAACCGATGCGCCCGATCAACTCGCACATGGCGGCATGGGCTTCTTCGGGTGTGAAATGGAGGCGCCGCTCTTCGCTGGAATTGGCTGTGAACACGCTTATTGCCTTGCAGCGCGGGCGCCTTGGTGTGTCGCGATTTCGGTCATATCTTTTTGGAGCCTCACGAAAGAGAGAGGATAGCTCGATCGCCGCCGGTGATCGTAACGGGCTCTGTTGCAGTAAGCGGCCCGCTGGCGGCGTTGCTCCTGCCTTGCAGGCATCAGCCTGCTGCGTCGTCGCGCCTTGCCATCGGGCCTGCCAAGCGCCCTCTCGAGCGCGTCCAACCAGATGAGCGCCAACGAGCTTCTTCGCGACCGCCACTCCTGAATGCAACAAAACCGCAAATTGTCATCAGCTAGGCAATCCCCAGCCGCTTGCGCTCTTGAAAAACGAAGTCGTCTTGATCGCGCCGTTGAACAAGCCATCCAGGCATCATCTTTGGTGCGTTATCGGGCACATCGCTCATTTGACGCCAACCTGACGCAACATTGCGCTGAGCAATAGCCCACTTCCCTTCGCGGCGTTCAAATCGATCTATATATCTCGAAGCGGCTACCACGTCCACGCCCATACCGCCGCCGCCACTCTGCCCGCCTGTAATCTGCGTGAGACTTTTCCCCGCTTCAGTACCGTAGCGTTGCACGACCCAGATATACGTTTCAGACAGCGCTGTATCCGCATCCGCAAACTCAACCAGTTGATTGCTGACCTGATGCGCCGAAAACGGGATGTTCGTGTGTCGCTCACGGACCCATTCGACCAAGCCGTCAACTCCGCCGTCATAGGGGCCATGATGGTCGATGGCATCTGGATGAAAGACTTCTCGAATGGCGTCGTAATCCAGGCGGTCGATGGCGCGACACCACTTGTACATGAGGTCTTGAATGATCTGCCGATCAATGAGGCGCTCAATGGAGTACTGATCAAATTTTTGCTTCGACTGAATGCTCATGTTTTACCCACCATGGTTGCCGCGGCAGGCAGTTGTCGCGTCGCTGCGATTGTAGTTAAATCGTTAGAAATGCGTTCGACGCTCAATGCTTTCACGCCTATGCGAACAACCGGAGAAGCTTATGGATGTCGAAAAATTGGCGAGCCGGGTACAGATCCAGGACGTCCTTGCGCGCTACTTCCGGGGCATAGACAGCGTCGACAAGTCACTGGTGCGCAGCTGCTTCACGGACGATGTGAAGGTCTTGTATGACGGGCGTCCGCCGCAGGAGGGCATAGAGGCGGTGATGGAATCCCTGCTCACCTTCCAGCGCTTGCGCAGGGACGAGATGCAGATAACCATGCATTTCATGGGCAACTTCAACCTGCTCCACCTGGACGAGTCGTCCGCCGAGACCGAGACCTATGCGATCGCCTTCATGGTCCCGCCGAAAACGATATCCGAACGCATGGCCGTCAGGGGCCTGCGCTACCTGGACCAGCTGCGTCCCACTCACGGCGAATGGCGCATCGCGCAGCGCCGCCATACCCTGGACTGGAGCTTCGATGCGGAGCCGACGTTCGCATCCAGCCTGGCGCAACGGCTGTCCGCCGGCACACCTTCCTGAAGGGCCGGATGCCGGCGCGCGCGATCCATCATTACTCGGCCGGAATCTTCGCGTCCTTGATGACCTTTGCCCAATTCACCTGGTCGTTTTGCATGAAGGTCGCGAACTGTGCGGGCGTCCACGGCGAGGGCTCGACCGCGGACTTCTTCAATTGTTCCTGCACGTCGGGCATGGCGAGAATCTTGTTCACCTCGGCGTTTATGCGCGTGACCAGTTCCTTGGGCATGCCGGCGGGGCCCATGATGCCGTACCAGGTCGATACGTCGAAGCCGGGGAATCCGGATTCGGCCAAGGTCGGGATCTCGGGTGCGCTACGCGAGCGCTGCGCTGTCGTCACGGCGAGTGCGCGCATGCGCCCGCCCCTCACGTGCGCCAGCGAGCTCGTGCCGGCGAACATCATCGTCACGTGGCCGCCGAGCAGGTCGGTCTCGGCCTGTGCGCCGCCCTTGTACAGCACGTTCAGGAAGTCGGTGCCGCTGCGCTGCTTGAACAGTTCCGCGGCCAGGTGCGTCGAGCTGCCGTGGCTCGGGTTCGCGTAGCTGAGCCTGCCGGGGTTGGACTTACCAAGCGCGACGAGGTCCGCTACCGTGTTGACTTTCGACTGCGAGCTCACTAGGAGCACCATCGGTGCCTGGCCGATGATCGCGATCTTCTCGATGTCCTTGTCGACGTCGAACGGCAGGTTCTTGATCAGGTTCACCTGGATGGTCATGGTGCTCGCGCCCATCATCAGCGTGTAGCCGTCCGGCGCCGATTTCGCCAGCAGCGCGCTGCCGATCACGCCGTTCGCGCCCGGCTTGTTGTCGACGACCACCGGCTGCTTGAGTGCGAGCGAAAGCTTGTCCGCGATCACGCGCGCTGTGGTGTCCACTGGCCCGCCCGGCGCGAAGCCAACGATCAGCTTCACCGGTTTGGACGGCCACTCCTGCGCAGGTGCCGGCGCGGCGGCTGCGATCAGCGCGAAACCCGTGGCGACGAGGCAGTGCAACTTCATCTTCATCTTTATCTCCGTGCGTGGTGATTTGTTCAGCCGCCGGACACGAGCAAGGCATCCGGCGCCGCCATGTGTGCCGGAGTTGGCGCGTCTGCGTTTTGTCTATGCGCAATGGCGTTTGCGACGGAAAGCATCCTATCTGTAATTCGGCTTGATGTCACTTTAAGGGCAAAGTGTCGGACGAATGTCTGCAGCTATTCGGGGGCTACGGCTACATGGCCGAGTATCCGATTGCGCGACTCTACGGAGACGCCCGAATCCAGCGCATTTACGGTGGCACGACGGAAACCATGAAAGACCTTATCGCCGGGAGGATTAGCGCATCACAACGCCCCTGCATGTGCCACTTTCGGGCGTGCACATCGTTGAATTCGATGGTATTGGGCACGGCCCTCTGGCCGCGCGCATGCTGGCCGACATGGGCGCCGAAGTGACGGTGACCGCACGCCCGCAACAGGCCACCGGCGCGGGACGGATCGCCGCCGCTGAAGTCGGCCTCGATTACCGGGTGGCCCAGCCGGCCAAACTCGATTCGTTTTTGCGTACACTGTGGCATCGGCAGTCCTCGGTTGACATTGGGGGCGCATACAAGTGAGAAAGCGCGTCGACGTCAGGCTCCCAACCTCATATTGATGAAATATCCGGGCTAGCCGAGTGGTGGGCACCTTGGTCCACCCTAGCAATTGGCAGGCGCCACAGGAGCACTCATGCTTTCACTCAAGAGATTTTTCGCCGCATTGTGTGGCTTGCTCGTCTTCAGTCTTGCGCTGGAGTCCGCACGTGCGGAGTACCCGGATAAGCCGATTCGACTTGTCGTTCCATTCGCGCCAGGTGGCACGACCGACCTGTTCGGCCGGCTCGTGGCGCAAGCGCTTACCGACAACCTGAAGGTCCCGGTGATTGTGGACAACAAGGTCGGCGCGGGAGGCAACATCGGCTCAGATTACGTGACCAAGGCACCCGCCGACGGGTATACGCTGCTTCTTGGGGGCGCGGGGCATCTGGCCATCAGCCCGAGTCTCTATGCGAACTTTCCCTTCGATCCGGTGCGCGACCTGGTACCGGTGGCGCTGGTCGGATCGGCCATGAATGTTCTGGTCGTCCATCCATCCGTGGATGCAAAGAATCCGAGGGAGCTTGCGGCCTATGTGAAGAAGCACCCACGCTCGATCAACTTCGCGTCGGGCGGCGCCGGTGGCGTGATTCATCTGGCCGGCGAGATGTTCAACTTGGTGGCAGGTACCGACATGGCGCATGTTGCCTACAAGGGTAGTTCGGCTGCCTATGTCGATTTGCTGTCCGGTCGTGTGCAGGTCATGTTCGACAACCTGCCCTCGGCGTTGCCGTACATCCAATCGGGCAAGCTTCGTGCGCTCGGCGTCACCAGCCGCACTCGAAGCCCTTCGCTCCCCGATGTTCCCACCCTGGCCGAACAGGGGTTCCCTGACTATGAGGCGACCACATGGTGGGCTCTGTTCGCGCCCCGCGGGACACCGGCGCCCATCGTCGAGCGCCTGCAGCGGGAAGTCAACGCGGGCATGCGCAATGTCGCGCAAAAGATCAGGGAGCTGGGCGCCGAGCCTGAATCGGCCGGGTCCGAACAGACCGCGCAACGCCTTCTCCGAGACCTGGACGCCTGGGCCAAGGTGGTGAAGCGCGCGGGCCTCAGCAGCAGCAATCCTTGAAACTGGAAAGTCAACAAATGATCATCGATTTCAGGTGTCGGCCACCAACACCCCAGTTCAATGCGTATTTTCAGAAGGATTTCGTCATCAGCCTTCAGGCCCGTAGCGGCGCGAAGGCCTCACCAGCCTTCCTGTCAGAGTCCATGGATGATTTTCTGCTCGAAATGGACGATGCAGAGATCAACATCGGAGTTGCCATGGGGCGCAACAGTCCTGCCATCAGCATGGGGAAGCTGCAGTTCCCGGCCGGTATTCTGGACAACCAGCACATAGTCGATCTGCAGAATCGTTATCACGATCGCATCATCGGATTCGCCGGCATCGATGTGTCCAACACCATCCATCAAGCAGTGACCGAGGTCGAGCATTTTGTCGGCAGGAAAGGACTGAAAGGCATCTTCATCGAGCCGCAGAGAGCATTCCCCGGGTTCGCGGATGATGAGCGGATATCGCCGGTCTATGAGAAGTGCGTGGAGCTCGACTGTCCAATTGGGATCATGTCAGGTCCGCTCGCAGGGCCCGACATCGGCTATGGGAGCGCGTTGCAAATCGATCGTGTGGCCACTCAGTTTCCCAAGCTCAAAATCATTCTTGTACATGGTGGATGGCCCGACGTGCACACGGCGGTCGCCGTCGCCATGAAGCACTCGAACGTCTACATTTCGCCGGATTCCATGCAGTTCCGCCCTGGCTCCTCGCTGTACATCGAGGCCGCCAACGACATGATGGGCGACCAGTACCTATTCGGGACAGCTTACCCATTGAGAAACTTGAAGGCCACGGTGGACGACTTTCGCCGCCTTCCCTTCACGCCCTCGGCACTGGACCGCGCGCTTGGCTTGAATGCCAAGCGCCTTTTGAATATTTAGGAGTCCGCCAGCAGCATGCCGGCGAACGGCCCAGGACCGCTGCCTTGCAGCTCCAGCACACGCACTCCTGCCAGAGGACCTGCCGGCTCAGGCTTTGCTGGAATTCATCGCTCAGCATCGGCCTGATGCGGCAGTGCCGCAGTGCAGGTTGCGAAATAGTGACTTCATGGTTAGTCGTCCTGATTATTGGGGGGGGGCGGCAGGGAATGCGTAAAGGCACGCCAGTGGTGCGCGCCCTCTTCGGCGCAGCACTGCCGGTGCGGCAATCACTCCAGAGTCAAGTGGATCCGAGTCGCTACGTCGCGCCACCGGACAACATCGGCCTTGATCCGCGCGCTCATCTGAGCTGAATCGAGATAAGCCGGTTCCACTCCGACATCGCGCAACTTCGCCTGCGTCTCGGGGTCGGCCAATACGCTTTTCAGGTCTTCGCTGATCTTGCGGACGATCGCGGAAGGTGTCTTGGCCGGCGCCACCAAACCGTACCAGACATCGACGTCGAAGTCTCGGATGCCCGTTTCTTTGACCGTGGGCACGTCTGGCAGACGGCCGTAGCGGTTCGCAGTGGTGACAGCGAGCGGGCGAACTCGGCCGGACTTGATGAACGCGTCGAAAGCGGACAAAGCGCCGAAGGTCACATGGACCTCGCCGGCAAGCAGCGCCGTGACTGAAGGCCCGGATCCCTTGTAAGGGACGTTGGTCATTTTGAGCCCTGCGCGTTGAGCGAACAGCTCGGCGGCCAAGTGGGGCGCGGTGCCTGTTCCCGCGTTGCCAACATTCAGTTGGCCTGGATTCGCCCGAGCATAGCTTATCAATTCGGCCATACTTTTCACCGGAAGCTTGTCGTTGGCGATCACTACCAGGGGGAAAACACCATATTGGCCGATAGGCGCAAAGTCACGGACCAAGTCCCACGACAAATTCTTATATACCGTCGTGTTGATCGTGTACGAGTTGAGAAGTAACAGTATGGTGTAACCATCAGGCGCCGCGCGAGCCACAGCGTCTGCACCCAAGTTGCCAGATGCGCCTGGACGGTTGTCGATGAACACCTGCTGACCCCAGAGTGTCGAAAGCTTTTGAGCGATGATGCGCGCGGAGATATCGGAGCCCCCGGGCGAGAAGCCCACAGCGAGGTAACCTTGCCAATCATGTCCATGGTGATCACCTTTTACATCCCTGCTGAAAGTTTCAGCAGGACAGTTGAACACCCCTGTCAATTTTGGATCGGCACTCTCGCTTTTAGACTGTCAATTTTCGGTCGGCGGCAACAACAGGATCGACCATAGACTTATTCACAATCGCGTAGCCGGATTATTCTTAAAACCAGTGGTTCAAAATTCTTCGTGATCACTGGCTCAGTTGATCTCAGGAATCAACACGGAGGATCAGCCAGCCGCGTCAGCACTTCCCAGGGCCCGTTATCGAGCCATCGTGCCGCCGTCGATAACCATCGCCGCGCCGTTGATGAACGCGGCTTCTTTTGAAACGAGGAACAGGGTCAGCGCGGCCATGTCTTCGGGTGTGCCGGCTCGACCCACCGGTATCTGCGCTACGAAGCGGTCGAATTCCTCTGAACTTTCCATGCTTCGCCGGGACATCGGCGTATCCACCAAGCCCGGCACGATGCAGTTCACGCGGATCCCCCGACCGGCGTACTGCACGGCGGCGGCCTTGGTCAGCTGGATCACGCCCGCCTTCGCCACGCCGTAAGGCACAGAGTAGTTCGTGCCTCTCATTGCCGCAATCGACGCCACATTGACGATGGCGCCCGAACCCTGATCCACCATTGCCGCGATGGCTCGCTTGCAGAAGAGGAACGTGCCTTTCAGGTTGACCGACATCACTTGATCCCACGCAGGCTCGGGCGTCTCGAGCAACGAGGGAAGGGGCGGATAGACCGCAGCCGAATTGACCAGAATGTCGAGCCGGCCAAAGCGGACCAGCGTTTCCGTCACGAGCGCATCCACCTGCGCCGCGCTGGATACGTCCACCTCGGTGGAACTGGAATCGGCACTGCCGCATCGCTTCAGCTCGCCGGCGACTTCCGAGCCCCTGCGGGCGTCTTTATCGGCGATGACCACGCGGCAGCCCTTCGAGGCGAACAGCAGCGCGACCGCTCTCCCGATGCCCGATGCGCCTCCGGTGACGATCGCCACCTGCCCCGCAAGATCACTCACTTTCGCCCCATGTCGAAGGTGCCGGGGCGCATCATTGCGGCTGCAGGCCGATCTGCCGTGCCACATTGGCAAACGCAGCCGCACCTTCCGCCAGGCGCTGGGCATTGGCCTGCGGCGTGTTGTCGCTGAACATCTCCAGGTGCAACTTGGCGAAGCTCTCCTTCAAGGAGGGCTGCTGGAGCGCGCGCTCCGCAGCGGCATACAGCTTGTCGGCCACGGCCTTCGGAACGCCGACCGGGAGATTGAGCGAGTAGCTCAAGCCTCTGATACGCGGAAGGCCGACCTCGGCGAACGTGGGTGCATCAGGAAACGTGGTCGATCTCGACGTGCCCGTCACGGCAAGAATTCTGGCTCTGGGGCCGAAAGAGAGCGCGGTCGCTTCTGCGGCCAGTGCAATCTGGATGTCGCCTGCCATCAGCGCCTGGTAATAGGCCGCAGCGCCCGAATAGGGCACGTGTGTCAAGCTGATGCCGAGGCCGCGGCTCAGATCCTCGATCATCAGCCGAACGCTCGGGTCAGGCCATCCATAGTTCCACTTGCTCGGGCTGCTCTTGGCGTTCACGAGAAATTCGTTGAACGACTTCCACGGTGCTTGAGGAGACGTGGCGAGCATGAGCCTGCCTTCTCCCAGCCCAATCAGCGGGGGCAGGTCCTTCAAAGGCGAAAAGCGCAGTTCCTTTACAGTCAGTGGCAAGGTGACCAGCGCTGACGGATAGACCAGCGCGATGGTGTAGCCATCAGGGGCCGCCTTGGCAACGTGATCGAAGCCGATCGCCATCGCAGCGCCGGGCCTGTTTTCGACCACCACGGGCTGACCAAGAATCTTGGACATTTCCGGGGCGACCAGTCGTGCGACAGTGTCAGGAGCCGTCCCTGCGGTATTGGCAACGACGATCCTGATTGGCCTGCTGGGAAAATCCTGCGCTGTTGCGGCGCCCGCTCCTAGCGACAAGGCCGCGAATAGTCCCACGGCCTTACGGCGCGAAAGCTGAGAAAAAGAAATCGACATAAACCGCTTCCATATAGTTATTTCGATGGAGCACTTCGGCACGTCGTGCCTAGTGTAGTGTTTCACGCTATGCAGCCCATAAAACCGCGTCTTTGCCGCCCTGGCGTCGTTGCAAATCCGCGCGATGCCACTGGGCATCGCTGTGGTTTGCGCCTAGCCAGGACGACAAATCCATCGGTTTTATTAAGTGCTGCATAGAGTGAAACACTACACTAGCTTCTCCTGTTTGCTCGGAGATCAAGGAGCTGCCGCACGCCACGCAGTCATCACCTTTTGATGTTGGCAGGTCCCTGAAGCAGTGTCAAGGTGGACCAGGCGTTTGTTTGCGCCGATCATGTGCGCCGATCAGATATTCACCAAGTCATCCGATTTCGACTGACCTGGGGTCTCTGGCCTGCAACCCGCAACAACATTGAGAGTGTCGGACTTTGGGGTGGTCGCTGATTTCCGGCTTCTCTGGTCAAGTCGGTGTCGGCGCCAACATCGAGACCGAACGCACCTCCGTCATGTTGGGCGCGTCTGCCGCCCGCAAGCCCCGAATCGGCTGGAGTTGCTGATCTGGCACGGGGCCGGACTTGCGCCGATACCGCTTCCCCTTCGCCTTCCAAGTCATGCTGGATGCTGACTCGACGAGCCACACGGGGCTAAACTTGGGCGGGAATACCAGATCGCCTTTGGAATCATGCAGCGCCACAACGCGAACGATGCGGCCAAGATTGCATTGGTGATCGGCCTTGACGACGACAGCGAGGTCGCCGGGTTTGCAGCGAGGTGATGACATATCGGTTTAGCTGTTCGGCTTGATGCCGGGCCGCAATCGAAGCAAATGTGCCCTGCTAGCCCACAAGGGTAGCAGCGCCATCATAACGCCAGGAACGACATTGCAGTGCCGATCTGCACCAGGAAGCCGTGGGAGCACGCAACCGGGCCGCGCACCCTTGAGGGCAAGGCCAAGGTCGCCAGGAAAGCCTACGAGGGCGGGGACTGGCTGATGCTGCGGAACTTGAGCAAGGTGGTGGCGTCGGGCACGGGCTCTCGGCCCAGATCGATTCCCACGAAGCGGCGCAGACTGGCGCTGTCATACAGCGCTTCCTTGCAGGCGAGGTCAGCCAGGTTGAACCAGTGCTGGAGGAAGTGGATGCGCAACATGCGCTCCAGACCGATGGGCGGGCGCCCGTTGCCGACTTTGGGGTAGTGCGGCTCGATGACTTCGCAAAGTGCTGACCACGGCACGATGGCGTTCATGGTCTTGAGGAATTCGTCGCGCCGTGTGGGCTTACGGTAGTGCTCGTATCTCGCGCCTTGATCGGCGGCCATCGCCAGGGTTTGCTGTTTCATCGCCAATTAACGCTCGACCCACGTCGACCGTGCATTTGTTCGGCATTGCCCTACTTTGCGCCAACGGCTGGCACGGACCGACCGGCCCGGAGCAGGGCGGCACGCAGGCGATCAGGGTAGTCGGTGATGATGCCGTCCACGCCCCAGGCGATCAGCTGCTCCATGTCGGCCGTTTCGTTGACAGTCCATGGCAGCACCTGCAGACCCAGTGCGCTGGCAGCGCGCACCCGCTCGGCATCCAGGCTTTGGTAGTTCGGCGACCAGGCCGCACAGCCTGCGGCCTTGGCCATGTGGGCCACACTGGGGTAGGCGTCTCGGGCCATGCCCAGCATCATCACCCGATGCCGTGCATTGGTGCGTTGGGCGTTTTCGACCGTGATGCACGTGGTCTCAATCGCCGGCTCTAGTTCCCGCACGCGTCGCAGTGTGCGCCAGTCGAAGCTGATCAGTCGCACACGCTGCGTCATGCCGGCGGTCCGAATCGCGGCGAGGACGGCGTCGACGAAAGGCGCCACCGCTGGGCTCTCGTCCGGCCGGTCGGGATGAATCTTGGTCTCGATCGCAAACCGGACCTGATCCGCACCACGTGCCTTGACCCGTTCGAACAGCGCGGCCAGGGTCGGGACGCGTTCGCCATCGCGGCCCTGCTGATCCGGGAAGTCGCGCGCATAGGCACTGCCCGGGTCCAGCCGGCCGACGTCATAAGTTTGCAGCTGGGCCAGTGTCAGGGAGCGGATCAGCGGCCCGCGACCTTGCAGCCAGCGGCCCTGTGCATCCCGTGTCAACGCTGGGTTCAGATGGGCGTCGTGGTGAATCACTGGCACGCCGTCGGCCGTGATCGCAATGTCCAGTTCCAGCGTGGTGACGCCGATATCCAGCGTGCGATCGAAGCCGGCCAGTGTGTTCTCGGGCAGCAGGCCACGGGCACCGCGGTGGCCCTGGAGGTCAAACGCATGGGCAGCGAACATGCTGCTGGCGATGAGAGTACCTGCCGCCATGGTCCGCCGGTGGACTGACACCCTGCTGAAAATGCCCGATCCGATGGCACTGCACACTGGACCGCAGAGCTTGCGCGCAATGGACCAAGCTCTTCGACAGACAGTCCTTGCTTCGCTCACTTTGTGGGCTAGGGTCAGGAACTTCGATGGCATCGAACAATTATGCACACGCAATGGCATACGGCGATAGGACGTTTCCGAGGACAGACTTTTCAACCTAGAAACGGCAGTTGGACGCGCTCTCACCCAATCGGCGAGAAACTTCAAGGCCAAAAAACTCAATGTCCACGGGCACTTCCTGCTGAAAACAAGCGGTCAACTGCCGTTTCTAGGTTCAAACGCCCCTTATTCAGCCGTACTCTCAGACCTGTCGTTCGTGGGGCGATCTTCTGGCAGCTTGGATGACAGGAAATGGCCGGTGGCAGGTACTCGGATGGCCGAAATTGGCGCCACATTGCTGGCCTTCAAAGACCTGCCGCAGCGGCCGGTTAGAGCGTGCAGCTCCGAGAGTCGACCGTCGCCTGACAGGCTAAAGCACGCATTCGGCAAACCACCCGAGCGAGCCGAAGCCCGCCCGAGCCCCCCCGCTATGCCGCCTTGGCTTCGATCTCCGCCGGTTCTGCCGCTGCCACCACCAAGGGCTACGTGATCGACCACATCAACCCACTAGCCTGCGGCGATGCCGATGCCCCGAGCAACATGCAATGGCAGACCGTGGCTGAGGGAAAGGCCAAGGACAAGTGGGAGCGCAAGCAATGCGGGGAATAGCTTGGCTGACCCCCACGAAAAGTTTCCACAGAAGTTTCCGGGCAGGCTATGTGTTCTCGGTGGTGAACGCGGAAACTGCGCGGGCGGGCAAGCGTCTTCGTGTGGACCTGCACGAGCCAAGGCCTCGGCCTTGATCCAAGTCAAGGCGTTGAACGTCGAACTGTGTCAGCTTTAAACTTTTTTAGCTGCCAGAGAGGATCAATTCGCATGACAGATACCAGACGGGTTCCAACAGCGGCACGCAAAGGGGGCCGGGCCAGCGGTGCGCTCAAGGCCAAGCCGCTGGTCAAGGCAGGTGATACCGCTCCGAAGCTCACCGTCGCGGCAGTCGAGCGATTCACGGTAGGCGAAGCCATCGATGCCGCCCAAGGGGCACAGCTCGCAGCCGTGCGGTCGATAGGGGATGCGCGCGTCGATGGCCTGGCCGCGATCCTCGACGGCGCCGCGCCGGATGACGCTGCCCGAATGCGAGCGGCGCTGGAACTGCCCGCCAAGGACAAGATTCCGCGGAGCAAGCGTGACGACCTAGCCGACGATTGGCGGCGCGGCGGCTATCCCTACAAGTACAAGATGCTGCGGCGCGACTACGAGGAAGAGAAGTTCATCCTCCAGACCGAGCTGCTCAAGCTGCAGGCATGGATCAAGGACTCTCGCCAGCGCGTGGTGATCGTGTTTGAAGGCCGCGATGCGGCCGGAAAAGGTGGCGCCATCAAGCGCTTCATGGAGCACCTCAATCCCCGGGGCGCACGCGTGATCGCTCTGGAAAAGCCGAGCGAAGTCGAGCGCGGCCAGTGGTACTTCCAGCGCTATGTGGCGCACCTGCCCACTGCCGGCGAGATAGTTCTTTGCGATCGCAGCTGGTACAACCGCGCCGGGGTGGAGCGAGTCATGGGGTTCTGCACGCAAGCCGAATATGAGGAGTTCCTGCGCCAGGTTCCCGAGTTCGAGCGCAATCTCGTGCGCAGCGGAATTCACCTGATCAAGTTCTGGTTCTCGGTCAGCCGTGAAGAGCAGAGACGGCGCTTCAAGGAGCGCCAAGTCCATCCGTTGAAGCAATGGAAGCTGTCTCCGGTCGACATGGCATCGCTCGACAAGTGGGACGACTACACACGTGCCAAGGAGGCGATGTTTTTTCACACAGACACCGCCGACTCGCCCTGGACGGTGGTGAAGTCGGACGACAAGAAGCGAGCGCGGCTGAATGCGATGCGCTATGTCCTGCACGCACTGCCCTACACCGGCAAGGAAGTCGATCGTATCGGCTTCGTTGACGATCTGTTGGTTGGACGCGCCAACATCATCCACGAGCGGGGGGAGCATGATCTCACCTCCGGGCGCTACGTCTGATCTGCGCTACACCGGCGTCTCCACTTCCACGCTATTTGGTCTATGTGTCGCGCTGTGCATTGCTGGGCGCGGTCAGTGTCATCTTCGGCGGCGCTTTGGTGTTGGCCGTGACTGCGTTGTTGGTAGGTTAATCCGTCGCATCCAAGCGTAAATTTTTGGGCGGATTCTACGGGGGTAGACAGATTTTTGTGTGGCCTGTCAGACGAGAAATGGCGGTGGACGCAGTCGTGTGCGAACCCGTCTCAGGTGCAATTTCCCTGTATCAGGGAAATTAACCGGGAAGACTCGCTACTTTCGGGTCTGGATTTACACGGCAATGGGCCCCTCAGCCAGCGCTAGCGCAGGTTTCAGATCGGTCCTGCGTGACCGAGCCCTGATACGAACAGGGAATATTTTGCGGGCTAACAGGGAAGGCATTCGTTGCAACAGGGAATTTCTTTGCGTGGAACAGGTGGCCCCAAATCATATTGAAGATTGTGATCCCGGTATGCGCCAAGCTCGGTGAACACACGCTGAGGTCCCACCAATATGGAGGACGTGGCCGCTTACCTGCAGGGGTTTACGGACACAAAAAGCCCAAAATCAAATCAGCATGTCGCTGGTGTGCATGCGCCACCCGGCGAAAGAGTGAATAGTCGGCTGTCAATCCAAAACGAGGTTCTGGATTGTTCTTGACAGGACAGCACCTCACGCCGGCATGAACCCACCGACGTACCTCCTGCGGCCTCAGCACCTGTGGTTGCTGCTGGCCCTGCCGCTGCTGGTGCACTGAGCAGCAGGGCAAAGTGACGGACGAATGTCTGCAGCTCTTCGACTGGCGTGGTGATGGTCAAGAAATCAGCGCGCCGAACCCGGCGTACGCAATTGACCACGATGCCTTACCATGCGCATGTAAGTCTCGTCAAACAGATTTCAATCACGACAAACTGCCTTCTCCATGCACGACTCAACTTCTTACACGCCCCCCAAGATATGGTCTGCCAACAAGGAGAGCGGGGGCCGATTCGCCAACATCAATCGTCCGACTGCGGGCCCGACCCATGAGAAGGAACTGCCAGTGGGACGCCATCCGCTTCAGCTCTATTCGCTGGGCACGCCCAACGGCGTCAAGGTCACAGTGATGCTCGAAGAGCTGCTGGCAGCTGGCCACACGGGCGCAGAGTACGACGCTTGGTTGATCCGCATCAGCGAGGGCCAGCAGTTTGGCACTGGCTTCGTTTCGGTCAACCCCAACTCCAAGATCCCGGCGTTGCTGGATCGCAGCGGACCGACACCGATCAGGGTGTTTGAGTCAGGTGCGATCCTGATCTACCTGGCCGAGAAGTTCGGTGCCTTTCTTCCTGCCAGTGGCGCCAAGCGCGCCGAATGCTTGTCGTGGTTGTTCTGGCAAATGGGCAGTGCGCCTTTCCTTGGCGGAGGGTTTGGCCATTTCTATGCCTATGCGCCGATTAAGATCGAATACGCCATTGATCGGTATGCGATGGAAGTCAAGCGCCAGCTTGACGTGCTTGACCGTCGTCTTGCTGAGAGCCCGTATTTGGCAGGGGATGAGTACACCATTGCCGACATGGCGGTCTGGCCTTGGTACGGTACGCTGGTTAAGGGCCAGCTCTACGAAGCGGGTGAATTTCTACAGGTTCAGGCGTATACAAATGTTTTGCGTTGGACGAACCAGATTGCCCAACGGCCTGCCGCACAGCGCGGTCGCAGGGTCAACCGCGTCGTGGGCGAACCAAGCAGTCAATTGCACGAACGCCATGATGCTGGCGACTTCGACACCAGAACACAGGGCCAGTTGGTTAAATCATGATCACACTATACGACTGCACCACTGCTCCGAGCCCGCGCCGCACGCGTATTTTGCTTGCCGAAAAGTATGTTGCTCATGAGACGGTACAGGTGGACCTGAAGAATGCCGAGCAACTGAGCGAGGCCTACCGAAAGATCAATGCGCAGTGCACAGTACCAGCATTGCGCATTGAAGACGGCACAGTGTTGACTAACAATGCGGCGATTACGGCCTACTTGGAGGCACGCTACCCAGAGCCACCGCTACTGGGCAGCACCCCAATCGAGAAGGCGGAGATTGCCAGCTGGAACTGGCGCGTCGAGTTCGAAGGGTCGATGGCCGTCGCCGAAGCACTGCGCAACAGCGCCCCGGCCATGGCCAACCGGGCACTTCCCGGTCCGGTGGACTACCAGCAGATTCCTGAACTGGCGCAACGTGGCGTGTCACGGCTGCAGCAGTTCTTCGTCACGCTCAACGACCGCCTTGCTGGCAGGGACTTCATCGCCACCGACAGATTCAGCGTTGCCGACATCACTGCTGTAGTGGCCGTTGACTTTGCACGCGTTGTGAAGGTCAGGCCAGATCAACATCACCCGCACTTGCAACGCTGGCGGGCCGTGATGGCGGAAAGGCCATCGATGTCTCTGTAAAGGGGAAAGCGTCGTGCCCTTCGCACAGGCGCGCTATTCGAGGGCTCGCCCGCCCGCATACAAGGCCAAACGTGGCCCGAGTCCAAGCCGCTCCATCACGCCCGGCATGAATCCCTCCACCAGGACGTCGGCAGAATCAGCCAGCGAGAGAACTCCTGGCAACACCTTCGAGTTCTTCAGGTCCACGAGCACGACAGCGCGCCCACGGGCCACGACGTTGGACCGATCAAGCTTGAAGGTATGAGTGGTTGACGCGCCTCGCTGACTTCGCACTGCATGGGCCCGCTTCTGCGGGCCTTTCCTGTTGCCCGGCATCGACTGCTGCTGTGATGGTGAATAGCGCAGCCGTACCGACGAATTGCCATTCTGAGAATGAGCGGGGGATGTTGAGCCGAGGGGCCCGAATTGCTGCAGTGATGGTCGACTTGAGAATTGCTGCGTCGGGCGCAGGCCCGAGTGGGACGGGGCTTTGCGGGAAAGGAGCGGCTGGGCGGGGAAGGGGAAGACTCGCCGGCGGAAGCGGTGAGATTCGAACTCACGAACGGTTGCCCGTTGCCGGTTTTCAAGACCGGTGCAATCGACCACTCTGCCACGCTTCCTGCAAGCCGGGAATTCTACCCTCAGGCGGCGGCCGGCTCTTCCAGCATGCCTTTGCGCTCGATGAAGGCGACTACTTCGGCCAGGCCGGCGCGGGTTTTTAGGTTGGTCATGACGAAGGGTTTGTCGCGGCGCATGCGCAGGGTGTCGGTGCGCATGACTTCCAGGTCGGCGCCTACGTAGGGGGCCAGATCGGTCTTGTTGATGATGAACAGGTCGCTCTTGGTGATGCCGGGGCCGCCCTTGCGTGGGATTTTTTCGCCGGCGGCCACATCGATCACGTAGATGGTGAGGTCGCTCAGCTCGGGGCTGAAGGTGGCGGCCAGGTTGTCGCCGCCGGATTCGACGAAGACGATGTCGGCGTTGGGGAACTGCTCCAGCATGCGGTCGATGGCCTCCAGGTTGATGGAGGCGTCTTCGCGGATGGCGGTGTGCGGGCAGCCGCCGGTCTCTACACCCATGATGCGCTCGGCTGGCAGCGCGCCGCTGACGGTGAGCAGGCGCTGGTCTTCCTTGGTGTAGATGTCGTTGGTGATGGCGACGAGGTCGTATTTGTCGCGCATGGCCTTGCACAGCATCTCCAGCAAGGTGGTCTTGCCTGATCCGACGGGGCCGCCTATGCCCACGCGCAGCGGTGGCAGTGGCTTGGTGCGGTGGGCGATGTGGTGCATGGTCATGGTGTTTCTCTACAAACGGCTGAGTTCATGAACGGAACAAACGGGAGTATTGGGTTTCGTGCTGCGCCGACAGGATGGCCAGCATGGGCGCAAAGGCCTGTCGATCATCGTCGGCCAATGACAGTGCATGGTCAACTGCGGCGGGTATCTCGCTGGCCAGGCGCTGCAAAATGCGCTGGCCCGCGCTTTGACCAAGTGGCACCGATTTGATCGCCGCTTGCGCCATGTTTTCGGCCCAGCCAAAAGCCAGGGTCACGATGGACTGGCGCACTGTGGCCTGGGTTGAAGACACGGCAAGCGCGCAGGCAATGGGGTAGCACAGATGGCCGGGCGCACGCGCCGCATCGGCAGGCCGCACGGACTTGAGCCACTCGATCATCGATCGGCCCATCTGCTCGGTTTGCTGGCGCATCTCGGATGTTTCGCGGCTTTGCAGCACCCAGTTATTCAGCGCCGCGATTCGGGCGGCATCGTCCGCGCGCCATGCAGTGATTGCCTGTGCGGTGACGGCCAGATCGGCGCGCCCCAGTGCCAGGTGCAGTTGGTCGGTGATCCAGTGCGATGCAGTGGCTTCGTCCGACACCAAGCCGCGCTCCACCGCTGCCTCCAGGCCTTCTGAATACGAGAAGCCGCCCACCGGGAGGGCGGGCGATGCCAGCCACACCAGTGCGAGCAGGTCGGCATCAGTGATGGTTGTGGCCGTCGTGTTCGCCATGATCGTGATCGTGGCCGTGGTCGTGGTCGTGTGCCTGCGCGTGCCCGTGCGCATCGTGGCTGCCATAGGCCCCGCCCTCAGGTTCAAAAGCCGTTTGCGTCTCTTTCACGATCAAGTGCATCTTGCGCAGCATGTCGGCCAGCACGTGGTCAGGCTCTATCTTCAGGTGGTCGGGTTTGAGCTCGATGGCCACATGGCGATTGCCCAGGTGATAGGCCGCGCGGGTCAGGTCAAAAGGTGCGCCGTGTTCGCTGCAATGGGTGATGACCAGCACCGGCTGCGCGGCAGCCAGCACCTTGATCAGCGAGCCGTCTTGCGCCACCAGCACATCGCCGCCGCGCACGACAGTGCCACGGGGAAGGAACACGCCCAGGTGTCGGCCCTGCGAGTCGGTGCAGTCGAAGCGGCTTTTCTGGCGCACGTCCCAGTCAAGCTCCACCGTGGCTGCGCGCTTTTGCAGCGCCGGCGCCAGGCCATGGCCACCGGAGATGATCTTGGATACCTGCAGCATCAATGGACACCTCTAAAAGAGAAAATAACGCTGCGCCATCGGCAGCACCGTGGCCGCCTCGCAGGTGAGCAATTGTCCATCAGCTCGCACTGCATAGGTTTGCGGATCGATCTCCATTTTGGGCAGGTAATTGTTGTGTATCAAATCCTGCTTGCGCACCTGGCGGATGTTTTTCACCGCGCTGAGCGTCTTGGCCAGGCCGAAGCGATCTTTGATGCCCGCTGCAAGGCCAGCCTGCGACACAAAGGTGAGCGAGCCGCGCGCGACTGCCCCGCCAAAGCTGCCGAACATCGGGCGGTAGTGCACGGGCTGCGGCGTGGGGATGGAGGCATTGGGGTCGCCCATGGCCGCCATGGCGATGAAGCCGCCCTTGAGAATGAGCGCGGGCTTCACGCCGAAGAAGGCGGGCTTCCACACCACCAGGTCGGCCCACTTGCCTTCTTCAATGCTGCCCACTTCGTGGCTGATGCCGTGCGCGATGGCTGGGTTGATGGTGTACTTGGCGATGTAGCGTTTGACGCGGGCGTTGTCGTTGCGTTCGCTATCGCCAGGCAGTTTGCCGCGCTGCAGCTTCATTTTGTGCGCGGTCTGCCAGGTGCGCATCACCACTTCGCCCACGCGGCCCATGGCCTGGCTGTCAGAGCTCATCATGCTGATGGCGCCCAGGTCGTGCAAGATGTCCTCAGCCGCGATGGTCTCACGGCGGATGCGGCTCTCGGCGAAGGCCAGGTCTTCTGCAATCGCCGGGTCCAGGTGGTGGCACACCATCAGCATGTCCACATGCTCGTCCAGCGTGTTGTGGGTGTAGGGCATGGTGGGGTTGGTGGACGATGGCAGGAAGTTGGCCTCGCCCACCACACGCAGAATGTCGGGCGCATGCCCGCCGCCCGCGCCTTCGGTGTGAAAGGCGCACAGGCCGCGCCCCTTGGTGGCGGCAATGGTGTTCTCGACGAAGCCCGATTCATTGAGCGTGTCGCTGTGGATGGCCACTTGCACGTCGGTCTCATCGGCCACGTCCAGGCAGTTGCTGATGGCCGCCGGCGTTGTGCCCCAGTCTTCATGGAGCTTCAGGCCAATCACGCCGGCCCGGATCTGCTCATGCAAGGCGGCGGGCAAGCTGGCATTGCCCTTGCCCAGAAAGCCCAGGTTCATTGGGAAGGCATCGGCCGCTTGCAGCATGCGTTCAATGTTCCATGGCCCCGGCGTGCACGTGGTGGCAAAGGTGCCGGTGGCCGGCCCGGTGCCGCCGCCCAGCATGCTGGTCACGCCCGAGGCCAGTGCTTCTTCAATCTGCTGCGGGCATATGAAATGGATGTGGCTGTCGATGCCGCCAGCGGTGACGATGTTGCCTTCGCAAGAAATGATCTCAGTGCCTGGGCCAATGATGATGTCCACGCCCGGCTGCGTGTCGGGGTTGCCGGCCTTGCCGATGGCGGCGATGCGCCCGTCCTTGATGCCGATGTCGGCCTTGACGATGCCCCAGTGGTCCACGATCAGCGCGTTGGTCAGCACGCAGTCCACGGCGCCGCCAGCTTGTGGCCCGGTGCCTGCGCCGTCGCGGGTGCGCTGGCTTTGCGCCATGCCGTCGCGAATCGTCTTGCCGCCGCCGAATTTCACTTCCTCGCCGTAGCCGCCTGCGCGCAGGGTGTAGTCATCTTCCACCTCGATCAGCAGATCGGTGTCGGCCAAGCGCACGCGGTCGCCGATGGTGGGGCCGAACATTTCGGCGTATGCGCGCCGTCCTATCGTTGCCATGGTCAGAGCTTTCCTTGAACAAGCCCACGAAATCCGAACACCTGGCGATCACCGCTGATGTCCACCAATTCGACCGTGCGTTGCTGCCCGGGCTCAAAGCGCACGGCGGTGCCTGAGGCGATGTTCAGGCGCATGCCACGGGCCGCATCGCGGTCGAATGCGAGTGCGCCGTTGGTTTCCGCGAAGTGATAGTGCGAGCCGACCTGTATGGGCCGGTCGGCAGTGTTGCTGACCACCAGCGTCGCGGTGCGACGGCCCGGGTTGAGCAGATGGTCGCCTGCGTCGGTGATGAGTTCTCCTGGTGTCATGGCGGGCTCCTGTGGAGTGTGTCGGTCAGACGATGGGCTGATGCACGGTGACCAGCTTGGTGCCGTCCGGGAAGGTCGCCTCGACCTGAATATCGGGGATCATCTCGGCCACGCCGTCCATCACGTCGGCGCGGGTCAGTACGCTGCGGCCCTCGCTCATGAGCAGGGCCACGGTCTTGCCGTCGCGTGCGCCTTCCATGACGGCAGCGCTGATCAGGGCCACCGCTTCAGGGTAATTGAGCTTCAGCCCGCGTGCGCGGCGCCGCTCGGCCAGCAGGGCGGCAGTGAAGATCAGTAGTTTGTCTTTTTCGCGTGGGGTCAATTCCATGGTGCACTGACTGACTGGTTGATGGGTGAATCGGCCATTGTCTCGCAACAAGCGGGCCAGCCATAGGCGATTGTGGTGCACCGTATCAGCCTACTTGGTGCAGAACATGCACCATGCCCGAGCTTGGCTGGGTCAGATGCGAGTGCATTTGGTGCGTTTGCACCCGATTGGGTAAACCAATTCAATTGCAATTGAATCCGACAAGGTGTCTAACGCACGTGGCACGGCCTTTGCGTACAGGGGTATCGATCTGGTTCGGATCGTTCATCATTCACCTGGAGATAAAGCCATGAATCGTCGAGGGTATCTTTCCGCCGTAGCGGCCGCCGCTGCGATCGCCGCAGGCAGCCTGTCATTCGCAGTGCATGCGCAGTCCAACACCATCAAGGTTGGCATTTTGCACAGCCTGTCTGGCACCATGGCCATTTCAGAAACCGTGCTCAAGGACACGGTGCTGATGGCCATTGATGAAATCAATGCTAAGGGTGGTGTGATGGGCAAGAAGCTTGAGCCGGTCATCGTCGATCCGGCCTCCAACTGGCCGCTGTTCGCCGAAAAGACCAAGCAGTTGCTGACCCAAGACAAAGTGGCGGTGATCTTCGGCTGCTGGACTTCAGTCTCGCGCAAGTCTGTGCTGCCGGTCGTTGAAGAATTGAACGGTCTGCTTTTCTACCCTGTGCAGTACGAAGGTGAAGAGCTGTCCAAGAACGTGTTCTACACCGGTGCCGCGCCCAATCAGCAGGCTATTCCGGCAGTGGACTATCTGATGAGCAAAGATGGCGGTGCCGCCAAGCGTTGGGTGCTGCTGGGCACCGACTACGTGTACCCCCGCACCACCAACAAGATCTTGCGCGCCTACCTCAAGACCAAGGGCGTGAAGGACACCGACATCGACGAGAAGTACACCCCCTTCGGCCACAGCGATTACCAGACCATCGTGGCTGACATCAAGAAGTTCTCCGCCGGTGGCAAGACAGCGGTGGTCTCCACTATCAATGGCGACTCCAACGTGCCCTTCTACAAAGAGCTGGGCAATGCCGGCTTGAAAGCCAAGGACGTGCCGGTCGTTGCCTTCTCAGTGGGCGAAGAAGAACTGCGCGGTGTGGACACCAAGCCGCTGGTGGGCCACCTGGCCGCATGGAATTATTTCCAGTCGATCAAGAACCCGGCCAACACCGAGTTCATCAAGAAGTGGGCTGCCTACGCCAAGGCCAAGGGCATTGCCGGCCACAAGGACAAGCCGCTCACCAATGACCCGATGGAGGCCACCTACATCGGCATCAACATGTGGAAGCAGGCCGTCGAGAAGGCCAAGTCCACCGACACCGACAAGGTCATCGCCGCCATGGCCGGCCAGACCTTCAAGGCACCCAGCGGCATCACCTCCACGATGGACCCGAAGAACCACCACCTGCACAAGTCGGTGTTCATCGGCGAGATCAAGGCCGACGGCCAGTTCAACGTGGTGTGGAAGACGCCAGGCCCAGTCAAGGCCAAGCCCTGGTCGCCGTACATCGCCGGCAACGACAAGAAGCCTGACGAGCCGGCGAAGAAGTAACATCCGGCATTCGCCGCTGACAGCGCGGGCTTGACCCGCCTTTCCTACACACCCCGACCATGCCATGGTCGGGGGCTAACTTGCAGGCGCTTACAGAGTGGGCAGCGAGCTGCCCACTCTGTAGGTCTTTTCATGCTCATTCGAATCGCACTTCTTCTTTTCGCACTCATGGCCGGTCACGCCCATGCGCTCACCGCGCAGCAGGCACAAGCCATGGCGGTGGGCGAGGTTGACACCCGCGTCGAAGCTTTGAACCAGGCCGTTGCCAAGGCCGACGAGAAGACCGCTGCATTCATCCAGGCAATGGTTGACGACGCCATCAAAGTGGCGGGCGGCAAAGTCTTTCTGGTGCAGGGCGACAAAGCATTCGATCCCGTCACCGGTGCGCAAGCGCAATTGCCCGCCGATGCCGAGGACGTGATCAACAACAACCGCATGCGTGGCGAACTCGAAACCGCCATGGCCGCGCTCAAGCTTTTCTCGCCCGACGAAAAGCTGCGTGCGCTGGCCATTAAGACGCTGCGAAACGAAAGCGATGAGTCACGGCTGCCGCTGATCGAGAAGGCCTATGAGGCTGAGCGCAATCCACAGCTCAAGGAAGAATTGGGTCTGGTGCGTGCTGCCGTGCTGCTCTCCAGCGCTGACAAGAATCGTCGAATGGAAGCGGCCCGGTTGCTTGGCAAAAGCAAGAACCCGGCGACCAAGACCTTGCTGATCGAGCGCATCAAGGTCGAGACCGAGCCTGACGTGAAATCAACGCTGGAAGCCTCCTTGCGCACAGTCGATGCGGCACTGGCCTGGGCCGACAAACTCGGCGCGTTGTTCTCGGGCATCAGTCTGGGCTCCATCCTGCTGCTGGTGGCCCTGGGCCTGGCCATCACCTATGGCCTGATGGGCGTGATCAACATGGCCCATGGCGAGCTGATGATGATCGGCGCCTATGCCACCTACGTGGTGCAAGGCTTCTTCCAGAAATACCTGCCTAGTGCTTTCGATTGGTATCTGCTGGCAGCCGTGCCGGTTGCGTTCCTGGCATCGGCCTTGATGGGCGCGGCGCTGGAGCGCAGCGTGATCCGTTTTCTCTATGGCCGGCCACTTGAGACCCTGCTGGCCACCTGGGGCATCAGTCTGATGCTGATGCAACTGGTGCGATCGATCTTCGGCGCGCAGAACGTGGGCGTGGAAAACCCCAGTTGGATGAGCGGCGGCGTGGTGGTGATGGGCGATCTGCAATTGCCCTGGAATCGCATCATCATCGTGGCCTTCGCATTCACCGTGTTGCTGGGCATGGCCTTCCTGATTGGGCGTACCCGGCTGGGCCTGTTTGTTCGCGGTGTCACGCAGAACCGGCCGATTGCATCCTGCCTGGGTGTGAACACCGCACGCATCGACACCTATGCTTTCGCGCTGGGCTCGGGCATCGCCGGTCTGGCCGGCTGCGCGCTCAGCCAGATCGGCAATGTCGGCCCTGATCTGGGCCAGGGCTACATCGTGGATTCGTTCATGGTGGTGGTGCTGGGCGGTGTGGGCCAACTGGCCGGCACGGTGTACGCCGCACTGGGCCTGGGCATTCTCAACAAGTTTCTCGAAGGCTGGGCCGGCGCGGTGCTGGCCAAGATCGCGGTGCTGGTGTTCATCATCATCTTCATTCAGAAGCGGCCCCAGGGCATCTTCGCGATGAAGGGGCGGAGCGCCGAAGCATGATCCAGTCGACATCACCCCTGCTCAGCCGCACAGGCTGGAGCGCGTTTCTGATCGCGCTGCTGCTGGTCTGTGTGGCGGCGCCGATACTCAATCTGATGGTGCCAGTAGGCAGCGCCTTTCACATGAGTGACTATGCCGTGGCCTTGGTCGGCAAGATCATGTGCTATGCCATCTGCGCACTGGCCATGGATTTGATCTGGGGCTACACCGGCATTCTCTCGCTGGGGCATGGCATGTTCTTCGCGCTGGGCGGCTATGCAATGGGCATGTACCTGATGCGCCAGATCGGGCGCGACGGCAATTACAAGAGCGACCTGCCTGACTTCATGGTCTTCCTCGACTGGAAGTCGCTGCCCTGGCACTGGAGCTTCAGCGACAGCTTCGCAGCCACCTTGGTGTTGATCGTGCTGGTGCCGGGTCTCATTGCATTTGTGTTTGGCTTCTTCGCCTTTCGCTCGCGCATCAAGGGCGTGTATTTTTCCATCATCACCCAGGCCATGACCTTTGCCGCCATGCTGCTGTTCTTTCGCAATGAAACCGGCTTTGGCGGCAACAACGGCTTCACCGATTTCAAGCGCATCCTGGGCATGCCGCTGGCCACGCATTCCATGCGCATGACACTGTTCGTGTTGACCGGGCTGTGCCTGCTGGGTTTCTTTCTGCTGGCGCGCTGGTTGGTGGGCAGCAAGTTCGGCCGCGTGCTGCAGGCCATCCGCGACGCCGAGTCACGCGTGATGTTCTCCGGCTACAACCCCATAGGCTACAAGCTCACCATCTGGACGCTCTCGGCCATGATGTGCGGCGTGGCGGGTGCCTTGTATGTGCCGCAGGTGGGCATCATCAACCCCAGCGAGATGAGCCCGGCCAACTCCATCGAGATCGCCATCTGGGCCGCCGTGGGTGGCCGCGCCACGCTGATTGGCCCCATCATCGGCGCTTTCATTGTGAACGGCGCCAAGAGCTGGCTGACGGTGACCGCCCCTGAATATTGGCTGTATGTGCTGGGCGCGCTGTTCATCGCGGTGACACTGTTTCTGCCCCAGGGCGTGGTCGGCCTGGCCCGCAAACTGCGGAGCCGCAAATGAGTCATACCCATTCGCCCGCGCTCTTACGCATGCAGGGGCAGGCATGACCCCCGACCTGTTTGAAGAAGGCGCAAAGCGGCTGGAGCGCAGCCGCGAAAAGGCCGTGCTGGGCAAGACCGAATCAGGCGGCCGCGTCGCGGGCTTTTCGCGCGTGATGACGCCCGGCGAGGTGGACCTCACCCACGGCCGCATTCTTTACCTGGAAGACGTGAGCGTCAGCTTCGACGGCTTCAAGGCCATCAACAAGCTGTCGTTGGACATCGCCCCTGGCGAATTGCGCTGCATCATCGGCCCCAATGGTGCGGGCAAGACCACGATGATGGACATCATCACCGGCAAGACCCGGCCCGATGCCGGCACGGTTTTCTTCGGCAGCACCATTGATCTGCTGCGCTACACCGAGCCCGAGATTGCGCAGATGGGCATAGGCCGCAAGTTCCAGAAGCCGACGGTGTTCGAGCACTTGAGCGTCTTTGAGAACCTGGAGCTGGCCTTGAAGACCGACAAGGGCGTGCGCCAATCGGTGTTCTTCCGGCTCGATTCGACGCAAAGCGACCGTCTGGCCGAAGTGCTGCACACCATTCACCTGGCCGAGAGTGTCGGGCGGCAGGCCGGCACATTGAGCCACGGGCAGAAGCAGTGGCTGGAGATCGGCATGCTGCTGATGCAGGACCCCAAGCTGCTCTTGCTGGATGAGCCGGTGGCTGGCATGACAGACGAAGAGACCGCACGCACTGCGGAATTGTTTCTGAGCCTCAAGGGCCGACATTCGCTGATGGTGGTGGAGCACGACATGAGTTTCATCAAGGCCATCTCAGAGATCGTCACTGTGTTGTGCGACGGCTCGGTGCTGGCGCAGGGCACTCTGGAGCAGGTGCAAAACGATGAGCGGGTGATCGAGGTCTACCTGGGACGATGAGAACAGGCCCCAGCATGCTTGAAATCAAGAACATCAATCAATACTACGGCGGCTCCCACATCCTGCGTGATGTGAGCCTGCAAACGCATCTGGGCAAGGTAACTGTCTTGCTCGGGCGCAATGGCGTGGGCAAGACCACGCTGCTCAAATCCATCATGGGCCTGGTGCCCATTCGCACCGGCAGCATCGAGTTTGACGGCAAGCCGATTCACAAAGCCACACCCTATGAGCGTGCGCGTGCAGGCATCGGCTTCGTGCCGCAAGGCCGCGAGATTTTCGGGCGGCTGACGGTGGAAGAAAACCTGCGCATGGGCCTGGCCTACAAGAGCGCACGCACGCCGATTCCGGCTGAGTTGTTTGAATTGTTTCCCGTGCTAAAGCAGATGCTGAGCCGGCGCGGTGGTGATCTCTCGGGTGGGCAGCAGCAGCAATTGGCGATCGCACGCGCGCTGGCGGCCAAGCCCAAACTACTGATTCTGGACGAGCCCACCGAGGGCATACAGCCCAGCATCATCAAGGACATCGGCCGCGTCATCCGCATGCTGGCCGACCGCGGCGACATGGCCATCTTGCTGGTCGAGCAATACTATGATTTCGCCCAGGAACTGGCCGACGACTACCTGGTCATGGAGCGCGGCGAGTTCATCGCCAGAGGTTTGGGCAAGGACATGGAGGCGCAGGGGGTGCGGCAGTTGGTGGCGATATGATCGAAGGCGCTACATTCTGATCTTTCTGGTCAGAATGTTTGGAAACGGGGGGGCAGCGTGCGTGAATGGCAAATTCAAGAGGCCAAAGCCCGGCTATCGGAAGTGGTCAAGTGCGCCGAGAGTGAAGGACCGCAAAGCATCACGCTGCACGGCCAATCGGTGGCGGTAGTTATGTCACGCGTCATGTTTGATCGCCTGACGTGCAACGAGCACTCTCTGGTCGACTTCATGCGGCGCTCTCCACTCTATGGGATGGATGACGCTGCTCCAGTGCGCGACAAGGGATTGACCCGCGACGTATCGCTTTGAGCTCGCCCTAGGGTAGGCAACTTGTTGCCCACCATCAAAGCGCCCACCCTCTCGGCGCCGTCGCAGGCAGTGCCCACAACGCAGGCCGCCACACATTGCGAATCGCCTTGAGCAATTGCAGCGCCGGCTCCACCAGCGGTGCCAGCACGCGCACTGCCACCACACGCGGACCGGGGGCGGTGGCGCCGGCCCAGGTGCACAGGGGGTTTGACTCAATGACTTCACGTGCCAGTGTCAGCGCCTGCTCTTGCCGGGCGCGGCCCAGGTCGCTGCCGGTGGCGAGGAACAAGGTGGCAATGCAGCGTTGCCCCGCCAGGCCCAGCGGCCCGTCCATTAGGCGGGTGTCGTCGGCGGCGATGCGGCCGCGCTCCAGCCAGGCACCGCGCAGCTCGATGTGCTGCATCAGACTGCCTTGCACGAAGGGCTGATTGGCTTGGGGCAGCCCCAGGGCCGTGACGTCCCAGCCGATCAGCTCGGCGCCGGGCGCCAGGTCCAGCATGAGCTGGTTGTGCGCGATGCAGCCGCTGTAGCAGATGGCTTCAAGTGGCAGCCACTCCAAGCGCGCGCCAGCATCGAGCCGAACCTCGGTGTGCACCGTGGCAGCAGCGCCAAGTGAGCGATAAAAGCGCGAGGCGCCCGGTGTGGTGATGAGGCCATGCGTGCCGGGGCCGGCGTGAATGTCCATCTGCAGCGTGTCGCCACCCACCAGGCCGCTGGGCGGATGCACCAGCACATTGTGCGAGACCGCATCGCCCTCGGGGTATAGGGTCTGCAAGATGCGCAGCGGCCCTTCGTGCTCAAAGCGGGCAACGCAGCGGCCAGCTTGCATGCGCAGTTCAAGCTGAAGGCGGGCGTGCCAGGCCATCGCAGGCTTTAGTGATTCTGCGAGCCGCGGTGCGCCCAGGCGGTGGTGTGCATCTCAAGCCAACTGAACAGCTCATACATCAGCATGGCCATCGCGCCCACCACCACCAGCCCGGCGAAGGCCAGGCCCATCTGCATGGCAGAGCCGGCCGAGATCAGCAGGTAGCCAATGCCTTCGTTGGCGGCGGTCATCTCCGACACCGTGGTGCCCACAAAGGCCAGCGTGATCGCGACCTTGAGCGAGCCGTAGAAGTAAGGCATGGAGCGCGGCAGACCGACCTTGACCAGCACGTCCCAGCGCTTGGCACCCAGCACCCGCAGCACGTCTTCCAGCTCGGGCTCCAAGGTTGCCAGACCGGTGGCGATGTTCACCATGATGGGAAAGAAGGAGATGAGGAAAGCCGTGAGTATGGCTGGCCCCGCGCCGATACCGAACCACACCACCAGGATGGGCACGAAGGCCGCCTTGGGCAGCGCGTTGAAGGCCGTCATCAGCGGATAGACGGCGGCATAAGCCATGCGCGAGCTGCCGATCAGAAAACCCAGCAGCACACCCACCACGATGGCCAGACCAAAGCCGGCCATGGTGACCCAGTAGGTGCGCCAGGCATGGGCGGCGATGATGGCCTTGAACTCGACCAGTTGACTCCAGATGCGCAGCGGGCTGGGGAAGATGAATTCGGACACATCGAAGGCCCAGCAGATGAACTGCCACAGTGCGATCACGCAGGCCAGCAAGATCCACGGCGACCAGGTTTGCAGTTGCTTGTTGTTCATGCCTGTGCCCCCACCGCACCAGCCTGCTGACGGATGGCGCCGATATGGCTGCGCAGTTCATGCACTGTGTCGGTGAACTCGCGGGTGTAGGTGATCTCCAGGTCGCGCGGACGGGGCAGGTCGATCTCTTTTCGCACCATAAAGCGGCCCGGCCCCTTGCTCATCACATACACCGTATCGGCCAGGAACACCGATTCGCGCAGATCATGGGTGACCAAGATGACGTTGAAGCGCTGCTCGGTCCATAGGTCGCGCAAAATGCACCACAGTTCTTCGCGGGTGAAGGCATCCAGGGCGCCAAAGGGTTCATCAAGCAGCAGCATCTGCGGCTCATGAATCAGCGCGCGGCAGATGCTGGCGCGCTGCTGCATGCCGCCCGATAGCTGCCACGGAAACTGGTCTTCATAGCCGCCCAGGCCCACCTTCTGCAAGAGCTTGCGCGCCCGTTCTTCGTACTCGGGGCGCTTTGACTTGAAGTTGCTGCGGTAGGGCTCGACGATTTCCAGTGGCAGCAGCACGTTGTCCACCGTGGTGCGCCATGGCAGCAGCGAGGGCGCTTGAAATGCCATGCCTGAGATTTTGAGCGGCCCGGTCACGGCCTGGCCGTCGATCAGGATGCGGCCCCTGGATGGGCGCTTCAGGCCCGTGGCCAGCTTCATGAAGGTTGATTTGCCGCAGCCCGAAGGCCCGACGATGGCAATGAACTCGCCACGCTTGACTTTCAGGTCGATCGCTTCGACCGCGAACTGGCCCTGGGCCTGCAGCTCTGGGTTGTAGGCGAGCCAGACGTCCTGAAAATCGACGAAGTAGTCTTCGAGGCCGGCCGTCATTTCTTAGGCGCGGGCAACACGCTGTTCAACTCCGCCTTGGGTGGCAGGAAAGAGCCGTTCCACACTGCGTCCGGATTCACCCGCGTCTTGGTGGCGAAGGCATCTGACACCTGCGAGGCCATGAGCGCCAGCCGCCCCGGGTTGATCTGGCCAAAGCCTTCGGCGCGGGCATCGGGGCTGTTGATCACGGTGTCAATCGCCAGCTTCAGCCGGCGGGTCTCCAGCGTGGTGTTGATGATGCCGTCGCGCGCTTTCACATCGGCAATGGCGGCCTCGGGCTTGGCCACCACGTCCTTGGCGCCCTTGGTGAAGGCTGCGAGAAAGGCTTTCACGGCGGCCGGGTTCTCGCGAATGATCTTCGGTGTGGCGATGATCACGTTGCCATAGAGCTTGACGCCGTAATCGGCGTAGGGCAGCACCACCACATCTTCGGCCTTCACGCCCCGTGCTTCCAGGTTGAGCAGCGAGGTGAAAGTAAAGCCGGTGATGGCATCGACATCGCCGCGCGCCAGCATGGTCTCGCGCAGCGGCGGGTCCATCGCGGTCCAGTTCACTGCGCCGATGCCATTGGCTTTCTGAAAGATAGGGAAGGCGCGGCGCCCGGCGTCAAACACCGGCGCACCCAGCTTCTTGCCGACCAGGTCGGCCGGCTTGGTGATGCCTGATTTCTTCAGTGCCATCACCGATGCGGGCGTGTTGTTGTAGACCATCATGATGGCCACCGGCTTGTTGGGTGCATCCGGGTTGTTGGCGTGGAATTCCATCAGCGCGGCCAGGTCGGCAAAGCCGATGTCATAAGTGCCCGAGGCAACCCGGGTGACCGCGCCGCCCGAGCCGTTGCCCGCGTCGACGGTCACGTCCAGCCCTGCGCTCTTGAAGTAGCCCTTGGCCACTGGCGTGAGGAAGAGCGCAGCCGGCCCTTCGAAGCGCCAGTCAAGCTGGAACTTGATGGGGGTGGTCTGGGCCTGGGCGACGGCCATGCCGGTAGCCAGCCCCAAAGCGAGGGCGGATTGAAGGACCAAGCGCATATTCATTCAAGGCTCCAAGCTGAGTTGAGGAAATGGACGAAGACACAAAGCACAAAAGGTGCCCGCTTAGCGCACGCATGCACAATTACCCGGTCACGCATAGGCCACGCTGGCCGCGGCCAAGGCGGTCATGTTGACCACCCGTCGCACCGTGGAAGATGGGGTGAGCACATGTACTGACTTGGCTGCGCCCAGCAGCATCGGGCCGACCGTGATGCCGTGCCCACCGGTCATTTTCAGCACATTGAACAGAATGTTGGCGGCATCCAGGTTGGGGCAGATCAGCAGGTTGGCTTCGCCCGTCAGGGTGCCGTCCATCACGCTGCGTTGTCGCACGGTCTCCGACAGGGCCGAGTCTCCTTGCATCTCGCCGTCGCACTCGACATCGGGTGCCATCCGGGTGAACAAGTCGCGTGCCTGCCGCATCTTGCGCGCCGATGCGCGTGCCGACGAGCCAAAGTTGCTGTGCGACAAAAACGCCACTTTGGGCGGCAAACCGAATCGTCGCAATTCGTCGGCCGCCATCTTGGCGATGTTGGCCAGCAGTTGCGCGTCGGGGTTTTCGTTGACGTAGGTGTCGGCGATGAAGAGGGTGCGGTCCTGCAGCATGACCGCGTTGAGCGTTGCAAAACCAGGCGCGCCCTGGGCCAGCCCGATGACGTTTGCGACATGGTCCAGGTGGGCGTCGAAGCGACCGACCAGTCCGCACAGCATTGCATCGGCGTGGCCCAGTTGAACGGCCAAGGAACCGATCAGCGTGTTGGAGCGGCGCACCGCAGCCTTGGCCGCGCCGGGGGTGATGCCCTCGCGGCCCATGCGCTGGTGATATGCCTCCCAGTATTGCCTGAAGCGGGTGTCGCTCTCGGGGTTGATGCACTCGACGTCGTGGCCCAGCTTCAAACGCAGGCCGGCTTTGGCGATACGCGCTTCGATCACGGCTGGGCGGCCGATCAGGATGGGTTGTGCCAGGCCGTCTTCGATTACCAGCTGTGCGGCCCGCAGCACGCGGTCGTCCTCGCCCTCCGCGTAGACCACGCGCTTGCCCTTGGCCGCCTTGGCGGCCTGGAACACCGGCCGCATGATCATGCCGGTCTGGTAGACAAAGCGGGTGAGGCTCTGGCGATAGGCGTCGAAGTCGGTGATGGGCCGCGCTGCCACGCCAGACTCGGCTGCAGCACGGGCCACCGCCGGTGCGATGCGCAAGATCAGGCGCGAATCAAACGGCGTGGGGATGAGATAGTCTGGGCCGAAGGACAGTTCTTTACCGGCATAGGCGTTGGCCACTTCTTCGCTGATGTCGGCCTTGGCCAAGTCGGCGATCTCGCGCACGCAGGCGAGCTTCATTGCCTCGGTGATCTTGGTGGCGCCGCAATCGAGCGCGCCGCGGAAGATGTAGGGAAAGCACAGAACGTTGTTGACCTGGTTGGGGTAGTCAGAGCGGCCGGTGGCAATGATGCAATCGGGCCGTACCGCCTTGGCCAGCTCGGGGCGAATCTCCGGCTCGGGGTTGGCCAGGGCCAGGATGATGGGGCGCGGCCCCATGGTCTTGACCATGTCTTGCGTGAGCACGCCCGGCGCCGAGCAGCCCAGGAACACATCGGCGTCTTTCACCGCGTCGGCCAGGGTGCGCGCGTCGGTGTTCTGGGCATAGGGCACCTTGGATTCATCGAAGCCACCGGGGCGACCTTCGTAGATGAGGCCCTTGGAATCGCAGGCCCAGATGTTGCCCCGCTTGACGCCCAGGCCCACCATCACATCCAGGCAGGCAATGGCGGCCGCGCCCGCGCCAGATACGGCGATCTTCACTTCGCCTATCTTCTTGCCCACCAGCTCCAGGCCGTTGAGCAAGGCGGCCGCCGAGATGATGGCGGTGCCGTGCTGGTCGTCGTGAAAGACCGGAATGTTCATGCGCTCGCGCAGCTTTTTCTCGATGTAGAAGCACTCGGGCGCCTTGATGTCTTCCAGGTTGACGCCGCCCAGGGTGGGTTCCATCGCGGCAATGATGTCGACCAGTTTGTCGGGGTCGCGCTCGGCCAGCTCGATGTCGAACACATCAATGCCGGCGAACTTCTTGAACAGGCAGCCCTTGCCTTCCATCACCGGTTTGCCGGCCAGCGGGCCGATATCGCCCAGACCGAGCACGGCGGTGCCATTGGTGATCACGCCCACCAGATTGCCGCGGGAGGTGTACTCAGCCGCCAGGGATGGATCGGCCTGGATGTCCAGGCAAGGGTAGGCCACGCCGGGTGAATAAGCCAGCGACAGGTCGCGCTGGTAGGACAGGGGCTTGGTGGGTGTGACGGAAATTTTTCCGCGGGTGGGAAAGCGGTGGTATTCACGCGCGGCTTCGCGCAAAGCCTGTTCGGCTTCTGACAATTGTGTGGTCATTGCGGTCTCCTGAGAACGGTAGCGAATCTTCGCACGCTGGATCATGCGTGGATCGATGGGTGGCTAGAAAAAAAGCGGACGCTTTGTCCTGCGTCATATTGTCCACCCTGGGGTGGATCAAACCCGGGGTGGCGGCCTGAATTTGACATGTTCCCTGGGCAGCCGTTGCAGGCTATCTTGACTGGGCTGCAATTAGGCGCCGGCCTCGTACGCTGCTTTCATGTGTCGCGCTTCGCTTCATGCGGTATGTGTCGCGTGTCGCGTCAGGCGCAAGGCGGCCAGGGCTCATGCTGTGGCGGTCTACGCTGCGCTTCGACTCCGCTGTGATTTGCGCTCTGGGGTCGGCGGTGCCCAACTCGCTGCGCGCCCTACGGCCGCTCCGCTCAAACAAGGGCACCGAGCATGACAACGTGTCGCGCTACGCGCGATCCGACCCCAGAGCACAAATCACAGCCGCCCCAGAATGAGCCCTGGCCGCCTTGCGCCTGCCGCGACAGACAACTTGGTAGGCGCGCGAAGGTTTCAGGCGGAGTGCTCACTACACCCACCACTGTCATCCCGGACTCGAGCCGGGATCCAGCTCATTTGAACAAACGTGTTGGCCGGGGTCGCATGGATTGCGGGTCAAGCCCGCAATGACAGAAGGCGTCTGGGCTGCGTATTGTGGAATCTGTGCGCTCGACATGTCTTCACCGCAACGCACGCCCACCCCTTACCCGTCGCGGCAGGCGATGCCCGGCAGGCGCTCATTCTGGGGCGGCTGGGATTTGCGGCCTGAGGTTGGGCGCGAAGCGCTTCAATTCATGCTCGGCGCATCTGTTTGAACGTAGCGGCCGAAGGGCGCGAAGTGAGTTATGCGCCGCCGACCTCAGGCCGCAAATCCCAGCGAAGTCGAAGCGAAGCGCAGACCGCCACAGTGAGCGCCTGCCGGGCATCGCCTGACGCGACGCGCAAACCAAGCAGGCAATCAACCGCAGCATTGCCAATGCCGGTGCAGACCGGATGGCTGGTGCGAGGGGCATTTCCAATTTGGGCTGACAGGATCAAACCCGGTGCGCGCTCAAGAGCGCAGCAGATCGAGCAGCGTGCGGGCGATGACCTTGGTGGCGCCTTTGAGGTCTTGCAGATCCAGGCGCTCATCGGCCTGCTTGGCATGCGATTCCAGCACCGTGCGCGGGCCTGCGCCGTAGATCACGCCGGGGATGCCTGCCTGGGCGTACAGGCGCACGTCGGTGTAGAGCGGTGTGCCCATCGCAGGAATGGGCTGGCCGAAAATCGCGGCGCCGTGCTTTTGGATCGCATCGACCAGTGGCTGATTGCCGGGCAGGGGCTGCATCGAGTGGGCCAGCAGCAGGCGTTTGATGTCCACTGTGATGCCAGGGCAGGCGCCGGTGCTGTCTTGAATCACCTGCCGTATGCTGGCCTCGACAGCGACGGGGTCCTCCTCGGGGATCATGCGCCGATCGAATTTGAACGCCACCTTGCCTGGGACCACATTGGTGTTGGTGCCGCCTTCGATGCGTCCCACGTTCAGGTAGGGGTGGGTGATGCCCGGCACCTTGGAGCTGACCGCACGGTAGAGCTGGTTTTGCGCATACAAGGCATTAAGGATGTGCACCGCACCCTGCAGTGCATCCACACCGGTGTGCGGTATGGCCGCATGGGCCATCTTGCCGTGCACGGTGACTTCCATTTGCAGGCAGCCGTTGTGCGCGGTGACCACTTCGTAACTGAAACCCGCGGCAATCATCAGGTCGGGCCGAGTGAGCTTGTTGCGCAGCAGCCAGCCCGGCCCCATCTCGCCGCCAAATTCTTCGTCGTAGGTGAAGTGCAATTCCACGCTGCCATGTAGTTGCGCCTGCAATGATTCCAGCGCACGCACCGCGAAGGTGAAGCTGGCGAAATCGCCCTTGCTCACTGCCGTGGCGCGGCCATACATTTTGCCGTCTTCAATCTGAGCGCCATAAGGATCATGGGCCCAGCCCTCGCCCGGTGGCACGACATCGCCGTGGGCATTGAGCGCGATGGTGCGCCCGCCCGGGCCGTAAGGCCGACGCACGATGAGGTTGGTGAGGGACTGCAGGCCATAGGCGCGCACTTCGTCTTGCGGCACAGGGTATTGCTCGGCCTCAAAGCCGAAGGCCTGCAACAACTGCGTGGTGCGCTGCGCGTGGGGTGCGTTGTTGCCTGGCGGCGTGTCGGTGGGCACGCGCACCAGCTCTTGAAGAAAGCGCACTTCTTCATCGAAGTGGGCATCGACCCAGGCGTCGAGTTTGTCGTGTTCTGTCATGTGGGTGCACCCACGCTTGCCGACTCCTGCGAGAGCTGGTCCAGCAGCGCCATGAAGGACTGCACGGCGAGTTCCATGTCGTCGCTGGTGGTGCTCTCCAGGGGGTTGTGGCTGATGCCGTTGTTCTGGCCGCGCACAAACAGCATGGCCTGGGGCATGAGCTCATGCAGCTTCATGGCGTCGTGGCCGGCGCCGCTGGGCAGGCGAAACACCGGCACGCCCAGTGCCTGCACGGCCTTTTCCCAGCGCTGCTGCCACTGTGCATCGCTGGGAGCCGCCGCCGCGCGCAGCACTTCCAGTGCGCTGCAACGCAGGCCGCGTGCTTCGCACAGGCTGTGCAGTTGAGCCAGCACGTCAGCGGCCAGTGCGTCGCGCTGCGCATCGGTGGGTGCGCGCATGTCCAGGCTGAACTGGCAGCGCCCTGGCACCACATTGACCGAGCCGCCCGGCACTTGCAGCATGCCCATGGTGGCAACTGAATCGGCATCGCGGGTGGCGCGCTGTTCCATGTAGAGCGCCAGCTCGGCCACAGCCAGCACGGCATCGCGCCGCTGGTTCATGGGTGTGGTGCCGGCATGGCTGGCGGTGCCCAGCACTTCGCATTGATAGCGCAGGCTGCCGTTGATGGAGGTGACGATGCCTAGTGGCAGATCGGCTTGCGCCAGCACTGGGCCTTGCTCGATATGCACCTCGACAAAGCCCAGATAGTCTTGCTGCTTGCGGCGCAGGGCGGCGATCGCCTCCATCGTGCCCGCATGCCCGGCGGCCTGCATGGCCTCGCGCATGCTGATGCCTTCATCGTCACGCAGATCAAGCCACTCAGGCTTGAACCCACCAATCAGTGCGCCCGAGCCGAGGAAGGATGCCTTGTAGCGTTGGCCTTCTTCTTCAGCGAAGCCGACTACTTCCAGGGCGAAGGGCAGGCGCCGGCCCTGGCGCGAGAGTTCGCGAACGCAAGCCATGGGTGTGAAGATGCCAAGTCTGCCGTCGTACTTGCCGGCGTTGCGCACCGTGTCGTAGTGCGAGCCTGTCATCAGGGTCTTGGCACCAGGCTGCGTGGCTCGGTAGCGGCCCACCACATTGCCCACGGCGTCGACCGTCACTTCATCGAAGCCGCAGCGTTTCATGTTGTCTGCAATCTGCGCGGCAGCGGCGCGATGGGCCTGCGTGAGGTAGGTGACGGTGAGCTGCCCTTGCTCGGCAAAGCCTGGGTCGCTGAATTGCGCCAGGCTTTCATGCCAATCCCATACCAGGTCGCCCAGGCTGGGTTGCACGCCGAATTTGACATTCAGGCGCATCTCCACGATGCGGTGGATGTTGCGCAGCGACTGGGCCAATTCTTCGTCGGGTGAGTTCTCCAGTCGCCGCGCGAAGGTGTCGATGATCTCTTGCTTAGACAGGCCTGCGCCGCGCGCGCCGAGCACCGCCAGAATGAAAGGAAAACCGAACTTGGCTTTGTAGTCGGTGTTGAGTTTTTGTATCCTGGTGAACTCCTGCGGCGTGCAATCGGTCAGGCCAGCCTTGCCTTGCTCATGGGTCGATTCGGCTGTGAGCGTTTTGCTGACCATGGCCTTGCCGGCCAGCTCGGGGTGGGCACGTATCAGGGTGAGCTGGGCTTGCTTGCCGGCATCGGCCACGATGCGCGCCATGCTGTGCTTGAGGTGCGTGAGCGAATGGAAAGGGCGCAGGGGCAAGGCCGCCTGCGCCACCCATGGGGAGTGTTCGTACAAACCGTCCAGCATGGCGGCGGCCTGCTCCGTGCTTGCTTGATTGAGTTCGTCCAGGGTGATTGGCATAGCGGCTTTCCTCAGCCTTGGAAGGGATGGGTTCGCTGCCAGTGGCGCGCGATGTCAATGCGCCGGCAAACCCAGACGCGATCGTGCCTTGCCACATGGTCCAAAAAGCGCTGCAGCGCCACAATGCGCCCGGGCCTGCCCAGCAGGCGGCAGTGCATGCCGATGCTGAGCATGGCGGGCGACTCATCGCCCTGGGCATAAAGCGCATCGAAGCTGTCGCGCAGGTAGATGAAAAAATCTTCGGCTTGCGAAAAACCCTGGGGCTGGGCAAAGCGCATGTCGTTGGTATCCAGCGTGTAGGGCACGATCAGCCGAGGCACGACACTGCCATCGGTCTTGCGCACGGGCATCCAGAAGGGAAGGTCGTCGCCGTAGTAGTCGCTGTCGTATTCGGTGCCGCCATGGTCGGCAAGCAGGCGGCGGGTATGGGGGCTGTCGCGGCCGGTGTACCAGCCCACGCCGTGCAGGGGAGGCTTACTGGCGGGCGGCGTGCCGGTCAGTTCGCGCAGCACCTTCAGGGCCAGGCGCATGTGTTCGCGCTCGGTGGCTTCATCGACTTGCTGATAGTTGATCCAGCGCCAGCCATGGCAGGCGATCTCGTGGCCCAGCTCAAGCAGCGCAGCGGTGAGTTCGGGGTGGCGTTGCAGTGCCATGCTCACGCCAAAAATGGTCAGCGGCAACTTGCGCTTTTCGAACTCGCGAAGAATGCGCCACACCCCCACGCGCGAGCCGTATTCGAAGCTGCTTTCCATGGTCAGGTGGCGATCGGGGAAGCTGGGCGGGTTGAACATCTCGGAGAGAAATTGTTCAGAGCCCGCATCGCCGTGCAGCACGCAGTTCTCAGCGCCCTCTTCGTAATTGAGCACAAACTGCAGCGCAATGCGCGCACCGCCGGGCCATTGTGCGTGTGGCGGCTTGCGGCCATAACCGATCAGGTCGCGCGGGTAGGGGGTGGGGGTGTCCTCTTGCATGGGCGGGTCTCAGGGTTCTGGGATGATAGCGCTGGTCGAAAAACTGCATACACTCTGCTATCGATTGAAGGATTCACCATGGGCCTGAGCACACATGTTCTCGACACCATGCACGGCTGCCCGGCGGGCGGCATGCATGCGGCGCTCTACACCACGCAAGGCGATCAAGCCACGCTGGTGCGGCAGTTCGTGCTGGATGCCGACGGGCGCAGCCCGGACGGCCCGCTCTACCCGGATGGCGCGCTCAGGCGGGGTAGCTACAGACTGGTGTTTGATGTGGCCGGTTATTTCAAAAGCCGGGGTGTTGATCTGCCAGAGCCGAGCTTCCTGAACAAGGTGAGTCTTGATTTTGGTGTCGCGCAGGAAGACCAGCACTATCACGTGCCCTTGCTGGTGAGCCCATGGAGTTACTCGACCTATCGGGGGTCTTGAGCTTGTGTTTGCCGCAAATTCGGCAGATGCGTCGCATGTAATTAGAATCGGTCATTCTTTCTACTCGACGCAAGCAAAATGAGAAGATCCAACCGACGCCCTACCGCATTCGTCACGCTGGCAACCAATCACGGCAGCATGCTGGTCAACCGGCATGACTATCACATCCTGCCCGATGGCAGGGGTGCCTACGGGGTGGGGCACCAGTTGTTGGGTGCGTCTTGCTTTGACCAGGGCGAGGTGGACTTCGCAGTCCAGATGCTGGATGCGCGCCGCAAGAACTTTGGCGACGGCGTGGTGGGAATCGACTGTGGCGCCAACATCGGCGTGCACACCATTGAATGGGCCCAGCACATGCACGGCTGGGGCAGCGTCATTGCCTTCGAAGCACAGGAGCGCATCTTCTACGCGCTGGCTGGCAACATCACCATGAACAATTGCTTCAACGCGCGGGCCCTGTGGGCGGCGGTAGGCCAGGAAGCCGGTTCCATCCGCGTGCCCATTCCAAATTACTTTCAGCCCGGCAGTTTCGGCAGCCTGGAAATCCGCAAGACAGCGCGCACCGAGTTTATTGGCCAGCAGATCGATTACAGCGAAGACAAGATGCAACTCACCCAGATGATTGCGATCGATGACTTGCAACTCAAGCGCGTTGATTTTGTCAAGATCGACATCGAGGCCATGGAGATGGACGCGCTGATGGGCGGCAAGAAAACCATCTACGAATGCAAGCCCCAACTCCTGATCGAACGCATCAAGACCAATGAAGGCGACATTCTGAAGTTTGTCCAGGACGCTGGCTACAAGACCTTCCCCATGGGCGGCAATCTGCTGGCCATCCATTCGAGCGATCCGGTCAGCGCGCAGATTAAGGTCAGTTGATACAGGCCGATCCGCTCAATCTTGCCCTTCAGTGAGCGTGTCCAGCTGAAAGCGGCCGCTCTTGTGCCACAGCCAGGTGTCGGTATAGACCACCTTGCCCAGGCGCACCGGCGCAGGAAAAGGTGATGCGGCACGCACGGTTCGCTCGATCTCGGCAATCACTTCCGGCGCATGCCGGGGCGCGCGCATCCAGTTCAAGTTGCGCACCTGGCCGCGCCCATCTAGCTCCACCTGCAAAACACCGATGGCATAAAGCATGGGCGGCAAGCGGCCCTTGTAGATTCGCTCGCTGTTGAGGCCATAAAGATGGCCGGCCGCATCGGCCCGATAGGCTCTGGGATTGGCCGCGACCGATGAAACCGCTGGCCGCCCGAGGGGCGCTGCGGCGATGGGCGCAACTGGGGGCGGCGGCACCGCAGAGCGGATTTCCACCGGCGGTGCGGGGGCCAAGGGAGCCAGCACGGGCGCGGGCGCGGGCGCGTCCACCCGCGGTGCCGGCGCGCATGCCGCCAGTGCCGCGGCTGCCAACCCGGTCAGCACAAAGTGGCGGTTGAACCTAGAAACGGCAGTTGGACGCGCTCTCACCCAACAGGTGAGAAACTTCAAGGCCAAAAAGTCAATGTCCACGGGCACTTCCTGCTGAAAACAAGCGGTCAACTGCCGTTTCTAGGTTGAAGGTATGCTGCATCGATGCTCCTGTCAAAATCAGCGCCGCACTGGGGGCGGCGTCATTCACCTACAACGCAGGCATGGGCGCTATTGTGGACTGCCCGTGGCCGCCGGTGCCCGATTTTGCACTTGCATACCTGAACATGAACACTGTCACTCTGCGTCTGGCCCGTGAAGACGCCGTGCTGGTCACGGTGCAAGCCACTGAGGGCTCGGTGCCACGAGAGGTGGGCGCCTGGATGCTGGTGTTTGCGCATGACGAGACGGGCACCATAGGCGGTGGGCAACTTGAATTCAATGCCATCGCGCAGGCGCGCCGCTTGCTGGCCAGCCCGGGCGCAGCGCCCGAGCAGCTGCGCCAGGCGCTGGGGCCCAGTCTGGGGCAGTGCTGCGGCGGTGTGGTGCAACTGGCGCTGGCACGGGTGGGCGCTGGCGACGCCAACGCGCTGGCGCGGCAGCTGCGGCCCCAGCGTGCGCCGCTGGCCTTGTTTGGCGGCGGTCATGTCGGCAAGGCGCTGGTGGCCGCGCTGAGCCCGCTGCCCTTTGCGGTGCACTGGATCGACAGCCGCGACGAGATATTCCCCGCGCATCTGCCGCCCCAGGTGCAGTGCGAGCACAGCGATCCGGTGCACGCAGCGGTGCCGCATCTGGCCACGCGGTCGCGAGTGCTGATCATGAGCTTTTCCCATGCGCAAGATCTGGACATCGTGGCGGCCTGCCTGCTGCGGCTGCGCGAGCGCCAAGACCTGCCCTATGTGGGCCTGATCGGCAGCAAGACCAAGTGGGCGAGCTTTCGCCACCGCTTGCAAGCGCGCGGCTTCACCGATGTCGAGCTGAACCAGGTCACTTGCCCCATTGGCATACCGGGCATCAGCGGCAAAGAGCCAGAGGTCATCGCGGCCAGCGTGGCGGCCCAGATCTTGCAGCTTGCACCGCCGGGCAAACCCTGAGGCACGGTACGGGAATGACGCATCAAAACTGCATACACTGGTCGGCACTTACCGCAGCGACGAACAGGCGCTGACACACATGGAAAGCTACATTCTCGACTGGGCCAATCTGCTGCTGCGCTGGGTTCATGTGCTCACCGCCATCGCCTGGATTGGCTCATCCTTCTATTTTGTTTTCCTCGATTCCAGTCTCACGCCCCCGGTCGATGAAGACTTGAAGAAGCAGGGCGTGAGCGGCGAGTTGTGGGCGGTGCATGGCGGCGGCTTCTACCACCCGGTGAAGTTTGCCGTGCAGCCGCCGAGCTTGCCAGCGCATCTTCATTGGTTTTATTGGGAAAGCTATTCCACATGGCTGACCGGGTTTGCGCTCTTTGCTGTTTCCTATATCTGGAGCGCCAGCACGTATCTCATCGACAAGAGCCTGATGAACTGGGCGCCGGGGGCGGCCATTTCGGTGGCCCTGAGTTTCCTGGTCGTGTTCTGGGTGCTGTACGACGCCATCTGCCAGCACCTGGGCCAACGCAAGAATGGCGACGCGATTGTGGGTGCCTTGGTCTTGCTGTTGGTGTGCCTGGCCTCGTGGCTGGCTTGCCACTGGTTCGCAGGCCGTGCGGCATTCCTGCTGGTGGGCGCCATGATCGCCACCGCCATGAGCGCCAATGTGTTTTTCTGGATCATCCCGGGCCAAAGGACAGTGGTGGCTGCCATCAAGGCGGGCCAGCCAGTGGATGCGATACACGGCATTCGTGGCAAACAGCGCAGCGTGCACAACACCTACTTCACGTTGCCGGTCCTGTTTGCCATGCTCAGCAATCACTACAGTTTCACCTGGAGCCATCCGCAAAATTGGCTGGTGCTCATTCTGATGATGTTCGCCGGCGCGGCCATTCGCCAGTTTTTCGTGATGCGGCACGGCTATAAGCTCGGGCGCAATGCTCACCCATGGCCCTATGCGTTGGCCGGTGTGCTGGTGATCGTTGGCGTCATCGTCTGGCTGAGGCCGCCTGTTTCAAGCGCGGTACCTGCGCCTGCATCGGCGAGCTATACCGATGTGCAAAAGGTACTGGAGCAACGCTGCTACATGTGCCACGGCCCACAAGTGCAGATGAAGAATGTGCGCCTGGATTCGGCGGCTGGCGTGAAGCAGAATGCGCAGGCAGTGTACCAGCAGGCAGTGGTGGCCAGATTGATGCCGATGAATAATGCCACTGGCATCACCGAGCAAGAGCGCGCCTTGATCGGGCAGTGGTTTCGCGCTGGCGCGCTGACGCCGTGAACAAATCAAAGGGAAAAAACTCATGAAGATCAAATTCGCAAAATGGATGGCGATGGCCTGCCTGACACTCGCGCCCCTGGCTGGCCTTGCACAGGCATGCCCTGACAAGAACGTTTTGTACTGGCAGGCATTCCCGCCGGGCGGCGAGTCAGACTTGTCCGGCCGCCACCAGCAGGTGGTGCTCAAGAAAAAATGCCCGCTCATCGACACCGTCATTCAGTACAAACCCGGCGCCGGCGGCGGCCTGATGTGGTCGCAGATGAACCAGTTGCCAGGCGACGGCCTGAACATCGTGGGCATCAACCTGCCGCACATTGTGTTCCAGCCCCTGGAAGGCCAGGTGCAATACAAGACCGAAGACGTGACGCCAGTGTTCTGGTTTCACTTCACGCCCGACGCACTGGTGGTGCCCGAGGCCAGCCCCTACAAGACCTTCGCCGAATTCATCGCCGGGGCCAAGCGCAACCCCGGCAAGATGAGTCTGGGCGGTTCGGGCCTGAACTCGGCCAACCATGCCGCGCATGAGCGCCTCAACGCGGTGTTCGGCATCAAGAGCACTTACGTGCCCTACAAGGGCACCGGCGACATGGCGCTGGCGGTGGTGGGCAATCAGATCGATGGTGCGGTCACCTACACGCCCTTTGCGATTGGCAACAAAGGCAAAGTGCGCGCACTGGCCGTGGCCATGGAAAGGCGCCACCCGCTGATGCCTGACGTGCCCACCTTCCGCGAGTTGGGTGTTGACTGGGTGGACGGCGCCTACCGCGGCATCGGTGTGCCCAAGTCCACACCGCCCGAAGCCCGCAGGCGCATGGCCGATTTGTGGGCGCAACTGAACAACGACCCCGAGATGAAAGAGCTGGCGGCCAAGGCTGGCTTCGAACTGGTCAACGTCGGGCCCGACCAGATGGACGCCTTCATGCGAGAGAAGTCCAGGCTCTATACGGAGGGGGCGCAGAGATTGGGGATGGGGAAGAAGTAGCTCAGCCCGAACGGGGTCTTGTCGTGAACCACGAAAACATCAGCGATCCGCATAGCCTGTACCCGATACACCGTTAAGTGCGTCGACAAACTGCGACGCGCGGACGATGCCGATCCCCTGCCATCCATTGAGCACCAGCAGGTCTTCGTCGCTCGACACCAGCACTTCGGCTGAGCATGCGTGGGCGAGCGCAAGGAACTTTGCGTCCTCTGGATCGCGACAGACGTCGCGCGCGATCAATTCGCTCGACCTGTCCACAGAGTGCATCGAGGACCGCCTCTGATACAGGGCCACGAAGTCCAGGCGCTCGGTCAATGAAAGGTACTTGTCAAACTTGGTTCGCCTCATCACCTTGTCGAGTTCTGTCAGGGTGGCTTCGCAGACGCACAGCTCAAAGCTCGGTAGAGCCAAGGTCAGGGCTTGCCGGGGAACGGAGCGTGGGCCAAGCAAGGCGCCTATCAGGGTGCTGGTATCGAACACCGCGCGCGGCGGCCGGCTCATCGACTGGTGCGCGCCAGTTTGACGATGTCCTGCTCAGTCAGTTTGCGCGCAGCCGGCTTGAGATGCTTGTCTGACTTGGCGAAGAAAGCTTCAAATTCCTGAACTGCCTTGCTGCGCTTGCGCCGCGCGTCCATCAGCTCGTCCATGTCTTGCGGTGACACAATGAATGCAGCCGGACGTCCGTGCCGTGTGATCGTTATGGGTTCGCGCAGGGCAGTGTCCAGTAACTGACCGAAATTGTTCTGGGCTTGCACGGATGTGACGGTGATCATAAGGTGGTCAAAAGATAAGTGGCCAACATGTACAGTATAGCTACTCTTGCGTGAACTGTCTGGGGCTACAGTTGCGCCACATCAGAGCAAACCCCACGGAGAAAAACCCATGAAGACCTATCGCATTGCCACCATCCCGGGTGACGGCATCGGCAAGGAAGTCGTGCCCGCCGGGCAGGAAGTCATGCAGGCGCTGGCCGCGTCCGGCAGCGGTTTTCGATTTGAATTCGAGAACTTCGGCTGGGGTGGAGATTACTTTCGCGCGCACGGCGTGATGATGCCCGACGATGGCCTCAATGCCTTGCGCGACAAGGACGCGATTTTGTTCGGCTCGGCCGGTGATCCGCACATTCCCGATCACATCACGCTGTGGGGCCTGCGCCTGAAGATCTGCCAGGGCTTTGACCAGTATGCCAACGTGCGGCCTACCCGCATCCTGCCGGGCATCGATGCGCCACTCAAGCGCTGCAGGCCGCAAGACCTCGACTGGGTGATCGTGCGCGAAAACTCCGAAGGCGAATATGCTGGTGTGGGCGGCCGCGTGCACCAGGGTCATCCGATCGAGGTGGCCACCGATGTGTCGATGATGACGCGCGCCGGGGTCGAGCGCATCATGCGCTTTGCCTTCAAGCTTGCGCAGTCGCGCCCGCGCAAACTGCTGACGGTGGTGACCAAGAGCAATGCGCAGCGTCATGCGATGGTGATGTGGGACGAGATCGCGCTGCAAATTTCTAGAGAGTTCCCCGATGTGCGGTGGGACAAAGAGCTGGTGGACGCCGCCACTGCCCGCATGGTCAATCGACCGGCTTCGCTGGACACGCTTGTCGCAACCAACCTGCATGCGGACATCCTGAGCGATCTGGCTGCGGCGCTGGCGGGAAGCCTGGGCATCGCGCCCACTGGCAACATCGACCCCGAGCGCCGCTACCCCTCCATGTTCGAGCCGATTCATGGCTCGGCCTTCGACATCATGGGCAAGGGCCTGGCCAATCCGGTGGGCACCTTCTGGTCGGTGGTGATGTTGCTGGAGCATCTGGGTGAGACGCATGCTGCTGCCCGCTTGATGCAGGCGATCGAAACCGTGACCGCCGATGTGTCGCTGCACACTGCGGATTTGGGCGGCAAGGCCACCACGGCGCAGGTGACTCGCGCGGTGTGCGAGGCGCTGGCGGCCTGAACCAAACTGATCGCATCACAATACGCGCTGGAGACCCAACGCATGAGCACGCCCGACCCAGCGACCGAGCCACACGCTTTTCTACAGCACCTCTATCAGACGGCTGTGCGGCGTGCGCTGCCGCTGCACAACATGGCTGCGCATTTGCCGCCCGTGCCCAAAGGCCGTACGGTCGTCATCGGTGCGGGCAAGGCCGGCGGATCGATGGCACAAGCGGTGGAGGCCCTGTGGCCGGCCGATGCACCGCTGCAAGGCCTGGTGGTCACTCGCTACCACCATATTCCTCCTCGGCCGCAGGGCCTGGCGCCGCGCATCGAGGTGGTGGAGGCTTCTCATCCCGTGCCGGATGCGGCGGGCATGGCCGCCGCGCAGCGCATCCTGCAGATGGTGCGGGGCTTGAGCGCCGATGACCTGGTGCTGTGCCTCATCTCGGGTGGCGGCTCGGCGCTGCTGACGCTGCCGGCGCAAGGCCTGACGCTGCAAGACAAGCAACGCATCAACCGCGAGTTGCTGAACAGCGGTGCCGACATCGCGCAGATGAATTGCGTGCGCAAGCATCTCTCGCGCATCAAGGGCGGCCGGCTGGCCGCAGCCTGCGCGCCCGCAAAGGTGGTGACGCTCGCCATCAGCGATGTGCCGGGAGATGATCCATCCATCATTGCCAGCGGCCCCACGGTGCCAGACGCCAGCACTTGCGCCGACGCGTTGGCGATCTTGCGGCGCTACGGCATCGAATTGCCTGGCTCTGTGACGCACCAACTGGAGCAGGGCGAACTGGAGACGCCCAAACCCGGCGACCCGGCATTCGATGGCCATGCGCTGCACATGATCGCCACGCCGCGTCAGTCGCTGGAGGCTGCGGCGGCGCAGGCACGAGCGGCTGGCGTGCAGGCGTACATCCTCAGCGACGAGATGGAAGGCGAATCGCGCGAGGTGGGCAAGGTGCATGCTGCGCTGGCGCGCGCAGTGGCGCGCCATGCTGCGCCCTTTGCGGCCCCCTGCGTGATTCTCTCGGGTGGTGAAACTACCGTCACCGTGCGCCAGCAGCCCGCAGGTACACCACGCGGCCGCGGTGGGCGGGCAGGCGAGTTCTGCATGGGTCTGGCACAGGCACTGCAGGGTCAGTCTGGCGTGTGGGCGCTGGCGGCGGACACCGACGGCATTGATGGCGTAGAGGACAACGCCGGGGCATTCGTTGGCCCGGAAACCTTGTTGCGCGGCCTGTCGCTGGGCATGCGGATTGAAGACTACCTGGATCGCAACGACGCCTATGGCTACTTTCGCAAACTCGATGATCTGGTGATCACAGGCCCCACGTATACCAACGTGAATGACTTTCGGGCGATTCTGGTTTGGGCGGGATAGCCCGCTACTCAAACTCTGCAAACGCAGCATCGAGCCGATCCACATACCGCCGCTTGGCCGCGGCATCGATGAAGCTCGCCTCAAAACTGTTCTTCGCCAATTGGTAAGCCTGAGCGGCAGCCATGCCCGTGGCTGCGAAGGTCTGCACGAAGTTGTCGTTCATGTAGCCGCCAAAATACGCTGGGTCATCGGAGTTCACCGTCGCCACCAGGCCGGCATCGAGCAGTTGGCCGATGTTGTGCGCGGCCAGAGTAGGGAAGACGCACAGCTTCAGATTGGACAGCGGGCACACGGTGAGTGGAATGCGCTCGCGTGCCAGCCGCTGCATCAGCGCCGCGTCTTTGATCGACTGCACGCCATGGTCTATGCGCTCGACCTTGAGCAAATCCAGCGCGGTCCAGATGTAGGCGGGTGGGCCTTCCTCGCCCGCATGCGCGACCAGATGAAAACCCAGCTCACGACAACGCGCGAAAACCCGCGCGAACTTCTCGGGTGGGTGGCCCACCTCGCTGGAGTCCAGCCCCACGCCGATGAACTGGTCGCGATAAGGCAGGGCTTGCTCCAGCGTCTCGAAGGCCTCTTGCTCACTCAAGTGGCGCAGAAAGCAAAGAATCAGCGATGCGCTCACGCCCAGCTCGGTGTGTGCCTGTGCGCACGCGCGGTGCAGGCCCTTGATCACGGTCTCCATGGCCACGCCACGCGCGGTGTGCGTCTGCGGGTCAAAGAAAATTTCCGCATGCACCACATGGTCAGCCGCCGCGCGCTGCAGATAGGCCCAGGCCATGTCGAAGAAATCCTGCTCTTTCAAGAGCACGCTGGCGCCAGCGTAGTAGATGTCCAGAAAGCTCTGCAAGTTGGTGAATGCATAGGCGCGGCGCAGGTCTTGCACGCTGGCGTAGGGCAGTGCCACGCCATTGCGCTGGGCCAGCGCGAAGATCAGCTCGGGCTCCAGCGAGCCCTCGATGTGGATGTGCAACTCGGCCTTGGGCATGCGCCGCAATAGCTCGGGCAGGCGCTCGGGGGGGATGGGTTTGAGGTTCATGCCATTACCAACGCCGATTCATTCTGAGCTGAATCGATGAGTCGATTTCCGATGCGAATCGACTCACGAATTGAGTCGAATAGCTCAAGAGGCCAAGTCAAGACCTCCTGAGCATGTCGACTTACTTCTTGTCGCCGCCCGGCACCTTGCCTTCGACACCCTTGACGTAGAAGTTGATGCCGCCCAAGAACTTGTCGTCGGCCACGGTGTCCTTGGCCAGCATTTCCTTGCCGGCGTTGCTGATCAGCGGGCCCTTCCAGATGGAGAAGCTGCCGTCCTTCAAGCCGGCCTTGACTTCATCGAGCTTCTTCTTGGCGTCTTCAGGCACATCGGCGGCCACCGACACCATGTCGATCGCGCCTTCTTTCACGCCCCACCAAGTTTGGCCGGTGGCCCACTTGCCTTCCAGCGCGTCACGCGTGGCCTTGATGTAGTAGGGCGCCCAGTTGATGATGGCCGAGCCCAGGTGGGCCTTGGGGCCGTAGGCGGTCATGTCGCTGTCCCAGCCGAAGGCACGCTTGCCCATTTTTTCGGCCGTCTGCAACACTGCGGAGGAGTCGGTGTTTTGCATGAGCACGTCGGCACCGCCGTTGATGAGGGATGTGGCGGCCTCGGTTTCCTTCGGGGGATTGAACCACTCGTTGACCCACACCACTTTGGTCTTGACTTTCGGGTTGACCGACTGCGCGCCCATGGTGAAGCTGTTGATGTTGCGCACCACCTCGGGGATTGGGATGGAGGCGACCACGCCCAGTGTGTTGGTCTTGGTCATCTTGCCCGCGATGACGCCGGCCATGTAGGCGCCTTCGTAGGTGCGGCTGTCGTAGGTGCGCATGTTCTCGCCGGTCTTGTAGCCGGTGGCATGCTCGAACTTCACTGCCTTGTTGTCGGCGGCGACCTTGAGCATGGGCTCCATGTAGCCGAAGGTGGTGCCGAAAATCAGCTTGTTGCCCTGACCCACCATGTCGCGGATGACGCGCTCGGCATCGGCCGACTCGGGCACTTTCTCGACGAAGCTGGTGGCAACCTTGTCGCCGAATTCTTTTTCCACTGCCTTGCGGCCGTTGTCGTGGGCGAATGTCCAGCCGCCATCGCCAACCGGGCCGACATAAGCGAATGCGATTTTCAAAGGCTCGGGCTTGGGCGCTGGCGCGGCTGCCGGAGCTGCTACGGGTGCCGGCGGCTCGGACTTGCCGCAGCCCACAAGCACCGCAGCGGCCAGGGCCGACAGCGTTGCCAGTTTGAGCATGGAGCGTTTGTTCAAGTCGGTCATTTCAAATTCCTTCTGCGGTGGTTGGTGTTGTGGTTGAAGGCTGAGATTATCAGCCGGGATAAAAAGGTTTGCCCAGCGACGCTGGCATGTTGATGCGTATCCAGGCAGGGTTGCGCGAGATCAGGGCCAGCACCACGATGGTGGCAAGGTAAGGCAGCATGGTGAGAAACTGGCTGGGCACGTCCACGCCTATGCCTTGAAAGTGAAACTGCAGCATGGTCACGCCTCCAAAAAGATAAGCACCAAGCAACACCCGTGCCGGGCGCCATGTGGCGAAAGTGGTCAGGGCCAAGGCGATCCAGCCCTTGCCGGCGACCATGCCCTCGACCCACAGTGGCGTGTAGATGACTGAAATGTAGGCGCCGGCCAACCCGCACAGGGCGCCGCCGGCCACCACCGCGGCCAGGCGAATGCGCCGCACCGGATAGCCCAGCGCATGCGCCGATTCGGGTGACTCACCGACCGATCGAAGCACCAGACCCGTGCGCGAGCGGTACAGAAACCAGATCAACCAGGCAACGAGCGCGATCGTGAAATACACCAGGGGATGCTGGCGAAACAGGGCCGGGCCCAGCAGGGGAATGTCGCCCAGCAGGGGAATGGAGAAGTGCGGCCGCTCGGGCAATTTCTCTTGCACATACTTGATGCCAGCAAAGGCCGAGAAGCCCGCGCCAAAGAGGCTGAGCGCCAGACCGGTCGCGTACTGGTTGGTGTTGAGCCAGATCACCAGCACGCCGAACAGGGCCGCCAGCAGCGCGCCCGCGCCCATGCCCGCCGCAAAGCCCAGCCAGTCGTTGCCGGTGTGCACCACGGCAGCGAAGCCGGCGACCGCGGCGCACAGCAACATGCCCTCGGCGCCCAGGTTGACGATGCCGGCTTTTTCGTTGATCAACAGCCCCAGGGCCGCGATGGCCAGCACGGTGCCCGCGTTGAGCGTGGCAGCGATGAGCAATGCATAGGATTCCACTCAGCTCGCTCCCTTGTGCACCTGCGGGGCGAGCCAGCGCAGGCGGTAGAACATCAGTGTGTCGCAAGCCAGCAAGGTGAACAGCAACAAGCCCTGGAATACGCCAGTCAGCGACTTGGGCAGCCCCAGGCGCGATTGCGCCAGCTCGCCGCCGATGTAGAACATGCTCATGAGAATGGCCGAGAACACCATGCCCACTGGATGCAGCCGCCCGACAAAGGCCACGATGATGGCGGCAAAGCCGTAGCCCGCCGGCACATAGGGCGTGAGTTGTCCGATGGGTCCGGCCACCTCCAGCGCACCGGCCAGGCCAGCCGCGCCGCCGGAGCTGAGCAAGGCAATCCACAAGGCCTTGCGCGAAGAAAACCCGGCATACCTCGCCGCAGCCGGTGCCAAGCCGCCCACCTGCTGCGCGAAACCGGCACGGGTGCGAAACAAGAAGACCCACAGCGCGGCGACAGCCGCCAGCGCGATCACAAGCCCGATGCTCACGCGCGAGCCCTGCATCAAACGCGGAATTTGGGTCACCGCCTCGAAGTTCTTGGTCTGGGGAAAGTTGTAGCCGCCCGGGTCTTTCCACGGCCCATAGACCAGAAAGCTCAGCACCATGTCGGCCACGTACACCAGCATCAGGCTGACCAGAATCTCGTTGGCATTGAAGCGGTCGCGCAGCAGCGCCGTGATGCCGGCCCACAGCATGCCCCCGGCAATGCCCGCCAGCATGATGACCAGCACGATCCAGCGGCTCGTGTCCTTGTCGGCCAGCAGCGCCACGCCACCAGCGAATACTGCGCCGATGATGAATTGGCCCTCAGCGCCGATGTTCCAGACATTGGATCGAAAGCACACGGCCAAGCCCAGCGCGATCACCAGCAGCGGCGTGGCTTTGACCATCAGCTCGCCAATTGCGTAGGGCGACTTGATTGGCTCCCAGAAAAATACCTGCAGACCCTTGACTGGGTCTTTGCCCAGCGCGACAAACAGCAGCACGCCAATCACCACCGTGATGGCCAATGCCAGCAAGGGCGAGGCCAGGCTCCATAAGCGCGAGGTTTGCGCGCGCGCTTCAAGCTTAAGCATGGGTCGCCTCCCACAGGCCGCTCATCCACTCGCCAATCAGGCTTACGTTCGCGCTCGCCCTGTCGATGGAGGGAGACAAGCGCCCCTTGGCGATCACGTGCAGGCGGTCGCTGATCTCAAACAGTTCTTCCAACTCTTCGCTCACCACCAGCACGGCGCAGCCAGCGTCGCGCAGCGCGAGTATCTCTGCGCGAATCTGCGCGGCAGCCCCCACATCAACCCCCCAGGTGGGCTGCGACACAATCAGCAGCTTGGGGTTGGCATCGATCTCGCGTCCGACGATGAACTTCTGCAAATTGCCGCCAGAGAGCGACTTGGCCGCTGCATCCGGCCCACCGGCCTTCACATTGAATCGGCTGATGATGTCGCGGGCCTGCTTCTCCAGTGCCTTCACATGGATCCAGCCGCTCTTGCCTACCGCATCGGTGCGGGTGAGCATGAGGTTGTGGGCCAGGCCCAGCGTCGGCACCGCGCCGCGGCCCAGCCTTTCCTCGGGCACGAAATGCACACCCAGGTGGCGCCGATGCGCAGGGCCGAAACGCCCCACATCTTTGCCCAGAACCTGAATGCTTGCATGCTGCGCGCGCGTGTCCTCGCCAGACAGGGCATACAGCAACTCCTGCTGGCCATTGCCCGACACGCCTGCGATGCCCACCACTTCACCGGCCCGCACCTGCAGGGAAATGCGCTCCAGATCGACTCCGAACTGGTCTTCACGTGCCAGCCCGAGATCGCGCACCTGCAAGACCACATCGCCGGGCTGGCGCTGATGATGCGCCAGAGCCGGCGGTTCGGCGCCAATCATCATGCGCGAGAGCGAGGCATTGGATTCTTCCTGAGGGTTGCATACACCCGTGACCTTGCCACCGCGCAGCACGGTGCACGCGCTGCACAGCTCACGTATCTCGTGCAGCTTGTGGCTGATGTAGAGGATGCTGCAACCCTCGGACGCCAGCTTCTTGAGCACGACGAAGAGCTTTTCCACGGCTTGCGGCGTGAGCACCGAAGTGGGCTCGTCCAGAATCAGCAGCTTTGGGTTGGTCAGCAGGGCACGGATGATCTCCACCCGCTGCATCTCGCCTACCGACAGCGTATGCACTGGCCGGGTGGGTTCGATGTCAAGGCCATACTCGGCCGCCTTGGCGTTGATGCTGTGTGTGACCTCATTGAGCGTGAGGCGCTTGTCCAGCCCCAGCCACACGTTCTGAGCCACGGTGAGCGTATCGAACAGGCTGAAGTGCTGGAACACCATGCTGATGCCCAGCGAGCGCGCCTCCTGCGGATTGCGGATGTGCACCGGCTGGCCGTTCCACATGACGCTGCCGTCGTCGGGCTTGACCGATCCGTAGATGATTTTCATCAAGGTGGACTTGCCCGCGCCGTTCTCGCCCAGCACCGCATGGGTCTGCCCGGGCAGGACGGCGAGCGACACGTCGCTGTTGGCAACGACTGCCGGGTAGCGCTTGGTGATGTGGGCGAGCTGGAGTCGGGGGATGGTCACGGCTCGTATCTTCTCAGTCTTTGTTCATTTGTGCTGAGAGCACCATGATGGAGCCTGTTTGCACCAAACTCGGGTCACCCGACAATCGTTTGTCAGGTCTTGCGCCAACCGCGAGAAAATCGAACATACTGGAATTCATGGAATCGAAAACGATCAGATTTATCCGCCGGGGCGAACTTGTGTCCATCGGCAATGTACCACCCGAACGCACACTGTTGGAAGTGCTGCGCGAGGATATGTCGTGCACCGGCACCAAGGAGGGCTGCGGGGAGGGCGACTGTGGCGCTTGCACCGTGGTCCTGGCCGATATCGGTCCGGCCGCAGCCGATGGCGGGCAGCTTCAGTTTCGTGCCATCAACAGTTGCATCCGTTTGGCCCACTCGATCGACGGCATGGCCTTGTGGACGGTGGAGGATCTCGCCGCTCAGGGCGCCGGCTTGCACCCGGCCCAGGAGGCCATGGTGCGTTGCCACGGCTCGCAGTGCGGTTTTTGCACGCCGGGCTTCGTGATGAGCCTGTTCGGCATGTACGAGAACCATGTTTGCCGTGGCGAGCCCATCACCCGCGAGCTGGCTCAAGAAGCCTTGTCGGGTAATTTGTGCCGCTGCACCGGCTACCGGCCCATACTGGATGCGGCGCAGGCGATGGCGCGCCTGCCGCCGGTCAGGGTGGACAGGGCGAAGTTGCTCGGCCAGCTTCGGAAGTTGAATGCACCGAGTGACGGGGCCACCTACCTCAGTCCACGCACGCTCGCCGCGCTGCTTTCAGATCGCGCCGCCCACCTCGACGCGCAACTCGTTGCTGGCTGCACCGATGTCGGCTTGTGGGTCACCAAGATGCACCTTCAGTTTGCCAAGGTGCTCGATGTCACCCGCGTGGAGGAACTGCGGCGTATCGAAAACTACAAACACCACATCGCCATCGGCGCGGCAGTGAGCCTCACCGATGCCTTCGAGGCGCTGGTGGCGCAGCGCCCGCAGTTGAAACACTTCGCCATGCGTTTTGCCGGACTGCCGGTGCGCAACTCGGGCACGCTGGGCGGCAACATCGCCAATGGCTCGCCCATTGGCGACGCCATGCCCCTCTTGATCGCCTTGGGTTCCCATGTGGTCGTGATGAGTGTGCGCGGTCACCGCGAAATGCCGCTGGAAGATTTCTATACCGGCTATCGCAAGAACGTGATGGCGCCCGATGAAGTGCTGGCCTGGATCAAGGTGCCGCGGCCTGCAGGGCCGGGTGAGTTGCTGCGCGCCTACAAGATCAGCAAACGCTACGACGATGACATCTCCGCGGTTTGCCTGGTCGTTCGTCTGCGCCTTGCCGAGGGCAGGGTGGCGCAGGCCCGCATCGGCGTCGGCGGTGTGGCCGCCACGCCGGTGCGCGCCCTTCGCACCGAGGAGGTGTTGGGGGGTAAGCCGTGGACGCAAGCCCTGGTGCAAGAGGCCAGTGCGCAGTTGCGTGATGAGTTCCAGCCCATCTCGGACATGCGCGCCAGCGCCGCCTATCGCAGCCAGGTGCTTGGCAATTTGATGCAGCGCTTCTGGCTGGAAAGCCAGGGCGTGCACAACATCAACCTGGAATCTGCCCAATGGCGTGCGGATCAAGTCCGCAGTGACAAAGGCGGGAATGCATCATGACGGTGATCGACACCGATTCCAACCCAGCCAGCGGCGCCTCCCACCCCCATGAAAGCGCCCGTGCCCAGGTCGCCGGAAGCGCCACTTATGTGGACGACATCCCCGAAGTCAAGGGCACCTTGCACGCCGCGCCGATTCTCTCGACCCAGGCACACGGCCGTCTGCTCGGCGTGAACGCGCAGGCCGCACTGGCCATGCCTGGTGTGCGCGGTGTGGTGCTGGCGGGCGACATCCCCGGCGACCCCTTGCTGGCCACATTTGTGCATGACGAACCCATCTTCGCCCGCGACAAGGTCGAACACATTGGCCAGGTCGTGGGCCTGGTGCTGGCCAACACTGTCATGCAGGCCAGGCGCGCGGCGCGCAAAGTGCAGTTGAAGATCGAACCCTTGCCGCCCCTGCTGACCCCGCGCGATGCGCATGCGGCGAAAAGCTATGTGCTGCCGCCGGTCACGGTGCGCCGAGGTGAGCCCGATGCGGCCATGGACCGGTCGAAACACACGCTCACTGGGCAACTCGAAGTGGGCGGGCAGGAACACTTCTACCTGGAGGGCCAGATCGCCTACGCCCTGCCCATGGAACAAGGCCAATGGCAGATTCATTCGAGCACCCAGCACCCGGGCGAGGTCCAGCACTGGGTGGCGCACGCCCTGGGCTTGTCCAACAGCGCGGTGACGGTGCAGTGCCGGCGCATGGGCGGCGGCTTTGGCGGCAAAGAAACCCAGGCGGGCCATCTGGCCGTGTGGGCCGCGCTGGCGGCGCGCAAGTTCGGCTGCCCGGTCAAGCTGCGGCTGGACCGCGACGATGACTTCATGGTCACCGGCAAGCGCCACCCTTTTGCGTATGACTACACCGTGGGTTTCGACGACCACGGCCTCATCGCCGCATTGAAGCTGACCATGCTGGCCAACTGCGGATTCAGTGCCGATCTGTCGGGCCCAGTGGCCGACCGGGCCATCTTCCACACCGACAACGCGTACTTCCTCAGTGACGTAGAAATCATCTCGCACCGCTGCAAGACCAACACCCAGAGTCACACTGCGTTTCGCGGATTTGGCGGCCCCCAGGGCGTGATCGTGATCGAGGCCATCATGGGCGACATCGCGCGCCGGCTCGGGCTGGACCCCTTCGATGTGCGCATGCGCAACCTCTATGGCATCGAGGAGCGCAACGTGACTCACTACCAGATGAAGGTAGAAGACAACATCTTGCATCCGCTTCTGACTCGGCTGGCGAAGGATTGCGGCTACCGCGAGCGGCGCCAGGGCATCGCAGCCTGGAACGCGCAAAGCCCGGTAATCAAGCGCGGCATCGCGATCACGCCGGTGAAGTTTGGCATCAGCTTCACGGCCACCTTGTTCAATCAGGCTGGTGCATTGGTGCATGTGTACACCGACGGCAGTGTGCAGGTGAACCACGGCGGCACCGAGATGGGCCAGGGCTTGAACACCAAGGTGGCCCAGGTTGTGGCCGACGAACTGGGCGTGCCCTTTGCACGGGTGTGCAGCACCGCAGCCGATACCAGCAAAGTGCCCAACGCGTCGGCCACCGCAGCGTCCAGCGGCACTGACCTCAATGGCCGCGCCGCGCAGTTTGCAGCGCGCCATGTGCGCGAGAACCTCGCGGCGTTCGTGGGCGGCATGGACAATTGCGGCGCCGGGGCGGTGAGCTTCCAGGGTGGGCGGGTCATCTCGCCCGCCGCCACACGCAGCTTTGACGAGGTGGTCAAGGCCGCGTATGCCAACCGCATACAACTCTGGAGCGATGGTTTTTACCGCACGCCCAAGATCCACTACGACAAGACCACGCTCACTGGCCGGCCCTTCTATTACTTTAGCTATGGCGCCGCCTGCAGCGAGGTGGCCATCGACACCCTCACCGGCGAGAGCCGCGTGCTGGAGGTGGACATCTTGCACGATGTGGGCACGTCGCTCAATCCGGCCATTGACATCGGGCAGATCGAAGGCGGCTTCGTGCAGGGCATGGGCTGGCTCACCACCGAGCAACTGGTCTGGAATGACAAAGGCTATCTGAGCACCCACGCGCCCAGCACCTACAAGATCCCGGCCACAGGCGACATTCCCGAGCACTTCAAGGTCGCCCTGTGGCCCGAACCCAATCGTGAAGACAACGTTGGCGCAAGCAAGGCTGTGGGCGAGCCGCCTTTCATGTTGGCGATCAGCGTGTGGGAGGCCTTGCGCGAGGCGGTGGCTACCGCGCGCGGTGGCGGGCCTGTGCGCTTGGATGCGCCGGCTACGGCCGAGACTGTGCTCTTGGCCGTGCGGCGGTGAAGCGTTCACACTCCCGACTGCAGCGAAGGGCTTAAGGCCAGGTTTACCTGCCAGAAACATTCGCTCATGTAACATGTGGCTTTCCAGGCTACCTAAACCCCCCCGATGTCCATGGTTCAGTTGGCGCTACGGCGCCCTTACACGTTCATCGTGATGGCGATGCTGATCGTGTTGGCAACGCCATTTGTGCTGCGCAACATGGCCACTGACATCTTCCCCGAGATCAACATCCCGGTTATCAGCGTCATCTGGGTTTACAACGGCCTGCCGGCCCAGGAAATGGGGCAGCGCATTGCCGCTGGCAGCGAACGGGGAATGACCACCACGGTCAGCGACATCGAGCACATCGAGTCCACCTCATTGCATGGTGTCACTGTCATCAAGGTCTTCTTCCAACCTACTGCCAACATCCAGACCGCCCTGGCCCAGTTGGTGGCGGCCATGCAGACACAGGTGCGACAACTGCCGCCGGGTATCACGCCGCCTTTGATCATCAAGTATTCCGCCTCCAGCATTCCGGTGATACAGCTTGCTCTGTCGAGCAACACCCTGCCCGAGCAGGCGGTGTTCGATGCAACCGTGAATCAGTTGCGGCCACAGCTTGTGACGATTCCTGGCGTGGCCATTCCTTTCCCCTACGGTGGCAAAGTCAAGGTCATCTCGGTTGATCTGGACACCCAGGCACTGCAGGCGCGTGGACTCTCGCCCTCCGACGTGGTGAATGCGGTGAATACGCAGAACCTGATTCTGCCCTCGGGCACCGTCAAGCTTGGAGAAACCGAATACGTGGTGCGCATGAACGGCTCGCCCGATGTGCTGACCGGACTCAACGATCTGCCGGTTCGCACGGCTGCCGGCACCACGACCTATCTGCGCGACGTGGCCAATGTGCGCGATGGCTTCCAGCCCCAGACCAATGTGGTGCGACAGGACGGAGCCCGCGGGGTGCTGCTGTCGGTGCTGAAAAATGGCGGCGCGTCCACGCTGGACATCGTGGCCAACCTCAAGGCGATGCTGCCACGCGCTGCCCAGGCGCTGCCGGCTGACATCAAGATCACGCCCTTGTTCGACCAGTCACTGTTCGTGTCCGCTGCTATCAAGGGTGTGGTGGTCGAAGCGATCATCGCCGCCGTGCTGACTGCCGCGATGGTGCTGCTGTTCCTGGGCAACTGGCGCAGCACGCTGATCATCGCCTTGACCATCCCCTTGTCGATCCTTGCGTCCATCCTGGCGCTGTACGCCCTGGGGGAAACCCTTAACCTGATGACACTGGGTGGCATGGCCTTGTCGGTGGGCATTCTGGTGGACCAGGCCATTGTCACCATTGAGAACATCGAGCGGCATTTGCAGCTTGGCAAACCGCTGCTCGAAGCCATTGAGGTGGGCGCTGGCGAGATCGGTGTGCCAGCCTTTGTGTCCACCTTGTGCATCTGCATCGTGTTCGTGCCGATGTTCTTTCTGTCGGGCGTGGCGCGCTTCCTGTTCGTGCCAATGGCCGAAGCCGTGGTGTTCGCGATGCTGGCCTCTTACTTCCTCTCGCGCAGTTTGGTGCCCACGCTGGTGATGCTGATGATGGGAAAAAGCCATGGCGTAGCCACCGCTGCCGGTGCTCGGGCCAGCATGTTGCGCAGGCTCTACCTCGCATTCGATCGCTGGTTCGAACGCCTGCGGCGCACCTATGCGCTGGCCTTGTCTTCGGTCTTGGTTCACCGTGCGCGTTTTGCCACCATGTTCACGGTTTTTTGCCTGTTGTCCTGCCTGCTTTATCCGGTGTTGGGGCGTGATTTCTTCCCCTCGGTCGACGCGGGCCAGATCAAGCTGCATATGCGGGCAGCCACCGGCACGCGCATCGAGGAGACCGCGCGCATCGCCGATGCGGTGGAAGTCGCCATTCGCGAGCTGATTCCCGCGAGCGAGCTGGAAACCATTCTGGACAACCTGGGTGTGCCCAATAGCGGCATCAACCTCTCCTACAGCAATTCGGGCACCATCGGCACGCTTGATGGCGAGTTGCTGCTTTCGCTGCGCAAAGGCCACAGGCCCACAGCCGACCTGGTGTCGCTGTTGCGCGCTGAATTGCCCAAGCGCTTTCCTGGCGTGGAGTTCTTCTTCCAGCCGGCCGACATCGTCACGCAGATTCTCAACTTCGGTTTGCCCGCAGCGATTGACGTGCAGTTCACCGGCGCCAATCTGGCCGGCAACGCCGAGCTGGCCGCAGAGCTGACCAAGGCCATCCGACAGATCCCCGGCGCGGTGGACGCCCACGTGCACCAGCGGTTGGACGGGCCAAGTCTGGCCTTGCAGATGGACCGCACCCGACTGCAGCAAATGGGCCTGAGCGCCACCAACGTCGGGCAGAACGTGTTGATCGCGCTGTCTGGCAGTTCGCAGACGGCGCCTGCCTTCTGGCTGAATCCGCAAAACGGCGTGGTGTACAACGTGGTGATACAAAGCCCGCAATACCAGATCGACTCGCTCGATTCCCTGCTGAGCATACCGGTGGGCAACCCTGCGATAGCCGGCACGCCCACCCAACTGCTGGGCAATGTGGTGGAGGCGCGAGCGGCTCGGCAATTGCCGGTGGTCTCGCGCTACAACATCGCCCCGGCCATCGACATCTACGTCAGCGTTCAGGGCACCGACCTGGCCAATGTGGCTTCCCGCGTGCAGGCACTGGTGGATCAGACGCGTTCCAAGTTGAAGCCGGGCAACCAGATCACCGTACGCGGGCAGGTGGAGACCATGCAGTCATCCTTCATCGGTCTGGGTGTCGGTCTGGCCATGGCCATCGTGCTGGTGTACCTTTTGATCGTGGTCAATTTCCAGTCGTGGATCGATGCAGCCATCATCATCGCGGCTTTGCCGGCGGCTCTGACTGGCATTGCCTGGATCTTGTTTCTGACCGGCACCACGCTCAGCGTGCCCGCACTGACTGGCGCCATCATGACCATGGGCGTGGCCACTGCCAACAGCATTTTGGTTGTCTCATTTGCCAAGCAGCAGCGCGAGGCTGGCGCGTCTCCCTTGGCGGCAGCCCTGGAGGCTGGCGCGACCCGTGTGCGCCCAGTTCTGATGACGGCCTTGGCCATGATCATTGGCATGATTCCCATGGCGCTGGGCCTGGGTGAAGGCGGCGAGCAGAACGCGCCGCTGGGCCGTGCCGTCATCGGCGGCCTGCTCTTCGCCACGGTTTCCACATTGTTGTTTGTCCCGGTTGTCTATGCAGGTGTACACCAGTGGTTGGCCCGCCATTCGGGCACCGCTCACGCACAGGTCCCGCACACAGACGCCTTGCCCCAAAAGAGTTGAAATTCATGTCGCAACAAACTCATTCGCAACTTGCCATTCACCCGATCGAGGGGGTGGATGCACAGGAACTGCTGCATCGTCATCAGGTGGCGCGGCGCATGCGCATTGTGTCGCTGGTGGTGTTGCTGCTTCTGGGGCTGGGTGCCGCGCGTACCGTGGTCAGTCGCATGCAAAACGCCGACGTGCTCGCAGCCGGCGTCGTGCAGGGCTCGATCCTTTATGTGAAAACAACGAAGGTCAGCGGCGCCAGTGCGGGCCAGACGCTCATGCTGCCCGGTACGCTGCAAGGCTTTGTTCAGTCTCCGGTGGCGGCCCGTGCGGGCGGTTATCTGCAGAAGTGGAGCAAAGACATCGGCAGCCGGGTGCAAAAAGGAGAACTGCTGGCAGAGATTGAGTCACCTGAATTGGACCAGCAACTCTCGCAGGCCGTGGCGGTACGGCAGCAGGCGGTGGCCAGCATGGACCTGGCCCGCACGACGGCCGAGCGATGGGAAGCACTGCGTCAGCGCGACGCAGTCTCGCAACAAGAGCTGGAAGAGCGGCGCAGCGCCCTGGCACAGGCGCGTGCCAACCTTGCGGCTGCCGAGGCCAATGTGCAGCGCCTGCGCGAGCTGTCATCGTTCAAGCGCGTGGTGGCACCGTTCGCGGGTGTCATTACCAAGCGCAATGTCGACATCGGCGATCTGATCGATGGCACCGGCAAGCCGCTGTTCTTGCTGGCGCAGACCGATCCCTTGCGTGTTTACGTGAACGTGCCGCAGGCCTATGCACAGTTGGTGCGGCCCGGCCAGAAGGTGGTGGTGACCCAAACCGAATTGCGGGGCAAGACCTTCGAAGGCCGGGTGGCCCGCACCGCGGCGTCCATCGATGCCGGCAACCGCACCATGCAGGTCGAGGTGGCGCTGCCCAACCGCGAGGGCATCTTGCTGCCCGGCGCGTTCGTGCAGGTTGCGCTCTCGCTCGCGCCCAGCGGCATGCTGAGCGTGAAATCCAATACCCTCATGTTCCGAGCGGACGGCACCCGCGTGGCCTTGGTCGACGACAAGGGCACGGTGCGCCTGCAAAAGGTTCGTCTGGGCCGCAACCTGGGCGAGTCGGTCGAGGTGCTCGATGGCTTGCAGGGCAATGAGCAGCTTGTGCTCAACCCTTCTGACTCCCTGGCCGAAGGCGACAAGGTTCAAGTCACGCCCGATGCGCCGAGCAAGCCTGCGAAGGCAGCGTCGTGAGATCAGGCCTCGCCGCGCTTGCGCTGTTGGCCCTGGCCGGTTGCGCCAGCTCGCCCGCCTATCAACGCCCGGCCCTCGACATGCCTGCTGCATGGAAGGTCGAGGCGCCATGGCGTGTGAGCGCACCCAAGGACGACGAGGTGCGTGGGCCGTGGTGGCGCCAGTTCAAGGATCCACAGCTCGATGCGTTGCAAGAGCGGGCTTTGGCTGCCAATCCCACGCTGTCGCTGGCCAGTGCCAGGCTGGCTCAGGCACGCGCCACGGTGGATGCTGCCTCGGCCGGCCTGTTTCCGCAGGCGGCGTTCAACTCCCGTGTCAGTCGGCTGGACATTTCCGCGAATCGGCCTCTGACCAACTACAACTCAAACAATTTTTCAACAGTGCAGAGCGACTTTGCCTTGTCCTTCACTGTCAACTATGAGGCCGACTTGTGGGGGCGCGTACGCGGTACCGTTAATGCAGCCGAGGCAACGGCGCAGCAATCGACTGCTGACCTGGAGAGCTTGCGCCTGCTCATGACCAGCGACCTCGCAGCCAACTATTTCAACCTGCGCGAGTTGGACATCGAGCTCGATGTGCTGTCCAAATCCATCCAGTTGCAGCGCAAGGCACTGGAGCTGGCCGCGGCGCGCTATGAGCTGGGCGCGACCTCGGGCCTTGACCTTGCGCAGCAGCAGGCCTTGCTGGACTCGACACTGACCCAGGTCGAGATCTTGCGGCGCCAACGCGACCAGTTCGAGCATGCGATCGCCACTCTGGTGGGCACGCCGGCACCGCTGTTTTCACTGGCCCCCGAGGCCAGCTTGCGTGTGGCACCCGACCTGCCCTTGGGCGTGCCATCGGACGTGCTGGAGCGCCGGCCCGACGTGGCCTCGGCCGAGCGCGCCATGGCGGCGGCCAACGCACAGATTGGTGTGGCCCGCGCTGCCTACTACCCCAGCATCGCACTTTCGCCCACTGTGGGCTATGACAGCCGGGCGATTTCCACGCTCTTCAATGCACCCAGTCTGTTGTGGTCGCTCGGTGTGTCGCTGGCGCAGCCGATTTTCGATGGCGGGCGCATCGATGCGAACGTGCAGTTCGCCAGGTCCGGTTACGAAGCGGCGCTCGCCAATTACCGGCGCGTGGTCCTCACTGCGATGCAGGAAGTCGAAGATGGCATCACCAGCACCCAGGCTCTGGATCGCGCCTTGGCCCGCGCCCAGCAGGCCAGCGCCAGCGCCGAGAAGGTGCTGAAGCTGGCCACTGATCGTTACGAGGGCGGCGTCACCACCTACCTGGAGGTCATCACGGCGCAGCAGGCCCTGCTGACCAGCCAGCGCCAGGCCGCGCAGTTGCTGGGCCAGCGCATGGTGGTGTCGGTGTTTCTGGTGAAAGCCCTCGGAGGCGATTGGAACCGATGAAGCACATCCAGGCCGGCGTACTCAAGGTCGCGTACCTGGAATCGGGCCCCCCCGATGGCGCGCCGGTTTTTCTGATGCATGGCTTTCCCTATGATGTGCACAGCTATGGCGAGGTCGCACCCATATTGGCTGCCGCGGGTTGCCGCGTCATCGTTCCCTATCTGCGCGGCTACGGCCCCACGCGTTTTCTGAGTGAGGCCACGCCGCGCTCAGGCGAGCAAGCCGCACTGGGTGCAGATCTTTTGGCGCTGATGGACGCACTGGTCATCCCGCGCGCGGTGCTGGCGGGCTACGACTGGGGCGGTCGCGCTGCTTGCGTGGTGGCGGCGCTGTGGCCGCAGCGTTGCGCCGGGCTGGTGTCAGTCAACAGCTACAACATTCAGAACATCGCCACCAGCTTGCTGCCAGACACACCCGAGCAAGAGCACCGCTTCTGGTACCAGTACTATTTCCACAGCGAGCGCGGCCGTGCGGGCTTGGCACGTGACCGGCGGGGCTTCACCCGGCTCTTGTGGGAGCTGTGGTCACCCACCTGGGTGTTTGATGACGAGACCTTCCAGCGCAGCGCAGACGCCTTCGACAACCCCGATTTCGTTGACGTCGTGATTCAGTCCTATCGACATCGCTTTGCCTTGGCTGATGCCGATCCGGCCTATGCTGACATTGAGCGCCGTCTGGCCGCCCAGCCCGCGATCAGCGTGCCAGCCATCACCCTTGACGGCACCGACGACGGCGTGCGCCCAGCCGCCTTCGCCACTGCCCAGGCGCACCGTTTCACCGGCCCACGCTCACACCGCATCGTGCCGGGCGTCGGGCACAACATGCCCCAGGAGGCGCCGCAGCTGTTCGCGGATGCGGTGATGGAGCTGGTGACGCAAGCAAATCCCTGAGAGCCCCCGTATCATTGGGCCTTCGCCGCCACGGCGCATCGAAGGCTCACCATGCAATGTTCAGGTTCGTCTCTTGCCCTGCGCGTCCTGCGCCTGCTTGCCGCAGCTGCCGGCGCCTCTGTGCTGCTGGGCTGCGCCAGCACCCCACCGCTGTCTGCCGATCGCATTGAAGCCATCGTGGCCAGCCCCGATCGCAGTGCGGCCGATCGCATCAATGACCAACGGCGCAAGCCCGCCCAGATGCTGGCCTTCATCGAGGTGCGACCGGGCATGGTGGCGCTGGACGTTAGTGCGGCACGCGGCTACACCTCGGAGCTGATTGCCAGGGCCGTGGGCTCGACCGGCAAGGTCTACGCGCAGAACGCCCCTAGAAATCCCGGCAGCACGCCCCCCGCGCAAGCTGAAGGCGCGGCAGCGCCGCGCCCACCCGGTGCGCCGCCGGTCGCGCCCACGCTTGCCGAGCGCGCGCAAAAGCCGGCCACCAGCCACATCGTTCCCGTCATGCGACGCTTCGAAGACCCGGCGCCGCCAGAGGTCGCGAGCGGTGGTCTGGATCTGGTCACGCTGATGTTCAATTACCATGACTTCGGACACATGGGTGTGGACAGGGCGAGCCTCAATCGTGCCTTGTTTCAGGCCCTCAAGCCCGGAGGCCACTATGTGATTGCAGACCACGCGGGACGCGACGGCACCGGCATTTCGGAGGCTGGCACACTGCACCGGGTGGAGGAAGCCTTCGTGCGCCGTGAGGTCGAAGCTGCGGGCTTCAGGTTTGTTGCCACGGGCAACTTCCTGCGTAACCCAGCCGACCCACGCAACCGCAACACGCCCGAGCCGCCCATGCCCAAGGACGAGTTCGTTTTGAAGTTCGTCAAGCCTTGACCGGCTTTTTTTGGTGAATCGTGGCGGGCCTGGGTTGGGTTGCTGAAGCCATGACTTGCCGCAGCATCACCGGTGCTGAGCACACACCGGGCAGTCGGCGTTGCGCGCAATACGCACCTCGGTCCATTCCATGGCCCGCCCATCAAGCATCTGCAGGCGGCCCGCCAGTGAGCTACCCACGCCGGCCAGCAGCTTGAGTGCTTCGCTGGCCTGCATGCTGCCGATGATCCCCACCAGGGGGGAAAACACGCCCATGGTGGCGCAGCGGGTCTCCTCGAAGTCGTTCGCGGGCGGGAACACGCAGGCATAGCAGGGTGACGTGTCGCTTCGCATGTCGTAGACAGAGATTTGTCCGTCAAAGCGAATGGCCGCGCCTGAGACCAGTGGCTTGTGTTGGCGCACGCAACTGGCGTTGATGGCCTGACGGGTGCTGAAGTTGTCGCTGCAGTCGATGACCACATCGGCCTGGCTCACCAGTTCTTCGAGCATGGCGCCCTCGGCCCGGGCGTTGATCGCCTGCACCTGCGGATCAGGGTTGATGGCGGCGATGGCCAGACGGGCTGATTCGACCTTGGCAGTGCCCACGCTGGACAGCCTGTGAGCGATTTGGCGCGCCAGGTTGGTCAGATCGACCGTGTCGTGATCCACCAGTGTGATGCGGCCTACGCCGGCGGTGCCCAGATACAGAGCCACCGGCGAACCCAGCCCGCCAGCGCCAATGACCAGCGCATGGGAGCGCATCAGCCGTTCTTGTCCTTCTACGCCCAGCTCATCCAGAAGGATGTGGCGTGAATAGCGCAGGAGTTGCTCGTCGGTCATGAGGGCGTGGCGGCGCCGAAGGAAGGGCCGGCGCACGTGCCGGCGCACGTGCCAGCCTTCATGAATTAGTTTTCCTTCTTTTCTTCCTTGTTCTCGACCACCTGGGTCTTGCTTACCAGCACCGGGCGCCCCTTGAGCTGGTTCAGGGCCTGGGTGAGCTGGAAGTCCTTGTCGGTGCCAATCTCTGGCAACTTGCGCTCGCTGGCGGGCTTTCTGGACTCTTCCTCGGCCCTCTTGCGGGCTGCCTCGCGTTGTTTCTCGCGAGCCGGGTCCTTGACCTCGGTGCCCTGGCCGCTGGTCAGGTGCTTGTCCAGATCGGCTTCGCGGGTACGAAGCGCGGCGAATACATTGCCCTCTTCGCTCTCGTCGACCATGATGTCAGGGACGATGCCACGGGCCTGGATGGACTTACCGCTGGGTGTGAAATAACGTGCGGTTGTGAGCTTGAGGCCGGTGTCGGGGCCGAGCGGGCGTACCGTTTGCACCGAACCCTTGCCGAAAGTCTGGCTGCCCAGAATGGTGGCGCGCTTGTGGTCCTGCAGGGCGCCTGCGACGATTTCGCTGGCCGAGGCCGAGCCTTCGTTGACCAGCACCACCAGTGGCACGGTCTTGATGGCTGCGGGCAGGCGGCGCAGGGGATCAGAGCCGCGGCGTTGATAAAACTCAGGCGATGCCTTGTAGACGAACTTGCTTTCCGCAAGCTGGCCGTTGGTGGACACCACTGTCACGTTTTCCGGCAGGAAGGCGGCGGAGATGGCCACTGCGGCGTCGAGCAGGCCACCCGGGTCATTGCGAAGGTCCAGCACCAAACCCCTGAGGTTGGGTTCGGCTTTGTAGATTTCGTCGACCTTGCGCACGAAGTCGTCGACCGTGCGCTCCTGGAATTGTGTGAGGCGTATCCAGCCGTAACCGGGCTCCATGACCTTGCCGCGAACGGACTGCGTGCGGATCTCTTCGCGGGTGATGGTCACGGGGAAGCTGCGGTTCTCGTCCTTGCGAAAGACGGTCAACATCACCTTGGTGTTGGCCTCGCCCTTGATGCGTTTGACCGCTTCGCTCAGCGACAGGCCCTTGACCAAGGTGTCGTCGATCTTGGTGATCAGGTCATTGGGCTTGAGTCCGGCGCGGTAGGCGGGGGAACCTTCAATGGGAGAGACCACTTTGATGAGGCCGTCTTCCTGGGAGATTTCGATGCCCACACCGACAAATCGGCCGGATGTACCTTCGCGGAAGTCTTTGAAGGACTTCTTGTCGAAGTACTGAGAATGCGGATCCAGGCTGGCCACCATGCCGGAAATCGCATCGCTGATCAGCTTTTTCTCGTCCACCGGCTCGACATAGTCGCTCTTGACCATGCCAAAAACCGCTGCAAGCTGCTGCAATTCTTCCAGTGGCAGCGGCGCGAGCGAGCCGCGGGCCACCGTTTGCAAGGATACGGTCGTTAGCGCACCGGCCAGGGCGCCCACGGAAATCCAGCCGGCTATCTTTAGTTTGTGGCTCATGTCGAACGCATCCAGTTCTCGTCAATGGTGAAAATATACACCCGCACTGAGCATATGACGCAAGAGTAGCGTGATGGGTTCCCCACGCGCTGCGCCTGGATGCAAAATCCCCACGCTTTGCCTGCGCTTTACCTGCAGGCAGCGCTCGTTCAGGCCTTGCCCTGGCTGGCGACGGCTGCGGCCGCAGCCGCCGCAGCCTGGGCATCGCCCAGGTAGTAGTGCCGAAGGGGTTTGAGGTTTTCGTCCAGCTCGTACACCAGCGGGATGCCGTTGGGAATGTTCAGGCTGACGATGTCATCGTCGGAAATTCCGTCCAGGTACTTCACCAGCGCCCGCATCGAATTGCCGTGGGCGGCCACCAGCACCCGCTTGCCCGCTTTGATGGCAGGGGCCATATGCTGGCTCCAGTAGGGCAATACCCGCGCCACTGTGTCCTTGAGGCATTCGGTCAGTGGAACTGCGTCAGGGCCCATGTCGGCGTAGCGGCGGTCGGCGCGCTCGCAGCGGGGGTCGGTCGGCTCCAGTACCGGTGGCGGCACGTCGTAGCTGCGGCGCCAGATGAGAACCTGCTCGTCGCCGAACTTGCGGGCGGTTTCCGCCTTGTTCAGGCCTTGCAGCGCCCCGTAATGGCGCTCGTTGAGGCGCCAGGAATGCGCCACAGGCAGCCAGGTGCGGTCCAACTCGTCCAGGCAGTGCCAAAGGGTACGGGTGGCGCGCTTGAGCACGCTGGTGTAGCACAGGTCGAAGTCGTAGCCCTCTTGCAAAAGCAGACGGCCAGAGGCCTTGGCCTGCTCAACGCCGGTAGGCGTGAGGTCCACATCGGTCCAGCCGGTGAAGCGGTTTTCAAGATTCCAGGTCGATTCGCCGTGGCGGATCAAAACGAGTTTGTGCATGACGAGGGCCCGAAGGGAATACAGTGCGAAACCCGACATTTTAGAATCACGGGTTGAACGACCCTGAATACAAGGAAAGCTGTGAAATTTCTTATCGACAACTGGATGCTCATTTCGGTGGCATTTGTCTCTGGCGCGCTGCTGATGTGGCCGGCGGTGCAAGGCGCTGGCGGCGGACTGACGGCCGCTGGGGCGGTGCAACTGATCAACCGGGAAAAGGCAGTGGTAGTGGATGTGTGCGAGGCCGAGGAGTTCGCCCAAGCACATGTGGGTGGAGCGCGCAACGTGCCAGTGGGGCAACTGGAGCAGCGCCTGCCCGAGGTGGTGAAGAACAAAACTGTGCCCCTGATACTGGTGTGCTCCACAGGGGCGCGCGCTGGCCGCGCCCTGCCGATGGCCAAGAAACTGGGCTACGAGAAGGCTCAAGTTCTGGCCGGCGGGCTGAAATCCTGGAAAGACGCTAATCTCCCGCTTGAGAAAAGCTAGGCGTGAAAGGCCACCCAGAGATCCATGCAGCCCGTCAAGATGTACACCACTGAGTTTTGTCCCTATTGCGTACGCGCCAAGCGGATACTGCAGGCCAAGGGCGTCGAGGAAATCGATGAGATCCGCGTCGACATTCATCCGCAGGAGCGCATCGAGATGATGCACGTCACCGGCCGGCGCACGGTACCGCAAATTTTCATTGGCCAAACCCACGTCGGAGGCTGTGACGACCTGATGGCTCTGGACCGCAAGGGCGGGCTCGACGCCTTGCTGCGAGGCACGGCGGCCTGACCGATCGAACGACCTCCTCCAGGATTCCGGGATAATCCCCGCCTGACCTTTATCCGGCCCGCTGCGCCGACGGCGCGCGGGCTTTTGCATTGATTGAAAGAAAACCATGGCTGACCAGCAAACCGAACCCGTATTCCAGATTCAGCGCGTCTACCTCAAGGAGGCCTCGCTCGAACAGCCCAATTCACCGGCCATCCTGCTTGAACAGCAGCAGCCCTCGGTGGACATTCAGCTTGGCGTTGAGGCCGGTCAGGCATCCGAAGGTGTGTACGAGGTGTGCATCACGGCCACCGTCACCACCAAGATTGAGGACAAAACTGTCTTTCTGGTGGAGGTCAAGCAGGCCGGCATTTTCGAGATTCGAAACATCCCCGAAGACCAGATGGCCCCCATCATGGGCATCGCCTGTCCGCAAATCGTCTACCCGTATCTGCGCAGCAATGTGTCGGACATCGTGACCCGTGCCGGATTCCCGCCAGTCCATCTGGCCGAAATCAACTTCCAGGCCATGTTCGAACAGCAGCAGAAACAGGCGGCGCAAGCTCAAGCTGAGGCCGAGCCGTCGCGCATCATCACCACCGCTTGAAGCCCAGCGGCGCTGCATCGCCATGAAAATTGCGGTGTTCGCAGCCGGCGCTTGGGGTACGGCGCTTGCCGTTTCCGCGGCCGCCCGGCATTCGGTCAGCCTGTGGGCGCGCGATGCGTCCCAGGTTCAGGCTTTGGCCGCGCAGCGCGAGAACAAACGCTATCTGCCCGGCATTCCTTTGCCGGCAAGCTTGGCCATTTGCAGCGACCCGGTGCAGGACATCCCGGATCTTGCAGCCGCGAGCGACCTCACCATCATCGCCACGCCGATGGCTGGCTTGCGCCAGATGCTCTTGCTCCTGCGCGGGCATCGCGGCCCGGTGGCCTGGCTTTGCAAGGGTTTTGAAGCGCCGATTGACGGCGCTCACGGGCTGATGGGTCATGAAATCATGGCGCAGCTTGCCCCCGATTTGCAGGCTGGCGTGCTCAGTGGCCCGAGCTTTGCCCAGGAAGTCGCCCGCGGTCAACCGACCGCGCTGGTGGCCGCAAGCGCACAGAGCCCTGTGCGCGACGTCCTGGTGTCCGCATTTCACAGCGCCAGCCTGCGGGTCTACGCCAGCGACGACATACCCGGTGTCGAAATCGGTGGCGCGGTCAAGAACGTGCTGGCGATCGCCACCGGCCTTTGCGATGGCCTGCAGCTAGGGCTTAACGCACGCGCCGCGCTGATTACCCGTGGCCTGGCTGAGATGACCCGTCTGGGTGTGGCGCTGGGCGCACGCGCCGAAACCTTCATGGGTTTGTCGGGCTTGGGTGATCTGGTCCTCACCGCCACCGGCGACTTGAGTCGCAACCGCCAGGTCGGCATCCTGCTGGCCCAGGGGCAGACTCTGGAGCAGGCAGTGCAGTCGCTTGGTCATGTGGCCGAGGGCGTATACAGCGCACGCACCGTGCTCGGGCGGGCCCAGGAGCTTGGGTTGGAGATGCCCATTGCGTCCTGCGTGGTGTCGCTGCTGGATGGGCTGTGCACTCCGGCGCAGGCTGTTGCTGTTTTGATGGAGCGGCAGGCCCGGCACGAAGCGGGTTAAGTGGCGCTGTGTGCTTCAGAGCGGGTTGGTAGGGTCGATCTTTCGCAACGCCTGACCCAGCAGATTGGCATCGCTTGGTCGAACGAGACGCTCCTGCTCCTGCCCGTCTCGCAAAAATATGAGTGTCGGCCACAGCTTGACGCGATAGGAGCGCCCCAGCGGACGTCCGCTGCCGTCCTCGACCTTGATATGCCGCAGCCCAGGATGCGACTTCAAAGCCTCAGCAATCAACGGCTGCGCGGCAATGCAGTGGCCACACCAGGATGTTCCGAATTCAAGCAGTGTGGCGCCGGGCAGCGCATCCACCTCGGCGCGTGCGGGTTCAGTCTGGGCAGAGGGCTTGGTCATGTGCCAAGTATGGCGATAAATCGATTCCATTTCCCGCAAGGGGCCGGCATCGGGCGGGCCGACCGGCCTTCGCCGATGGCGCTATGCTTGGCACATGCTTCCGACTTTCGATTTTTCTGATCAGGCGCTGGCTCAACTGGCGAGCCGCGACGTCATGCGCGCGTTGGCCGAAGATGTGGGGTCTGGCGACCTCACGGCCGGACTGGTTGATCCGAACCGCCGCGCCAAGGCCCGGGTGCTGGTGCGTGAAGACGCAGTCATCTGCGGTGCGCCCTGGGTGCAGGCCGCGTTTATGCAGGTGGATCCGCAGGCCCGTGTTCGGTGGCTGGTCGCTGAAGGCGCGCGCTGCATGGCCAACCAGGTTGTTCTCGAAGTGGAAGGCTCAGCCTGCGGGCTGCTCACCGCTGAGCGCACCGCGCTCAATTTCCTTCAGCTTCTGAGCGCCGTGGCCAGCCGCACCGCCGTCTATGTTGAGGCTGTGCGTGGTACCCGCGCGAAAATCGTCGACACGCGCAAAACCTTGCCCGGTTTGCGGCTGGCGCAAAAGTACGCGGTACGCTGCGGCGGCGGTACCAATCACCGCATTGGTCTGTACGACGCGGTCCTGATCAAGGAGAACCACATCGCGGCTGCCGGTGGCGTGGCCCAGGTGCTCCAGGCGGTGGCCCGCGTCGCGCCAAAGGCCGCTTTCGTTGAGATCGAGGTGGAAACCTTGGCCCAGCTCAAGGAATCGCTGGACAACGGCGCCACAATGATCCTCTTGGACAACATGGACTTGCCGACCTTGCGCGAAGCAGTGCGCATCAATGAAGGCCGCGCCATCCTGGAAATTTCGGGCGGCGTGACGCTCGATAGCGTGCGCGCTCTGGCGGAAACCGGCGTCGATCGCATCTCCATAGGCGCCTTGACCAAGGACGTGAAGGCGACGGATTTTTCGATGCGCATGGAAACTGTGGCAACTGTAGGCTCAGGGGTGCGGCCGTGAGCACAGTGATTCCCATCCGCGATGTCGAGTATCAGCATCCGCTGGCCAGCATTTCCGCCTCCGCGTGCGACACCCGCCACACATGGGCTCGCGTGCCGCCCGAGCCCTCGCAGGCCGAGCGCGCCGTGCTCAAGGATCGCATCCGGCGTCTGCTGAAAGAGCGCAACGCGGTGATGGTCTCGCACTACTATGTGCACCCCGACTTGCAGGACCTGGCCGAAGAAACCGGCGGCATTGTCAGCGATTCGCTGGAGATGGCGCGCTTTGGGCGCGACCATCCGGCCCGCACCTTGGTGGTATCGGGTGTTCGTTTCATGGGCGAGACCGCCAAGATACTTTCGCCGGAAAAACGGGTGCTCATGCCCGACCTGGACGCGACCTGTTCGTTGGATCTTGGCTGTCCGGTCGATGAATTTTCAGCCTTCTGCGACCAACACCCCGACCGCACGGTGGTGGTTTATGCCAACACCAGCGCAGCGGTGAAGGCCCGCTCCGACTGGCTGGTGACTTCCAGTTGCGCGGTGGACATCGTGCGAGCGCTCAAAGAAAAAGGCCAGAAGATTTTGTGGGCACCTGACAAGCATCTGGGCAGCTACATCCAGCGCGAGACCGGCGCGGACATGGTGTTGTGGAACGGCTCGTGCATCGTGCACGACGAGTTCAAGGCTTTCGAGCTCGAAGCGCTCAAGAAGCAATACCCGCAGGCTCGGGTGCTGGTGCATCCCGAATCACCCGCTGACGTCGTGGCCCTGGCCGACGCGGTGGGGTCTACCTCGGGCATTCTCAAGGCGGCGCACGAGATGAACGCCAAAGAGTTCATCGTGGCCACCGACAACGGCATGATGCACAAGCTGCGCACGCTCAACCCGGACAAGGTCTTCATCGAGGCGCCTACCGCCGGCAACAGTGCCACCTGCAAGAGCTGCGCGCATTGCCCCTGGATGGCGATGAACGGCTTGCTTGGCCTGGCACAGGTGCTGGACAGTGGCGCCAACGAAGTGCATGTGGACCCTGCACTGGGCCTGCGCGCACGCGTGCCCATCGACCGCATGCTGGCTTTCACTGCGGCGCTCAAAACTGGGCACTCTGCCGGCTCATTGGTGCCCGATATCGGCGCGGTCTGAGCTCGGGCTGGTGGGGCTCACATGGATGTGGTCCGGTGCCTGGCCTGCAACACTGCGCTCGTGCATCAGGTCATAGGCTTTCTCCAGGTGGCGGGTAAACCCAGCGGTGTCAAACAGGCTTGTCGTCAACCTGTTGCGTGCGAGCTTCGCGCGCAAAGCCGCCAGTTGCATTGGGTCCAAAGCCAATTCGATTGCCCGCGCCTCATAGTGCGCTGCGTCTGCGGCGATGAGCTCGGGCAGTTCTATCGCAGTAAGCAGACTGGCTGCCATGCGGCTGGCGAAAGCCTGGCCTGGATAGGTCAGCAGGGGCAGACCGGCCCACAGCGCATCGCTGACAGTCGTGCCGCCGTTGAACGGAAACGAGTCGAGAAACAAATCGGCCGCGCGAAATCGAGCCAGGTAGTCCGCCACCGGCAGGTGGGCGCAAAACACCAGACGCGCCGGATCGATGCCCTGCCCGGCAGCATGTTCTCGCAGATTGTTCTGCGCCGTGTCGCTGTCCGAATGCAGGAGCAGCATGCTGCCTGGCACGCTCGCCAGGATGCGCATCCATGAGTGGAAGACGGCGGGCACAAGCTTGTAGCTGCGATTGAAGTTGCAGAAGACGAACTTGGCGTGGGCCAGGCCCAGTTCGGCGCGGCTGAACACACGGTCGGAGATGCGGCGTATGCGGTCATTGGCCTGAAAGCAAGGCAGGCTCGCGATCTTTTCGCTGTACAGTCCGCGCGACGACGCGGGCACCAGCGTTTCATCAGCGATTATGTAGTCCATGTAGGGTGCGCCCATGGTGCCGGGAAAGCCGATGTAATTGACTTGCACCGGCGCGAGCCGCCGCGCAAAGAGGCTGGTGCGGGCATCGCCGGTCAGGCCCGCCAAATCCACAGCAATGTCGAGGCCCAGAGACTGCACCAGTTGCACGACTGCATCATCACCTAGATGGCGGATGTCGATGAATCGGTCAAAGGCCGACTGCAGCCGCGTGTGCATCTCGTCGCCAGTTGCGGGGCCGTAGGAGAACGCGAAGATTTCAAAGCGCTCGCGATCATGGTGCTCGAACACGCCGGCCGTGAGCCATGACACCGGGTGGTTACGAAAATCCATCGAGAAATATCCGACTCGGATGCGGCCATTGCCCTGGTCTGCGACTTTGCGCTTGGGAGCAATCGCTTTGGAAGGAGTCGCAGGCGGGTGCTTGCGGGCCACCCAGGTTTGCGCAGCCTTGAGATGCAGGTCGGCCCTGTCCGTCAAGGCGAGCACCGTCATGGGAGTGGCTGCAGCCTGTCCCTGGTCCACTGCCTGGAGCATTGCGGCGATTTCTGGCTCTATCCCCGTCCAGTCGCATACTGGCATGCGGGCCTGCAAGCGGTTGCCCAAGAGGAAATCGATGTTGGCGCCCAGAGCGATTGCCTTGTCATAGGCCGCAATGGCCTGCGCAAACCGGCGCAAGGCCGCGAAGGCGAGGCCGGCATTGGCGTAGGCTTTGGCATAGTCGGGCTCAAGCCGAATCGCCTGGGCGTATCCCTGCACAGCCTCCTGCATGCGCTCCAGTCCCATCAGTGCATTGCCCCGGTTGTAATGCACATCGGCCATCTCCGGGCGCAGTCGCAAGGCGTGGTCGCATGCGCCCAGGGCCTGCGCATGGCGATTCAAGTCGTTCAAGGCGACGGCCTGAGTGTTGAGGGTGGGGGCATCGTCGGGGCGCGCGAGGAGTGACTTGTTCACCCACTCAAGCGCCTGCTCGGTCTGGCCCTTCTGCAAGGCGATCATGCCCAGCAAATGCAAGGCTTCCGGGTGGCCTGGCCACAGGCGAAGCACCTGATGGTAGAGGGCTTCTGCCTGGGGAATCTGCCCGTGCTTGTGCAGTTCAAAGGCCTGCTTGAAGCGGTCCCGGGCCTGCGCGGCCTGTGCAGCCAGCGCGCTATCCGAGTGACGGGCGCCCGCAGGGGCATTGCGTGGCCGGTGCTTCAATTCAGCGCGGTGGTGTGAGGATGGTGGGGATTGCTACTTGCGCCATCTGCGGATAGTCGCGGCTGAAATGCAAGCCTCGGCTTTCATGCCGGGCCTGTGCGGATCTGACGATCAGATCTGCCACGGTGACTAAGTTGCGCAATTCCAGCAAGTCGCGGCTCACATGGAAATTGGCGTAGAACTCGTGGATTTCTTCCTGCAGCAGGCGGATGCGATGCGCCGCGCGTTCCAGGCGTTTGTTGGTTCGCACAATGCCCACATAGTCCCACATGAAGCGGCGCAGCTCGTCCCAGTTGTGCGAGATCACCACGGCTTCGTCGGCATCTGTCACGCGGCTCTCGTCCCAGGCCGGCAGCGCGGGCGGCGCCGGCAGTGGCTCGGAGCGGATGTCGGCCGCTGCCGCGCGGGCAAACACCATGCACTCCACCAGCGAATTGCTGGCCAGCCGGTTGGCGCCGTGCAAGCCGGTGTAGGCGGTCTCGCCAATCGCGTGCAGGCCGGTCAGATCGGTGCGGCCAGATAAATCCGTGTGGATGCCGCCACAGGTGTAATGGGCAGCGGGCACGACTGGAATCGGTTCGCGGGTGATGTCTATGCCCAGCTCAAGGCAGCGCGCGTAGATGTTGGGGAAATGCTCACGCACGAACTCGGGTGGCTGGTGTGAGATGTCCAGGTGCACGCAGTCCAGGCCGTGCTTTTTCATTTCGAAATCGATCGCGCGGGCCACCACATCGCGCGGCGCCAGCTCTGCGCGCGGATCATGCCCAGGCATGAAGCGGGTGCCATCGGGCAGCAGCAGTCGCCCGCCCTCGCCACGCACCGCTTCGCTGATCAGGAATGACTTGACGTTCGGGTGGTACAGGCAGGTTGGGTGGAACTGAATGAACTCCATGTTGGTCACGCGGCAACCGGCTCGCCAGGCCGCCGCAATGCCATCACCGGTTGCGGTGTCGGGATTGGTGGTGTACAGGTAGACCTTGCCAGCTCCGCCGGTGGCCAGTATGGTGTGCGGCGCACGGAAAGTCAGCACTTCATCGGTGTTGCCGTCCAGCGCGTAGAGTCCTAGACAGGTGCGCGCCGGGCCGGCCTGGCCCAGCCTGCGGCTGGTGATCAGGTCGACCAGCGTGTGCTGCTCGAACAGGGTGATGTTGGGCGTGCGGCGCACCTGCTCGATCATGGTTCGCTGCACGGCCGCGCCGGTGGCGTCGGTCACGTGCACGATGCGCCGGGCACTGTGCCCGCCCTCACGCGTCAGGTGCAGGTGGCCGTCCTCTTGAGAGAAGGGTACGCCCATATTGCGCAGCCATTCGATGCTCTCGGGCGCATGCTCCACCACGAACTCGGTTGCCGCCCGATCGGACAGGCCCGCACCGGCCACCAGTGTGTCGTCCACATGCGAGGCAAAAGTATCGCCCTCGCCCAGCACCGCAGCAATGCCGCCCTGGGCCCAACCGCTGGAGCCATCGGTCATGTAGCGCTTGGTGAACACCGCCACCTTGTGCGTGGGCGCCAGATGCAGGGCGGCCGACAGACCGGCCAAGCCGCTGCCTACGATGAGTACATCAAAGTCCATCATGCCGTTTGATAGGCTAGGCGCACGTAAATGGGAGCGAAGGCTTCAGCCTGGGTCACGTCGATCAGTGACTCCTTGGCCAGCTCCAGCATCGCGATGAATGTGACAATCAGAACCGACACGCCGCGCGAAGGGTCGAACAAGTCTTCAAATTCGACAAACTTGCGGCCCTGGAGGCGGCGCAGCACGATGCTCATGTGCTCGCGCACCGAAAGCGCTTCGCGGGTGATCTTGTGGTGCTGCACCAGCTTGGCCCGCTTGACGATGTCGCGCCATGCTTCCTGCAGGTCCACCACGTTCACATCAGGAAAACGTGGCTGCAGCGATTGTTCAATGAACACCTGGGCGCGCAACACGTCGCGCCCCATTTGCGGAACTTCATTCAGGCGGAAAGCCGCAGCCTTCATCTGCTCGTATTCGAGGAGGCGGCGAACCAGCTCGGCGCGCGGGTCTTCTGGCTCCTGACCCTCGGCCGTCTTCTTGGGTGGCAGCAGCATGCGCGACTTGATCTCGATCAGCATCGCTGCCATGAGCAGATACTCGGCCGCCAGCTCCAGGTTGCGGCTGCGAATCTCTTCTACATACACCAGGTACTGGCGCGTGACGCCAGCCATGGGGATGTCAAGGATATTGAAGTTCTGCTTGCGGATCAGGTAGAGCAGCAGGTCCAGCGGGCCTTCGAAGGCTTCGAGGAACACCTCCAGCGCATCGGGCGGGATGTACAGGTCGGTGGGCATGGCGAACAGGGGTTCGCCATAAAGCCGGGCCAGCGCCACCTGATCCACCACTTGTGGCATGCCGGCCAATGCTGGTTCCGGTGGCTGCGGCAGAGTCGCCTGCCCGGAGGAATTCATTTGCCTTCGGTCTGGTAGACGTAGGGCTTTTGAGGTACTCGCGCGTCAAGCCAGTCGGCCTGGGCTTCGCGGTTGATCTGCTTGTCCCACAGCAGGGCGCGCCCGGCAAGCTGCTTGGCTTCCAGATCGGGCTTGTCGGCCTTGAGTTGCCCAATGAACTGCGAGATGTCGGAGTTGTAATCCGGGCGGCGGAAGATGCGAAGCAGGATGGACATGGTGTGTGCCTTTTGGGGGATTTTACTTCTCGTCGCGCGGTGCATTCTTCATTGCGAACAACTTGGCGTAATCGCGCAGGTCGCGGCTATCGTAGCCCTTGGACCTGAGCGCCTCCCGCTGCGCAGCACTGAACACAGGTGAAAAGCAGACTTTCTGGATGGTCCACCCGAGCAACTGCCTGCCCTCTTTGGTGGATAGGAAGGCCTCGATGTGTCTGTCGAACTCGCTCAGGGACGCGCTGGTGTGCACGGCCGGCGATCGCTTGCACGAGCCGAATCTGACCGTCCTGGTTTCGCGGTTGAGTGCCACGAGGTCGATTTCTATGGCGCGCGCTGCATCCTTTGGACGGTTCCAATAGCCCATGTTGATGTCGGTCAGTTCGAAGTCGCCGAGTCCCTTCTTGGAGCATTCGATGTGCAGGTTCTTGATCAACCTCTCGAATGCGTGACCTTCCAGTGTCAACAGGCGCGGCAGGGCGATTTCAATCGCACGCTCCAGTGGTCGCAGCCTGGCGGCGTCTCGCGCCGGCTTGGCCACCGCGAGCCAGGCTTGCAGGAAGTTGTCGGTGATGTAGTAACGCGCGTTGCGGCTCTGCGTGCCGGAAAAGACAGGCCATTGCTTGTCGATCATCCGAAAGTTGTTCGCCAGGCTGCTCAAATAAGCTCCCAGTGCCGACTCGCTGTGGTCGGCGACGGCAGCTTTGAGTTCGCCGTTGGTGCAGCCTGGATGGCGCGCCAGGAAGTTCAGAATGGAAACGCCGCGTCCGCGAATTTCACGCAAGAACCAGGTGTCGGCTTCTTCGGTCAGCGGACTGGAGCTCATGAGGAACATGCGGCTGAGCACTTCAGCCTGGAACCGGTCTGGTGCCACGTCGAAGAGCCCCTGCTCATAAGCGTCCCGATAAAACTTGGGGACGCCTTCGAAGAAGCACCAAAGGGTGAGCCACTGATAGGGATCCCCAATCGCGTGCGCCGCGAACACCTCCTGGAGGTCTTGAAAATCCCAGTGATCGAGATGGCGCTGCGCCGTGAGCCGTCCATACAGTGGCGCGGCCTTGTCGTTGAGCAAGGCTTCCATCTCGGACTGAATGGAGCCCAGGACGAAGAGCCCCCCTTGCTGTGTATTGCGTAGCTCGTCGACCTGGGCCTGCAGGAACGAGTTGAAGGGCCACAGGCCCGCTCGCGTGAAGTACTGAAACTCGTCGAGCACGACCACCATCCCGGCACGGCACATCGCACCTATGGCCGCTGCCATGGAGAGGAAGTCCAACACCGTCGGTGCAAGCTCCCGAACCATCGGCACATCGGATTCCTCCAGGCTCACCCTGAAGGTGGAGATCACGTCCAGCTCGTCTGAATCGGGAACCTGCATGTAGATCAAACGCTGCCGCAGTTGCTCGTCCGACTTCGCCAATTGATTGAGCAGGGCCGTCTTGCCGATTCGGCGACGTCCCTGGATGCGGCAGAAAAACCAGCGGCCGGCGCCAAGCAACGCGCGCAACTCTTGCAGGTCCGTGTCGCGACCGTAGAACGACCAATCAGCCATGGTTTCTGGGTAACTCGAGTTATCTTGTTCTGAAAAACAATTTAGCTCTTTGATTTAAAACAGTTTTTTACTGATACGAGTCATCAACCAATGGATGGATCTGAGATGACTTGGCTCAAATTTACTTTGGATAATATCATTTATCTTATTGAAATTCAGCCCCCTGAACTCCCCTGGAGCTTCAAGTGCCGAGCTTGCGCCGGTTTACCCCGACACCTCTGGCGAGGCTTGATTGGCCGCCAGTTCGGCCGAGAAACCGGCGCGGTCAAGCACTTGCTTTGGATCGGGCTGCAGGTTCTCCAGATGCAGTGTGCCGCCACGTGCCAGCACCACCTTGTGCACCTGTCGCAGCGAGTCCAGGCCGGAGGTGTCGATGTGCACCAGCTGCAGCGCGTCCAGCACCACCACTGGTTCCTTCGGGCCGGTCTCCACCGCCTCCACGATTTCGTCAATCTTGGCCACGGCGCCGAAGAAGAGCGAACCGTACAGGCGAAACTGCAGCAGCGCCCCCTGCGCAGGCAATCGCTCGACGTTGAAGATCGAGCTCATGCGGGTGATGAACAGCACGCAGGCTGACACCAGCCCCACCTGCACCGCCACCGTGAGGTCAAACACCACGGTGAGGAAGAATGTGCCCAGCATCAGCATGCGGTAGTGCGTGCTGTACTTCTTGAGTTGGGTGAACTCATGCCACTCACCCATGTTCCAGGCCACGAACAGCAAAATGCCCGCCAGCACCGACAGCGGCACCAACAGGGCCAGTGGCGCGGCCAGCATGACCACCAGCGCAATCATCAGCGCATGCACGACGCCGGCCACCGGCGTCGTGCCGCCTGAGCGCACATTGGTCACGGTACGCGCGATGGTGCCAGTGGCGGGCATTCCGCCGAAAAAAGGCACCACGAAGTTGGCGATGCCCTGGGCCATCAGTTCCTGGTTGGGGTCATGCCTGGGCAGGCTGCTCAACTGGTCGGCCACGCGGGCACACAGCAGCGATTCGATTGCGCCCAGCAGCGCAATGGTGATCGTGGGGGTGACCAGCAGCTTGACCGTTTCCCAGGAAAATTCCGGCAGAACCAACGCCGGCAGGCCTTGCGGAATGGAGCCAAAGCGCGTACCAATGGTCTCCACCGGCAGGCCAAAATACCAGGCGAACCAAGTCAGCGTGGCCAGCGCCACGATGGGGCCGGGTAGGCGCGCGCTGACGGTGGCGGCGCGACGCACCGCCGGCAGCTCCAGCGCATACTGAATCGGCGAACGATCGCTCCATAGTTTGGGCCATATGTACAGACCCAGCACGCAAGTCAAACCCAACGAGAAGGCATAGGGGTTGAAGGTGTTCATATGCTGACCCAGCATCTTCAATTGAGCGAAAAAGTCGGCTGGCATCTTGGCGATCTCCAGGCCCAGCCAGTCTTTGAGTTGCGATGCCGCGATCAGCACCGCGATGCCGTTGGTAAAACCGATGACGATGCTGACCGGCACATAGCGCACCAGCCGCCCCAGGCGCAGCACGCCCATGGCGAACAGCAGCACGCCGGCGCAGGCGGTGCAGATCATCAGATTGGCCAGGCCGTAGCGCTCGACGATGCCGTAGACGATCACGATGAAGGCGCCGGCCGGCCCGCCGATCTGGACATTGGAGCCACCCAGCAGGGCGATCAGCAGGCCAGCGATGATCGCAGTCCACAGGCCGGCCTCCGGCTTGAGCCCCGAGGCGATGGCGAAGGCCATGGCCAGGGGCAGGGCGACGATGCCAACGGTCAGGCCGGCGCCCAGGTCGTGCATGAAGCGCTCGCGCGTGTAGCCGCGCATGGCGTCCAGCAGGCGGGGCCGAAAAGCGAAGGAAAAAGTCAAATGGAATCTCCGGAAGTTTGAACGACGTGCGATCGGTTCAAACGGCCGGAGGGCCGCAGTGATGCAGCCGGGTGATGAAGCGCTTGCGGCGCGACAGGGGCAGGACAGGCGGGTGTGCCATGGGGACAAGTGTACGCCCTGGCCGAAACCAGCCGCACTGCGCTCTGCTTGCGTTTACTGACCGGCTTGCGGAATGACGGCATCCGCGGCGGCGCCTATCGCCTTGCCGGCAATTCTGACGGTGCCCACGGCCGCGTCGAACACCAGGCCGACGCCGCTGGCGACCACGCCCACTGCCGTGTCAGCCACCGCGATCACTGCGCAGCCAGAGAGCGCGCCGGCTAGCAGCATTGTCGCGAGCAAAGCCGCGCAGCGCATCATCACCTCACCCGCATACCTGGCTGCGCGCCTGGCCAGGGGTTGAGAATGTAGATGCCCGGCTGGGCTTTTTCATCGGCATGGCCGGCGGCCAGCACCATGCCTTCGCTGATGCCGAACTTCATCTTGCGCGGCGCGAGGTTGGCCACCATCACGGTCAGCTTGCCCACCAGGTCTTCGGGCTTGTAGGCCGAAGCAATGCCCGAGAACACATTGCGCGTCTGGCCTTCGCCCACATCCAGGGTCAGGCGCAGCAACTTGGTCGAGCCTTCCACCGACTCGCAGTTGACGATTCTGGCGATGCGCAGATCGATCTTGGCGAAGTCGTCGATGGAGATAGTGGGCGCAAGTTCTTCGCCGCCGGGCACTTGTTTCGCTGGCGCGGCCTCGGGGGGAAGCTCGAACAGCGCGTCGATCTGCTTGACGTCGACACGCTGCATCAAGTGCTTGTAGTCACCCACCTGATGGCCTTCGCCCAGCGGCAGTGCGGCGTTGGACCAGTCCAGCGGCGCGCACTGCAGAAAAGCCTCGGCCTGTTTGGCCAGCTCGGGCAGCACCGGCTTGAGGCAGGCGGTGAGCACCTTGAACATCTCAAGACATTCTGAGCACACCTGCGCCGCTTGCGCGCCCTTGCCTTCCTTGGCCAGCTTCCAGGGCGCTGCGCTGTCAAAGCGCAGATTCACCTCGTCGGCAAAAGCCATGATCTCGCGCAAGGCTTTGCCGTATTCGCGGGTTTCAAGGAGGTGCTTGATGCTCTCCACCAGTTGCACGGGTTTGAGCTGCGCGAATTCGCCAGCCACCAGCTTGCCGCCGGGAACGAACTTCACCGCCCGGCTGGCGATGTTGACGTACTTGCCGATCAGATCGGCATTGACGCGGGCCACGAAATCATCGGGGTTGAAATCGACGTCTTCCACTTTGCCATTGAGCTTGGCTGCGATGTAGTAGCGCAGCCACTCGGGGTTCATGCCCAGCGACAAATACTTGAGCGGGTCAATGCCAGTGCCACGGCTCTTGCTCATTTTCTCGCCGCTGACGGTGATGAAGCCGTGCACATTGACTTGGCTGGGGGTCTTGCGGCCGGAAAATTTGAGCATGGCCGGCCAGAACAAGGTGTGGAAGTACACGATGTCCTTGCCGATGAAGTGAACCTGCTCCACTCCCGGATCCGCCAGAAAATCATCAAAGCTGGCGCTGGTGCGCGAGGGCGCATGCCAGTGTTCGCGTGCCTGGCCTTTGTCGAAGTGGTTCTTCAGGCTGGCCAGATAGCCGATGGGCGCATCCAGCCACACATAAAAATACTTGCCCGGTGCGTCGGGAATTTCAATGCCGAAGTAAGGCGCATCGCGGCTGATGTCCCAGTCGGCCATGCCGGCCTCGAACCACTCACTGGCCTTCTTGGCCATCTCGGGCTGCAACCGCGGCAGGCCGGTGCCGTCGGCGTTCTTGTCTTGCGTCCAGGTTTTGAGAAACTCCACCACCTGCGGGTCGGACAGCTTGAAGAAGAAGTGGTCGGAGCTACGCAGCTCAGGTGTGGCGCCGGTCAGGGCCGAATAGGGGTTGATGAGTTGGGTGGGCGAGTAAACGCTACTGCACACTTCGCAGGCGTCGCCATACTGGTCCTTGGCGTGGCAGGTGGGGCACTCGCCCTTGATGTAGCGGTCAGGCAGGAACATGCCCTTGACCGGGTCATAGAACTGCTCGATCGTGCGGGTGGCGATGAGGCCATTGGTCTTGAGCTGCTGGTAGATGCCTTGTGCAAGCTCGGTGTTCTCCGCGCTGTCGGTGGAGTGCCAGTTGTCGAACTGGATGTGAAAGCCATCCAGATACTGCTTGCGGCCGGCGGCAATCGCGCCCACGAACTCCTGTGGCGAGACGCCAGCGTTCTCGGCCGCGATCATGATGGGCGCGCCATGCGCGTCATCGGCCCCGACAAAATGCACCATATGCCCCTGCATTCGCTGGTGCCGCACCCAGATGTCGGCCTGGATGTACTCCATGATGTGGCCGATGTGGAACTTGCCGTTGGCATACGGCAAGGCGGTGGTGACGAAAAGCTTGCGCTGTGAGGACATGTGGGGATTTTCCAGGGGAACCGAGCATTTTAGGGCAGGTGACGGCGCAGCGGCGATATGCGGGCGACGCTGCAACTGGGTGTCGGCATCGTGGCGGGATCGATTCCATGCGGCTGCGGAAACTGTATAAAATAACAGCCCTTGCCCATGTGGCAATGACTGACACATCAACACAGCAACCGACAGAGAGGCGTCGACATGAGGTCCAGTGAGGTGTTACCCAAAGGCGGCACATTCGAAGCGCACAAGCGCACCAACGAGCACGGCGCTGAATATTGGAGCGCCCGGGATCTTCAGCCTTTGCTGGGTTACAGCCAGTGGCGCCGCTTTGAACAAGCTATTGAACGCGCCAGGGCATCGTGTGCGGCTTCGGGGAACGATCCGAAGAACCATTTTGCCGGCGCCGGCAAAATGGTCGATCTGGGTTCAGGAAGCCAACGACCTGTCGACGACTACCAGCTCTCGCGCTTCGCCTGTTACCTGATTGCGCAAAATGGCGACCCCCGCAAGCCAGAGATCGCGCATGCCCAGCAGTATTTCGCAGTGCAAACCCGGCGACAGGAGCTGAGCGAGCAGGCAGCGGCCGACAAGGAGCGACTTGAGCTGCGCAAGCAGACAGCGGAGGAATTCAAGGCCTTGTCGGGTGCGGCACAAGGTGCGGGCGTGCAAAGCCGGATGTTCGGCGTGTCAAGACCCTTCCACAAAAGGTCTTCAAGGTGTCGTTACACTGCCTTTCGAAACAGGAATATCAAACCCCATGGCAGCTACCCCAGACCAGCTTCTCCAGGCCCTTGCGGCCGTGACCGACCCCAACACCGGCCAAGACTTCGTCAGCACCAAGGCGCTGAAGAATCTCCAGGTCAACGGCGGGGATGTTTCATTTGATGTGGAACTGGGTTATCCGGCGAAAAGCCAGATACCCAGCCTGCGCAGCGCGCTCATTGCCGCCGCCCGGGGCGTGGCCGGCGTGCAGAACGTGTCGGCCAATGTCACCAGCAAGATCGTGGCCCATGCGGCGCAGCGCGGCGTGGCCTTGCTGCCCAAGGTCAAGAACATTGTTGCCGTGGCCTCGGCCAAGGGCGGCGTGGGCAAGAGCACCACTGCGGTGAACTTGGCGCTGGCACTGGCTGCCGAGGGCGCGACTGTGGGGCTGCTCGATGCCGACATCTACGGCCCCAGTCAGCCCATGATGATGGGCATTGAAGGTCGGCCCGAATCCACTGACGGCCAGACCATGGAGCCGCTGGAAAACTATGGTGTGCAGGTCATGTCCATCGGCTTTTTGGTGGCACCCGATGAAGCCATGATCTGGCGCGGCCCCATGGCCACCCAGGCACTGGAGCAACTGCTGCGTCAGACCAACTGGGGCGACCTCGATTACCTCATCGTCGATTTGCCGCCTGGCACCGGCGACATTCAGCTCACCTTGTCCCAGCGTGTGCCCATGACCGGCGCGGTGATTGTCACTACGCCACAAGATATTGCCCTGCTCGATGCCAAGAAGGGCATCAAGATGTTCGAGAAAGTGGGCGTGCCCATTCTTGGCATCGTGGAGAACATGGCGGTGCACGTGTGCAGCAACTGCGGCCATGCCGAGCATATCTTTGGAGAAGGCGGCGGCAAACGCATGGCAGCCGAATACGGCATGGACTATCTGGGCGCACTGCCGCTGGACATCAAGATCCGTCTGCAGGCCGACAGCGGCAAGCCCACCGTGGTGTCCGACCCTGATGGCGAACTGGCTGGCATCTACAAGTCGGTGGCGCGCCAGGTGGCGATCAAGATCGCGGCCAAGGCCAAAGATTTTTCGTCCAAGTTTCCCTCGATCAAGATCTCGAAAGACACTTGAACCCAGCTTGAACCATGCACGAGGCGCCCATCCGCGTTGTCAGGTCAGGCGAGCGCTCTGGCAAGCTCAAGGGGCGCCAGCCCGATGAGCGTGCGGTGGCCGAGGTTCGCGGCCTAGTGGGTGCGGCCCCGGCAGGCGGCCACCGGCGCGATCTGCTGATCGAGCAGCTGCATCGTCTCAATGATGCCTTCCACGGCTTGCACGATCACCACCTTGTGGCGCTGGCGCACGAGATGAACATTTCGATGGCTGAAGTGTTCGAAGTCGCAAGCTTTTATCACCACTTCGAGATATTGCGCGATGGAAAACAAGGCGCGCCCGTGACGGTGCGGGTGTGCAATGGCCTTTCATGCGAGATGAGCGGCGCGGGCGATCTGCTTGCGCGTCTGCCCGCCGTCTTGGGCAGCGCAGTGCGCGTGATTGCCGCGCCGTGCATTGGCCGGTGTGAGCAGGCGCCGGCAGTGCTGGTGGGGCAGGTCGCGGTGGCTTGTGCCACGGCGCAGCGCGTTGCTGAACAAGTTGGCAAGCCTTCACCTTCAGAACCTGTTGCGGGCTTCATCGGCTACGAACCCTATCGCACCGCCGGCGGCTACGCACTGGCCGCAGCAGTGGCCAATAGCCAAGATGAGGCCGAGCGCATTCTCAAGGCCATGGAAGACGCCGGCCTGCGCGGTCTGGGCGGCGCGGGCTTTCCGGCCGGGCGCAAGTGGCGCATCGTGCGCGAGCAAGCGTCGCCGCGCCTGATGGCCGTGAACATCGACGAAGGCGAGCCCGGCACCTTCAAAGACCGGCACTATCTTGAGCGCGAACCGCACCGCTTCCTGGAAGGCATGCTGGTCGCCGCCCAGGTGGTGGGCGTTGAGGCCATCTACATCTATCTGCGCGACGAATACCACGAATGCCGCGCCATGCTGCAGGCCGAATTGGCCAAGCTGCAGTCGAACCCGCCTTGCCCCTTGCCGCGCATCGAGTTGCGCCGTGGCGCAGGCGCCTACATTTGCGGCGAAGAATCCGCCATGATCGAAAGCATCGAAGGCAAGCGCGGTGAGCCGCGCATGAGGCCACCCTACATCGCGCAGGTAGGCTTGTTCGGGCGGCCCACGTTGGAGCACAATTTCGAAACCCTTTACTGGGTGCGCGATATTGTGGAGAAAGGCCCGCAATGGTTCGCAGGCCATGGCCGGCATGGCCGCAGCGGCTTGCGCTCATTCAGTGTGAGCGGGCGGGTGCGCGAGCCCGGGGTCAAGCTGGCACCGGCCGGCATCACGCTGCGCGAGCTGGTCGATGAATACAGCGGCGGCATGGCGCCCGGGCACGAGCTCTATGCCTACCTGCCAGGTGGCGCGTCCGGCGGTATTTTGCCGGCCAGCCTGGCCGATGTTCCGCTGGATTTCGACACCTTGCAGCCGCACGGTTGCTTTATCGGCTCGGCTGCGGTCATCGTCCTCGGCCAGCATGACAAGGCCCGCGACGCAGCGCTGAACATGATGAAATTTTTCGCTGATGAAAGCTGCGGCCAGTGCACGCCATGTCGTGTGGGCACGGCCAAGGCGGCGCAGTTGATGCAGGCACAGGTGTGGGACAACGCAACGCTGGAAGACTTGAACCAGGTCATGGCCGACGCGTCCATCTGTGGACTGGGCCAGGCCGCGCCTAACCCGGTGCGTTGCGTGCAGAAGTATTTTCCCCATGAAATCAGCTGATCTACCCCTTGTTGAGTTCACGCTGGACGGCCAGCGTGTGCAGGCGCTTGAGGGCGAGACTGTTTTGCAGGCTGCTGATCGTGTGGGCGTTGAGATCCCCCGGCTTTGCTACAAGGCGGGCATGCGCCCCGACGGCAACTGCCGCGCCTGCGTGGTTGAGGTAGCCGGCGAACGCGTGCTCGCGCCCAGTTGCTGCCGCGCTGTTACGCCTGGCATGCAAGTGCAGGCGAGCAGTGAACGAGCGCGCAAGAGCCAGAAGATGGTGCTGGAGATGCTGCTGGCGGACATGCCCGATGACGGCTTTAAGTGGAACGATGGCGCGCGTCGCATGGATGGCGGCTCGGAGGCCGCAATGACAACTGACTGTCATCCCGGACTTGATCCGGGATCCACCCCCTCCGGCCAGCACGGCGAGCTCAGCGCCTGGGCGCAGCGCATGGGCGTCACACCGCGCGCGCAACTCAAAGCGCTGCGCCGCGAACAACCCAGCGCAGACCTCTCCCACCCCGCCATGGCCGTCAATCTTGACGCCTGCATCCAGTGCACCCGCTGCGTGCGTGCTTGCCGCGAAGTGCAGGCCAACGACGTGATCGGCTACGCCCATCGCGCAGCGCACAGCCAGATCGTGTTTGACCTGGCCGACCCCATGGCCGCTAGCACCTGCGTGGCCTGCGGCGAATGCGTGCAGGCCTGTCCCACTGGCGCGCTCATGCCAAAGACGCTGATCGGATCGCAGGCAGTGGGCCGCGAAGTTGACTCGGTCTGCCCGTTCTGCGGAGTCGGCTGCCAGATCACCTACAAGGTGCGAGACGAAAAAATCGTCGGCGTCGATGGCCGCGACGGCCCGGCCAATCACAGCCGGCTGTGCGTCAAGGGCCGCTTCGGCTTTGACTACGCGCACCATCCGCATCGCCTGACGCGGCCCTTGATCCGCAAGGCTGGTGTGGACAAGGATGCGAACGTGATGCGCGACCCCACGCGCTGGGCCGAGGTATTTCGCGAGGCCGACTGGGACGAGGCGCTGCAACTGGCCAGCGGCAAGCTCATGTTTCTGCGCGATGCCTATGGCCCCAAATCGCTGGCCGGCTTCGGCTCGGCCAAGGGCACCAACGAAGAGGCGTACTTGTTTCAGAAGCTGGTGCGCACTGGCTTTGGCAGCAACAACGTGGACCATTGCACCCGGCTGTGTCATGCCTCCAGCGTGGCCGCGCTGCTCGAAGGCGTGGGCTCGGGATCGGTGAGCAACCAGGTCAGTGATGTGGCACATGCCGAGTTGATCATCGTCATCGGCTCCAACCCCACCAGCAACCATCCGGTAGCCGCCACCTGGATGAAGAATGCCGCCCGCCAGGGCACGAAGATCGTGCTGGCCGACCCGCGCATCACCGACATCGGGCGCCACGCCTGGCGCACCCTGCAGTTCAAGGCCGACACCGATGTGGCCCTGCTCAACGCGATGATCCACACCATCATCGAAGAGGGCTTGGCCGATACCCGGTTCATTGCGCAGCGCACCAGCAACTTCGAGGCTTTGCGCCAAGGCGTGCTGGCCTTCAGCCCCGAAGCCATGCAAGATATCTGTGGCATCCCGGCAGCCACCATTCGCGAGGTTGCACGGGCTTTTGCCAAAGCCAAATCCGCCATGATCCTGTGGGGCATGGGCATCAGCCAGCACGTGCACGGCACTGACAACGCGCGCTGCCTGATCGCGTTGTGCGCGGTGGCTGGTCAGATCGGCAAGCCTGGCAGTGGCCTGCACCCCTTGCGCGGCCAGAACAATGTGCAAGGCGCAAGCGACGCCGGGCTCATTCCCATGATGTTCCCCAACTACCAGCGTGTGGACAACGGCGAGGCCCACGCCTGGTTCGAAACATTCTGGGGCACAAAACTCGACGCGCGGCCTGGCTACACAGTGGTCGAGATCATGCGCAAGGCCTTGGCCGACGAGGATGACCCTGACAAAGTGCGCGGCATGTACATCATGGGCGAGAACCCAGCCATGAGTGACCCTGACCTCAACCATGCGCGCCATGCTCTGGCCTCGCTAGACCATCTCGTGGTGCAGGACATCTTTATGACCGAGACCGCCTGGCTGGCTGATGTGGTGCTACCGGCGACCGCCTGGCCCGAGAAAACCGGTACGGTGACCAACACCGATCGCATGGTGCAGCTAGGCCGCAAGGCGATCGATCCGCCGGGCGACGCCAAGCCCGATTTGTGGCTGATTCAACAAATGGCCAAAGGCCTGGGTCTGCACTGGCACTATGGTGGGCCTGAAGAGGGCGTGGCGCAGGTCTATGAAGAAATGCGCCAGGCGATGCACGCGGCGATTGCCGGCATAAGCTGGGAGCGGCTTGAGCGCGAGGGCAGCGTCACCTACCCGTGCCTGAGCGCGGACGATCCGGGCCAGCCCATCGTGTTCATTGACCATTTCCCCACATCGGACGGGCGCCTTCATCTGGTGCCAACACAACTGCTGCCTGCAAACGAAAAGCCCGACGCGCAATTTCCCTTCGTGCTCATCACCGGCCGCCAGCTCGAACATTGGCACACCGGCAGCATGACGCGCCGCAGCGCCGTGCTCGATGCGATCGAGCCGGTGGCCAGTGCGTCCATGTGTGGTCACGACATCCAGGCACTGGGCCTGGTGGCTGGCCAGCGCCTGCGCGTGCGCTCGCGTCGTGGTGAAGTTGAGCTCTTTGTCCGCCGCGACGACGGCACACCGCAAGGCACGGTGTTCATCCCCTTCGCGTATGCGGAGGCGGCAGCCAATCTGCTGACCAACTCCGCACTCGATCCATTCGGCAAGATTCCCGAGTTCAAATACTGCGCGGTGCAGGTGAGCGCGGCTTGAGAACACCATGCGCCTGCTTCTCGCCGAGGACGACCCCCAGTTGAGCGAATCACTGCGCCGCGATCTGGTGGCGGCGGGCTATGCGGTCGATGTCGCGGACAACGGCATCGATGCCGCTCACCTTGGCAGTGTCGAGCCCTACGATCTTGTGGTGCTGGACCTGGGCCTGCCGGGCAAAGGTGGCCTGCAAGTGCTTAGAGAGTGGCGCGCGGCCGGCCTCAATGTGCCCACTTTGATCCTCACCGCCCGTGACGCCTGGCACGAGCGGGTGGACGGCTTCAAGGCCGGTGCCGACGATTACCTTGGCAAGCCATTTCATTTCGAGGAACTTGCCGCGCGGCTGGCGGCATTGTCCAAGCGCAGCCGGGTCCGCTCGCCACAGCGGCTGGGGGCCGATGGCTGGCATCTGGACGAGGAGCGGCAAATGATTGTGCACGCCAGCGGCCAGGAAGACGCGCTCACCGCCATCGAGTTCCGGATGCTGCGCTGCTTTCTGTTGCAGCCCGGCAAGGTGCTGTCCAAGACCTACCTGCTCGAACATGTGTATGACGGCGAGCACGATGTCGACAGCAACGTGATCGAGGTCTATGTCAATCGACTGCGCCGCAAGATCGGTGCGGGCTTGATCGCGACACGGCGCGGCCAGGGCTACGTGCTGCAAGAAGAAAAGGCGGCATGAAGATGAAGACCTTGCGCGGCCGACTGATACGCACGCTCACGGTGATGCTGGTCCTGGTTTTTCTGGCTCAGTGGTTGCTGCTTAGCGTGGCCATTCGGCGCGTCAGCCAGGGGCAGATGCTGGCGCACCTGGACCACGACAGCGGCGCGCTGCAGGCCACGCTTGAATTTGATGCGGCGGGCCGGCCCCGGCTGGACACCCATGGCATCGAGCCGGTGTATCAGCAGCTTCATTCGGGCCACTACTTCGTGATACGGGTGGACAATGCGCACAGCCTGCATTCGGCCTCGCTCGGCGGCTTTGCCCTGCCCACTGCACCGATACGGGTTGGAGAAAAGTTCGACTACCACGCACAGGGTCCAGCCGGGCAGCCAGTGCTCGTATTTGCACGCAGCGAAAAGGTCGCAGGCCATGAGCTGACCCTTTTTGTCGCTGAAGATCTGAGTGAGACCAATCGCGAAATTTGGCAGCTCAGCCTGGCCTCGCTGGCGATTTTCATTCCCCTGTTGGGCGCGGCGGTGTGGATGCAGCGGCTGGCGGTGCAGCGTGCCTTGCAGCCCTTGGCTGGCGTGCGCGACCAGTTGCGTGAAGTGGGCGCCGGCAAGAATGCGCAAATCAGCGGCGATGTCCCGCAGGAGATCAAGCCCCTGGTCGATGAAGTCAATCGCCTGCTGGTGCTGCTGCAGCGCAGGCTCAATCAATCGCGCACCGCCCTGGGCAATCTGGCCCATGCGCTCAAGACCCCACTGGCGGTGCTGTTTCGCAGCGCCGAAGACCCCGCTGCACCGCCCCAGGTGCAGCAGGTCTTGCGCGAACAAGCCGGTGCGATTCGCGATCGGGTGGAGCGCGAGCTGCGCCGGGCTCGGCTGGCCGGCACCCCCGGCGCCGGCGCGGGCGCCTACTTCAACCCGACATCGGACTTGCCGGTGCTCACGCGTGTGCTGGCCGGTGTTTACCGTGAGAAAGAGATTGACTTCAATCTCTCCATGCCCGACATCTTGCTGCCCTTTGATCGGGAGGACATGCTCGAACTGATAGGCAATCTGGCCGACAACGCCTGCAAGTGGGCCGCTGCGCGTGTGGCCATTGCCATCACGGCACCGGTGACTGGGGGCGATGCGCAACTGGGCATCACGGTAGCTGACGATGGCCCGGGTTGCTCGCCTGAGGAAATGCAGGAGATTCTCAAGCGCGGTGTGCGGCTGGACGAAGCCAAGGCCGGGCATGGACTGGGTTTGAATATCGCCACCGACATCGTCGACTTCTACGGCGGGCGTCTGGATGTTGACCGTGATCCGCAACTCGGTGGCTTGCGGGTAAGCATCACGCTGGCCCAGCCGTCCAGCGCGCAACAGGCGCCGTAGGCTACAGTGCGGCCATGAGCCAGCGCCCGAGTACAGAAGTGGCAGTGATCATGCGCCGTGAGCGCATCAACAACCCATGGCAAGCCTGGCGTTGGGCGCTGGCCGAGGTGGTGCCTCACGAGGCCGCCTTTGGCACGCAAGCGCGCCTCTTGGTGCGCAACGACGACGAAGAGCGCTGGCTGCACCCCGGCTTCGTCGTCGAGTTGTTCCGCGACGATGCCGAGGGCTATTACCTGAACATCACCACGCCGGCGCCCTGCTGGTTTGTCCTGTGGCGCATGGACGAGTCTGGGGATGGGCAAGCTCTGGCGCGCCCGGCCATGGTGTCGCTGAGCTACCACGACGCCGGCCGCTGGCTGGACGCGCAAGAAACAGTGGAGCAGGTGCCCGCGCCAGCGCACATCGTGGAGTGGATGCGTGCCTTCACCGACGCGCACTATGTGATCGAGCCCAAGCGGCGCAGGCGCCCCGAGAGCTTCAAGCCTTTGCAAGACCGATTCGGCAATCCGGCATCGGTGTCCACCGAGAAGAAGTTTGGTGGAGGCGGCAATGAGTGATGGTTTTCTGGGGCGCTGGTCCAGGCGCAAACTCGATGCAAAAGAGGGCAAGGCGCTCGAACCCGAGCCAGTCGTTGCCCCGGCCACGCGCGCAGAGGCATCGCCTGTCGCGACTCCAGGAGAGCCCGACGCCGCCACGCCAGCCGCACCCACCCTGGATGAGGCCAAGGCCCTCACGCCTGAATCTGACTTTGCTCGCTTCGCCGCTGCCGATGTCGCCCCCGAGGTGAAGAACGCGGCCTTGAAAAAGCTGTTTGCCGACCCTCGCTACAACATCATGGACGGCATGGACGTCTACATCGACGACTACTCAAAGCCTGACCCGATTCCTCCCGCCATGCTGCGCCAATTGGCCAGTGCGAAATTCCTGGGCCTCTTTGACGAAGAGGAAAAACAAGAGGCCGCGCAACGGGCAAGGGATGATGCGGATAACCCCATTGGCGAAACAGTGGCACAGTGCGAACCGCCACCACCCGCACAAGCCGAACCCGAACCCACCCACCATGCCGACCCTGATCTGCGATTGCAACAAAACCATGCCTCTGCAGGGGAAGATCCTGGGCGAGGCACTCAATGAAGAGCTGACGCTGCATTCGAGCTTGTGCCGGCGCGAGGCCGGCGCATTTCAGAAGGCGATTGTCGCGGGCGGGGAGGTGCTGGTCGCCTGCACGCAGGAGACGCGCCTGTTTGGCGAGATCGCCCAGGCCACCGAGGGCACGGTATCGCCCATCCGCTTTGTCAATATCCGCGAGACCGGCGGCTGGAGCCGCGATGCACGCCAGGCCATGCCCAAGATCGCCGCCTTGCTGGCTGCCGCGCGCCTGCCGCAGCCCGAGCCGGTGGGCACAGTCAGCTTCAAGAGCGCAGGCCGCCTGCTGATCATCGGTGAGCTTGCGCAGGCCGAGAAGGCGGCGGCCTTGCTTGACGATGCGCTTGATGTGAGCGTGTTCAGCGTGGGCGGCTCGGGCGCACAAGAGCGGCGCTACCCGGTGATCAGCGGGCGCATTGACAGCATCAAGGGCTGGCTCGGCGCATTCGAGTTGACCTGGGTCGCCACCAATCCAATTGACCTCGATCTGTGCACCCGCTGCAATGCCTGTGTGGCCGCCTGTCCGGAAGGCGCGATCGGGCTCGATTATCAGATCGACATGAACAAGTGCGCCTCGCACCGGGCTTGCCTGAGTGCGTGCGATGCCGCCGGCGCAATTGATTTTGGCCGCGACAACTCACCCCGCAGCGAGCGCTTTGACCTGGTGCTGGATCTGCGTGCGACGCCGGCTTTCTTGCGGCATGCGCCGCCGCAGGGTTTCTTTCATCTGCCGCCCCCTGCTGCAGGCCAGGCCTGGGGCGAAGCAGCTATCGGCAGCTTGCTAAAACTGCGCGAGCTGGTTGGCGAATTTGATAAGCCCCGCTTCTTCAATTACAAGCAAAAGCTTTGCGCCCACAGCCGCAACGAAACCGTCGGCTGCAATGCCTGCATCGAGGTCTGCTCGGCTGAGGCGATTGCCAGCGACAAATCACGCCAGCAGATCAAGGTCAATGCCAACTTGTGTGTGGGCTGCGGTGCCTGCACCACCGTGTGCCCGAGCGGCGCGCTCACCTACGCGTATCCGCGTGCCGGTGAGCAAGGCGTGAAGCTCAAGACCTTGCTGTCAACCTATGCCCGCGCCGGCGGCAAGCATCCGGTGCTCTTGCTGCACAGCCAGGAACGCGGCCGCGTGCTGGTCGAAGAGCTTGGCCGCGCGGCGCGGCTGGGTGTCGCCCAGGGCCTGCCGGCTCATGTGATTCCCGTGGCGCTGTGGCATACCGCCAGCGTGGGCCTGGATGTATGGCTGAGCGCCATCGCCTACGGCGCGGCTTGCGTGGTGGTGCTGATCACCGATGAAGAGGCCAGCCAATACCTGCAAGCCCTGCAAGAGCAGATGGACGTGGGTGACGCCATCTTGCGCGGTCTGGGCTATGAGGGCCTGGCGCTTCGGCTGATACAGGCTCGCAGCATGACCGATCTGGACCAGGAGCTGCAGTTGTTACCCCGAGAGACGCCACAGTCGCACCTGCCTGCGGCGCGTTTCGCGGTGACGCCCGACAAGCGCGGCACCCTGGAGCTGGCGCTGGGTCACTTGCTGGAACACGCCGCGCAGCGCCCCGACGCGATCGATCTGCCTGCTGTGGGCTCGCCTTTTGGCAGCGTCGCAGTGGACAAAGACAAATGCACGCTGTGCCTGAGCTGCGTCAGTGCTTGCCCGGTGAGTGCCTTGCAGGACAACCCCCTGCTGCCTCAGTTCCGCTTCATTGAGAAAAACTGCGTGCAGTGCGGCTTGTGCGTCACCACCTGCCCGGAAGACGCCATTTCCCTGCAGCCGCGCTTGCTTCTGACTGCGCAGCGCAAAGAGGCGAGGGTGCTCAATGAAACCCAGCCCTATGCCTGCGTGCGCTGCGGCAAACCCTTTGGCACCCTCAAGGCCATTGAAGCCATGCTGGGCAAGCTGGCCGGTCATGCGGCCTTTCAAGGTGCTGCGCAAGAGCGCCTGAAGATGTGCGGAGACTGCCGCGTGATCGACATCTTCTCGGCCAAGGACGAAACCCGCATCACCGACTTATGAGCATCCACATACCCACCAGCTCCGCGCTGGACGAGGAAACTGCCCGGGCTGAAATTTACGGCCTGCTCGCACAGTTGTATTACCAGCGCGCCTCGGGCGAGCTGCTGTCAGCGCTGCGGGTGGCAGTAACCGAGGCGCCCGCTGCTGGCGCCTACCTTGAAGAGCCATGGCGCGAACTGGTGGCTGTTGCTCGCGCCATGGGCGATGAAGAGGTGGCCGCCGAATACGACGCCTTGTTCGGCGGCGTCGGCAAGCCCGACATCTATTTGTTCGGCTCGCATTACCAGAGCGGCTTTCTCAACGAAAAACCTCTTGTTCGTTTGCGCACCGATCTGGCCACGCTGGGCCTGACTCGCGACGAGACCATGCCCGACACCGAAGACCATATCGCCTATCTGTGCGAAGTGATGCGCTATCTGATCGCTGGCGACGATGTGGAAGTAGCCAACCTCACTCGCCAATCCGAATTCTTCGCGGCGCATCTTCAGCCCTGGGTGTCAGCCCTGTGCGATGCCATCGCAGGCCACCCAAGGGCGCGCTTCTATGCGGCGCTGGCGGGCTTCACGCGGGCCTTTGCGAGTGTGGAGGCGCAAGGCTTCGATATGTTGGGCTGAAGGCGTCGGCCCTGCACCTCAAGGCCCTGACGCCCACTCGATCTGCCGATAATCAAAGCCCCGGTCCAGGGTTGGCTTGACGATCTCGAAGTAAGGCGACACGTCGAAATCGCGTGGCGCGTACAGGCTGTGATGCCGGATGTGAAAGACCTGGTGCACGGCAGCGCGCTGGTCAGGCGCCAGCCCAGGCTGCAGCGTGACATTGGGCAGCACTGGATAGCCCACCTGCTGGAATGCCTCGGCAATCAGCGATGAGCAGATCGCCTTGGTCGGGTCGCCGCTGCCAAGGGCCATCAAACGGCGCCGCCAGCGCTGCGGCACCGGCGGCATGGGAAACAGATAGCGGGCAAGATCAAAGACATTCTTCATGTCGTACTGGTTGCCAACCTGGCGAGAGACTTCGTGCAGGATGCGGCCCTTGTCGTCGTCGCCAAGGCGGCGCGCGCGGCAGATGCGTGTGTGATAGGGCAGGTAGTGCGACAGCGGGCGCTTGCAAACGCCCCGGATCAGATCGGCTTCGACGAACAGGTAAGGGTGCCCGTTCTCGTCTTCCCCGCCCAGTTGCGGCCCCACGTACAGCGCCGCATGCGACCAGGTTGACTGTGTGAGGTACTTGATCGCCGTCGCGATGCGGGTGCTGCCCTCGACCAGGAGCACATCGCACGGCTGCAGGCACTGTTGCAATTTGCGTGGGTCCGAGGCAACGCCAACCTGTACGCCCGGTCGCGGGGTGGCCAGGTAGCGCGCCAGCGCCTTGCCGATGAATCGCGGGACAGTCAGCATGAAGGGAAGGTGACGGGATTCAATGAAGTGCCATTTACTGCGGGTTCAGGTCGATCAACTCGATTCTATGGGGCCCTGCTCATCCAGTGCAGTGTCACGGCAGACATAGGCCTTGCACCCCGATGTCATGACTTGGCGCAATCTTTGTCGTTCTTTTGGAACGAAACCATGCCATTTGGCTTCCAAGGGCATTAGGTGCACTCTAAAGTGTGTGCTAGAGTGTCTCAGATAGTAAACGCCCCGCGAAGTGGGCGCTTTCTCGTGCAAGAAAACGACCAGGAGACGACATGACGCAAGCTAAGTCGAAGTTGTCGCGAAGAACCTTGTTTACCGGCGCTGGCGCTGCGGGTGTCGCGGCCGCAGCGGTAAGCCTGCTGCCAGGCGCCGTGCGTGATACGCCGCCCGCCCCCGAACTCAAACCCCCGCCTGAGCGAGGCGGCGGCTACCAGTTGACCGAGCACGTCAAGCGCTACTACAAGTCCACCCTCATCTGACTGCCCCATCGGCAAGTCCATGAGTTCTCGCTCTCTCCATTCCCAATTGGCGTTCGCCGGCATTCAGGGCGAGCGCGCAGGAGGCCCACCATGTTATTGACCCGCAAAACCACCACAGAGCACGGGCCGGCGCGACCGCGCTTCGTGCACAGCTTGCAACGCGGCTTGGCCCATGCTGTTCCCACCATGGACCGACGTGCCTTCTTGCGCCGCTCCGGGCTGGGGGTGGGCGTCGGCATCGCGGCGTCCTCGCTCACGCTGGTGAAGAAAGCCGGGGCTGCCGAAGGCGCGGCAGCGGCCATTGGCCAGGGCAAGATCGAAGTGCGGCGCACCGTGTGCAGCCACTGCTCGGTGGGCTGCGCCATCGACGCGGTGGTCGAGAACGGCGTCTGGGTGCGGCAAGAGCCGGTGTTCGACTCGCCCATCAACCTGGGCGCGCACTGCGCCAAGGGCGCGGCCATTCGCGAGCATGGCCACGGTGAATTCCGTCTGCGCTACCCGATGAAGCTGGTCAACGGCAAGTACCAGCGCATCAGTTGGGACACCGCGCTCAATGAAATCAGCGCCAAGATGCTGGAGCTGCGCAAGACCAGCGGGCCCGATTCGATTTACTGGGTGGGCTCGTCCAAGCACAGCAACGAGCAGGCCTACCTGATGCGCAAGTTCGTCAGCTTCTGGGGCAGCAACAACTGCGACCACCAGGCCCGCATCTGCCACTCCACCACCGTCGCCGGCGTCGCCAACACATGGGGCTACGGCGCCATGACCAATTCGTACAACGACATGCAAAACAGCAAGGCTGCGCTG